>JAZRCT010000019.1:0-10406 GCA_045659905.1 Eubacteriales bacterium | reverse complement strand
TGGAGTGAACCCAAGGCAATGGACACGAAATAAAAAAGCATTTCGTAGAATAGCTTTGATTTGCTCTTAAAAGCTCGTTATTTCTTGAAACTGACATCGTTTTTCGTACGGTGTCAGTTTTGTTTTTAACTGAATACGTTCATAATTGTAGAAATGAATGTATTCACCAAGGAGGAGGCGCGCCTCCTCCTTGGACGCCGGTGTGTACCGATGAAGCCACTCGGATTTGAGTGTACTGAAGAAATTTTCAGCACAAGCATTATCTAATGGCGTTCCGGGACTTGACATTGACGGCGTTATGTGGTAAGATTTTGTTAGCTTAAAATACCCCTCTGAAGTGTATTGAAAGCCTTGGTCACTGTGGAGTTGCAGCTCTGCGGTGACCTCTCTTTTTGCCGCTTTAACTGTTTCATAAACAAGATTGTTATTGTTTTCAGTTCCTACTTTGTACGCAACAACAAAATTGTCGTATAAATCTTTAATTACCGAAAGATAAACAAATCCTTCTTTTGTTGGTATGTAAGATATATCCGTGCACCACTTTAGGTTCGGACGTTCGGCATAAAAGTTTCGCTCAAGCAGATTGGTGTATTTGTGTACTCTCTCGCAGTTCTGTACCCATTTGCGTTTTCTGCGAGATTTGGAGAGTAAATTATACTTATTCATTACACGCAATACGGCTTTATGGTTCATTACAAGCCCAAATTCACGTAATAACCATATTTGAACACGGCGGTAACCGTATGTTTGCCGAGTTTTCTGTTGGCAATCTCTTATTAGCTCGCCTATCTGCTTGTCTGGATCCTCTTTATCCATTTTCTTTGTCCAGGCATAGTAACCACTACGGGATACTCCAAAGAAGATACACATATCTCGCACGTTATATTTGTCCTTGAAACGATGAATTACTCTGTATTTTACGCTCGCTTTCACTTCCTTTCCAACTCTTGAAGAAAATTTCGCAGAAGCTCGTTTTCCATTTCAAGACGTTTTACTCGATTCGTTAAATCTTCGGGATTCCTTTTTGAGCGACGCCCTCTCTTTAACGGTGTCATTTGTCTTCTATTAACTTCCGGACGAAGTCCGCACCACGACTCGATTGAATATACACTTACCCCATATTTGCGGTGCAGACTCATCATTGATGCTCCTGCTTCATACTCTTGCTTGACTTGCGTCTTAAAGCTTTCCGGATAATGCTTTACGCCCTTTCTGTTTGCCATACAAAAACCTCCTGCGGTAGATGTTTCTATTCTACCACAAGAGGTCTTTTTATTTCAATGTCCGTTTTTAGGGGTTCAGTTCATTTTCGGGATAACCGCGATTTTTATTTATAAGTTTTTGAGAAAATCTATAAAGTCGCGCTTTGCCTCATCAAGAGATTTATCGTTAACGAAATAGTAGTCGTACTTATATTCTTCAACAGAGTCGTCGGAGGTATTTCCGTATTTCGTCTTCTTCATACGCTCACCACCGCGAACGAGAAGAGTCTTGGCTTCGCCACCCGTACGGCTGACGAATTTGGCTATCTCCAGAGGCTCTCTTATATGTACGAACATCACCTCATCATCACTCTTCAAAAATTCGAGGTACCGTGCGTATGCCCACTCGGTCGGGTAATCGTTATACTCTACACAAAGGAGCTTAAGGTCGGATAGGAACTTTCGGGATTTATCATCCTTTCTTCCGTCCCAGCCGCAAAGGGTGGCTATCTCTTTAATCGGCGTTATTGAGGAGACGTTTAAAACCTTAAATTCAGATGCCGCCATATCGCACAGCGTGTCCTTGCCGACGCCGCCCGCGCCGTTGATTACGATAGCAATCTTCTTCATCTATAATATTATCCCTTCGTCGAAAATCCTTTTGATATATGTTAGCATATTTTCTTCCAAATGTCAACAAATACACCGTACACTCTTTACTTTTTTTAAAATAGGTGATATAATGAAAAAAACTCTCTTGGAGGTAAAAATGAAAAAAGAACTTTTCGGCACTCTTCCC
Source organism: Eubacteriales bacterium (assembly GCA_045659905.1). GTDB lineage: Bacteria > Bacillota > Clostridia > Oscillospirales > CAG-272 > UBA1740. The sequence continues at coordinate 8,405 of JAZRCT010000019.1, read as the reverse complement.
TCAGGTGAGTGCGTACATATCTACACTCTTGAAAACGACGCAGCTGCACTCAAGGTGCTCGACCGAGGCGGAGTAATACAGTCCTTCACAGTCTTCGGAGTTGACGTCGTCGGTGGTTTTGACACAATCGAGGGATATCTGGCTGACACCTCGCACCAAGGTGCTCTTATCGGCAGAGTCGCAAACAGAATTGGTGGCGCGCGCTTTGAAATGAACGGAAAAGTTTACAATTTACCAAAAAACGACGGTGAAAATTGCCTTCACGGTGGTGTAGGATTTGACTACAAGATGTGGACGGTAGTATCGTGTACTGATAGCGAGATAGTTCTCAAGTACACCTCAGATGACATGGAGGAGGGCTTCCCCTCGGTTCTTCACACAACGGTCAAGTACACCCTTGACGGCACGAATCTGATGATTGACTACACTGCCACTCCCGAGGGAGATACGCCCATCGCCTTGACTAATCACGCATACTTTAACCTTAACGGCTTCGGTGGTACTATCCTCTCGCATAAGGCTGTAATATACGCTGACAAATATACCGAGGTTGACGATACCCTTATCCCAAGCGGCAACCGTCCGAGCGTGGTCGGCACTCCCTTTGACTTCAATACACCTCACGAAATAGGTGAAAGAATAGGCGGTGAGTTTATCGGATACGACCATAACCTCGTCTTGACACCAAATGCCGATGAGAAAATATATGGTCTGCCCCTTATCGCAAATATAGAGGGCGATAAAATCGCTATGAAGGTTTACACAGACCAGGAGGGAGTGCAGTTCTATATCGGCAACTTCCTCGGCGACGGCCCTGACTTCAAGGGAGGCATCAAGCAGGTTCGCCACGGAGCGTTCTGCCTTGAAACGCAGACTGAGCCTAACTGCATCAACCACGGTATAGGCTTCTACAAAATGGGCGATACCTACAAGCATACAACGATATATTCCTTCAATAAAAAATGATGTTTTTTTGCTATAAGGTTGACAAACTATCAAAAATATTATATAATACTTCCGTAAAACGTTGATAAGAGCAAGTAGCTTGTCGAGGTAGGATACAGAAAGCTGCCGGGTGATGAGAGGCGCGCTGAGCCGACAAGTGAATACGTCTTTGAGTGTGCACTGAACGAGGGCTATCCCTTCAGTAGTCTGCATCGGGCGCGCCCGTTATAGCGCATAAGAGGCGAGCTGTGCTCGTGAAACAAGGTGGTACCGCGTTAATTACGCCCTTGGGTCTTTCCCAAGGGCTTTATTTTTATATGAAAGAGGACGAAAAATGAAAATTTACGAAGAGCTCGTTGCCAGAGGTCTTATTGCTCAGGTAACTAACGAAGAAGAAATCAGAACTATGATAAACGAGGGTAAGGCTACCTTCTATATAGGCTTTGACTGTACCGCAGACAGCCTTACCGCAGGTCACTTTATGGCACTTACTCTTATGAAAAGACTGCAAATGGCAGGAAACAAGCCTATTGCTCTTATCGGCGGCGGCACGACTATGATAGGCGACCCCTCGGGACGCACCGATATGAGAAAGATGCTCACCAAGGAGGATATTGAGCACAATGCTGCTTGCTTCAAGCGTCAGATGGAGAGATTCATCGAATTTGGCGATGGCAAGGCGATGATGGTAAATAACGCTGATTGGCTTCTTAACCTCAACTACGTCGACCTCTTACGCGAGGTTGGCGCATGCTTCTCCGTCAACAGAATGCTCACCGCAGAATGCTATAAGCAGAGAATGGAAAAGGGACTCTCCTTCCTTGAATTCAACTACATGATAATGCAGTCATACGACTTCTATCATCTCTTCAAGACTTACGGCTGTAATATGCAGTTTGGCGGTGACGACCAGTGGTCGAATATGCTCGGCGGCACAGAGCTCGTGCGCCGCAAGCTCGGCAAGGACGCTCACGCAATGACGATTACCCTTCTTACCGACTCTCAGGGCAAGAAGATGGGTAAGACGGCAGGAAACGCCGTATGGCTCGACCCGAACAAGACATCTCCCTACGACTTCTATCAGTATTGGAGAAACGTAGACGATGCCGACGTGCTTAAGTGCATAAGAATGCTTACCTTCTTGCCTATTGAAGAGATAAACGCGATGGATTCCTGGGAGGGCAGCCAGCTCAATACCGCAAAGGAAATACTCGCATACGAGCTGACTAAGCTCGTGCACGGTGAAGAGGAGGCAGAGCGCGCAAAGGCTGCCGCAAAAGCTCTTTATTCTTCCGGTGACAGCACACTTATCCCTACCGTAACGGTTAGCGCGGATATGCTGACAGACGGTGCAATTGACGTAAACTCTCTGCTCGTGCTCGGAAAGATGACCCCCTCAAAGTCCGAGAGCCGCAGAGCTATTGAGCAAGGCGGTGTCACAGTTGACGGTGAGAAGGTTGTCGACGTGAGGGCTACCGTATCAAAAGAGCAGCTCGAGGCGGGCGTGCTTATCAAGCGCGGAAAGAAGAGCTTCAACAAGTTCGTTCTCGGTTGATTTTTATTTAATAAATGATTTACGGCTATCCCGAAAATTTTCGGGATATCCGCTTTTTGACTTATTGTTTTCGGGTGAAATTTTAAGCATTATACGAATTGTAAATGCTTATATCAGTACCGCATGGATTGTTGCCGCAAAACATAGATGCAAAGCAATATTGAAGTCCGTCTCGCTCAGGCACGGGATTGCTCATACCAAACTCGTCCGCCTCCTCCTTAGTACTGAATACAGCGAGTATTTTTTCATCTCCGTCTTTGATAAGCGCTACTGCGTACTTGTATTCCATAATAAAATCTCCTTTATATTAAGCCACACGGCTTTTTCCTTACGACTTTATTATAAACAATTATTTGTACTATAAATCGGACAACATGATATTTTTTCAAATATGTGTAAATAGGCGGATTAATCGCCCTTTTTATTTATGTCGCAGCAATTAATACTCCAAAGGGTTTCCACCTTTTTCCTCAAAAATATTAACGGTATAGATACCGTTTCTGATACCTATACCGTTTTTTAATTGCGCCATGAGGCGTAAGAGCTTAAAGTTCTACTCTCTCTCCGCCCTTATCAGCAGACTTAACCTCCGCCATTACCATCTTCACGGAATCTATCGACTCCTCGGGAAGAGAATCAACGGGAGCTTTACCTGACTTAAGGCAATCTGCAAAGTACAGAATCTCGTTATAGTAAGCATCGAACGTAGTGAGCTTCTTATCAAGTTCAACAGTTCCCTTACCGTATTCTACCCTTACAGCTGTCGATCTGTCTGCGGTACGCTCTATGTAAATATATCCTTTTTCGAAGTTAACGCGAACAACTCTGACGTTATACATATTATCAGGAAGCGTCCATGAGCACGATGCGTTAACGAAAACGTTTCCGGGATACATATAGTTGACTGACATAGCGTCATATCCAACGCCCTCGTCGTAGCCTGCTGCTGCCGCGCTCACTGCCGTGGGAACGCCAAACATCCATCTTATCATATCTACGTCATGAATATGGAGGTCAAGCATAGCACCGCCGGAAAGATTTACATCCCAGAACCATTTGTTTTTATTTCTGCCCTCGGGACGAGTTCCGCCCTCGCGTCTAAACTGAGCATCACGTACAGCACCGAGATCGCCGCTGTCTATAACGCCCTTTACGTAACGAGCACCTTCCCAGAATCTGTTACAGTAAGCTATCATAAGCAATTTGCCCGTTCTGTTTTTGGCGTCTATCATAGCCTTTGCCTCTTCGGGATTACGTGCCATTGGCTTCTCGCAAAGAACGTTGAATCCTGCCTCCATAGCCTTTATGGAAACTTCGCTATGAAGATATGTGGGAAGACAAATATCAATGAAATCAAGCTTTCCTGCCTCAGCCTTAAGCATCTCGTCTATCGAGGTGTATTCACGGTAGCCGCCCTCTGCCACCTCAGCAAGTCTTTGGGGCTCTATATCACAAACAGCCTCTACGACAACGGGTCCGCCCTCTGCCTTGATTTTTTTGTACGCGCTCATGTGCGCGCCAATACTAATATCACCAAGTCCAATAACTCCTACCTTTAACATAACGTATACCTCACTAAAAATATTTTTTATTTTTTGTTCATAGCGCAGCGGATAAGGTCCTCGAGATAGCCCTTCTCCCACACTACCTCGGCATCACGCACAGCGCCCTCTGCTATCTCTCGCTCTATGGTGATGTAACCGTCGTATCCCATATTAACGAGCTGTCTAACAAGGCGCGGGAAATCAGTATCTCCCTCTCCAATCTTCGTTTCCTTGCCCTTCGGACTTCCGTTCTTAGGATAAGTACCGTCCTTAGCGTGAAATCCCATCACGTAAGGTGCAAACATATCAAGAGCGTCAGATGAATTTGCTCTGCCGTTTATATGCATATTGGCAGGATCAAAGTTTATACCTATATTATCCTGACCTATCTCTTTGATAAGCTGAACGAGAGAGTTAGGGAGCTCTTCGCCCGTCTCAAAGAGAAAACGCTGACCGTACGGCTCTATCGTCTTACAGATATGTCTTAGCGCAATCATAGCACCCAGCCTATCCTTATCAAAGGGGTTATCGGGAAGATATCCCATATGAGTAACTATATCTCTGACTCCTAGCATGCGAGCAAATTCCGCGCCCTTAATAAGCTCCTCCGTCCTCTGCGCTCTGTAAGCGGAAGGAACGAGGCCTAGAGTAAGGTACATAGCGGGATAAGAAAAATCTATGGGGCCTGACCAACCGCACCATACAGAAGTAATGGTGAAATTGAAGTCACCGCAAGCTCTCTTTATCTCGTTTGCGTACTCTTCATTATAATAATTCATATTCCAGACAACGATCTGGGCGTTGTCAAATCCAAGCTCACTCGCGTGAGCTATCTGCTCGTATATATTATCCTTTGCAGCTATCTGAATACCAACTTTTATCATTTTCATCTCCTATTTCTCGTCAAAATCAAAGCGTGTCTATCTTGGCAACCCACGACTTAAGCCACTCACAAGATTTTGCAGCGCGGTCCTTGGGATCATAATCACTGCGCGCGCCAAACTCTATGTAGAATATCTCGGTGGCAGAGGTATCTCTTGCCGTAGTAAAAAGCTCTACCCAATCGAGCTCTGACTCCCAGACGGGTGTCGTATATTTCTTCTCTTTTCCGTATCCCTTTATATGAAGAACGGGAGATCTGCCGGGGAACTTCTTAAGGCATGCGATGGGATCACCGTTGCCTCCCATAATATTTCCCGTGTCAACCGTCATACCGAACTCAGTCGGAGTATTTGCCATAACGTATTCGTAAAACGGTACGCCGTCAACCGTATGAGTGTAGTCAGCATCGTGTGCGTGGTATCCGGATTTAAAGCCTTTAGCTTTAAGATGCTCGTTCACCCATCTCATATGCAGAACTATGTCACTTACAGCATCAGGATTCTCGTCTATTATCTTAAAGTCAACCATACCGATAACTATATGCTCTACTCCAAGCTTAGCAAGATACTCTGCGGTTTCATCAATGTTTTCTTTGCTGAAATCATTCCATCCGCCCATTGCGCTATAACACTTAAGACCTACCTCGTCGAGCGCTTTGCGATATTCTTCAGCAGTATATTCGCCTCTTGCACCGTAATTAAATTCAATTCCGTCATATCCCATCTTAGCTATCTCAGCGAGAGTTTCAAAGGGCTTCTCTGCAAAATCCTCTCTCACGGAATGAACCTGAAGTGCTATCTTATAGTCCTTCATAAATATTCTCCTTTATCTTTGTTTTAGCATTTAAAGTCTGCGTTTTCTTGAAAAACGTCGAGCGCGGACTATCTCAGCTTCTATCAAAACGTCTTTATCAAAAACTACAAAATGTTTATTGCTTAATTCGCAAAGTCAAATTTCACCGTTATAATAAGCTATCATCTTATCCTCTGCCTCAACTATGCTACGGAGAAAATCCTCTATGGGCAGTTTGTCGTAATTTCCAACCTCAGCGGTTAAGTAGCCATCAAATCCATTATTTCTAAGAATGGACATCGCGAGCGGGAAATTAATCTCCCCTTCAAGAAGGGGTGTAAACTCACGTCCGCGACATTCAGGCAAACGCTTTGTATCCTTGATATGAATTTTCGCAATTTTTCCTCCAAGGATGTCACACCAATATTCCGTAGATGAAAATGCCGTCATATTGCCGAGGTCAAGATACGCCTTTACCAACGGGGAATCGACCTCATCTATAAACGAAAGCATATCGTAAGGAGAGGTGAAGAACTCATTAAATACGTTCTCAACTCCTACGGTTACTCCGTATTTCTCAATTACGGGAAGGGCTGCCTTCATATTTTTTATGGAATTTTTTCTAGCCTCGGAAAGAAGCATGCCGTCCTTCATTCCTCCTGGTACTACCAAAACGGAATCTGCTCCAAGGACGTGCGCTGCCATAAGCTGCTTATCAAGAAGACCTATAATATACTGCACCTCTCTCGGCTCAGATACGGACCACCTAAAATTATGAAGTGAAGTGGATACGCTGACGACCTTAATTTCGGCAATATCACAAAGCTCTTTTATGCGAAGAAGCTCTTTCAGGCTAGTTTCTTCTGTAATTGAATGTCCTCGATTTTCAGCATCAAAATTAAATTCTATACCGTCAAATCCTGCCGCCTTCACCGCGGATATGCACTCTTCAAAGGTGTAATTTTCGGGAATTGACCATGCGTTTATCGCTTTTTTCATTTTTCACCTCTAAAAATATACTTGATGAAGTGACGCGCATATTTAAAAGCATTGACTTTCATCCATTTATAGTATACAATAGTATTGCTACCGTTTTCAATGGACTAAACGCAATTTTTATGGACAAAACGACAATATAATCCAGCAGGGAGCTTATATGAACAACACTTTGTTTAAATGGAGACATTTCAACGATAAAGGCGACAGAGAATCCGCCTCGGAAGAAATTTCAATAAACTGCACCGGAGAAACGTCTACCACGATGCTCTTCCGCGACAATCCACACGGACGTAGGCAGAGATGCGACTATTATCTTATATATCTGCTACGCGGTGAAGTGAAGCTGTGCGTAGAAAATGAGCACTCTTCATTTTCTCCGGGTGAGGTTGTTATAATACCGCCACACACACAATACAGATATGATAATGCAACTCCGGGAGAAGAGATTAGCTATCTGTATTTGCATTTTACAGGTTCAAAATGCAAAGAATTAATTGCATCTTGCGGCATTTCTCCCTCTAAACCTGTAAAAATCGGCATACAATCTGATATTCTTGAAAAGTTTGAAGAATTGTTCGACGAATTCATTAACAGGCACAAGAGCTTCTCCTTTGCAACGTCAGCACTGACTAAACAAATACTTATACTCATCGGTAAACGAGCAGAAGTACTCGCCGGAGCTCAAAAGCGAAATCTCACGCGTTCGATCGGATACATACACTCGCATCTTAACGAAAGTCTGGAAGTAAAGGACCTTGCAAAAATGGAGTATATATCCCCGTCGAGATACAGACAAATTTTCCATGAAGTAATGGGCAAATCGCCTATTGAATATATAACCCTACAGCGCATACTTCTCGCTCGCAACTTGATTGAACGCGGATATACCTCGATATCACAAATTGCGGAAGAATGCGGTTATTCAGACAGATTTTATTTTCAGCGTGTCTTCAAGAAGATTATGGGTGTCACCCCGGGAAAATACAGAACGAAGTTTTTATGATACCCATTTCCTATATCAAACATAAGCGTATCTTGACTTAATTAAAAGCCGTCAAGATGCGCTTTCGTTTGTCGTAGGAAAGAATAACCCGTGCTACGCTAGTGTTTTATTTATTTTTTTCTCAAATCTATTGACAAACGGCAATTGTTGTGCTATTATATTAAAGCACGAAATGCGAACGCCCCTGTAGCTCAGCTGGTAGAGCACTTGACTTTTAATCAAGGTGTCCGGAGTTCGCATACCGCCGGTGGCTGTTCTATAGTGGTACAAAGCTATCGGCGGTATATTGCGTAACGCGGCTGACACGGTTTTTTCAAGACCAATAGCGGAACGTACGGTTCAAAGCCACCCCGCGTAGCAAATTCTCCGCATTTTGCGTAGCAAAAATTTAATAAAACGCCCCTGTAGCTCAGCTGGTAGAGCACTTGACTTTTAATCAAGGTGTCCGGAGGTCGATTCTCCGCAGGAGCACCAAAAAAAGAGAAGCACCCTTGTGGTGCTTCTCTTTTTTTTCTCTCCTTGCTCTGATCGACTTCGTGCGCCATAGGCGCCGGAGTTCGCAACATAGCGGCACGGTTTCGCCAAGCGAAACATCTTCCAACCCAAGTCGCTTACAGTTCCCTGCCGCTAATTCTCCGCAGGAAAGCACCCTTGTGGTGCTTCTCTTTTTTAACTCCCCAAAGAC
>JAZRCT010000018.1:0-24840 GCA_045659905.1 Eubacteriales bacterium | reverse complement strand
CCCGCGGAGTTCGGCGCAGGCCCTAACGAGCATGTTTGCCCTGCCTGCTGTGGTATGCCGGGTATGCTCCCCGTTGTAAACAAAAGAGTTGTTGACCTCGGTATGACCGCGGGAATGATGCTCAACTGTCATATCAACCGTACAACAACCTTTGATAAGAAAAGCTACTATTATCCTGACCTTCCCTGTGCCTACCAGACAACACAATGGTTCTCCCCTGTGGCTGTAAACGGCTATGTTGAGATAGAAACCTCAAAGGGCAAGAAGCAGGTAAGAATTAAGCAAATTCATATGGAGGAGGACGCAGGCAAGCTCGTTCACGATATTGCCCCCGATACAACGCATGTTGACTTCAACCGTACAAGCGTTCCTCTTATCGAAATAGTATCTCAGCCTGACCTGTCAAGCGCAGAGGAGGTTATTGCCTACCTCGAAAGGCTTCACTCTCTGCTTCGCTTTGCAAGAGTAAGTGACTGCCGTTGGGAGCAGGGCTCTATGAGATGCGATGTAAACCTCTCTGTTCGCCCCGAGGGTAGCACCAAGCTTGGCGTTCGTACCGAGATTAAGAATATGAACTCTCTTACCGCCATCGCAAAGGCTATTGAGTACGAAACCGCGCGCCATATTGACGCTATTGAGAACGGCACAGAGGTGCTCGTGCAGGAAACTCGCCGTTGGGACGATGCCAAGGGCAAGAGCTTCTCTATGAGAACCAAGGAAACCGCGGGCGATTACAGATACTTCCCCGACCCTAACATTATGCCTATCGTTATTGACGATGCGTGGTTTGAGGATATTAAGTGCTCACTTCCCGAATTCCCTGAGGTTAAAAAGCAGAGATATATAAGCGAGCTTGGGCTTAGCGAATACGATGCCCACCAGCTTATCTCGACAAGAGCTCTTTGCGACTGCTTCGAGGACGCGTATAGCGTTTGCGGTAAGGCAAAGGATTGTGCAAACTGGATTATCTCCGAGATTATGAGCATTCTCAATTCAAGAAAGATGACCTTCGATATGCTCACCCTTGACGGCAAGGCTCTCGGTAAGCTTATAAACCTCGTTGCCGATGGCACGGTTGGACGCGCTAACGGTAAAAAGGTGCTTGTCGCTATGTTCGACGATGCGAGCATCGACCCTCAAAAATACGCAGAGGCTAACGGCTTTATCGTTTCCAACGATACATCACTCGTTGAAAGCGTTGTTAAGGCGGTTTGCGATGCCGACCCTCAAACGGTTGCGGACATCAGAGGCGGACGCGACAAGGCGGTTATGGCTCTGTTCGGCAGATGTATGAAGGAACTAAAGGGCAACTGCGACCCACAGGTGCTTCCCAAAATCTTAATGGATTATATCAACGGGTAAGGTTAGCGTGTTATCCTTAACGGAGAACACGCAGCGATATAAATCCCTTGCGGGATTTGCGATATTCCCTTCGGGAGCGATATTTGCCTGCGGCAAACGATATGCCCTGCGGGGCGTGAGGAGATTTATATCATATCGCATTGGCGCGAAGCGACAATATATCGCACGAGCAAAGCGAGTATATCGCGTTTGCTTGCAAACATATCGCCTAACAGAAAAAGAGAGAACATTTCGGCTTTTAAACCGATTCGTTCTCTCTTTCTGTTTGTAAATATGGGTTTGGGCTTAGTCCATTCTGCATTTGTTCGTACAAATGCGATGCTTGCACTTTATTCAAAGTGGAAATTCTCCGCTAAGAACATCACGCATTACACAAGGGAGGCTTTTTCTACCTCCCGGAAGGTAATCGCATAAGCTTTTGATATGCTAATGTCAAAAGTGCCTTTGCGTTTCTTTTGGCAAAATATTGGTGTCTTTAATTAAGTCAGTGCTTGCAAAGAAAAAAGGATGAGGAATTCATAACATTCTTCGTCCTTTTTCTGTCGGTAGGTAAGATGTTCTACTAAATTTCAAAAACTGTACTTGAAAGTAAAGCCCGTTTGACGGGGGGTATTTGCCGGTAAGCGTTGTGCTTCTGTTGATAATTCACCGATTTATGAGAAGGTTTGCTCAAAGGCTCTATGCTTTGCTGAAAGTCGCTAGTACGAAAGCGACGGAGCTTGGCTTTCCTCTTGATGCCAAAGCGATAAAAGCAGCGAGCGTCGCAGGGAAACGGCGCAGCACTGTTGGCGTCAGACGGAAGGAAAGGCGACGCCAACGCTTCTTTGTGCAAAAAGTAGAATTTTATGTGCTAAATATACAAAAATGTATTTTGCGTATTGCTTTTATATTAAAATAAATGGTATAATGTGCGCAGTGAAATTTATTATTCTCTAAGGAGGACTTATGAAAAACATAAGAAAGATACTTATTGCCTTGTGTCTGGCAGCCGTTCTCGTCGCTACCGCAGCGGTCGGTTCGTTTGCTTTGGCGGACGGCAATATATCCACCGGCTCTGAAGCCAATTTCGAGGACTATTGGTCGGTGAATAAGGTGCTATACGACGGAATGGAGGAGGGCACGAGCGCTTCCGGTGCGGCAGGTGCGGTGGGAAGCCACGTTAAGGTTTCCGGCAAGGAGACTGTCTACATAGTTGACGACGACAGAGGAGCGCCTTACATTTATGGCGAAGATGCTACTGCGACCTCGTCTAAGTACTACTCTACCATCAACTATGCTAACAAGGAATCGGGAAGCCTTTACGTTCAGCCCAGATTCAAGAATCTTTCAGGCATACTAGCAAATACCAACCCTACGACGAAGGCGGCGGAAACTCCCGTTGACGGCTTCGTTATGGAGTTTGATATAGCTACTCTTGAAGGAGAAATGTCCTCTTTTGACATACAAATACTCAACCATTCGAGCTTAAGCCAAGGATCCATATCGGTAGCTAAATATTCGGCGACCGACGGCGTTGCAACTATCACGGGAATTTCAGGCCAAGGAAATAAGGTGGACTCTCCCGTTACGGTTACCTCCGACCGGGGCGGCTGGCTTCACGTTACGGTGCTTTATAATCCGAAGGCGGCGGCAGACGAGCAGTTGTGCGTATACGTCAATAAGGCTCAGGTGGACAGAGAGGGCGCAGTTGAGAGAACTCTTATTTATAAGAGTGACAATCTCTGCGATGCGACGGATAAGGATAAGAAATGGTGTAACGGTGAACTTGCCGTGTATCCTCTTCACACAAGACTTGGTAATCAGGGAGCTACCTCGGGAAGCTTCTCGCTTGACAATTTCCTTTTCTATCAGGGAGTTGCGGTTTGCGACCCTGAATATATGAGTACGCTTTCCGATGAGGAGCTTTTTGAAAAGTACGTAGACGTTCTTGATTCGGATACTCCTACCAACCTTCAAAAGTTTAAGGCGTACGAAACGATTGCCAGTGATTATATTCCGCTTTTTGCCGACAGCACGGATGCTGAAATTCTTGCTCTTATAGCGAGGTACGAGAGCTTTGTGGAAAATAAGTTTTCGGGCATTTACGAGGCTGCAAAGAAGGAGAATGCTGCAAAGCTCAGACAAAAGGTTGACGACCTTGTTGTTTTTGGCCGAGGACTTGCCAATATATACGACAGAGAAAGTGCGCTTGGCATTGTTGACTCGTTTATTGACGAGGTGGCTTCGCTCATATATATAGGCGATGAGAGAACAGAGGCTGAGACCGACCCGTATCTTACGGCTATGGCGGATTACGAGGCGTATTCTCAGTACATTCTTTGGGATAAGGACATAAGAAGCTTCAAGAACCGTATGGATCGCTTTGCGGTATCCGCTGAGTTCAATTCCTCGGACGCAATGCAAAGGCACTACAATGAAGCTTACGCTTTGATTGCTTCGGTTGAGCAGCTCTACGTCGGCGACGGTACCGGCTTCGAGCTTTACCTTGATTTTGCCGAGATCGATGCGATAAAGGCGGCAAAGGACGCCTATGATGCGGCAGGTCCCGAGCTTGAGGGGGCGATATCCAAGACCAACTCAAGGCGCTTTATCGACCTTATGAAGCTTCTTGACGGTACTACCAGGACCGATTGGGATGCGGATACGGGCAGAATGAGAAATCTCTGGTATCTTGCAAGAGGTATAATCCTCAACGCCGACCAGCCCTGTGACGAGAGCGTGGAGGGCTTTGCCGGAAGCAAGGAATTTTACTTAAGACTCGATGCGTTCTTCTGGGCAAAGCTTCAGGACGAGCACGTGGCGCTTCTCACAGAGAAGCTTGATACCTTCGATGCCTCGGGTGCTACCTACATAGACAAAGCGGGCGTTTGCACTTTCGTTGATAACTACATCGAAAGAAACTACGGTGATATCGAGCATACCGATTCGAGAATAAAGAATATCAAATCGAGAAACGAGCTTTATAAGACTCAGCTCGACCAGCTTAACGTTGACTATTCGGCGCTTCTTTATCAGCAGACGCTTGAATTCAAGTATAAAATGGACGAGATAACAACCCTCAAGGGCTATGCCGCTCTTAAGGCTGCGTTTGACCAAGCTACGAAATTCTACTATGCAATGAACGTTGCCGTTAACGGCCTCGGCGATGCATCGGAAGTGACCAACGAGGAGCTTAAAATAGCAATGGCTCGCTACGAGGAGCTTAGCAAATGGCTTACCAAAGTAGAGACTATGAGCACCGTCTTTATAGACCTAATGAAGGAATTCCCCTCCTCTAAGGATAAGGATGCGCTCTACGCTGCGCTTTCGGTATGCTACGGCTGTGAGGAATTCCTCGACGTTACCTTTGAGTACACCGAGGACGACGTTACCTATAAGGTATCCGATTATAAGGGCAGATACGATGCGGCAAAGAGCAGCTACGTCAGCGGCACGGCTACAGCGAACCGTGAATCCTCCGCTGCGCTTGATATAGTATGTGCTACCAGAGCCTTCGGCGGTATCGGTAACCTTTTGAAGTACGTTCAGGATAATTTGAAATAATCGGCAGGAGAGCATTATATGAAAGATAAAATAATAAAGTTAATATCGTCATTGCTGCTGATAGCCCTTCTCGTATCCTGCTTTTCTGTTTTTGCCTTTGCGGCAGAAGCGGAGGAGGAGGAGGAAGAGGAAGAGATTGGCGGTACGCTTATAGTCAGCAGAAATTTCGACGAGGGCTGGAATTATTCCAACGGCTTTGGCGGAGGGATTAAAAATAATAAATTCGCTATTGAGTATGAGGAGACCGCCGATTTCAGCTACAACTATTTCGTTCGCATTGAGGCTACCAACCAAAAGATGCATACAGTTGAGGGCAACGACGGATATATGGAGCTTCAGTACAAGTCCAACAGACCGCTGAAGTACAGCTCCGTGCTTCTCTTTGATATCAAGGTTGACGATAAGTTTGACCTCGGGGGTGTCATATATTCAAGAACGGTAGGCGGCCTCAGCAACGGCTTTAGCTCAACTCTCGTTACGATAAGCGACGGAAAGATGTACATTCCCAACGCAGGCGTTGCATCCTCGAGAGCGCAGAGCTCGCTTGGAGTGATTGAAAACGACAAATGGATTACCATGGCAATCGTATACAACATAAGCGAGGACGGCGAGGGCAATACCGACGACGATAATTACCGTATATGCCCGACCTGCTATACTAAGTATCTTAAGGATGACTGCAAGGGACAGGATTGCGGTAAATCCTACTTAGACGGTGACGGAAAGCCTCAGACCGCCTGCAAGGGTAAGCTTGATGCAAACACTATGCTTCAGCTTATATCCTCGAGAGTTTATATTGGGTATGCAGACGATTTCAGCATCGAGAAGGCAATCGAGGTTACGGCTGACGAGGGCGCTGTAAATCCTGTTTACGTAAACGGCAAGGCTGCCGACGGCGTTCTTGACATAGATAATTCAGATATTGACCTCAGCCTCGGCACTCGTTATTACGACACTGTTTTCTGCGTTAAGGCAGGACAAACGAGATCTCAGGATATCGTAAGATTCGGTCTTCCCTCAAGAAATACTCAGGCGGACGTAGACGCATCTTTCGGTCAGAGCTACTGTATTGACAACGTAATGGCTTACAACGTAGATCAGTATCTTGGCGAATACATCGATGAAAACGGTGAGGTAAAGAATAATTACTCAAAGCTGCTCGTTTCCTACGACGACGTTGCTAGCTACGGTACTCCCGACAAGCCCTACGGCGAAAACGTAGCGCCAAACTCTGAGAAGACGATTGAAATTCTTTCGGGCTCGGGCGAAAAGTCCGACCTTCAGTACCTCAACGAAGCGCTTCTTATGAAGGTAGGAGTTGAATACGGCAGATATGCAAACGTAAGAAAGGCTATTCTTAATGATGCAAACGGCGTTGCATACGGCGCACCTGTTAAGATTGACGGCCTCGTATACGTTCCCTTCCAGGCGGTCCTTGACCATATAGGATATCCTATTCTTGAGCACGAGGACGGCTATTCCTACGACTTTGCTACCTCTGAAGGCTCAGGGCTTCTTGCGGTAGACAGACCTACTGCTACTGTCAACGGAAGGAGCGTGCCTCTTACTGCCGCTCCCAAGCGTATTACCGACGAGAAGACCGGTCAGCCCTACGTCGTTATAGCAATGGATGACGTTGAGACGCTCTTCCCGGGATACTATATCACCTACGACGATATGGGACTTATCATTCTTTCGGAGAAGGACGACCTTGTCAACAGAGAAGCTGATCTTGCTCTTATGGTAGGGCTTATGGCAAGCTTTATTTACGATTACGTTTCGGGCGACACCTACTACGAGATGATAAAGGAAAACACCAAGGTTGAAAACGAGGACGGCTCGGTTACCTATTTCAAGCATCCTTATCTTATGGTTGAATCACAGGATACCTTTGATTATTACAACGACGTATATTCGGGTAAGGTAGAGGACGAGAACCTTAAATATTATCTCGATACCTTCGTTACCAATACCTACAACGAAAACAGCTCTGCGAATGCGAGGGTGAACGATACCTACGTAAAATTCCGTCACGGATTAAGATATTGGGCAAAGGACGGAGTCTGGAGCGCAGACGGTGTTAACGACGACCATAAAATTTCGGATTTTGATGGCTCGTTTTTAAGAGATAAGCTTGAGCCGTATACCTACGTCAACGCTGACGGTGAAACGGTAGAGGACGGTTCATGGATTAACGGTACGCTCGTTAACCCTCACGATTCGGAGTTCGCGCAGAATTCCAGTACCTACAACGGCGGCTACGACTGGGACGGCGGCCGTCTTAACGAATCGGTTTCTTACAACACCTATATAAGAGACCTTGCGCTTTGCTATCAGATTACCCGCAAGGAGGTATACGGATATCTCGCTTACGAGGCTGCCGTAAAGATGGCGGGCTGGACGCACTGGGGACAGGGACACTTCCTCAACTGCGCCGATGCTGCTGCGCCTTATGCGCTTGCGTACGACTGGATGTACAATCAGTGGCAGGAGTGGGGACTTGACGTTGGAGTTATTGAGGACGCAATATACAGACTCGGTGTATATCACGGCGCAATAGTTTCCGGTGTTGAAGGCACGAGAAGATGCGAAATCAACAACCGCCGTCAGGGTACTTCCGCATACTACACCACTATGAGAAACAACTGGAACGCAGTATGTACCTCTGGTATGGTTACGGCGGCGCTCTCCATTATCGGTATAAAGGATATAGTTGCGGCCGAGGATCGTGCAAATCCCGATTACGATTACGACAGATGGGTAGAATATTCCAAGTATTTGCTTGAGAATAATACCAGGACTCTTGCCGAGAACGGTCTTTCAATGTACGCACCCGACGGCTCGTACGTTGAGTCTCCTAACTACTGGTCATACTCCACCAATTCGCTTTTCCGTATGATTTGGGTGCTCAACTCCGCAGTGGGCGACGATATGGGCTTCCTTAATATGTGGGGTATGGATACGACCTTCCTTTTTGCCTGCCAGATAGAGTTCACCTCTAAGCTATACACAGACAGCAACAAGGTTATGCCCTCAGGGCTTCAGTACTGGAATTATCACGACTCTGGCCAATCGTACCTTGATACTCGTACGTTCTTCTATGCGGCAGAGATGCTCGGTCAGGAGTCGCTTGCGGCGCTCAGAATAGAGCAGATACCAAAGAAGGGCGTTCAAATTTACGATATTCTCGGATATAAGAAGGAATATAAGGATCTTGACGTAGAGACTGCCAAGAACGAGCTAGCTCTTTCCTATAAGATAGAATCCTGCGACGGTGCGATAGCTCGTGAGTCGTGGGGCGACGGTGCGCTTTACACGGGACTTATGGGCAACCAGAACGACGCTTCGCACGGTCAGGTTGATTCGGGTAACTTTATTTACGCAAATAAGAATTACACCTGGTTCTGCGACCTTGGATCTGAGAACTACAACGTTTACCAATATTGGAATAACGAGTACAGATACGCCTATACCCGTATGAACGCAGAGGGCGCAAACGTAGTATGTATGACTTCTTCTCAGACTAATATGCCCTTTGGTCAGTCGCTATACGGCGGCGGAAAGCTCATCGATTATCAGGAGAGCGAGTACGGTATGATAGCAATAATAGACAATACCACGGCTTACGGCTCGGCGACCAACTACGCAAAGAGAGGTCTTCTCTACACCAATAACAGAAAGACCGTCGTAATACAGGACGAAATATCCTTTGCGGGCGGTAGCGAAACGGTTAAGTGGCTCGGCGTTACGGCGGCTGATATCAGGCTTTCCGACGACAAGAAGACTGCTTGGCTCTACAAGACGATAGATGGTGAGGAGATAGCAATTCGCTGTACCATCGTATCCACCACGCCCTCGATGACGTTCTCGATACTTACCTCCCAAGACTACGTTCTTGATAGGACTATGCGTCCTAAGCAGTCGCTTGAGCTTGGCGGCGTAAACGAGAAGAGCCGCAGCGCATATCAGCGCCTTTGCATATCGCACAGCGGTCTTAACTTCGAGTGTGCGGTAGTAATCGAGCAGGTTGATAACAAATATATTAACTCGGTAGACTTCCCGCATCAGTACACCTGGACTCCTATGAATCAGTGGAAGATTGAGAAGGAGTTTATCGCTGAGGTTAAGGACGAGTCTGTTATCGGTAACGCAAATCTTGCCGACATCAAGACCTACGGTGACGTAGCAGACAGGCTTGCTGACAACGGATATGCTTTCACAACGAGAACCAACGAGTTCTTCTTTAATATGGCGAAGGCGGCGTCCTGCGTGGCCGTATTCAGAGAGAATATGATTAAGAACGTTCCTGAGCTTAGGGCAGCGTACGAGGAATATCTTGTTAACCTTGCCAAGTATAATACCTATCAGACCGATATGAACACTATTATTAACAAAAATATGACACTGGGTGTAACACTCGGTGGATTTATGGGATAAGCCCAAACAATTATAACGACGAAAAAGAGAGAACAAATCGGTTTAGTAGCCGAAATGTCCTCTCTTTTTTGTTAGTGATGCTTTTGATTACGAAATATCGAATTCAAATAAAATTGAAAAGATATTCTCGGTTTATTAACAGACCTTTCACAAAAATGTGTTACAATAAGTAAGGAATAAAAGAAAGGTCGGCAAAGGGCGCAACCGTCCGTATGCCGAAAAAAAGACGAAGCGTAAGGCTTCGCTTATTATACGGAGGCTCGTATGAAAAAAGGAATTCGGATTATAGCCGTTATTTTGGTATTGGCTGTGGCTATGGCGTTTATGGCATCCTGCTCGCTTGAGGCGCTCAGCGATATGATAAAGGATATGGAGGGCGGCGACGAGACCAAAACGCCCCTCGTGCCTAGCACGCCGAGTGTGCCGAGTGCGCCTCAAGCGCCGGTTACGACGCCCGGGAATGAGGAAACGGACGACACCGAATCCCGGGACGAGTATATGACTCGAGAGGAGGTCGAGGAGCTTATTTCGGGTATTGAGCCTAATATAAGCGTTACCGAGCAGGACATTACCATAAATTCAAATCACTCGGCAAGCCTGCTTGCGGCAAGCAAGGGTCTTCTTTCGGCGGTAAGCATCAACGCAATATTTGAATGCGCAAAGCAGACGCTGCCCTACTATCAGCCGCAGTATTATAATGAGGCATCGGCAGGAGCGGGCGTAATTTATTCGCTTGACAAGACGGCGGGCGACGCTTACATTATTACGAATTATCACGTCGTATATAATATTTACTCGGTAGAGAGCGATAAGATAAGCAACGAAATAAAGGTTTACCTTTACGGAATGGAATACGAGGACTACGCTATTCCCGCAACCTACGTCGGCGGCTCTATGAAGTACGATATTGCTGTCCTTAAGGTAGAGGGAAGTAATATACTTAAGACCAGCAGCGCAAGGGCTGCGAATTTTGCCGATTCAAACGACGTATCGGTTTTACAGACCGCAATTGCCATAGGCAATCCCGAGGGCGAGGGTATTTCGGCTACGGTTGGCGCTATCAACGTTGACAGCGAGAATATCACTATGACGGGAGTTGACGGAGCTACTGAGGTTACGATGCGGGTTATGCGAATTGATGCGGCGGTAAACGGCGGAAATTCGGGCGGAGGGCTTTTTGACGACGAGGGCAACGTAATCGGTATAGTCAATGCAAAAATAACCTCCAGCACTATTGACAATATCGGATACGCAATTCCTTCAAACGTAGCGAAGGCGGTTGCCGAAAACATAATTTACTACGATAATATGAATGAGGCAAACGACGGCGTATACAGAGTGATGCTTGGAATCAGCGTTTCAATTTCCGAGTCAAAGAGCGTATACGACGAAACGACGGGTAAGGTTCATAAGGTCGAGACTGTTATAGTAAGCGGAGTTGACGACGACAGTATCGTTAAAAATATACTTTCGCAAAACGACGTAATAAATTCCATTACGGTAGACGGTAAGACCTATTCCATTACGAGGTCCTTTACGGTAGTAGACGCAATGCTTAACGCAAGGCAGGGAAGTGCTGTGAAAATCAACGTGACAAGCGGCGGCATTAGGAAGGACGTTTCGCTTGATTTAAGCAGCGTTACACCAACGCTTTGGTAAGCTTAAAAGAAAATACTGAACCTTGGGGCGAACGAATTTAGGTAGGAAGGCGGCGTTTGCGACCGAAGACGTACGAGGGTACGGCGAGAGTTCAGCAAACGGCGGTAGAATAAAAAACTAATAAAAAAGAGGAAAAACAAGAGTTTTTCAACCTTAATTTCCTCAAAATTACGCTTATTATCAAAAGGGGTACTGTGTTTCTTTCACAATACCCCTCGTTTTTTATTCGGTTATGCCTAAATGCGATAGCCCCCTTTTCTTATTAGCTTGACGCTATAATTCAGGAACGGTGTGATTGCGTAAAGGCAATTTTTCGAAATTTTTGGTATTGCTTGAATTGTCGGCTTTAATATGTTAAAATAAATAAGATAAAAGAGTGTTTAATTTCTTCTTGTGGAGGTTTTTAATGTTTGATATTGCGGTAATAGGCGCAGGAGTAGTCGGCGGCGCAATTGCCCGTGAAATGACGAAATATAATCTTCGTGTCTGTATTCTTGAGCGTGAGAGCGACGTAGCTATGGGCGCTACCCGAGCAAACAGCGCCATAGTCCACGCAGGCTTTGATGCAAAGGAGGGCTCGCTTAAGGCAAGGCTTAACGTGCGAGGCTCTAAGCTTATGGAGGAATACGCATACGAGCTTGGAGTAAAATACTATCGAATAGGCTCGCTCGTCGTAGGCTTTAACGACGAGGATAGACGCACGCTCAGAGAGCTGTATCAAAGAGGTATAAATAACGGCGTCGAGGGACTTTCGCTCCTTAATACGAGAGACGAGGTGCTTGCCTGCGAGAGGGGCGTTGGCGAGGGCGTGTGCTGTGCGCTTCTTGCAGAAAGCGGCGCAATAGTCGCTCCCTACGAGCTGTGCATTGCAGCGGTAGGCAACGCAATAGACAACGGCGCAATATTAAAGCTCAATTTTGAGGTGGCTAAAATAGAGGAAAGCTCGTCGGGCTACATAGTTTCCTCGGCAAGCGGCGAGTGCGTAGAGACAAAATATATTATCAACTGCGCAGGAGTGTATTCTGATAAAATCGCTTCGCTTGTAGGCGACGGAAGCTTTAGCGTAAAGCCACGCCGAGGCGAGTATCTTCTCTTTGACAAATCGGCGTCGGGGGTAGTGTCGCATACGGTATTCCGCTGTCCGTCAAAGATGGGCAAGGGCGTGCTCGTTACGCCTACCGTTTCGGGAAATCTGCTTATAGGTCCTACCGCAGTCGATATAGAGGACAAAGAGGATACAGCAACCACCGCTGAGGGCTTGGCGCAGGTTCGTGCGCTTGCATCGGAGCAGGTGTCGGGAATTGACTTTTCGAAGGTCATTACCTCATTTGCGGGACTTCGCGCGACCGGCTCTACGGGTGATTTCATAATAAATATGACAAGGGCGAATTTTGTAAATTGCGCAGGAATAGAAAGCCCGGGACTTACGAGCGCTCCTGCCATAGCCGAGTACGTCGCTGATATGCTGAGAGAGGCAGGACTTGCGCTTGTACCGAGGGCGGATTTCTCGGGCAGAAGAAAGCCTATGCATTATTTTTCGGAGCTTACTCCCGAGGAAAAGAATGAAATAATCAGAAAATTTCCCGAGTATGCGCATATTATCTGTCGGTGCGAAATGATAAGCGAGGGCGAAATTATAGAAGCGATAAGAGCCAATCCCCGCCCTTCCGACCTTGACGGAATAAAGCGTAGAACGAGGTCGGGAATGGGAAGATGTCAGGGCGGCTTTTGCTCGCCTTATATAGTTGAGCTTCTTGCAAGAGAGCTTCGCATAGATTATATCGAGGTAACGAAATCCGGCGGCGAATCTTATATAAATTTGGGAAAAACAAAAGGGTAACTTGCTATGGCAGAGCTTAAAGAGATAAATTGCGATTTGGTTATAGTCGGCGGCGGACCTGCGGGAATGGCGTGCGCCGTCAGCGCCTGCGATGCGGGAGTCGGGAATATTCTGATTCTTGAGCGTGACGAGGCGCTCGGCGGAATTTTGCGTCAGTGCATACATAACGGCTTCGGGCTTCACCGCTTCGGAGAAGAGCTCACCGGCCCTGAGTACGCAGAGCGCTACGCCGAAATGGTCAAGGAAAGAAAAATCGCTTATATGCTGAATACGATGGTCACTAAAATAGAAAAGGACAAGACCGTATTCGCACAGAATTCAGAGCTTGGAATTTTTAAGGTAAAAGCACGCACCGTCGTGCTTGCTATGGGCTGCCGTGAGCGTCCCAAGGGAGCGCTTAATATTGCGGGAAGACGCCCTGCGGGAATTTATACTGCGGGCACGGCGCAGAAGTACGTAAATATGAAGGGCTATATGCCGGGGCGTGAGGTAGTGATTCTCGGCTCGGGCGATATAGGTCTTATTATGGCGAGGAGAATGACGCTTGAGGGCTCAAAGGTAAAGGCGGTAGTAGAGCTTTTGCCATACTCGGGCGGACTTGCCAGAAATATAGAGCAGTGCCTTAACGATTTCGATATTCCGCTTCTGATTTCTCACACCGTGGTAAATATTCACGGCGAGGATAGGGTTTCGGGCGTTACTATTGCAAGGGTGGATAATGACAGAAGACCTATCGTCGGTACGGAGGAATACATACCCTGCGATACGCTTCTGCTTTCCTGCGGACTTATTCCCGAAAACGAGCTTTCGGCAGGACTTGGTAT
The DNA here is from genome assembly GCA_045659905.1 of Eubacteriales bacterium. Taxonomy (GTDB): domain Bacteria; phylum Bacillota; class Clostridia; order Oscillospirales; family CAG-272; genus UBA1740. The sequence goes on along the minus strand of JAZRCT010000018.1, from coordinate 11,175 downwards.
TACGCTTGACAGAGCTACCGGTGGCGCTGTCGTCGATAAGAACAGGCAGACCGAAATCGAGGGAGTTTTCGCCTGCGGAAATGCGCTTCACGTCCACGACCTCGTTGATTACGTGTCCGAGGAGGGCGCAATTTGCGGCGAGGCGGCTGCCGAGTATATAAGAGGCGGCAAGGGTGGTGACGGCGTATCGATAAAGGTGATTGCCCGCAGCGGCGTAAGGTATACCGTCCCTCAGGTGTTAAACGAGCTTGCCGATACTAAAATTTATTTCCGTGTGACAGACGTCTTTTCGGATAAGAAAATAACCGTCAGGTCAAAGGACGGAGTGCTGTACCAAAAACGTGCGCTTAGGCTTGCGCCGGGTGAAATGGAAGCGATTACGCTTAAGCGTGAGGCGCTTTTGGAGGCAGACGGTGAGATTACCGTCTGTCTTGAGTAGGGCTTGAGAGGTAAATGAGATGAGTGATAAAAGAATTCTTACCTGCATCGTCTGCCCGAGAGGCTGCAGGCTTGAGGTGACGCTTGACGAGGGCAAGGTGACGCAGGTTAGCGGAAACGCCTGCAAAAGAGGCGAGAGCTATGCTCTGACCGAATGTACGAACCCCAAGCGCACAGTGACTACGACTATGAAGTGCGCCGACGGCTCTGTGATTTCGGTAAAGACGAAGGACGCAGTCCCAAAGGCTAAGGTCTTTTCGGTTATGAGTGAAATCAATAAAAATACAGCGCCGAGTTCCGTGCGAGTTGGCGACGCGCTTATTGAAAACGTAGCGGGTACGGGAGTGGCGGTTGTTGCTACTTGTAGTAAATGAATATTTACAAAATAGCCAGAAAATACACTTTAGTTTAGACAAAAGGAGATGGAATAATGCGAAGAAAAACCGACCTGCCCGAGCTTTTATGTCCTGCGGGCAGTATGGAGGCTCTTTATGCAGCGGTGCTTGGCGGAGCTGACGCTGTGTATATAGGCGGTAAGCGCTTCGGGGCGAGGGCGTTTGCCAAGAACTTCGAGCTATCTGAGATAGCCGATGCCGTAGCCTTTTGCCATCTTCACGGCGTTAAGCTTTTCGTCACGGTGAATACTCTTGTATACGACAGGGAGCTTGAGGAGGCGTACGGCTACTGCCGAGAGCTCTATGAAATAGGCGTAGATGCGCTTATCGTGTGCGACCTCGGACTTATTTCGCTTATCCGTGAGAGGTTGCCCGATTTTGAGCTTCATGCCTCGACTCAGATGGGAATACACAATACGGCGGGGGCTGATTTTGCTTATTCGCTGGGACTTACGAGAGCGGTGCTTGCAAGAGAATGCTCGGAGGGCGATATTGAAAAAATATGCAAGAATTCGCTTGCCGAGTGCGAGGTGTTCGTCCACGGAGCGCTTTGCGTGTGCCATTCGGGGCAGTGCCTTTTTTCCTCTATGGTGGGCGGAAGAAGCGGCAACCGAGGCGAGTGCGCTCAGCCCTGCAGGCTTCCGTTTGGGAAGGGGTATCCTCTGTCGCTTAAGGACCTTTCCTTGGCAAAACATATTCCAAGGCTTATAGATATGGGCGTAGCCTCACTGAAAATCGAGGGAAGAATGAAATCGCCCGACTACGTATACAGAGTGACGGGAATTTTCAGGGCGTTGCTTGACGAAAGGCGGGCGGCTACCGATGCCGAAATGCGGGAGCTTTCGGAGATTTTTTCAAGGGGCGGCTTTACCGACGGGTATTTCAAGGGGGAGCTTTCCTCGAAAATGACGGGTGTCAGGAGCGATGCCGATAAGCAAATCACCAAGGAAAAATCGGGACTTGAATTCGGCGTTCTCAGGCAAAAAATTGCGGTAGAGGCAAAAATAAAGCTTGGCGAGCCGTCTTGGCTTTGCGCCTCGCTTTATATAAAGGAAAGATGCGGCAAGGAAATCAGACGCATTTCGGTGGAGGCGCAGGGCAAGGAGGCAGAGCCTGCACGCTCGTCGCCGCTGACCGAGGATTCGGTTGCCGAGCGCTTAATGAAGCTTGGCGGAAGCCATTTTATGCTCGATAGAGAGGATATTAAGCTTGAAATCGACGAGGGAGTGAATCTTTCGCCGTCGGAGCTTAATTCGCTTCGCCGCTCTGCCGTGGCGCAGCTTACCGAGCGCCTTGCCTTACCGATAAGGGCGAGAGTGGCGGCAGTACTGAATTTTGATTTTAAAAAAATCAACCGTGAGGGCAGGGCGGCTTCGTCGATGCTCAAAACGGCTGTTATTTATAGCAGTGAGAATTGCCGTGAGCTGCTTTTTGCCTTGCCGAGCGGCTACTTCGACACGGTATTTCTTCCGCTTGACGCCTTTTTGACCGAGTATAGTTTCGACTGCGAGGGGCTTGGCGTGGCTATACCGCCGATAATTATGGAAAGCGAATGGGAGAAAACGCTGCGTGAGCTTTCTGCGGTGCGTGAGCTTGGAGTGAAATATGCGCTCGTATCAAATATAGGTCAAATTGCGCCCGTACGTGAGCTTGGATTTTTGCCGATTGGCGATTTCAGGCTTAATATATCTAACCAAAAGAGCTATGCTTTGATTAAAGCTGCGGGCGTTGCCCGCAGCCTGCTCTCGCCCGAGCTTACCTTGCCTATGGCAAGAGATATAGGCGGCGGAGTAATCGTGCAGGGAAGAATGCCGCTTATGATTACGGAGCGCTGCTTTATAAGCGAGAATTTCGGCTGTGATAAATGCACAAGCGCTGCGCTTACCGACCGCTACGGAGAGAAATTCCCGATTATGCGCTGCTACCGACACAGAAATCAGATTTTCAATTCTCAGCACACCTATATGGGCGATAAGACGCAGGAGCTTGATTCTGCAGGCGTCTTCCATAGGCATTTTATATTTTCGACCGAGAGGGCAGACGAGGCGAAGAAAATGATGGATTCCTATAAAAAAGGTGAAAGCAGGAACGCAAAAATCAGACGAATAGGCAAAAGATAAAAGACATTTGTCTAAAAATGTAAAATAATTTACAAAAAATTAAAAAATCTCTATTGCAAAACAACACATATGGTGCTACAATAGTGTGGTAAGTGACAAAACTAAAAAGGAGAAGAGAAATGCAGAAGGCTATTTGTAAGAAGCTTTACGATACAGCAGCATCCGAGATAGTCAAAAAGGTTACCTTTGGTAATTTTGGCGATGCTAACGGATACGAAGAAACACTTTACGTTACCGCAGAGGGCAATTACTTCCTTTATACCAACGGCGGCGCAGATTCGAAGTATGCTAAAGAGGATATAAAGAGAATGTCCAAGGCTACTGCAGAGAAGTGGCTTAGCGAGAATTAATCACGAAACGGTGGCTGTCACAAGCAAAGCATTTGCGACAGCCCCTTATTTTTGAAATCACGCATTTATTGCGCTTTATGTAAAATAATATTTACTTTTGTTTTTGATTTGAGGAGATTTTTATGAACAAGAGAAAGAAGACTAAAAGAATTTTCAATGAGGTTCATAACGTACGGGAGTTCCTTTCCAATATAAGAACTCACGGCAACAAGACGCTTTACAGATATGTTTCGGGCAGAGAATACCTCAGCCTTACCTACGCAGAGTTTTCTGATATGGTGCTGCGTGAGGCGGCAGGACTTACTGCGCTCGGACTTTCGGGCAAAAGAATTGCCGTAATCGGCGAGACCTCACCTGAATGGGTGTGCAGCTACCTTGCGGTGCTTGCTTCGGGCGGCATCGTAATTCCTATGGACAAGGAGCTTGATATCAAGGAAATCGAGGGCTTCCTTGCAGGGGTTGACGCAGAGGCGATAGTTTACGGCAAGAATTTCAACGAGAAGCTTGCTTCTGCAATTGCGGAGCATTCCTCGCTTAAGACCTTTATCCCTATGGTGGGTGAGAGCGACGGCGGTAAGGTAATTTCACTTGACGAGGTTATGTCAAAGGGACAGGCTATGCTTGACGAAGGTGATTTCAAGCTTGCCGAGCGTGACGAGTCTGAGCTTGCGGTAATGCTCTTTACCTCGGGCACTACGGGTACGAGTAAGTGCGTAATGCTTAGCGAAAGAAATATCTTCAGCACGGTAAACGCAGCCTGCGCTACGGTTGAATTCTTCCCTGACGATACGATAGTATCTGTGCTTCCGCTTCATCACACCTACGAGCTTGCTTGTATGATTGCGGGAATGAACTACGGTATGGAAATCGGCATCAACGATTCGCTCCGTCATATTATGAAGAATTTTGCCGAGTACAAGCCTACGGGTCTCGTTCTCGTACCGCTTTTCGTTAATACTATGTACAACAGGATTATGGCAAAGGCAAAGGAGGGCGGCAAGGAAAAAATTCTTCGCTTCCTTATGGCGTTTTCAAACGGTCTTCGCAAAATCGGCATAGATTTAAGACGTGTATTTTTTAAGCAGGTGCTTTCGGCATTTGGCGGCAGACTTTGCAAGATGGTATCGGGCGGCGCTCCGTTGAATCCCGAAATGATGCGTCAGTTTGATGCCTTCGGCATTACCATTACGGAGGGCTACGGAATTACCGAGTGCTCGCCGCTGATTTCGGTAAACCCCTACTATGCTCTCAAGAGCGGCTCGGTAGGTCCTGCCGTTCCCAGCTGTACGGTCCGAATCGACTCGAGAGGCAAGAACGATAAGGGCTTTGACGAGGGTGAAATTCAGGTCAAGGGCGACAACGTAATGCTTGGCTACTACAACAACGAGGAAGAAAATAAAAAAGCGTTCACCGAGGACGGCTGGTACAGAACGGGCGACATCGGATATATGGACGAGGACGGATATATCTTTATCACGGGCAGACTTAAGTCTGTAATAGTTCTTGAGAACGGTAAGAACGTATTTCCCGAGGAAATTGAGGAGTATCTTGACAATATCCCAGAAATCGGCGAGGCCGTCGTGGTCGGAAGAAAGGGCGAGGACGGCGAGACCGTCAATCTCGTAGCGATAGTATATCCCTCCGTTGAGGTTTACGGAGAGAGTGCAGATAAGGAGCGTGCTTACTCGGAAATTCACGAGAAGATTCTGAATCTCAACCGTACGCTTCCGGCTTTCAAGCATATAAAGCAGCTTGAGCTTCGTGACGAGCCGTTTGAGAAGACTACCTCAAGAAAAATTAAAAGACATCTGGTAAAATAAACGAATAATTAACGGGAGCTGTCTTAAATGCGCTTTGCATTCGAGGCAGCTCCGCTTTGTATAGTGAACTGTTTTTTAGGTTATTTACAATAAATCGGCCGTAATTTTGGCTAATTTGCAATAATTAAACGAAAAAGTTGATATTTTAGTTAATTTGCTGTTGACTTTTTCATAGATTTATAATAAAATAATTTTGTATTAGTATATCGTATCGCAAGTGAGGGTACAGCTATATTTCAGGAGGTAGCGATGAAATTTAATCAAGATAAGGCGTCCAACGTATATCTTTCAAAGCTCGAGAAATGGGATGAGGCGCAGGTAGGCAACTACGCACGCAAGGTTAGGGCGCAGATTGCTTTTCCCTGGCTTAAATCACTTCTTTTGCTGGGCATATTCGGAGCATTTACGGGAGCTTTGTGGTTAGCCAATCTTTTCCTTAGCTCTTTTGGCATCGCAGCCGGTGCTTTCAAGACCGTTTCGAGCTTGATATGCACTATTGCGCTTGCAGTAGTATTTGCGGGAGTTTCCGTGCTTTTTGCGATTATTGACGGAAAGAGGAATACGGTCAAATTCGTTTCCGACAATCACGGTGAGGTAGGACATTCGGGCGGAGCTTATTCAAAGAAGCTTAAGGTTAATACCTTCGTATCGCTCATTTCCGTTATTGCCGCTTACGTTATCGTTCTCGTTCTGGCGTTCTTATACGTCACCGAGCTTGATTTCAGACGCTTTGATATAGTCAAGGTAATCAATGATTTATTTACGATGGATATTTTCGGCTCGTTGCTGTTTATCCCCTCTGCCTTGGTGTACGTTCTCGTTTACAATATTGCGGCATCTTCGGCTCTTAAGTCGGTAAGCGCTGACGTTTGTCCGATTTGCGGACGTTCAAGCTACCGCATTGTAAAGCATTCGGCAGGCGCTGAGATTGAATCGTCCGACGGTATGGGGCTTGGCTACGTATACGGTCAGTATAAGCTTGATATCGCTAAGAATAGCGGCAAGTCCGATGCCAACACCTGCATAACCTACTGCAAGTATTGCTCCTTCTTCGTTAAGGGCGATGGCAAAGAGAAGCTTAATTAAGGAGGCAGATGTATGTTATTAAAGCAAAGAAATATCGTAGTGCGCCCCGATACCAAGGAAAAATGCGAGCTTGAAATGAAGAAGCTTGAGTATTTCGGCTGGTTGCGTGTGCGTGAGAGCGTAAATGAGGACGGCTCGTCAATTGTATCCTTCGTCCGTGACGAGGAGGAGTCTGCCGACAAGGTAGCAGCAGAGCAGAAATATCGCTCGGCAAAGGTTGCCTCGGAGTACGCAGCGGCGGCTACCGAAAGCCTTAAGGCTATCAGGGACACAAGCCCAATCAGAAAGAAAAGCAAAGTGCCTTTAATACTGTTCACGGCGCTTGCGCTTGGATTTATAGCGCTTGCCCTATTGGCGGTTGTGTGGCAGAATGTATATTGTGATTACATATTCACGGGCGACAACGTTGCTAAGCTCGGCGGAGAATGGACGTTCTTCGGATTTACCGTATTTAATTTCCAGAATTCCGGACTTATAATTCTCGGTATTCTTTTTGCTTCAGTTTTCGTATCCTTCGCTTTGCTCTTCGCAACTTTGGCTATATTCACTGTAAAGAAGAATCAGGCAAAGAACTTCGACGATTACGACGACGAGGTGTCTATTGAAAACAAAATCGCACACTTAGAAGAAATAAAGGCTGCTGCGGATGCAGACGTAGTGCGGCTTTACGGCGCTAATTAACGCCTTAATTAAATTAAAAGGAATAAAATGAAAACACTTCAAAATGCTTTCGGGGTGTAAGGGGGCTTTGATTGCAAAGTCTCCTTTTTTCTTTTGCAGCTTTGTATTTTGCTGTAATTTTTAAACCGAAGTTTGTATATAGAATTTTCATTTCTCCTGAGATTGTGGATTATTGTCACTAAAATGTGCTATATAATCCGTGCTTTTGCCAATATCTATGTGTTACAATTGAATTGAAAAGGTGCGTTTGAAACCTATAAAAATTATAGAATATAAAAAGGAGAAAAGGCGATATGAATAAAAAAGAATAGGTGCTTTGATACTTTCTCTTATCCTTTTAGTTTCGGTTTGCATCACGGGCGGTGTTGCTGCTTGTGCGCAAGACTCGGGTGCAATCGATGCTATGGCAGAGATCGAAGAAAAGCTTTCAGCCTATAAAATTGGTGAAACCGTTTCGGTCACCGAAGACGGTTACATAGGAATACCCGTTGAGGTATCAGTTTACCATGCGGGCGGCGAGGTAATAACCGGCAAAGCTATAAACGCCACTCCCGTTGCTATCTACGTTGTGAATACCGCCGTAGAGCGCATAGGCACGGACAGTGACGTGAATATTATGACCTCTATGATTGAGAGAGGATATATAGTAGTCGTACTCGATTACCTTAATAATAGTAAAGCGATATCTCCCAATCTTGATTGGTCGGTTCAGAAGCTAAGAGTTAACGTTAAAAACGGTACTTACCTTGAAAACGTCGGTCTTTCCTCCGGCTCTTACAACAACAATATGGTAGTTCCGGCAGGATACAATATTGAGTTCAATCACGTATTCTGGGAAATGGATAAGCACGGCGCAGACGGTACGCTTGAAAGAATCGTTGAGGTATGGAACAACGATTTCCGTGCAAAGAAGAAAGACGTTATCGTAAAATGGGTTGATGAAAGCGGCAACCGCAAGGCAACTCAGAACGGTCACGACGAAACCGCTCCCGTATGGCTTGATGCGGACGGTAACGAAGATGCAAACGGTCAGTATATCCGTGTTAAGCACACCAAGGCAGAGAAGATAGAGGACTGTGTTAATAAGGACGGAACACCGATTGACCTTAACCTTTATATGCACATTACTTACCCCACAGCACCGGCATCAAACGTTCCCGTTATGGTTCTTTCAAATTCGAGTGAACATTTGGCGTCCGGAACTCAGAGCGCAGACCGTCCTCACCTTAGCGGTTTCCTCTTTAACGGATACGCCGGTATAGCGTTCGATCACGCTTATGTTCCTATGGCACGTGATGATCACTACGGATATTTTGACGGTGATGACAGTGACAGCATTACAGGCGATAATGCTACTTACTCCGTACATAATTTTAATAACGGACGTGTCGATACGGCGGCTGTACGTTATATCCGCTATCTTTCTTCATCGGAGCATTCTAAATATACCTTTGATAACACGGCAATAGGCGTATACGGTAATTCAAAGGGCGGTTGGGCAACTATGCTCGGTGAAGAGAATCCGGATATCTCGTTTGCAAGAAGAATATATCCGGGCTGCAACGGTAAGAGCCGTTACGAGAACGGAAAAACCGAAGATATCGTCTTTGGCAGCTACGTGATTGACGGCGGTGAGGAACAGCCTTGGCTTACCTAAAACGGAACCGCACTTGACAACGGCGCAGACCTCACTTATATGAGCTGCGGCTGGGGACCGTATTGTATCATCTCTTCTCATTCACCTACGTTCATTTCCTGCAACATCGGTGACGGTTCTTATACCGGTACTTCAAACGGATACGTAAACGCCTGCAGAACCGCTGACGTAGTTACTATGTGGTTTGAGGTAGACCAGGGGCATACCTTCGCAAGCGGAATCGACAGACTGTACGGTGTAAGCACCTATCAGGCGTTTAGGGACTTCTCGGGATATCACCTCAAGGGTGATGCGGTTAAAGTAACTTACGCATCAAGACTTGCGGATAGTTACTCGGGAATGCCTTCGAATGCGCCCATAGTAGTTAAATTTACCGGCTCTGTCAGCGCAGAGGAGGTCTCGAAGATTACTCTCACGAATTCTAAGGGTGAAGCCGTCGTTGGTAGCTGGACCTCTCAGTACGGCAACACCGAGTGGACTCTTACTACCTCCACTCTTGAGTGCGATGAAGAATACGTACTCACAGTACCCAAAGGCATCAAGGGTGATAACGGTAAAGAGATGACGGAGGCTTATACCTACTCCTTCCGCAACGGAAAAGAGAAGGCTTCGGAAATCAGCTCCGTAACAACCGATATTGGAACCTACCTTTACTTCACAAAGCCCGATGCTGCTTCTGTAGAGGAGTTTGAGGTCGAGCTTTACAACCTCCGTCTCTACGTATCGAACGATGCAGTAAATAAGCTTGAGGTATATGCGCTTTCAGACTTTAACGCAAGCGCTCCCGACAGCGCAACCGTGGGCACTCTCGTAGGCACTGCGCCAGTTTCGGGAATAGGGCAGTATGACGTTGACGTGACGGATTACGTCATGTCTCTCGAAGTTGGTACGCAGGTCGCATTTCTTGTAAAGCAGGTAAACGAAGCGGGTGAGGTGCTCGTACACTCGTCTCCCCTTGCAAGCTCACTCGGTAGCTGCACAAAGGGTATCAAGGTATCAACGACTTTTGCGACAGCGCCCGATGGAACGGCGTCGATGAAAATTCACCAATTTTCATCATCGACCTGGAATCCTAACGATCAGTTCTATCAGAACTTTGCAACGCTCTTCACGAACTCGGAAATTATCAAGAGCGGAGAGCTTGTAGAAGAGGATATCGGCAGAACCTTCAGAATAAGCTTTAAGATTTACGACACGACGTCGAGGATTATAAGCGTTCAGATGGCATCGCTTTCAAATTATTCCGTTCTGTTCCCCGACTACAACATATCCTATTACAACGTATATACAAAGGCGGGCGAATGGGTAGAGGTATCCTTCGACCATACGGTATACGAGCCGCTTTATGCCGATAAGGTGGGCTACAAGACGCAGAAGCTCACAGTTTTGGCTCCCCTTGAGGGCTCGGAGATGAATCCGATATACCTAAGCGACGTTAAGTCTACCGAAATATTCACTGACGTTACTCTTGAAAAAGCAGAGCTTCTTCTCGGTACGACCGATCAAAGAGTTAATCCTCTTGCTACTGAATACGGCATGATTTCCGAGAAATATGCCGATGCGGATGCGTATCCCTTCGTCATCTTTGACGAAAACAATAACTGCATTGGTGCTACGGCTTACTTCCACGGCTCAAACGGCTCGGGCGGAGCTACCGGCACTGTTAAGGATTACGTTAAAAACGCTTATAATAACGGTTCGTATGCGACGACTAAGACCGCATATGTCTTAATGAGAAGAGACTACACGCTTACAACGGCCGAATATTACGACAACTTAGCTCAGATACAGGGTACGGTATATATTGACCTTGGCGGATACACTCTTTCCTCAGGCTCTACCTCGAAGCCTATGCTAAAAATAGCCAGTAAGGGCTACAGCGGTGCAGCAGGAGATAAGGTATTCCCGACGTCATTGGTATTCTCTAACGGAACAATGCTGGCAAACAATAACGGCATAATGACGCTTTCAACCTGGGATTCCGTTGGTGATGGCTCTATCGTAAATAAGGACTTTAACCTGACGTTTAATGACGTAACGTTTGGAATAACCTCAACCTCAACCTCTGCGACACTTATGACCTTGGTCGATAAACCGTCAGCAACCTCCGTTGCAGCACCCTTCAATCTTACGTATAACGACTGTACGTTTGATTTAAAAACAGAGGCTCCCAAATCGGCTATCAGTATTTTCACAACGGTAACCGAAGGAAAATATGTAAAAGTAACTACTGTTATCAACGGTGGTAAGATACTCACCGATGATCCCGAGCTTATAACCGTACTTGAGACAGGCACAAACAATTATGGCTCAAGCGCAAACTTCGGTAAGGGTAGTGACTCGGAATACTTAAAGTACGTTGTTCCCGAGGGCAAGACTGTTGGTACCGACATTTACTTATCCGACGGCGTAAAGCTTCATTTCGTCAAGGGCTCTACTACGGGCGGATATACCGTATATGAGCTTGAAGAAGCTCCTCTTACGTTGGATGAGCTTACAACTCCTCACGGAGTAATTCCCGACAAGTATTCCTCCGTTACTTCTTATCCCTTCGTCGTATTTGACGGAAATAAGAATTGCATCGGCGCTCACGCAAACCTGCTTGATACAGTCACGTCGTTCGACAAC
>JAZRCT010000017.1:0-5389 GCA_045659905.1 Eubacteriales bacterium | reverse complement strand
CTCGTACGCAGAAAGCTCCTTTGTGATAAGGTAGTAGCCGTTTACCGCTTCTCCGAGCGTTACCACCTCACCGTTAAGAGTTACCTCGCCAAGTCCTGCGTTTTGAGGAAGATAGATATTAAATATAAGATTAGAATCAAGAGTTACCGACGCCTTGGGCTTAAAGTCAAGGTCTATTGATGCCGTAGGCACGAGGGTATAGGTGGTAGTAGTGCCGTCGGTTGAGTAAGCTACGAAGGTAAGCTCGCCCTTATTGAAGGCTGCGCCCTCTTCTGTATCTACTGAGGGCTTGTTTTCTGCCGTAAGCACGGTATAATTGCCGCTGCCGTTCTTTATAAAGCTAATAGTTCCGAGGCTTTCACCACGGTAGCTTATTTTTGCTTTCTTTGCGCCAAGCTTGATTTCGCCGCCGGCAAAGCTCACGCTGGTATTAGTATATTTGTCGCCGAGGCTGAAAATGGTTGCAGATGAGGCAGGCTCAGCAGATTCGCTGTAATCAACGGTACAATCCGTGAAATTGACGGATGAGCCGGCCTCGCCATTTGCGTTGTTTGTGCCGCCCTTGTATAGTAAGCTCACATTGCTTTTAACCTTAACGTATACGTTTTCAACATTAAAGTCAATCGACTTTCCAGCACCGGTGCTGCTTACCCCGAAGCCTACCAAGCCTCTTGAACCGATAACCTCTATGCTGCCGTTTCTTACGGTGACCTCCGTCGGGAATACGAGATAGCCGTCGTGCCAGCCGTTAGCGGTATCATTCCAGCCCTTGAGAGTGCAGTCGAAAAGCACTGCTTGACCTTTAGGACCTGTCAGGGTGTGTCCGCCGAGGTCAAAGTACAGGTGTCCTTGAAATTGCGACGTGTTGGCGTAGGTTTCGTCAAGATAGCCGGAACCGTCTGTTTTTGTGAATTGGCGGTAGGCATAATTACGGCGCATACATATAGTTGCGGATTTCGGGTTTTCTCCGTAGTCGGTTCCGTTAAATACGTTATTTTCCGCCATATAATCTTTAGCGTAGGTGAAAGCAGAGTCGGTGTCCGCTATTTGGGTGCCGTTTGTGTGGATTTTTGCTGCTAGGTACTTAGTGGGAGTGTAGGTGCCGTCGTCCTTTAAAACGATGAAGGGATAAACCGATGCGTCCTCATATTCAATATCAATGCTTCTTCCAAGCACCTCAAAGGCGGTAGCCTCGGTGTCAAGCGTATAGGTCTTGGTAGTGAGGTCGGTTTCTCTGAATCTGAACATAAGCGGAGTTGTCGCATCGGCGAAAATCTTACCGTTTTTAGCTCTGTAATTTGAGTTGTTAATTTGCGCAGTGTCGAATGGGACTATTATCTTTATGTATTCACCGTCATAAGTGCCAAAATACATACTGGATGATTTTTTATATATTCCGTTTGTTGTTTCGGGAAAGTCGGTGAGCTTAACCATAGAAGAATCGTATGATAAAATATTACCGCCGTTTACTCTGATATCTACCTTCAGATTTCTGCCGGTGCTCTCGCAGTTAGCGCAAATAACGGTGAAGTAGGTATTCGGATCCATATTTGCGTTTGCGTCAAAGGTGCAGTTGTTAAGAATAAGCTCTCCTGAGCCCTCGGGAGCATCGGTGGCAGTGTTGGTTGCGTTAGCGCAATTGAAAAATCTCGTAGCCGTTGCCCCCTCGGTAAGACCAAAGCTTACGTTGTCAAAGGTAAAGGATTTCGTTGCGTACTCAAGGTCTGGATAGTTTGTATAGCTTCCATCGGATTCCAAGGTTGCATTATCGGCTTTGAATTGAAGCACGTAGGCTGCGTAGGTATAGAAGCTACCGTTCTTAATTACATAGTCAGTTGGGAAAAATTCTTCGTCCTTGATTGTCTTCTCCGCATCCTTGTAGCCTGAATCCGCCCAGCGCTTTATTTCCATAGTGAAAATGGAGGGATAAGAGGTGTTAGCGCTATCCTTGACGTAATTTTCGTCGGCAGTTATGCTAAACCCTCGCATATCGATGGTGAGCTTGCCCTGAAATTGAGCTAGGTTCGAGTAAATTTCGTTTTGATTTTCATTAGACGCCTTTCTTTTCATCGTGTAGTCGCTAATCATAAAAATGTAGGCGTCAAGCGCTCCGTCATTGTAATATCCGCCGTTTGCGGAGGGCGTACCGTCATACCAGGTATAATAGTTGCCTGAAATAGCATTTTTTGCCTTGCCAAGCGCACCTGTAGAATTGTTTGCGTCGGAAAGGTAAGCGGCAGAGCCTTTTACCGACCAGGTTCCGCTTTTCCCGTTTCTTACAGCTACGATAAAGGGCTTGTCCTGTCTTTCGTCGTAATAGCTCTTGTCAATCCAGAGGTCTTCTTCGAGCTTAAATTTGGTCTTGTCCTGATTCCATTCGAAGCCCTCTTCGTCTGTTAGGGTGTTGGTGGCAAATGCGGTAATTGTAAGCGATGCAAATGCTATGCTTACAAGAAGCAGTGTGACGAGAGAGGCAAGAATTTTTGCTTTTCTCATTTTTTGCTTTCTCCTTAATTTATTCAATCTATACAACACGCTAAGCTCATTATAACATAAAAATACAAAAAAGGAATACAAAATCATAAATTCGAAAAATATTTCCATTTTTCGCTATGCAAATTAGACAAACATACAGGGTGCGCTTTGACGAATATGTTTAAATTGCGTTTCGCTAAGTAAAGATAAGTGGAAATCGGTGAGAGTTGACATAGCATAATCCTTATGATATAATTACGGTATTATAAGTAAGAGTGGTGTCAGTATGGCAAAAGAGATAAGAATTAATAATTTTGATGCGCCCGAGCTTGATTGCTACGTCAGACTTACGGGAAATCAGCTAAGAGCGAGCGCCGAATGTGAAAACGGAATATTCATAGCCGAAAGTCCTACCGTAATCGAGGTAGCGCTTGAATCGGGAGTAGAGCCGATATCTATGCTTACCGATGAGAGATTGCTTCGGGGCGAGGTGCTTGATATTTTAAATAAGCTTCCCTCTGATATGCCCGTATACGTATCCGACAGGGCAACGCTTTCAAGGCTTACAGGCTTTGAGCTTACGAGAGGAGCGCTTTGCTGTATGAAGCGTCCCGATAATAGGAATATTTCGGAGGTTCTTTCCTCGGCTAAGAGAATTGCGGTTCTTGAGGAGATAGCCGATTCTACCAATATAGGCGCAATATTCCGCTCGGCGGCGGCGCTGGGCATTGACGCTGTGCTTATTACGGCAACCTGCTGCGACCCGCTTTGCAGACGTGCGGTAAGAGTGAGTATGGGTACGGTATTTAAAGTACCGTTTGCAAGAATAGGCAAAAGTCACGAGGATTGGAAGAAGAACGGCATACCGTATCTTAAATCCTTGGGCTTCAAGGTCTGCGCTATGGCACTTTCGGATAATTCGGTCGGAATAAACGACGTAGGACTTCTATCGTCGGAGAAAATAGCTCTGGTGCTTGGCGCTGAGGGCACGGGACTTGATAAGGAAACTATTTCGCTTTCGGATTATACGGTTAAAATCCCGATGTATAACGGCGTTGATTCCTTGAACGTTGCCGCAGCGGCGGCAATTGCCTTTTATCAAATTAAGCTTTAATAAATAATATCTTTTGGTCAATAATGGTAGTAGAGAGTGTGAAAAGCTCTAATTTTGACGAAATAGTTGACATTTTTTAAAAAATGTACTATAATATGGCAGTCAAATGAAAATTCAAGGAAAGGAAAAGCCCCAGGGCTAAATACTATACTATGAGTAATTACAGAATTTTTACCGATTCAGCTTGCGATATTCCGTCGGATAAGCTTGCGGCGCTTGGCGTAGCAAGTGCATCGCTTACATTCAGATTTTCTGACGATAATAAGGAATATTATAATAATGAAATGTCTCCCGTAGAATTCTACGACAGAATGAGAAAGGGAGGCGTAGCGAAGACCTCCGCCGTAAATTCCACCGCCTTTGAGACCGAGTTTGAGGATTATCTCGAGAGAGGCGAGGATATACTTTATATAGGTTTTTCAACTGGACTAAGCACAACCTGCAATTCTGCCGTTTCGGCAATGAAGTCGCTCAGCGCAAAATATCCCGAAAGAAAGCTCCTTGCGGTGGATACCCGCTCAGCATCGCTCGGCTTCGGCTTGCTTTTGTACCTTACGGTAAAGAAAAAGGAGCAGGGCGCAACCATAGAGGAGGCGTACGAATATGCAAATTCGCTTATTCCCTCGCTTTGCCATTGGTTTACGGTAGACGACCTCGTATATCTTAAGCGAGGCGGCAGAGTCAGCGCAACTACGGCGTTCGTCGGAAATATTCTTGGTATCAAGCCCGTGCTTCATATGGACGATGCAGGACACCTTATAAATATGTCGAAGGTGAGAGGAAGAAGAGCCTCTATTGCGGCGCTTGCAGACAAGTACAGCACGCTTTGCAAGGACAAATCTGCCCCCGTATTTATTTCTCACGG
The DNA here is from genome assembly GCA_045659905.1 of Eubacteriales bacterium. Taxonomy (GTDB): domain Bacteria; phylum Bacillota; class Clostridia; order Oscillospirales; family CAG-272; genus UBA1740. Next base: position 935 of record JAZRCT010000017.1, on the reverse strand, counting down.
AGATTGCCTCGGCGATGCTGAGCTTCTTAAATCGATGATAGAGGAGCGTGGCGGCAAGGTTGAAATGATAGATTTCGTTGGTCCCGTAATCGGCGCTCACGCAGGTCCCGGAGTGCTTGCGCTATTCTTTATAGGAAAAGAAAGATAAGGCGGATATGAATTTGAATAATAAGAAATCCGATAAAAAGGCTGCTGCAAAAAAGCCCATAGAGAAGAAAAACGAGAAAAAGCCCCAGGAAAAGAGGGGACTTCGCTACCTCGGCGGACTTTTGCTCGCTAAAATGGCGAGAGGCGGCGCAGCCGAGCTTCGCTCGAACGCCGAGGAGGTAAATAAGCTTAACGTATTCCCCGTACCCGACGGCGATACAGGCGACAATATGAGTATGACCATCGATAGCGGAGTATCTGCGCTTGACGAAAACGAGAGCGACGATATTTCGAGCGTAATGAATACTCTGTCGCAGGGAATGCTTATCGGCGCAAGGGGCAATTCGGGCGTAATTCTGTCGCAGTTCTTTGCGGGAATGGCAAAGGGACTTAAAAATTCCAAGAACGCCAACCCCAAAATCCTCGCGCGTGCGCTTGCGGAGGGTGTGGAGCAGGCATATTCCACGGTGGTATCACCTACCGAGGGTACGATACTTACCGTTGCAAGAGAGTCTGTCGCATACGCAACCTCTAAGCTCAATGAGAATAGCACCGTAGCTACGCTTTTCCACGACCTGATAAAGGAAATGCACCGTTCGCTTGACCATACCCCCGAGCTTCTTCCGTCACTTAAGGAAGCGGGTGTCGTTGATAGCGGCGGAGCAGGTCTTCTTTATATAATGGACGGCTTCAACCGTGTCCTTAACGGCGAGGAGGTTGAGGGCGCAGAGGCTGTTACTTCCGGCAAGGAAAATAAGCAAAAGGTCCCGAATACCGCAGCCTTCAAC
>JAZRCT010000016.1:0-11775 GCA_045659905.1 Eubacteriales bacterium | reverse complement strand
AAAAAGAGGAAAAACAAGAGTTTTTCAACCTTATTTTCCTCAAAATTGCGCTTATTATTAAAGGGGTACTGTGTTTCTTCCACAATACCCCTCGTTTTTATTCGGTTATGCCTAAATGCGACAGCCCCAACCAAGCTTGATTAAATTTTACTCTGCATCCGAGATAAGGTCGGGCGTGCCCTTCATAAGAGTTACGCTCTCTCCCTCGGGAGCAAAGGTGATTATCTCTGCAACGCTGCCAAAGGCATCGTCAGGTCTTGCGTCCTTATCGGAAACCTCAACGGCACGGTATTCCTCAATACCCGTACCTGCAGGGATAAGCTTACCGATAATAACGTTTTCCTTAAGTCCGAGAAGCTTATCTACCTTACCTCTGATAGCTGCCTCGGTAAGAACCTTGGTGGTCTCCTGGAAGGAAGCTGCGGAAAGGAAGGATTCGGTCATAAGGGAAGCCTTGGTAATACCGAGAAGCATAGGCGCTGACTCTGCAAAACGGAGCGTTACCTCGCCTGCGTTGCGTCTTGCCTCAATCTTTTCATTCTCCTCACGGAATTCAAGAATGTCAACCGTAGAGCCGGAAAGAAGCTCGGTGTCGCCGGGGTCCTCCACCTTGACCTTTCTCGTCATCTGTCTTGTGATACACTCGACGTGCTTGTCGTTGATTTCAACGTCCTCACCACGGTACACCTTCTGTACCTCACGGATAATATAATCGTATACAGCGTCAATACCGTTCATATGAAGAACGTCTGCGGGGTTAAGGAAGCCCTCGGTGAGAGGCTCGCCACGCTTGATATACTGTCCGTCCTCGATTGCAAGACGCATACCGAAGGGTATATCGTAAACGACCTCGCTCGTGGTAGGCTCCTCAGGATTCTGGATAATAACCTTTGAAAGCTTCTTATCAGACTGAATTCTGGCAGTACCGGTGAATTCCGAAACGATAGCGGTCTTCTTAGGCTTTCTTGCCTCGAACAGCTCCTCAACTCTGGGAAGACCCTGAGTGATATCCGAGCCTGCGACACCTCCCGTGTGGAAGGTTCTCATCGTAAGCTGAGTACCGGGCTCACCGATAGACTGAGCCGCTATAACGCCGACAGCCTCGCCTATTGCAACGGGGTCGCCGTGCGCCATATCTGCGCCGTAGCAGTGAACACATACGCCACGCTTAGCAAGGCAGCGAAGGATAGTCCTTACCTCAACCGAGGTAACGCCTGCATCTATGATGCTCTGAGCCATAGTCTCGTCAATCATAGTGTTGGCGGGAACGATAAGCTCGCCCGTCTCCTCGTTGACTACGTCGCCTACGGTATATCTGCCGACAAGTCGGTCAAAGAGCTTCTCTACTACTCTGTCGCCAACCTTGATATCCGAAACTACGATACCCGAGTTAGCTCCGCAGTCGACCTCACGGACGATAACGTCCTGCGATACGTCAACGAGACGGCGGGTAAGATAACCCGAGTCAGCGGTACGAAGCGCCGTATCCGAAAGCGATTTACGAGAGCCCTTAGCACCCATAAAGTACTCGAGCATCGTAAGTCCCTCACGGAAGTTTGATTTAATGGGAATTTCGATAGTCTTACCGTTGGTAGCAAACATAAGTCCGCGCATACCTGCAAGCTGACGCATCTGCTTAGTCGAGCCTCTTGCTCCCGAGGTAGCTATCATATTAAGTGAGTTGTACTTGTCAAGGTTGTCGTTGAGAGCCTTGGTAACGTCGTCGGTTGCCCTCTCCCATACGCTGATAACCTGCTTATATCTTTCGTCCTCGGAAAGCTCACCCCAAGCAAAGAGATCGTTAATCTTCTCAACCTGCTCAGCAGCGTTTGCGAGGATTTCCTTCTTTTTCGGGGGGATTGTCATATCGTAAACCGATATAGAAAGGGAGGACCTGGTGGAATACTTATATCCCATTTCCTTGATATTGTCAAGCACTGCCGCAGCCTCTGCAAAGCCGTGATACTTGATGGTACGGTCTACGATTTCCTTAAGCTTCTTCGAGGTGGTAGCCTCGCTTATTTCAAGCGAGAACGGATCCTCTGCTCTGTTGACAAAGCCAAGGTCCTGAGGAATCTTCGAGTTAAAAATAAGTCTTCCGTAGGTAGCGTCGATAACGGCGCTCTTTTCCTCGCCGCCGATATTCTTAACCGCTCTTACCTTGATTGGCGTATGCATTCCGATAACCTTGTTCTCATAAGCCATTTCAACCTCGGCAAAGTTGCGGAATACCTTTTCGCAGCCCTTCTCCTTCTCACCTACTTCGCCCGGATGGTCGATGGTAAGATAGTAAGAGCCAAGCACCATATCCTGCGAGGGAACGGTAACAGCCTTACCCGAAACGGGCTTCAAGAGGTTGTTCGCAGAGAGCATAAGGAATCTTGCCTCTGCCTGAGCCTCGCTCGAAAGCGGAACGTGAACCGGCATCTGGTCGCCGTCGAAGTCTGCGTTGAATGCAGGACATACGAGGGGGTGAAGCTTAATTGCTCTACCCTCAACCAGCACGGGCTCAAACGCCTGAATTGAAAGTCTATGAAGCGTAGGAGCACGGTTAAGAAGCACGGGATGCTCCTTGATAACGTACTCGAGAGCGTCCCAAACCTCGGGTGCTACTCTGTCCACCTTCTTCTTTGCGTCCTTGATGGAATTTGCCTTCTGAGTCTCGATAAGTCGCTTCATTACGAAGGGACGGAAAAGCTCGAGTGCCATTTCCTTAGGAAGTCCGCACTGATAAATCTTAAGCGTAGGACCTACGACGATAACCGAACGTCCCGAATAGTCAACTCTCTTACCGAGCAGGTTCTGGCGGAAGCGTCCCTGCTTACCGCGAAGCGCCTCGGAGAGCGACTTAAGAGGTCTGTTCGATGCGCCCGTGACGGGCTTGCCGCGGCGGCCGTTGTCGATAAGAGCGTCAACGAATTCCTGAAGCATACGCTTCTCGTTGCGGATAATGATATCGGGTGCGCTCATCTCGATAAAGTGCTTTAAGCGGTTGTTTCTGTTGATAACTCGTCTGTAAAGCTCGTTGATATCTGAGGTAGCAAATCTACCGCCGTCAAGCTGAGTCATAGGACGGATATCGGGGGGCAGAACGGGGAGGGTTTCAAGAATCATCCACTCAGGGCGGTTGCCGCTCTTTCTGAACGCCTCTACAACCTCAAGTCTCTTTATTATCTTTACCTTCTTCTGTCCCGAGCTTTCGGCAAGCTGCTGCTTAAGCTCTGCTGAAAGCTTCTCAAGGTCGATTTCAGCAAGCAGCTCACGGATAGCCTCAGCTCCCATTCCTGCCTTGAAATCGTCGGCGTATCTCTCTCTTGCTTCCTTGTACTCAGCATCGGTAAGAAGCTGCTTCTTTTCAAGAGGAGTATTGCCGGGATCAATTACGATATATCTTGCAAAATAGATTACTCTTTCCAAGAATCTCGGCGACATATCGAGAACAAGTCCCATTCTTGAGGGAACGGCCTTGAAATACCAGATATGTGATACGGGAGCTGCAAGCTCAACAGAGCCCATACGCTCACGTCTTACCTTCTTGGTAGTAACCTCAACGCCGCATTTCTCACAGACCTTGCCTCTGAAACGAACTCTCTTGTATTTTCCGCAGAAGCACTCCCAGTCCTTTGTCGGGCCAAAGATTTTCTCGCAGAACAAGCCGTCACGCTCAGCCTTAAGCGTACGGTAGTTTATCGTTTCAGCCTTAGTTACCTCACCATATGACCAAGAACGAATGGTCTCGGGAGAAGCAAGGCCTATTCTGATTGAATCAAACGCATTTCTTTCCATAGATTTTATATATACCGAGCAGCTTAATCGGAAATGATTAGCTGCTCATTCCCTTCTCTTAAATTAATCTTCGTCGTGGGACTCGCCGTCAAAATCGTCTTCGCCGTCAAATCCGAATTCCTCGTCGTCAGCGAAATCTTCCTCGAATTCGCCGTCCCCAAAGTCGAAATCCTCGCCTTCCTCGCCTTCCTCGTCGGGCTCCTCACCCTCAAGCTCGGCTTCCTCTGCTACATCTGCAGCAGGCTTCTCGGTACGGTTGATTTCCTCTATCGAATTGTAAACGGGGGTATCCTCCTCGTAAACCTCGGAAAGCTCAATCTCGTTGCCGTCCTTGTCGAGAACGTGAAGGTCAAGGCAAAGTGACTGAAGCTCCTTAACGAGCACCTTGAAGGATTCGGGGATACCGGGAGTAGGAATATTCTGTCCCTTAACTATCGCCTCGTAGGTCTTGGTTCTTCCCGAAATATCGTCGGACTTAACGGTAAGAATTTCCTGAAGCGTGTAGGCTGCGCCGTATGCCTCAAGCGCCCAAACCTCCATCTCTCCAAAACGCTGACCGCCGAACTGCGCCTTACCGCCAAGAGGCTGCTGGGTAACCAGCGAGTAAGGACCTATCGAACGGGCGTGAATCTTATCGTCAACGAGGTGGTGAAGCTTAAGGTAATACATTATACCAACGGTAACGGGGTTGTCGAAGGGCTCTCCCGTACGTCCGTCGTAAAGGGTTACCTTACCGTCGATAACCTTAAGGCTCTCCTCCTGCATTAAGGAGCGAAGCTTCTCGTCATCGTCGACTATCTCCTGCTCAACTCTCTGAAGGTCACGCTTGCCGTCTTCACGGATAACCTCTTTGAATACTGCCTTACCGCGCACGCTCTCGCCCGGACGGATATCACGGGTGTAGTCAGCGAGGCGGAGAAGCTCAAGTATGTCGGTCTCCTTTGCTCCGTCGAATACAGGCGTCATAATCTTGATGCCAAGTCTGCGGCAGGCAATACCTAAGTGAACCTCAAGCACCTGACCGATGTTCATACGTGAAGGAACGCCGAGGGGGTTAAGCACGATATCAAGCGGCGTACCGTCTGCAAGAAAGGGCATATCCTCGGGAGGAAGTATTCTCGAAACGACACCCTTGTTACCGTGACGGCCTGCCATCTTGTCGCCCACCGAGATTTTTCTCTTCTGAGCAACGTAAACTCTTACTACCTTATTGACGCCGGGGGCGAGGTCGTCGGAGTTTGAACGGTCGTAAACCTTAACGTCTACTACCACACCGCTTTCGCCGTGGCGCATTCTGAGCGAGGAATCCTTAACCTCTCTTGCCTTCTCGCCAAAGATTGCACGCAGAAGTCTTTCCTCAGGGGTAAGCTCGGTCTCGCCCTTGGGCGTTACCTTACCAACGAGGATATCGTTTGCACGCACCTCAGTACCGATTCTTACGATACCGTCAGCGTCAAGGTCCTTAAGAGCGTCGTCGCCGACGTTGGGAACCTCACGGGTAATTTCCTGAGTACCAAGCTTAGTATCTCTTGCTTCTATCTGATATTCCTCTATATGAATAGAGGTGTATACGTCGTCACGGACGAGCTTCTCATTAAGAAGAACTGCGTCCTCGTAGTTGTAGCCCTCCCAGGTCATAAATCCGATAAGAGCGTTCTTACCGAGAGATATTTCACCGTTGGAGGTTGCAGGACCGTCTGCAATTACCTGACCTGCCTCTACTCTGTCGCCCTCGTTTACGATAGGACGCTGGTTGACACAGGTGCCCTGGTTTGACCTCTTAAACTTGATAAGGTGGTAGGTCTGCTTCTTGCCGCTGTCGCCAAGAATAACTATCTCGGAGCCAGCCGCACGCTCTACCGTGCCGCCCTCCTCTGCGAGTACTACTGCGCCCGAGTCGACTGCTGCCTTGTATTCCATACCGGTAGCAACGATAGGCGAGTCGGTCATCATAAGCGGAACTGCCTGCTTCTGCATGTTAGAGCCCATAAGCGCACGGGTGTTGTCGTCGTTCTCAAGGAAAGGAATACAGCCCGCTGCAACCGATACTGCCATCTGGGGGCAGGCGTCCATAAGGTCAACCTCGTTAGGCGAAACCTCAATGAACTCGGTCTTGTATCTTGCTATAACCTTTTTATTGACGAAGCAACCGCTCTCGTCAAGCTGCTCGTTTGCCTGAGCTACAATATTATTATCTTCCTCGTCGGCAGTGAGGTAAAGCACCTCGTCGGTAACTCTGCCTGTCGTCTTATCTACTACTCTGTAAGGCGCTTTTAAGAATCCGTACTCGCTGATTCTTGCATAAGAAGCGAGGTAGGATATAAGACCGATATTAGGTCCTTCAGGTGTCTCTACAGGGCAGATTCTACCGTAGTGAGTATAGTGAACGTCACGGACCTCAAAGGACGCTCTGTCCCTAGAAAGACCGCCGGGGCCGAGCGCCGAAAGACGACGCTTGTGGGTAAGCTCAGCAAGCGGGTTATTCTGGTCCATAAATTGAGAAAGGGGTGAAGAACCGAAGAATTCACGGATAGCGGTAGCGACGGGGCGGGTATTGATAAGCGCTTCGGGACGAAGCTCCTCGCTGTCGTGAACCGACATACGCTCCTTAATGTTCTTCTCCATTCTCGCCATACCGATTCGCATCTGGTTCTGGAGAAGCTCTCCTACGCAACGCAGACGGCGGTTGCCGAGATGGTCTATATCGTCTACGGTACCAATCCCGTAGCTTAAGCCAAAGAGGTAGTTAATCGATGCGAATATATCCTCCTTGGTAACGTGCTTGGGGCAAAGCTCGGCTATTCTTGCACGAACCTCGTCCTTAATGAACGCTACCCTATCATCACCTGCGAGTCCGTCAGCGTCTGCCGCCGCAACAATCTCGTCGAGCACCGAAAGGCATACCTTCTCGCCTGACTTAACGCCGCAGTCGGAAAGGTCGTAGCCAAGCACGAGCTCGGGGCGTGCGGTATTATTGGAGAATACCTTAACAACCTGAAGAAGCTCGGTCTTTACGAATACCTCGTTTACAAGGCTGTCCTCAATTGCAAGAGCCTCCTCACGGGTAAGCTTTACACCCTCCTTGGGCTCTGCAACTATCTCGCCCGTTCTGGGGTTGACTACGGGGGCTGCAAGCTCGAAGCCTACTATTCTGTTAGCAAGCGAGAGCTTCTTATTGTATTTATATCTTCCGACGGGAGCGAGGTCGTATCTCTTGGGGTCGAAGAGAATTCCGTTTACAAGGCTCTCTGCGCTCTCAACTACGGGAGGCTCGCCCGGGCGAAGCTTCTTGAATATCTCCTTAAGCGCCTCGTCACGGTATGCGCTGTTATTCTCATTTGCAAGCTTAACGCACTCGTCACGCTCCATAGTAGCGATAAGCACGGGCTCGTCGCCGAACATCTTAGCTATGCTCTCGTCGTCGTCCTGACCTACGGGAAGCAATGCTCTGATAAGTATGCTGATAGGAATTTTACGCGTCTTATCTATTTTTACGTAATAAATGCCCGAGGCGTCGTTCTCATACTCAAGCCACGCACCTCTGTAAGGGATAACCTGAGCTGTGAAATTGTGCTTGCCCTGCTTGTCAACGGTGTCGGCATAATATATACCGGGTGAACGCACCAGCTGAGAAATAATAACTCTCTCTGCGCCGTTGATAACGAAGGTACCGTTCTCGGTCATAAGGGGAAAATCGCCCATATAAATCTGAGCGGTCTTGAGCTCGCCCGTCGCTTTATTTACAAGTCTTACGCCTACCTTGATATGCGTATCGTAGGTAACGGCTCTGTCCTTGCACTCCTCGACAGAGTATCTGGGATTCGGGTCAATGGTAAAATCGGTAAATTCAATCGAAAGGTTGCCCGAGAAATCCACGACGGGAGATACGTCGCGAAGAACCTCGTTGAATCCTTCCTCAAGAAACCATTTGTAGGAATCCTTTTGCACCTCGATGAGGTTAGGCATATCGCACGCCGCCTCTATCTTGGAAAAGCTTTCTCTTACGTTGGTGCCGAGTTTACGGGGTCTAAGCATCATAAATAGAATCACTCCATTCCAAAAATTTTACAAATTCCATAAAGCATAATAACCGCAAAACGCCGCTCAATATATTAATTAAGGAACGAATTTACGCAAAAGTGCGCTTTTTGAGGCTGGAAATTGTTGCCAATTCCGTCAAAAAGGCATAATTAAGCCATAGGTAGCGATTATAATGCATTTTAATATTATATCAAAATTTTTGGGTTTGTCAAGGGGTTTTATGGAAATTTATGATATTTTTCAAAATAATATTAAAGAGAGGTGCAAAAAAGGGGGCGCTTTGCAGCCAAAGCGTCCCCTTTCCCACGAAAGCATTTTGGAGGTTTTTATATTTCCGCAGGACTTTATAACCCCAAGCGTCAAGCTTTGGATATCACTCTTTGCGAAAGCAAAGAATATCACTGCGAAGCAATATAACTGCCGTAAGGCAACATCACTCTTCACACAAGAGAAGAATATCACTCCTCGCATAAGCGAGGAATATCACTGCGAAGCCCTGCGCCTGCAAAATGCGTGCAAACGTAAATTTAGCGTGATGCGTCCGTTTGGAGCATCACGCTAAGAGAGTGAATTAATACATTCCGTCCATGCCACCGCCGGCAGGTGGGGGCGCAGGCTTATCTTCTTTCTTCTCGTAGACTACCGACTCTGTAGTAAGCACGGTAGAAGCAATGGAAGCTGCATTTTCAAGAGCCGACCTCGTAACCTTTGCGGGGTCAACGATACCCGCCTCCATCATATCGCAATAGACCTCCTTTGCGGCGTCGTAGCCGAAGCCGACCTTTCCGCTCTCACGGATTTTTGCAATAATTACTGCGCCGTCAACGCCTGCGTTGTCGGCAATCTGCTTCATAGGAGCGGTAAGAGCCTTGGCTACTATCATAGCACCCGTCTTCTCGTCACCCTCGAGAGTAGAAACGAGCTTATCAACAGCATCAATAACGTTGACGAGAGCCGTACCGCCGCCTGCAACGATTCCCTCCTCGACTGCCGCCTTGGTAGCGTTGAGAGCGTCCTCGATGCGAAGCTTCTTTTCCTTCATTTCAATTTCGGTAGCTGCGCCAACCTTGATTACCGCAACACCTCCTGCAAGCTTTGCAAGGCGCTCCATAAGCTTTTCCTTATCAAACTCGCTGGTAGCGGTGGCAAGCGCCGCTCTTATCTGATTTACTCTGTCGGCGATAGCGCTCTTGTCGCCCATACCGCCTACGATGATGGTATTTTCCTTAGAAACCTTAACCTGTCTTGCACGGCCAAGCTCGGCAATTGAAGCGTCCTTAAGCTCAAGTCCAAGCTCGCTTGTGATAACCTCGCCGCCCGTAAGTATTGCGATATCACGGAGCATCTCCTTGCGTCTGTCGCCAAATCCCGGCGCTTTAACCGCAACGACCGTAAACGTACCGCGGAGCTTGTTGAGCACGAGCGTGGTAAGCGCCTCGCCCTCTACGTCCTCAGCAACGATAAGCAGCTTCTTGCCCGACTGGACAATCTGCTCAAGCAGGGGCAAAATCTCCTGGATATTCGAAATCTTCTTGTCGGTGATAAGCACGAGGCAGTCGTCAAGAGTTGCCTCCATTTTATCGGTATCGGTAGCCATATAGGGCGAAAGGTAGCCACGGTCAAACTGCATACCCTCTACTACCTCGCTATAAGTCTCGGCGCTCTTGGATTCCTCGACCGTGATTACTCCGTCACTCGTGACCTTATCCATAGCGTCTGCAATAAGATTGCCAATCCCCTCATCGCTTGCGGATACTGCGCCGACTCTTGCTATATCATCTCTGCCGCTTACCGACTTAGCCTGACTCTTAAGCTCTGCGGTAGCAACCTCGCACGCCTTGAAGATGCCCTTACGAAGCACCATAGGATTAGCGCCTGCCGCAACGTTCTTCGTACCCTCGTGAATAAGCGCCTGAGCAAGCAGCGTTGCGGTAGTAGTGCCGTCGCCAGCTACGTCGTTGGTCTTGGTAGCAACCTCTCTTACGAGCTGAGCGCCCATATTCTCGGAGGCGTCCTCAAGCTCAATTTCCTTTGCAATGGTAACGCCGTCGTTGGTGATAAGGGGAGCGCCGAATTTCTTCTCAAGTACTACGTTCCTGCCCTTAGGACCAAGCGTGATTTTAACTGTGTTGGCAAGCTTATCTACTCCACGAAGAAGTGCGCCTCTTGCCTCAGCGCCATAAAGTATTTCCTTTGACATATTATTACTCCATTCTGCCAATAAAGCTTTACATTTTAAGACTAAATTACTCTACAACTGCAAGGATATCGGACTGGCTTACTACGGTATATTCCTCACCGTCAAGCTTAACCTCCGTACCCGTGTACTTACCTACTATTACCTTGTCGCCGACGGAAAGCACCATCTTTACCTCCCTGCCGTCGATAACGCCGCCGGGGCCTACTGCGCATACCGTATACGCATCGGGCTTCTCCTTTGCAGAGCCCGTAAGAAGGATTCCGCACTTGGTGGTCTCCTCTGCCTCGGTCTTCTTTAAAACAACCTTATCAAATAAGGGTCTGAGTGTCATTTTCTTTACCTCCGTTTTATCGTTAGCACTCGTTTGCTTTGAGTGCTAAATTTACTGAATATATTGTATACTACCCTATATTAAAAATCAATAGCTTTTACTATTTTTCACAATTTATTAACATTTTAGCAAAAGCGCTCAAGAAAGCATATTTTTCAGGCGAGAAAGTATTTTCTTTTCCTCTCTTGAAATTTTAACCTGCGTTACCCCGAGCGCCTCTGCAGTCATTACCTGCGAATAATCTCTGAAATACCTGAGGGTAATAAGCTTTCTTTCAAATTCCGAAAGTCCCTCAAGCGCAATTCTGAGACTCAGCGATTCAAAGCTTCGGCGCTCCTCGTCCTCGTCGAAAAGGACAGCACCCAGCGTCACGCTGTCGTCGTCCTGATAGGCGCACTCGTCAAGCGAGCGCACGGGCGCACCAGAATGAAGCGCCGAGGCTATATCCTCTATCGGTATAAGAAGCTCGGCAGAGAGCGCTCTCAGCGAGGTATCGAGACCGAGCTGCTCACGCCTTTGGCGCTCCTTGGTAATTCTCGCAAGCAGCCGTTTTTCCTCTCTTGAAACCTTAATAATTCCGTCGTCACGCAAAAAGCGTCGAATTTCACCGAATATAAGCGGCACGGCGTAGGTTGAAAAGGCGCACCCACGTCCCTCGTCAAAGGTGTTAATCGCCTTGACAAGCCCTATGTTTCCTATTTCGATAAACTCCTCAAGGTCGGGAGCGCGCCCCAAAAAGCGCTGCGCTATGCTTGCCACAAGCGGCTGATTCATAAGCACGAGCCTCTCGCCCGCAAGCGAGTCGCCCTCCTTGTATTTTGCTATAAGCTCGGGATTTTCGTCGTATTTTCTGACGGCGTTTACAGCTTGACTCATATTCAGCTCCGCATCGGTTAGGACTTAAGGAATTTCCTCATAAGGACACTCGTACCCTTACCCACTCTTGATTTTACCGTGAGTCTGTCGGTAAAGTTCTCCATCACGAGGAAGCCCATTCCGCATCTCTCGCCTCGCTCGCCCGTGGTAAATGCGGGCATCATTGCCCTATCGATATCCTCGATGCCACAGCCGTTGTCGGACACCTCTACGGATATTTCACGTGTGGAATAAGAGCGGACGGATATGTATACGTAGCCAACCTCGCCCTGCGGCAGATCACGGTAGGCGTGGACTATACAGTTCGTCACCGCCTCGCTTACTGCAAGCCTGAGGTCGCCAAGCTCCTCGACAGTCGGGTCAAGCCCTGCAACGAATGCAGACACTGCGCTTCTTGCGACGCCCTCGTTTATGCTGATAGCAGGAAGCCTGAGCTTCATTTCATTTATAATAGTCTTCATTTCATTTCCTCTTTTTTAACCTATGCTTCTAGTTTTATGCACTTGATTTTTCCTACGCCCGACATACGGATAAGCTTCCC
>JAZRCT010000015.1:0-14749 GCA_045659905.1 Eubacteriales bacterium | reverse complement strand
TTCAGAAATTTCTTATTTGTTGTTCAATTTTCAATGATCAAGCTTTGCAAAAATAGGCACGCCATTTCAGCGCGCCTAATCATTATAATATAATTTATCCGCTTTGTCAAGAGGTTTTTTTAACTTTTTTTCGAGATTTTTTTCATTCGATAAATTCAATAAGCTCCTGCTTTGATTTTCGCTTTTTTTCGGGTGTTTTGACAGAATCCTTTGGATATCCGAGCGTAATTACCAGACGTATCGGGTGATTGAGTCCGCAAATTTCTCTGATTTTCGCATCGTCAAACCAACCGAGAATACAGCTTCCAAGTCCGAGCTCAAACGCAGCCGAGGTAATATACGCCGAGAGAATTCCTATATCAAGCGAACGGTAATCGTTCTTTTTAACCTTTGCTCCAAGCGCAGCGGTGGCATTGTACGGACGCTCGCTGATAACCAAAAGCACGGGCGCTTCCTTTGCGAAGTTATTTATTCCAACGCCCCTCGTAGCCTCTGCTACACGCTTTGCCGCCTCGCCCTCGCATACGCTGATAAAATACGGCTGACCGTTGCAGGCCGACGGTGAAAGCCTTGCTGCGTCAAGGACGGCGTCAAGCTTCTCCCTCTCGACCGTGCGCTGACCGTCGTAAGCACGACAGGAATATCTATTTTCAACCAATTTTAAAAAATCCATTTCGCTTTTCCCCCTTAATACAAATCCTCGTAAATTCCGCCCGGAATAAATTCCCTTATAAGCGAGCTTTGAGGTACAAGCTCCTCGGGCATCTCGGGCATCATCTCCATTGCCTCACGTACTGCCCTTGCATAGGGATTCGCCTTAGCAAGCTCGGCGCTCAGCATTTTTAGAATGTACGGCTTCATTACCGCAGGCTCGAACGTGTGGAAGGTATCAAATTTTATATCGGCAGTATCCTTAAACGGATACAGGTACTGCTCCTCGCCGTTAAGCACGTTAGTCCACATAGACAAGGTTCTGCTTACGTCAGCGCCTCTATATATGCTGTCACGCACGGCTCGTCTTACGAATCTTAACTTCTTTCCCGAAATTATCCTTCCTTTTGAATTATATATATTAGTGGAAACACTGACGAAAACCTTTAAGACCGAATCCTTGGGAAACGGATTGGAAAATTTAGGATTCAAGGCGTGAATACCCTCTACTATAACGCAGCCGTCCTTAAACGACGGATATTCCCCGAAGCCCGAGCGTCCGCCCTTTTTAAAATCGTATTTCGGAACGGTAAAGCTGTTCCCCGAAATAATGTCTCCAAGCGTGCGAAGCATACAGCTCTCGTCCAGAGCGTCGGGACTTTCGAAATCGTTCTTACCGTTTTCAAACCTTGGGTATCTCTCGTCGTCAAGATTCATATAGAAATCGTCCATAGAAATGACCATAGACTTTTCGCCAAGCGCCTTTACTCTGTCCGAAATAAGATTTGCCGTAGTAGTCTTTCCCGAGCCTGACGGCCCTGAGAGTAAAATTACACGTACGCTTCCCGAATCCACGACTCGGTGCGCAATCTCATTTATTCGCTCCTTATAAAGCTCTTCTGCTAAAAGAACCGCCTCTTTTGGATTTTTCAGTTTTCTTCTGAGCTCGCTGATACTAATCTCTGCCATAAAAAGCTCCTCTCCGTAACGTACTTACCAATATATTCTCATTCTAACATTTTGCCACGGCAATTGCAAGAAAAAACCGAGAATTTATATTTTTTTCGTTTATGCCAATGCGACCTTGAAAAAAGGCAAAAATTGTGGTAACATATCTATAATGCGTTTTCGGCAGCAAAAATCAAGAAAAGGAGGTGTGAAAAATGCTTGACTACTTAAAGCAATTTGACGGCGAGCTTGAAAAGAGAGTAAAGACGCTCGAATTAAATATCCGCTCGGCAAGTCCTTCGTTTTTCGATACCTTCCGCTCCGTTGCCGAATTTTTCATTCGCCGCATTGCAAGAGATTTTGGAATAGATACGAACGCAACCTCTTTTAAAAAGCTCATATCAATTCCCGAGCTGAAATCCGCCTTAACCGACAAGCTTGAAATTCCCGTGTACGCTATCGAAAAATGTCAGGACTACATAGCAAAAATCAACAAGCACGTTCACGAAAGCGAAAAGGAAATCAACGAAAATCTGGTCGTTGACTACGTTCTTTGCCTTTACGAGCTGACAGCTCCCGTTTGCGAGAATGCAACACCGCCCGAAATAAGCGAAATACTTTCTCTTTACAACTCTCTCGACCGTGAAATAGAAAAGGAAAAGGCGAGACTGATAAGAGAGCAAAATCAGCTTATTTCCGAGAACAACGAGCTTTTGCAGCGTGTAAACCAACAGCTTCAGGATAAAAATACGAATAGCAAATCCGCATACGAAAAGGAATCAAAGCAAGCCGAATCCAAGAAGCTTATAACCGAATTTACAAGAAGTGCAAAGCAGCATCTTACGTTTGGCGAATCCGTCGTTGCTGTGAACCGCAAGCGGAAAATCGCTCTCGGATTTACGATTGCAGCCCTGGCGCTTGCTTTAATCGAGACTGTCTTTTCTCTCATACTTAACCGTATGTATTCGACGTTTATCTTCGTTTTAAACTTCTGGCACTTTGCTATGCTTTTCATATTGATTAAGCTTGCCAATAAATCGCAAACGGTAAACAACATAGAATCAAGAACAATTTATACTGCAGGATTCAATCAATACGGAGTTTTCACGCTCGGCAAAATCAAAACGAGATACAAGGTCTCCTTTATACTCGGTTTGATTGCGACGGCTTTTGAAATTATACTCACGCTGACGACGGAATACAGTCCTGCTAGCCGTCCTGCCGTGCCCGCAATCGTAGTAATTTTGATAATTGCGGCAATATTATCCGTTATATGCTTCGTGCTTGCGTACAATTATTTCGGCGGTCTTTTAGTCACCGTGCTTACAAGTCCCACGAGAAAGAAAAGCAACGGCGCTCCATTCTCTCTTTATTTTATCGTGGATAAATTTTTCGATGAGGAGACCTTCTTAATGCTACGCAGCTCAAATTCAAAATAGCTATTTACAAATTCAAAAATATGTATTACAATGTATATAGATAACCTGTCATAAGCCTCCGGAGCGCTTCGGGCAAAGGAGGGATTGCTTATGGTAAAGGGTATCTCCTCCTCCCGAAGAATTACGGTAGGAGAAAACCTCAGAAGGCTTATCAAGGCAACGGAGGACATAGGTACGATTTCCGCTTTCGCTAAGGCGCACGGCTCTGACGTAAGGACCGTCAAGCGCTGGCTGAAGCACGGAGTCGACAGCCTTGCCACAGTCGCCGAAATCGCCGACACCCTCGGTGTTGAGGATTTAGAGCTTTTGCTCGAATATAAGCCTTAAAAAAAGAAGATGAGCTCTGCGTTTCGCATCTCATCTTCTTTTTATTTTGGTGGCAATCACCGCCACTTTACAAATTATATAAGGAATGATAAAATTGTCTTGACCGCCATGAAAGCGTAGCTTCCTTGGCTATTGAATTTCCTGCTCGATATTAAGAAAGCAATCCGAATTAAAAAACTCAATGATGCTTATTTCAAGCCCGTCGCAAATCTTCTGAACGGTCGAAACGGTAGTGCTGTTATTCCGTCCGCTTACTATGTTATTCAAGGTGGATTGAGTAATTCCCGAAATAGTAGCAAGCTTATTTACGGTTATACCGCGAGCATAGCAAAGCTCGCCTATGCGCTTATTTATAGCTTCTCCTATCTTCATAAAAATCCCCCGTAACATTCGTACTGTTAAATACTATTATAAGTAATTAATATAAAAAATATTAACTCTTTTGGGTTGACTTTAGCTTTGAGTTGTGATATTATAAATATACATAAGAATAAGGAGATGTTATCTATGAACGAAACCACGAATAAAGAAAATCTTTCCGCAGAAGATTTAAACGCTGCAATCAAATCAAGCGGCTACACCGCCACTTCCATTGCAAAGCCTACTTATACAAGGCTTTGGTGGAGTCTTGCTGTATCAATTGCGATAACAATTGCGTGGATAGTTACTTCTATTACCTCTATCGCCGACGTCAAGCCTCTCGTAGTAATCGTAACGAGTGTTTTTGTTTTCGCTTTTCCCGCCTCTTTGTTTTTTGAGGATAGCGCTACCAGAAACGTTATTTGCTTTATGGCAGAGAGAAGCATTAGATTTCCCGGTCTTATTTGGGAATTCAGCTTCGACGGTTTTTTATGGCTTATCGGAATGAAGATACTGTTCGCAGTTCTTGGATTTTTGTTTGGCGTCATCTGCGCAGTACTAGGCGTTATTGTTGGCTTTGTAATTTCGCCTTTTGTTCTGCCTTTCGCCATTTACGAATACATAAAAGACAAACGTGAGGGAATCTAACGTCATTTTTTGAAAACGGTTGCATTTACGCAGCCGTTTCCTGCTTTAAAGCCTCTTTTATTCGCACGTTAACATATAAATATGGCGCTTTTATTACAATAACCTTCAATAAATCAATATTCCAAGGAGAAAAACTATGAAAAAAACACTTTTACTTATATTGATTATTCTGATTTCTTTGCTGGCTTTTACCGCCTGCAACGATTCAGATACACCTCCAAGCGGCAACGACCCCTCGCTTAAAAACTTTGAAAACGTCAGCTTTGAGGACGAAACTGTCACCTACAACGGAAGCGAACAGAAAATTGAAATAAAGGGCGATTTGCCCGAAGGCACAAGCGTTATATACACCGGCAACAAAGCAACGAACGCAGGCGTATATAACGCTACCGCAAAAATTCAGTGTGAAGGATATAACGCTAAAACCCTTACCGCAAAGCTCACAATCAACAAGGCTAATTACGATATGAGCGCAACAAAATGGAGCTATACCGCTCCTTTCACCTATGACGAAACCGAAAAAACCGTTGCTTTAGCAGGACTTCCGTCGGGAGTATCCGTAAAAAGCTATACGAACAATAAGAAGACCGATGCCGGAAATTATTCCGCAAGCGCTGTCTTTAACTATGATTCTGCAAATTATAATGCTCCGACCGTCGCACCCTGCTCTTGGGTAATAAATAAAGCTAACATCACCGTGGAAATTACCCTTTCTAACGACAGTGTGGAGTACGATACCTTTGAGCATTCCTTGGAAATAGTAGGAGACATTCCCAGAGGAACTACGGTAAAATATTACTACAACAACACCGAAGCTTCATTCGCCGTTGACCCCGGCACTTACTCCGTCAAGGCAGTAATTTCAGGAGCAAACTACAATCCCCTCACTCTGAACGCTACTCTTACTATCAAAGCATCCGAGGAGCTTCTTTATATCGCCAACCACAACGGAACTATATATTTCCAGAACAATCTTGACGATAATAAGCTTTATAAAACGACCTCTTCCGGAATTGAAAAGGTCAACAACGATAAGCCCGAATGCTTCTTTTCTTACGGCTCGGAGCTTTATTATTACAGCTCCTCGCTTTTCTCAAAATCCATAAAAAAGATTAATTCGGCAGGTCTCGTTTCTTCGGTATATTCGGTAAACGGCGAATATCTTACCTCTGACGGCACTTACGTATACTATGCAATAAACAATCTCTTATTCAATACCGAGGAAAACGGTATATACAAATACAAGCTTGACGGCAGCGAAGCTGAGCCTACCAGAATTTGCACGGCTAAAGCCGCATATCTCGTTGCTTACGACGGATACGTGTATTTTTCTAATCTTTCGGAAGGCAAAAAGCTTTATAAGGTATCCATCAGCGGCGGCACTCCCACGCTCATACACGATGAAAAGGTTGAGTATATAATAGAAGACAACGGCGTTCTCTACTTTGACTCCTCAACGCTTCTCGCAAGCGCAATTTACAAATACAATATATCAAGCGGCACGGCAACCAAGATGACAACCGATTCAGGCAAATATCTTGCAAAGCTTGGAACTGATATTTATTATACCAACAACGACCTTCTTACGAGCAACGTTTTTGGCGACGGTATATATAAGATTTCGGTTCTTTCGTCAGGCTCACTGCCCGGTGCTAAAGTGCTTGCCGCAGCACAAAATGACGGATTTTCTTCTATAACCTCAGACGGAGCATATCTTTATTTCTACAAGCTTTCGGATAAGCATCTTTACAGGTATAATCCCAACAACAATTCCGTCGTGGACCTTATGGAAGGATTTACTCCCCCCGTTGACACCTCGCCCCTGGTAGGAAACACCGTAATTGCGGAATACCGTGGTGAAATTTATTATACCAACCCTAAGGACGGCATACTTAACGGCGCTTGCCTTTATAAATACAACCCCAACACGGGAACCAGAGTAAAGGTTCTGCAAGACGACGTAGCGGGCGTTTGGTTTAACGGCGATTATATGTATTATTCAACCTGCATCGCCACTAATTACGCACTCTACCGCAAAAATATGAAAACCGGCGAAAGCGTAAAGATAAATTCCGACAGATGCGAAAATCTTATTTTTGAAGGCAATGATATCTACTACATAAAGGTAAATCCCGTTGCAAACAATGCAATTATGAAAATGAGCGCAACCGATCTTACGGCAGCTCCTACCGTTATCTACGACGCAGAAAACCTCAGCGTTACCGGAATGTATAAAGCAGGAAACACCTTTTACTTTATAAAAAATCCCAAAATCGGTTACCAGTATCTCTTTACTTATACTATCGGCTCAAGCGCAGACGGTCAAAATCTCAGCCTAAAGGGTAAGCGCATTGTTATCTCCGGCGACAGAATATACTATTTTGACGAAAACGACGACGTTATTAAATCCTGCGACCTTACGGGCGGCGACGTTAAAACCTTAGTCGAAAACGTAGTAGTCAACGATATGTATTTAAGCGGAAATAAGCTCTATTACTCCTCCACTAAAAATGAAACAAAGGGCTTCTACTGCTATAATCTCGGAAGCCAATCAAACAGTAAAATCTCAACCGGTGTTGCTCAGGCAATTACCGTAATCGGCTCTAACGTCTGGTTTATTCAAAGCGCAGTTATTTATGAAGCTGATTATCCTATTCACACGGGTAACGGAGACGGCGCACTCTACGTATACGACGGCACGAGCATAACGAAAAAATAAAGCAAAAAATTCACGCAGGGTCTCCCTCTCGGGCCTGCGTGAATTCTTTTATTTAAATATCTGAGGCTACACTCAAATACGTCGTTAATGAAATCCACGCTAATGCGTGGGTTAAATCCGCTAGGCGGATTTAATACTCGCTTATCGGAAGCTCGGTATTGTCCTCGCCCTTTTCGATTGAGAGGATTTTTACGTAGTAGCTCATAGTGTCGCTGACCTTTACCTGCACTCGGTCGCCGACACGCTTGCCAAGCAGAGCTGAGCCAAGCGGGGATTCCTTGCTGACAAAGCCGAGAAGCGCATTCTGGCGCAGGGTTGTGACTATCTGTATAGTCTTTTCCTGATTCATTTTTTCATTAAAGACGGTAACCTTATCAAAAAGCGTCACCGAATCGGAATCCTCCTCGATTTCGATAACCTTTGCCGTCCTTATGAGGTTCTCAAGATATCTTATTCTGCCGTCGTTTTTACGCTTATCACGCTTCGCTTCCTTGTATTCGGCATTCTCTGAGAGGTCGCCGAACTCCCTCGCGCGCTGCAGTTCAGCGCCGAGCTTTGGAGCAAGCTCACATCTTCTGTATCTGATTTCTTCTTCTATTTTCTGTATATCAACCTTGGTTAACTCGTCGTACATTTATTTAACCTATCAGGCACAAGCGCATAAAACTGCGCTTGTGCCTGTCTTTTCTTCGTTTTTAATTAAGCTGAAATTAAAGCTTGCTCACTATTTCAAGAGTATCTCTTGCAATAACAAGCTCCTCGTTGGTAGGAATTACGTAAACTCTTATCGACGAATCGGGGGTGGAAATTTCCATCTCCTCGCCTCGAAGCGCATTCTTGCTTTCGTCAATCTTTACTCCAAGGAACTTAAGCTTATCACATACGTAGCTTCTGTACTTGGGAGTATTCTCACCGATACCGCCCGTAAATACGATAGCGTCAGTGCCGCCCATAGCAGCAATATATCCGCCGACGAGCTTGGTGAGCTGGTGGCAATACATATTCTGAATAAGAATGCATCTTTCGTCGCCTGCGTCTGCTCTCTTGCAGATTTCCTGGTTGTCGCTTATACCCTCGGAGATACCGAGCATACCCGACTTCTTATTCATCATCTTATCGATATCGTCAGCAGTGGTAATCTCGCCCTTCTTCATAAGGTAAGGAATGATAGCTGCGTCGATATTTCCGCATCTAGTACCCATCATAATACCCTCAAGAGGAGTAGTACCCATAGAGGTATCGAAGCACTTACCGCCCTTGACTGCGCTTACAGATGCGCCGTTGCCAAGATGGCAGGTAACTACGTTAAGCTCTGGATTCTGAAGAAGCTCGCCCGCTCTCTGGCTTACGAATCTGTGAGACGTACCGTGGAAGCCGTAACGGCGAATCTTGTATTTCTCATAATACTCGTAAGGAAGACCGTACATATATACGTAATCGGGCATAGTGCCGTGGAAGCCGGTATCGAATACTGCAACCTGAGGCACGTTCATAATCTTCTCGCACTCGATAATTCCCTTAAGATTCGGGGGGTTGTGAAGCGGACCTAAGTCAATGCACTCCTCAACGATTTTCTTAACCTCCTCGGTAACGAGCACCGAGCCCGAAAGCTTCTCTCCGCCGTGAAGTACTCTGTGTCCTACCGCACCTATCTCGTCTACCGACTTAAGTACGCCAAGCTTCTCGTCGACAAGAGTGTCAAGCACGAGCTTAAGAGCCTCTGCGTGTGTGGGCAGGTCAACGGACACCTTGTAATCCTCTCTGCCGGGAACCTTGAATTTGAAGCTGCTTTTGCCGCCAATCTCCTCGCAAATACCCTTTGCAATCACCTCTTCGTTATCCATATCGATAACCTGGAATTTCAAAGAAGAGCTTCCTGCGTTGATAACCAGAATTTTCATTATGAACCATCCTTATATAATTTTTTTAAAAACGAATTTAAGCGCCCGTCGCTGCCGATACAGCCTCGATTGCGAATCGGTAATCCACTCCCGAAATAACTATAAACAGAATTCCAACCACTATGCCAAGTACACAACCGAATGCGACCTGCGTTGGGGTATGTCCGACGAATTCCTTTAGCTTCTCTGTCCTTATCTGCTCGTCCTTCTCGAAGAACATAGAATTGAATGCCTGAGTAAGCTGCTTTATAACCGTAGCCTGCTTACCCGCTTCAAGTCTTACGCCCGTAGCATCGTGCATTACCACTATTGCAAATATAAACGAAAGAGCAAATATCGGGCTGTCAAGTCCCGAGCTCCAGCCGACGAGCACCGCAAGCGAGGAAACCGTAGCCGAATGTCCGCTGGGCATTCCGCCGTCTCCGAAAAGGCGGCTTATCCTGATTTCACGCTCAACGACCGAGTGAATAATAAACTTAAGCACCTGAGCCGAAAGCCACGCAATGAGAGGGGCTAAGAGCAAATCATTCTGTATAAAATCCTTAAGCAATTCTACAAACTGCATTAGAAATCTCCTTAATACTGAAAATCCTGATATTTGTAATAAAGCTCGTAGTACTTAACCATAAAGTCTGTAATCTCTGCCTCGGTGATGTCCTGCTTATCACCGAACTCTTCAAGCACGAAGTCCGCAAGCTCGTCAACCTTTTCAGGAACAACATCTATTCCGTAATCCTTAAGAACGGCGTCGATAGTTTCGTTAACCGCTTGCTTGTAGTCCTCCTCGTTGTCGAAGCTTTCCTTATCCATATTAACGACGTCGTCAATAGCACCCGTAACATCCTTAAGCGCTTCCTCCGCCTTTTCCATTTCCTGTCCTTTGTCGTGAAGAACGAGTGACATAGAAAGCATAGAAAGCTCGTGCGCAACCTCTATCATTCTCGGATTTTTGGAAAGCTCAAGCTCTATTCTTCCGAGAAGCGTATGCCCGTCGTCACCTATCTTGATGAACTTCTCAAACATCTTGTCGGGCGTCTCTTTCATAGTGTTGATAGCGCCGTCATCAGCGAATATGAAAATAACGTTTTCAAGCGTCTTTACGTCGTCGGCAAGATTTTCCTTGTCGCTCGTTGCAAAAACGGCTATAAAATGCTCAACGAAAGGTCCTACGGGGTCTTCGAAGGATATAGTAATAGCGTCCTCATCCACCATTTCCGAAAAGCTGCGCAAAAATCCCGAGAATATTATAGCGAGATATCTATTACTGTAAATATTCTTGGTAATAGCCCGCACAGCATCCTTTTGCTCCGGGGTGAAGCTATTGAAATCGCATTCCGAAAGATCGCCAAGCAGTACCACTACATCCACGGCTGAATCAATAACGCTCCTCACGTCAATGTCCTCGCCCTCAACCTTCACGGTAGACCACGTACCGTAAATAAGATTGCTGATGCCTGTCGACATCTGCATAACGGGATTCTTTACGGCAGAGCCGAAATTATTGTAAAACGAATCGTTAAGCTCGACTGCGTTGTGCGCCTCGGGATAAGACTCGGACGCCTTAACAAGCGCCGCCTCGGTAGTAGCAAGAGTGCCTGAAATCGGCACGAGTAAAATTGCCGCAACTACTATACCCTGCACGAATCCGAGCGCCGCACCGCCTATTCTCGTAAGAGTATTATTCCTCTTAGTAGTGAACGCAAGCGCACCCGATACGACCTTATGCAAAATAATCATAAGCAGGCTTATAATCATAAAAAGCAAAACGAAAATCAAAGGCATTACCAAAAATGCCAGCGGAAGCGACACGATATCGCCGATAAGAGACGCTTCAATGCAGGCTACTATCTTCTGCAACGGCTCGGCAAGAGCAGAGCCTGCCATATTTATAACGTCCTGCATCGAAAGGCCTTCAAAATATCCCATTACCATAGGATAAATAGCAAGGCACGCAAGGAAAGAAAGCACAGCCGAAGCTATAACCGTGATAAATCTTATAGTCTGCCTGCACGCTCCGCGCACAAGACCTATTACTGCCCCGATAGCGCCCAGCAGCAAGGCTATGCCGTATACCGATAAATTTATCAGTGCGGAAATCTTCAACATATCCTAATCCTTTCTTTCGTACAGCCTCTCCCGTTCGGGAGAAACGAAAACCTCATTGATTAAATAAACTGCGGACGCAAAGCGGCGGTCTTAAGCACCGCTATCTGCGTCTTGGCGTCGGATATCTCGCCTGCCATAACCATACGGTACAGCTCCGAGAGCGGACAAAGCTCAACTGAAAGAAACTCGTCCTCGTCAAGCTCTCTTTCGCCGAATTCAAGCTCCTCGGCAAGATACATATAAATCTTCTCGTCTATCAGGGCGGGGGTGGTATCCACTCTGCCAAGATAGGTTATTTTGCCTGCGGTAGCGCCAGTTTCCTCTCTTAGCTCCCGCATAGCAGCCGCCAGCGGCTCCTCGTCCTTAAAATCCAGCTTTCCCGCAGGGATTTCAAAAAATACCCTGCCGTGTGCAAAGCGAAACTGACGCTCCATTACTACTCTGCCGTCGGAAAGAAGCGGAATTACGCAAACCGCACCAATATGACGGCAATACTCACGTTCGGATACAGCGCCCGACGGAAGCCTTACCTTATCACGGTAAAGGTGAAGCACCTTGCCGTCAAAAAGGCATTCTGAAAAAACCGAAACTTCTTCAAGTCTTCCCTCGCTCATAGCGATAAACCTCCGTTTGCGCACAGTAAGCCACAATAATTTATTTTATTTTAACACTATTTTTATAATATGTCAAGTGCAAGATTTATAAGTTAAATCTAAATTATAAAATTTTCAAAGAAACGGCACTGCGTTTTATCGGGCTCGCCGATATAGGTCGGCGTTACGCTTGACGTAAGCGAAGCCCTGCCTTGACCGGAAAAGAACAGCGTAAAATTTTTTCGTCATTTTTTGTCAAATTTGACGAAGTGCAATTTAACTCTGCCCAAGATTATTTGCATATTGGAAAAACAGCGGCAAAAAAACGCCGTTTTTGAGGATTTTTTGCCCCCGAAAATGCAAAACTTCCGTTTTTTGGAAATTGCAAAAAACACAATATCTTGTAATTACCTATTGACAAAATCACAAGATATGGTATAATAGACTCATGCGACGAATTTCGGGCGCTTATTTTTTGCGCCAAAATCCAGAGGGCAGTCCCGCACCTTAGAAAAACGCCTTATTTTCAGTGCCGGGATATGCCGATTACAATACTTAATACACGATATTTAAAGAACGGAGGACGCATTATGAAGCTCATTAAGAGAAACGGCTCTGAAGAAATATTCAACAGAGAAAAAATTGCAGCCGCTATTATGAAGGCAAACGAAGCGGTTGAAGAAGACGAGCAAATAACAGTAGGTAAAATTAATAAAATTTCCGCTACGGTTGAGGCAAGATGTGAAAAGCTCGGACGTGCAGTAAGCGTGGAAGAGGTTCAGGATATGGTTGAGAACGAGCTTATGCGCTCGGGCGCATTCATTCTCGCCAGAGCCTACATTACTTATAGATATAAGAGAGCGCTCGTCAGACGCACCAACACGACCGACGACCAGATTCTCTCGCTTATCGAGTGCAACAATGAAGAAGTAAAGCAGGAAAATTCCAACAAGAATCCCACCGTCAACAGCGTACAGCGTGACTATATGGCAGGTGAGATATCAAAGGATATCACGAGAAGAATTCTCCTTCCCGAGGATATAGTAAAGGCTCACGAGGACGGTATTATTCACTTCCACGATGCCGACTACTTCGCTCAGCATATGCATAACTGCGACCTTGTCAACCTTGAGGATATGCTTCAGAACGGTACTGTAATAAGCGGCACTATGATTGAGAAGCCCCACAGCTTCTCTACCGCCTGCAACATTGCTACGCAGATAATAGCCCAGGTTGCTTCAAACCAGTACGGCGGTCAGTCTATAAGCCTTACACACCTTGCACCCTTCGTGCAAATCAGCCGTGAGAAGCTTTACGCTAACGTAAAGCGTGAGCTTAACGAAATCGGCGTCAACGACGAGGCGGCAATCAAGAAGATTACCGAGGAGCGCCTTCGTGACGAAATACGCCGTGGCGTTCAGTGCATACAGTATCAGGTGGTTACGCTTCTTACTACCAACGGTCAGGCGCCCTTCATTACTATATTTATGTATCTTGGCGAGGCTAAGGACGAGCAGACCAAGCGTGACCTTGCGGTGATTATCGAGGAAACGCTGCTTCAGCGAGTTCAGGGCGTCAAGAACGAAAAGGGCATCTGGATTACTCCTGCATTCCCCAAGCTTATCTACGTGCTTGAGGAGCAGAATATTCACGAGGATTCCGAATTCTACTACCTCACTAAGCTTGCGGCTAAGTGTACCGCAAAGCGTATGGTTCCCGACTATATTTCGGAGAAGATAATGCTCCAGAGCAAAATAGACAAGAACGGCGACGGACACTGCTACACCTGTATGGGCTGCCGCAGCTTCCTTACCCCATTCGTTGACGAGGACGGCAAGCCTAAATATTACGGCAGATTCAATCAGGGCGTCGTTACCGTCAACCTCGTCGATATCGGTCTTTCGGCTAAGGGCGATATGGATAAGTTCTGGGAGGTGTTCGACGAGCGTATGGAGCTTTGCCACAAAGCGCTTCAGGCTCGCCACGAGCGTCTTTCGGGCACTCTTTCGGATGCCGCTCCCATTCTTTGGCAGTACGGTGCGCTTACAAGACTTGGCAAGGGCGAGACTATCGATAAGTATCTTCACGGCGGATATTCCACACTCTCTCTTGGCTATGCAGGTCTTTGGGAGTGCGTATATGCGCTGAACGGAAAGAAGCTCACCGAGCCTGAGGGCGAGGAGCTTGGCCTTGTCATTATGAAGAAGCTCAACGAGTACACTGCAAAGTGGAAGGCTGCCGAGAATATAGACTACTCGCTTTACGGCACTCCTCTTGAGAGCACCACCTACAAATTCGCTAAGTGCCTCCAGAAGAGATTTGGCGTAGTTCCCGGCGTTACCGACAGAAATTATATCACCAATTCCTATCATATCCACGTTACCGAGGAAATCGACGCATTTGAGAAGCTCAAGCTTGAATCCAAGTTCCAGGCGCTCTCGCCGGGCGGAGCTATCAGCTACGTCGAGGTTCCCGATATGCAGAACAACCTCGAGGCAGTTCTCTCGGTTATGAAGTTTATCTACGACCACATTATGTACGCAGAGCTTAATACCAAGAGCGACTACTGCCAGGTTTGCGGCTACGACGGCGAAATCCAGATTCAGAAGGACGAGGACGGAAAGCTCGTTTGGGAATGTCCCAACTGCAAGAACCGTGACCAGTCCAAAATGAACGTAGCAAGAAGAACCTGCGGCTACATCGGTACGCAGTACTGGAATCAGGGAAGAACTGCCGAAATCAACGACAGAGTGCTTCACCTATAATTAAAGATAAAATCAGGGGCTGCCGCATTTAGGCATAACCGAATAAAAAACGAGGGGTATTGTGAAAGAAACACAGT
The DNA here is from genome assembly GCA_045659905.1 of Eubacteriales bacterium. GTDB lineage: Bacteria > Bacillota > Clostridia > Oscillospirales > CAG-272 > UBA1740. Next base: position 215 of record JAZRCT010000015.1, on the reverse strand, counting down.
ACCCCTCCCGATAATAAGCGTAATTTTCAGGAAATTAAGGTTGAAAAACTCTTGTTTTTCCTCTTTTTTATTAGTTTTTTATTCTACCGCCGTTTGCTGAACTCTCGCCGTACCCTCGTACGCCTTCGGTCGCAAACGCCGCTTTCCTACCTAAATTCGTTCGCCCCAACGTATTTAAAAAGGGGACGCTTTGAAACCAAAGCGTCCCCTGCCAC
>JAZRCT010000014.1:0-20455 GCA_045659905.1 Eubacteriales bacterium | reverse complement strand
TATCGGAAGCGGTGGAAAGGTTATCCAGAAGATAGTAGCGGATACCGGCGCTAAGATTGACATCAACGATGACGGTACGGTATTTATCGCAGCGGTCAACCGTGAGAGCGCAGATATGGCTAAGGCTATTATCGACGCTATCGTATTTGAACCTGTCGTAGGTGAGATTTACGAGGGTGTAGTTACCAGAATTATTCCTATCGGCGCATTCGTTGAATATGCTCCCGGTAAGGAGGGTATGGTTCACATTTCGAAGCTTCAGGATAAGAGAACCGAAAAGGTAGAGGACGTAGTTGCAGTAGGCGACACCGTAAAGGTTAAGTACCTCGGCACTGACGAAAAGGGAAGACAGAATCTTTCCATGCGTGGCGCAAACAAGTAATTTACCTTAATTAAATAGAAGGAAAATCCCTTGGCGGCCATATACCGTCGAGGGATTTTTCTAGCTGTAGCCTTATAATTCAAATGCTCTGACGCCGCCAAACACGAAAGGCGTCAGCGCCCGAAATGCTTATAAGAAAAAACATAGGCTGTCCTAAACACAAAACGCATTCAAGACAGCCTAAACTACGGTTGATATTCGGTTTTAATTAAATGTTTCTGAATATGAACCAAAGGAATATGTAAACAAGAATAAGGAAGGGCGAGGCTAAGAGCAAAATAAGAATTCCGGTGGTGATTTTATCGAAAATTTCTCTTCTGCGTCTTTGCTTTTCTGTAAGACCTGAAAGCTCGCCGTCTGCGGTAATCTCTACCTGCATCTCGGGAACGGGGTCTTCGTTTTCAAGAAGCGCTTCCTCTACGAGGATTTCTTCTTCAAAAGCTTCCTCAGCGGGAGTTTCCTCGGCGTGTGTTTCCTCGGCCGGCGCTTCCTTGACGGGAGCTTCTATAATGGATGCTTTTTCAATTGGCATCTCGATTGCGGGAGCCACTTCCTCGGGAGCGACAACTGCGGGTTCTTCCTTCACAGCGGCAGCCACCTTTACAGTGGTAGTCTTCTTAGCAGGCGCAACCTTAGCAGCGTCGGCCTTCGCAGGAGCAGGCGTTGCGGAAGCGGCCTTGGCAGCAGCTTTGGCGGCAGCGGCGTCTGCAGGGTCAACCTTCTTTATAACTCTCTTTATAACCTTTCTTACAGTGGCACCGGGAGCTGCGTTGTTGCCGGTAGCGGCGCTCTTTTGTGTGCTGCTTGTGGCAGTGCTCTTTTTTGCCGTGGTATTTGCGGCAGTCGATGCGGAAGCTATGCTTGTTTCCTCGGTTGGAGCGGACTTCTTTACAGTAGCAGCCGTTTCAGCATCAGCAGTTTTTTTAGTTGCGGGCATAAGATGCACCTCCGTAATCTAATATTTATGAAAAGATTTAATCGAGAATATTTTACCATATAAAAAGGGTTAAGTCAAGAACAAAACGACAAAACTTTAAATATTTATTAACTTTATTGAAAAAAGCAACGTAATATGTTAAAATTAAATAAAAAATGTGGAGCCTTATATGTCAAATTGTTTAGAAACGGAACGTAAATATCTGATTCGTAAGCCGAATTTTCAGCTGCTTTCGGGGCTTGACGGATACACGGTTAGTGATATAGAGCAAATTTATCTCGACGAAAAGGACGGTCTTACACGGCGTGTAAGAATGATAAAATACGCTGATAGAGTGGAGTATACCGAAAATACAAAGCGACGCATCAGCAAAATGACCTGCATAGAAAATGAAGTTGAAATTACAAAGGAAAGATATCTTGAGCTTAAATCCGAAATAGCCTCCGACTGCTCGCCGCTTTACAAAAGGCGTCACACGTTTTATTATCTTGGTCAGACGCTTGAAATAGATGAATATCCCAGCTTTTTACACTCGGCAATTCTCGAGATAGAATTAAAAAGCGAGGATACAATCCCCGCTTTTCCTGAATTTATAGAAATTATCTCTGAAGTTACAGGCGACAAAAAATACTCTAATCACTCCATGGCAAAAAGCTTTCCTGACGAAAATTTATAAGCTATTTATGATAACTTTTGTTTGCAATTATGGTGAAAGAGCGGTATAAAGCTTCGTATAGAATGACTCTCATAAGCTGGTGAGGGAAAGTCATCTTCGAGAAAGAAAGCTTAAGGTCTGAGCACTGCTTTACCTTGCTTGAGAGCCCGTGTGACGAGCCGATTACAAGGCTGATTTTCCCGCATTTATCTTCTGCCCTTGATATGACCGAGGCAAGCTCGGTTGAGGAATACTGTACGCCCTCTATGCATAAGGCTATCTTGTAGGAATCCTTTGGCATAGCGGCTATAATCTTGTCGCCCTCAAGCGAGAGAGCGCGCTCGATTTCAGCGGCAGAGTCCTCGTCCTTTATGCGCTCCTCTTTAATATTGATTTCCTCGACTCTTGCGAACAGCGAGAGTCTTTTTTTATATTCTTCGACTGCCGATTTGAGATAATCCTCCTTAAGCGAGCCGACGGTTATAAGCGTTATTTTAGTCATCTTTTTATTCTTGAAAGCCTTTGCACACCTGATTTAAGCGACGATACGAGCAAATCGGCATCCTCCCTCGTGTTGCGCTTCGATAGGCTTATTCTTATAGAGGAGTCGGCCTGCCGTTCGGTCTTTCCGTATGCGATAAGAGCGCTTGATTTGTGACTCGAATTTGACGAGCAGGCAGAGCCGCTTGATACGAATACGCCAAGGGACGAAAGATAATGAAGCATCGTTTCGCTCTTTATATCGGGGAGCGTTATATTGAGTATATAAGGTGAAAAGCTTTCGGGAAGCGTAAAATCTATTTCGGGAATTTCACCGGAAATTCTTTCTACAATATAGCTGCGAAGCCTTGATGCGTATTCGTATGAGTCGGAAAGCTCACAGAATCCAAGCCTCACAGCTTCACCAAAGGCCGCTATTGCGGGGACGTTTTCCGTGCCCGAGCGTAAGCCGCCCTCCTGACCTCCGCCAAGCGTGATAGGGGATAGGCCCTTCGATTTGATTATTGCGTCGGAAATTACGAGCGCACCCACACCCTTAGGACCTTCTATTTTATGCGATGAGAGTGTAATCATATCAGCTCCGACGCTCTTTTTGGTGAATGGAATTTTAAGATAGCTTTGCGTTGCGTCAATGTGAAAAAGAGCATCCTTGCATCTGGATTTTATAAGCGAGGCTGCCGCTTTGGTATCGTAAAGCGCCGCAGTTTCGTTGTTGACCATCATAAAGCTGACGAGAATTACGTCGGGCGTAAGCTCCCTTTCAAGTGCATTAAGGTCAAGCTTTCCACCGACGGTCGGAATCCTTGCAACCTTAAAGCCCATATTTTCAAGCGCCGAAAACGGAGCTGATACCGAAGCGTGCTCACCGTCGGTCGTTATAATTTTGCCTCTTTTGAAAAAGCGCTCCTTGGCGAAGGCACGTCCGAAAATAGCAAGGTTGTTTGCCTCGCTCCCCGAGGAGGTGAAGACTACCGCAGCACTGCGCTCGCCAAGCGAATTTAAAATGATTTCACGGGCAGCATCAAGCTGCTTTTCGGCTAGCAGACCGAGTGTGTGAAGCGACGACGGATTGCCGTAAATTTCCTCGGAAACCGATATGTATTTATCCAGCGCCTCACGCCTTATTTTAGTTGTAGCGCTGTTGTCGAAATAAGCCTGCATTAAAAGTCAACCTTCTTCAGTATTTTATTAATAGTGTCAAGATGCAAGGAGTAGTTAGCCTCTTTTGCGGTGTAAGTAAATACGAATCCGTTAGAGCCTGCAACCGCAAGCACCTGATATACGTGGTATTTCTCGCCGAGCGCATTGTAGATATATTCGTAAAGGAATGCGTATTTCGTACCCTCAAGCTCTATCGGGATTCCTGCGGTGTTTTTATCGTCTTCGGGATTGTGGCTAAGCACCGTAACCTCGCCAAAAAGAGCTTCAAGCTCGCTTTTTCTGTAATTCCAATAGTCGTTTACGGTAACACCAGTTGCAGTTGCCTTCGAGACGGTAAGGTTAGAGCCGTCGGGGAGCGATGCGGCTATCATACCGCTTGAAAATTCAAGCTTAAATTCCTTTGGCAGATAAAGTGAAATCCCCGATACCGTCTTGTCGGAGGAAAGAAGATATCCGTCCTCGTCCTCAATTCTCTCGTCGGTGATGTTGACGTCGGCAGCTTTCTTAACGAATTTGAAATTGTCAATCATAGCCTGGCACTTTTCCTGATAATATTCAAACTGCACCTTTTCGTCAGATGACATATTTTCATTATGTGAGGTGAAGGTAAATATTCCAAAACGGTCTTCAAAGTAAACTAATATTTGCATACAGCGGAATTTATGCATCTTTGGTTCTTCTTCGCTGTCACCCTGACCGTCAGCCTTTTTTTCGTAGTCGAATACAAACTTGAATGCGTGCTCGGCGTTACCGAAGCTTACCGATTCGCCGTCAATTTGACTCTTATAGCATAACGGAAATTCAGCCATACTGTCTTTAAAGTATTTTGAGGTAGCGCTTGCCCTTCTCGTGAGAAGCGAGATGCTTTCGTCACCGCTTACCTCGGGTGCTGCTGCTTCGACGAAGCTTACCGAGCTTGAATCAACCTTTGATGCGTAGGCTGCCCCGATATCTCCGAAATTGGATACTACCCATTCCTCCGGAACGTATAAATAATATCCGATTTCGTCAGAGCCCTTTGCCAGCTGCATTCCATCGGGTGCTCCGTCTTCTCCGGCGCAGGAAAAGAGGCAGAGTATAGAAAGCAATATTGCCACAGCAAAAATGATAATTTTTTTCATTTTGTTTTTCCTTGTCTTTTATAATTTAAAACGCATTTGCGAAAATCCTCGCCACGTTCTTCAAAGCTTTTGTATAGGTCAAAGCTGGTGCAGGAGGGCGAAAGCAGGACCGCCCCACAGGGCTTCGTAATCAGAGCGGCGCTTTCTACCGCACTCTGCATATCCAAGGCTTTAATTATCCTCACACCCAAAAGTGCTCTTTCGTATAATTCCTCGCATTCTCCAAATAGCACGACGCTGATATTGCGTTCTCTTATGACCTCGGCGAGCTTATCTACCTCAGTGGTTTTTGGCCGTCCGGAGAGAATGAGGGTTACCTCGCCTGAAAGCGCGCTGAGTGTGCTGACTGTTCTTTTTTGCGAGGTGTCTATCGAGGAATTATAATAGCGCACACCGCAAATTTCGTCTACAAGCTCGCATCTGTGCGCAAGGCCTGCAAACGAGCTTATCGCTTCGCTCTGCCGTGAGCGGCTCGCCACACCAAGCGTCAAGCCCACTGCGAGCATATAGTTTTTCAGATTATAGGATTCCTTGCGGCGGACGCTCTCAAGCGAAATATATTCCTTGCCGTCAAGCAGCAGCGTACCGTCGGCTAAGGTTACGGTATGCTCAGTATCGAGCTTACAAGTCAGCTCCTCGTGCGATAGTAGAGATGAACATACCGCAAACGAGTGCATTCCCTCGGCTACTCCCTTTAGCTTCGGTGAATCGTAATCAAGCACGGCGTTTTCCGTACGCTTTAAAATATTAAGCTTTGCGTTTATGTATTCGGAATAATCCTTATGCCAGTTGAGATGGTTTCTTGAAATATTCGTAATGCACGCACGCCCGAGCTTAGGCGAAAAATTCATCAGCTGAAAGCTCGATAGCTCTAGTACGGGATATATGTTACGTCCCAGCGTGTCGAGCGGACTTTTTCCGAAGTTCCCGAGCGGAAGCGCTATCCTGCCGCCCTCGCTCAGCATATTGGCTGTAAGATATGAAGTAGAGCTTTTTCCGTCAGAGCCGGTAATGCCGATGCAATCTCCCTCGTTAAGCTCAAAAAACAGCTCTAAATCCGACGAAACGGCGACGCCCCGCTCGAGCGCCTCACTGATTACTAGTGAATCCCGCCTTACCGTCGGCGAAAGAAAGATTACGTCCTCGTCAATATGCGCACGAGCCATTTCTTGATCGTATACACCGTCAAACGCCGATAATTCATTCTCGCTAAGCTCCGCACAGCCATCGCAGCGCAGAGTAACCGATGCGTTTGGGTAACGCTCTTTTAAAAATCTGTGTACTGCCCGATTTGACGTCCCATACCCGAAAAGGGATATGCGCTTGGCTGTGTTAAGCGCCGAGATAATAGAAGCCTTCATATCGCATAAATCCTTTATATATAATAATATATATACTATGCGAAATGCAAGAAAATGGCGATAAAGTTTACAGAAAAGTCGAATATTAGCTCTTGTGAAGCACGGAATTGTCCTTTGCGTCCTCGAATACTATTACCTCAAGCTTTGGGGGATTTTCCGAAACGCAGAGGTCGTGATAAGTTCTTTTCATATAGGCTTTATTCAGCACCTTCTTTTCACCGAGCGTGTATATATCGACGAAAACCTTTTCGATAAAGGCCATAGTTCTTGGGTTGCCGTTTGCCTTACTGCCGTACTTGTACCAATGGCGAAGCGGCAAATCCTCCGTGTAGGTGCTCTTTGCGTAGGTTTTCGTTGCGGCAAGCTTGTCGCAAACGCATTCCACTGCGTATTTATACGGCATAAGCGGATTTACCGCACATTCGTCGTCTATCCAATATTCTATATGATGCTTGTTGCGCCCCTTATGGTGAAGCCAGGCGTAGGACATGCCGGTGGCACGCCTGCATGCGCCGATAGGGGAGCGGTTGCCTTGATAATGCCTTGCGCTCTCGAAAAATTCCTCGGGTGAGAATTTTGATAAGTCGTGCAAAAGTCCTCTTGCGAAAATACCGCATTTTGCGCAGTTTTTCATAACGGCGTGTCGGTGTCTTGCAACGAGAAGTGCGTGCTTTGCCATTTTTCCTAACGTTAGCTTCATTCTATCACCGCCTAAACATCTTATATTTATATTTTAATATAAAACAGCAACCGTGTCAACCGCTTTTTGAAAAAATGAAATATATGTGGAAAATATCGGGAAATATTGATAAAAAAAGAGTTTTTTCTTTGATAAATTATATTTTTTGTTTCGGTAAATAAGCTGTTTTAAAACTCGGCATGCCAAGGCTTGCGATGATAGAAAACTTTGTTTTGTCATATTTTCTTGCCTTTTGTAGTTCTTTTTTATGAGCGTAAAAATAATTCTTTGTTTTATTGTTGAAATCCGCACCGAAAAGTGTTATAATAATGTATATAAATGTAATGTTACGGAGATTGGCCAATGAAAGAGTTTTTAGGTAAAGATTTTCTTCTTGATAGCGAAACGGCAATAAAGCTTTATTACGCTTACGCTGCAAAAATGCCGATTTTTGATTTTCACTGCCACTTAAATCCCAAAGAGGTTTTTGAGGACAAGCAGTATAGAAGCCTCACCGAGGTATGGCTCGGCGGCGACCATTATAAATGGAGATTGCTCCGTGAGATGGGCGTTGAGGAAAGATATATTACGGGGGACGCCACCGACGAGGAGAAATTTATGAAATATGCGGAATGTATGCCGTATTTCATAGGAAATCCCATCTACGCCTGGACGCATCTTGAGCTTCGCCGCTTCTTCGGAATTGAGGACGCCCTTTGTCCTGAAAATGCGGAGAAAATATATGCAGCGGCAAATGAGAAGCTTAAGACGCTTACTGCGAGAAAGCTTATGGAGATGTCAAACGTCACCGCAATATGCACCACCGATGACCCTGCCGACAGGCTTGAATACCATATAGCTTTAAAGGATGACCCCGATTTTAATATAAGCGTCCGTCCCTCGTTCCGTCCCGACAAGGCGATTAAGATTGAGCTTGACACCTTCGTGCCATATATGGCGGAGCTTTCGGGTGTTGTGGGTGAGAAAATCGATAGCTACGCAGCGCTCAAGGATGCGCTTTTGCGCCGTGCTTGCTATTTTGACAGCGTAGGCTGTGTTGTTTCCGACCACGGACTTGACACGCTTGATTTTGCCCCCTCGACCGCCGATGAGTGCGAGGCTATCTTTAGCAAGAAAATGTCTGGCGCAGAGCTTACTCAGCTTGAAATCGCTAAGTTCAAGGGCAATATTATGGTATTCCTTGGCAGAGTATATAACAAGCTCGGCTGGGTTCAGCAGTACCACATTGGCGCAATTCGCAATAATTCCAAGCGCAATTTCAAGCTTCTCGGCGTAGATACGGGCTTTGACGCTATTGGTGATAAGACCTTTGCCAAGGAGCTCTCGGGACTTATGTCGGCTCTTGACGAAACCGACGAGCTTCCAAAGACCATTCTTTACTGTCTGAATCCGAGGGACAACGAGGTTCTCGCTGCTATGATGAACTGCTTCCAGGGCGGCGGAGTAGCAGGCAAGATTCAGTTCGGCTCAGGCTGGTGGTTCAACGACCAGAAGGACGGAATGCAGCGCCAGATGGAGTCGCTTATGCAGGTAGGGCTTATTTCAAAATTCGTAGGTATGCTTACCGACAGCAGAAGCTTCCTTTCCTATACCCGCCACGAATATTTCCGCAGAATCCTTTGCTCAAAGGTTGGCGCTCTCGTAGAAAACGGCGAATATCCAAACGACCTTGCCTTCGTTGGCAAAATGATACAGGATATCTGCTACAATAATGCGATAGAATATTTCGGAATTTAAAAAGGCTAAATAGTGGGGCTGTCGCATTTAGGCATAACCGAATAAAAAACGAGGGGTATTGTGAAAGAAACACAGTACCCCCTCCCGATAATAAGCGTGATTTTGAGGAAATTAAGGTTGAAAAACTCTCGTTTTTCCACTTTTTTATTAGTTTTTTATTCTACCGCCGTTTGCTGAACTCTCGCCGTACTCTCGTACGCCTTCGGTCGCAAACGCCGCTTTCCTACCTAAATTCCTTCGCCCCAAGGTTCAGAGTCTCATCAAGAATTCGCTAAATCTTTATTTCTTGCCGCATTTTCTCCGGTTTTGCGTTGATTTTAATGAATTCTTAATGAGTCAGCCCCTTATGGAATAAGACCGATAATCACAATCGCTAAAATCAATACCGGCAGCACGTATTGAAAATACGGCTTAAGCCTTGGGGATAGCTTGATGCCACGTCCCGTGTTACATTCGCTAAGATAATTATCAAAGCCCCAGCCGAATTTATGCACGCAGAACGAAAGGTAAACCAAAGCGCCGATAGGCAAAATAAGATTTGATACGAGAAAATCCTCTATATCGAGAATATTTTTGCCTCCGATATTTACGAAGCTTAAAATATTGTATCCGAAAATCGTCGGAAGCGACAGCAGGATAAGAGCGGCGGCGTTTATAATGACGCAGGTACGCTTCTTGATTTTGAAGTTTTCCTCGCAAAAAGCGATAATATTCTGCATAACGCCTATTACGGTCGAAAAGCTCGCAAACGTCATAAAAAGGAAGAAAAGCGTGCCGACGAGCCTGCCTAAGGGCATATTGATAAATACGCTTGGCAGCGTTTCAAAAATAAGCGGAGGACCTGCATTCGGCTCAATGCCGTACGAGAAGCAGGCAGGGAATATAATAAGACCTGAAGCGATAGCCACGAAGGTATCAAGCGAGCAAATTCTCACAGCTTCGGTCGTGAGAGTATTGTCCTTACTCATATAAGAGCCGAAAATTTCCATGCTTGCCATGCCGATGCTGAGCGTGAAAAACGCCTGATTCATAGCAGCCACGATTACGTTGAATATACCTGCCTCCACAGCTCGTCCCCAGTCGGGCAAAAGGAAGAATTTGAGTCCCTCGCCTGCGCCCTCAAGCGTAAAGCTGTTTATTGCAAGCACTCCTATCAGAAGAAGCAGACCGAGCATCATAACCTTGGATATCCTCTCAAGTCCGCCCTGAAGACTGAAGCTGCATATTATAGCGGCGGCTATAACCGTAATAGCGGTGAAAAACAGCATCTCCCAAGGATTTGCGAGCATCGACGAATAAACTCCGCGAACCCCGTCGGTGGTGACGCCGTCAAACCGCCCTACGGCAAACTTAACGAAGTAGTCAAGCATCCAGCCTGAAACCGTATTATAATACATCATAAGCAAATAGCAGCCTGCAATGCATATAAAGCCGTGCAAGTGCCACTTGTGATTCGGCTTCTCAAGCGCCCTGTAAGCACCAACCGCACCTAATCGGCTAGCTCTACCAACGGCGAACTCCATTGTAAGCGTCGGAATACCCATAATTGTTAGGAAAAGTAAATAAAAGAGTACAAAAACGCCTCCTCCGTTGGCTCCTGCCACGTAAGGAAACTTCCACACGTTACCAATTCCAATAGCGCATCCTGCGCTCACGAGCACGAATCCAAGACCTGATTTGAACTGTTCTCTTGCTTTCATAAAGACCTCGAATAAAAAACTTCTCGTATATTTTACCACAAGAGAGTCATTAAAGTCAATAAAATATAAACTATATTTAAATTTTTAAGAAACTGTGTTGACAACTAAAAAAAAGCGAGTATAATATAAATACCAAAGAGAAGACGAAAGTGCTTCCGACACAACCCATAATATGGGGGTGTAAAGGTTTCGACAGGGACTGTGAGGTATGATAAGCGTAGCGCGCAGGATAATCGCGTCAAAATGTCCAAACTTAAAAAATAAACGACAACAATACTGTTGCTCTTGCAGCGTAAGCTGTGATGCGGCTTTTTAGCCGCCCGTACCGTGGATGAGGACTACGGCTTCCACCGTGCGTCAAATGAGTAGTGAACTTGCACCGAGATTTCGCTCTTGTATCGGTCAAGCAGAAAAGAGCTACCCGAGGATAAGCCTGTTTATCGGCGTGTCGGCTGGGAAATTTTAAAAGATAAACTGCCTACGGAGAAAGTTATATTAATCGGTTTTTGGACACGGGTTCAATTCCCGTCATCTCCACCAAAGACAAAGAGGCTACCCTTGAGGTAGCCTCTTTGTCTTTGACGAGGATGCCGGGATGAGAACCCACGGCGCTTTAGCGCCACGGGCAAGTTTGCATTAGCAAACTTGTTAAGAATTGCATAGCAATTCGATTTCGATATCCCGTCATAGTTGAGCTTGCGAAAGTCAGGCTCAAAACCCTGTTGGCAATTTTGGATTACAAAATGGCGAATAGAATATCACTCTGAGCCGAGCGAGGTATATTGCTTGGCCTCAATATTTTTATATCTGAAATATCGAAATATCGAAATATTATCAAAATCCTATTGACATTTGTCGAAACAAGTAATATAATATATCCGTTAAACTGAATAGAGCTAAATGAAATCAGCAGAAAAGCGATTGACTGCTGACGGATAGCAATCTGGAGAAGTCCGTTATATGCGGATGCCGAAGGGGCAAGGGCTTACGCCACAATCTCTCAGGCAAAAGGACAGATTATTTTTTAAAAAAAATTTTTGTTTTCTCGTCTTCTCTTATTTGCCGCTATCCGTATGGTTAGCGGTGTTTTTGTTTTGTTCGGTTAACAAAAAATTATCAGGAGGTTCATTTAAATATGGACAAATTCTTACAGTGGCTGGAAGGCGTAAACGGTGAGATAAACGGTGTCGTATGGGGCGCATTCGGATTGCTTCTGCTCGTCGGCACGGGTATAGTAATTACCTCTCTTACTAAGTTCTTTCAGGTTACTCACATCGGCTTGTGGTTTAAAAATACCATAGGCAGCCTTTTCCACAAGGACGTCATCAAGCACAGCAAGGAAAAAGGCTCTATTTCTCCTTTTCAGGCGCTCTGCACCGCACTTGCCGCTACGGTAGGTACGGGTAATATTGCGGGTGTTGCCGCCGCTATTTGCATCGGTGGCGCAGGGGCTGTGTTCTGGATGTGGGTAGCCGCATTCTTCGGTATGATGACCAACTACGCCGAAAACGTTCTCGGTATATATTTCAGACGCAAGAACGAAAACGGCGAGTGGGCAGGCGGCGCTATGTACTATCTTGCAGACGGTCTTGGCAAAAAGAAGGGTATGAAATACGTAGGAAAGGTGCTCGCTATTCTTTTCTGCGTCTTCGCTATGCTTGCATCCTTCGGTATCGGAAGTATGGGACAGGTCAACAAGATTGTTACCAATATATCTCAGGCGTTTGACATTCCTGCCGTTTCCTCGGTAGAGATATTTTCAGGCGTTTCGCTTTATAACGTTATACTCGGTGCGCTTATTATGATTCTTACCGCCCTTATCACTCTCGGCGGACTTAAAAGAATCGCTAACGTAGCAGAGAAAATAGTTCCCTTTATGGTCGTTGTTTTTGTCCTCGGAAGCCTTACAATTATCGGTGTCAACTTTGCTAACATTCTTCCCGCGTTCAAGGCAATCTTCGTTAACGCATTCTGCCCCGAGGCCTTCGTCGGCGGCGGTATAGGTGCGGTTATCAGTAAGGTCGTAACTCAAGGCTTCAAGCGCGGCGTTTTCTCAAACGAAGCAGGACTTGGCTCGTCGGTTATGGTTCATTCCAATTCCAACGTTAAAGAGCCTGTAAAGCAGGGTATGTGGGGCATTTTTGAGGTGTTTGCCGATACAATGATAGTCTGTACTATGACGGCTCTCGTAATCCTTACCGCAGGCGGTCTTGAGGGCGGAGTATTCAACGTAGTTACGGGTGAAATCGCCGAGGGCTATACCGATGCTACTCTCGTCGGCGGTGCGTTCAATACGGTGTTCTCATGGGGCGGCATAGGTGAAAAGTTCATTGCTGTTGCTATGTTCCTCTTTGCATTTACCACCGTGCTTGGCTGGTCGCACTACGGCTCTAAGGCGTGGGAATATCTTTTCGGCGCTAAGACTACCTTCATATTCCGCATTATCCACGTATCCACTGTTATTCTCGGCGCAGTTCTCACGTCTTCTCTCGCTTGGGATATTTCGGATACCTTCAACGGACTTATGATGATACCCAACCTTATAGGTGTGCTCGTTCTGTCGCCGCTCGTAGTTAAGATAACGACCAACTACATAAGACGAGTAAAGAAGGGCGAGGACATCGAGCCTCTTTACAATTACGACCCCGAGATTCAAGCGCAAGAGCTGGCTCGTGAAATAGACGAATAAATATATTTTAAATCCAAAGCAAAAAAAAGCTCCCGAGGCGGTGTTGAAGTCCTGCCTTGGGAGCTTTTTATTCGAAATGTTTTTTAGCTTTCCCTTTATTTATTCCCAAGCCGCTTAGTCTTCTCATAAGCCGCTATTACGGCTTCTGATACGGTCGAGCGGAATGCGCCGTCCTCAAGTGCGTGTACACCCTCAATGGTGCTTCCGCCGGGAGAGCATACCTCGTCCTTAAGCTGTCCCGGGTGCTTTTTCGTTACAAGCACCATTTCCGCCGCACCCTTTAGCGTCTCGCAGGCGTACAGCATAGCCTTGTCACGGGGAAGTCCGCAAGCGACGCCGCCGTCCGCAAGCGCTTCAATGAACATATACACGAAAGCAGGACCGCAGCCCGATACCGCACTCGCCGCATCAATAAGCGATTCGCTTATCTTGTCAAGCGTGCCGACGGCACTCATTATATCAGTAAACGCAGCCTCGTCACCGTTCGTAACGGCAGAGCTTGCGCAGTAAAGCACGACGCCCCTGCCTAACGCCACGGGCGTGTTCGGCATAATCCTGATTATTTTTTTGTCTTCGCCGAAATACGAGCTAAGGCTTGCGATAGAAACGCCTGCCGCCATAGATACGATAGTAGAGGTAGAGTGAACGGAACTCTTGATTTCCTCTGCTACTAACGGCACGATATTAGGCTTCACCGCTAAAAATATAAAATCGCAGGTACTTGCAATTTCGACGCTTGTGGAAGCCTTAGCTCCAAGCTGAGCGCATACCTCGCCAAGCTTTTTTGAGTTAGTATCGGAAATATAAAGCGATACTCCCCCGTTTGCTATTATTGCCGAGCAAAGAGCAGAGCCCATATTGCCGCAGCCTATAAAACCTATCTTCATAGTCGTCACCGTTCCTTATCTTATCTGTCCGTTTCCTCGAATTATATATTTGAAAGTAGTAAGCTCACGTATTCCGAGAGGACCTCTTGCGTGCATTTTCTGAGTGGATATTCCCATCTCGCAGCCAAGCCCGAATTCGCCGCCGTCGGTGAATCTGGTTGATGCGTTTACGTATATCGACGAGGAGTCTACAAGCTTTGTGAATAGATTTGCAGAGTCGTCGTTATTCGTGATAATAGCCTCGCTATGATGGGTTGAATGTAAAGAAATGTGTTCAATTGCGCTGTTAATTCCATCTACAACCCCAACGGCAAGGATATAGTCAAGGAACTCGGTATCGAAATCCTTTTCACTAGCCCTCGTACCCTCCGTCAATTCGTACGCACACTCGTCAAGACGAAGCTCTACGGGGGTAAGACCCTTTACCCTGCGCTCGTCGCACAGGCGACGCTTAAGCTTTGGAAGAAAGCTTTTTGCGATATTCTTGTGTACAAGCACGACCTCGCAGGCGTTGCAAACCGAAGGACGGCTGGTCTTTGCATTTTCTATAACGTCAAGAGCAATATCGCAATCGGCGCTCTCGTCTACGAAAATATGGCATATTCCCGTGCCCGTTTCAAGGCAGGGAACTGTTGCGTTCTCAACGCAGGCTCGGATAAGTCCCGCACCGCCTCTCGGTATAAGCAGGTCTACGAAGCCGTCTGCCCTCATAAGCTCGTAAGCTCCCGCTCTCGTCGTGTCGGAAAGAAGATTTATAGCATTTTCCGGAAGCCCCGCTCTTGCTACTCCCCGCCGCATAGCGTCGGTTATAGCTCTTGCCGAGCGATAAGCCTCCTTGCCGCTCTTAAGAATACAGCAATTGCCGCTTTTAATCGCAAGCGCCGCAGCGTCGGAGGTGACGTTGGGACGGCTCTCGTATATGATAGCAATGACACCCATAGCCACGGAGGTTTTCTCTATGACGAGTCCGTTTGGGCGCTCTACACGCTCAAGCACTCTGCCAAGAGGCGAGGGAAGCGCGGTTATCTCAAGAATCCCCCTAGCCATACTCTCGATGCGCTCCTCGGTGAGAGACAGTCGGTCTATCATTACAGGACTAATCGTGCTTCGTGCCGCTTCCACGTCGTCTCGGTTGGCACAGAGGATTTCGTCCTTGGAATTAAGAAGCTCCTCTGCCATATAGCGAAGCGCAAGATTGAAGTCGCCGTCAGAAAATTGAAGAAGCTTCAGCGAAGCGCTTTTTGCATCTATGCATATCTTTTTGGTAGAAGAAATACCTTCGTTCATATCCTTACCTCTTTTTGAAAAAGCGTGTGCCAATACCCTTGCCGCCGAAAATATCGTAAAGTCTTTCGGGGTTAGCGCCGTTCGTGATTATCATATCGCAGCCGTTTTCGGTTGTGATTTTTGCCGCGCGAATTTTGGTTTCCATACCTCCCGTACCGAGCGACGAGCCTGCGCCGCCGGCAAGCGACCAAACCTTTTCGTCAATCTCGTAAACCTCAGAAATAAGCCTTGCGTCTGCATTTTTACGCGGGTCGCTCGTATAAAGACCGTCGATATCCGAAAGCAGTATAAGTAAATCTGCGCCAACGCTTACGGCGACCTTCGCCGCCAAGGTGTCGTTGTCACCGAATTCGATTTCCTCGGTGGCTACCGTATCGTTTTCATTTATAATAGGAAGCACCTTGTATTCAAGTAATCTCGTAACGGTGTTCTCAAATTTTTTGTGTCTGTCGGGAAGCTCAAGGTCCGGCGCGGTAAGAAGAATCTGCGCTACGGTATGATTGTACTCGGCAAACAGCTTATCATATGTATACATAAGCTCACACTGACCGACCGCTGCGCACGCCTGCTTGCCTGCGATATCAGACGGACGAGAGGGCAAATGAAGCTTTCCGACTCCCATTCCGATAGCACCTGAGGATACGAGAATTATATCAATGCCTGAATTTTTCAAGTCGCTGACAGTTTTGCAAAGCTCCTCAACCGCCCTTATATTCAAACAGCCGTTTTTGTAAGTAAGGCTGGAAGTACCGATTTTGATTACCGCCTTCATTTGTACCTCTCCCGTTAGTGATTTAGTAGGATAAATTAGAGTATATCACAAAACTTGCTATATTTCAATAGTTGAAATATAAAATGTATCTGTAAATTGGATAAAAATATCTTGACATAACTAAAAAGATATGTTAAAATAATTCGGCAAGTTAATATAGGGGTATCGCCAAGTGGCACGGCAAGGGACTTTGACTCCCTCATCGTTGGTTCGAGCCCAGCTACCCCTGCCAAGAAAAAAGCCAAGTCGAAATTAGACTTGGCTTTTTTTCAATGAAGCGCACCCGTGGTGCATGAAAAATGAAGCAGAGCTTCACCCTATGAAGCGTGCGCCTACGGCACACGGAAAAGCTACCGTGCGTTTCGCTTCGTGGCGGCAGAGCCGCCGCTTCATACGAGCTAAAGCGAGTGCTTCATCCCGCCTTGCAGCGGATTCTATCCACGGCTATGCCGTGATTTGGTGCGTTCGAGTAGAATTTTAAAGCTTTACCAAAGCCGACGCCTTATTTTACGGTCATAACGTACCTTTTACCCATGGTCGGCTGCTTTGACGTAAGGGTAATGCGGCGTATAGCGTCGGTTTCCCAGGAGATTTGCATTCCGCAGGTTTCAGGCTGAGAGTTGTCTACGATTTCCACTTTGTATTCAAGAGAAGGGTCAAAGGTAATGGTTCTTCCGTAAAGCTTAAAGGAGTTTTCGGTAACCTCCTCAGGCTCTCGGTTTACGAGGTAGGTGAACGTTACCTTGCCGTCTTCAAGAAGCTCTACGCTGTCTTCGATTACAATCTCGCCGTTTTCGAGAACTGCGCTCCTTTCGTAATGCTTGAGACGAGCCTCTGCCGGATAAGCATTGGTAAGGTCGAGAGTAAGACGTCCGCTTTCCTCGTCGTAGCGCTCGTTTGAGGAGGCGTACTGTCTGCCGTCTTTTTGCGTTACGTCGTTAAAGGTAGCGCAATTATGGTAATCCGAGCGCATAGCCCAAATGGTGTATCTGTCTTTGCTGAAGGATTTTCTCGTGTATTTTCCCGAGCCTGCATCAATGAATATCGGATTTCCGTCCGCAAATACGATAACGTTACCTAAGTCGTTATGATTATGGCTCTCGGCGTTATGTCCGCCCTTCATTGCAAGGTACAGCCCCTTCATAGGGTCGCTGCTTTCACGTGTGCCTGCAACGATTATACCGTCAAACCAGAACTTGGACGGAGCTACGTATTCAGCAGGCTCGGGCGTTTCTGTGCAAAGAAATCTTACCGAGCGGTAAGGCGAGCTTATGTTTAAGCCCGAATAGCCTGGGAGGTTACCGTTCATACGGTTGCGTGCAAAGCTAACCATCATCTCGGAGCCCGAGGAAGTACCCCAATGATAAAGAAGAATCTGACTGGGATTGGTCCTACAAGGACAGTCTGCAAAATTAAGAACTCGATTGTGCGTTACTACAACCTTGACTGCATACTCGCCCATATTCTTCATAAGCGGGTCTTTGAACACGTTTATATATCCGCCCGTCATATCGTAAAGCACAAGACAAGCGCTGTAAAGAGCTCCGCCTGCCTCGTTCCAATAGTTAGGACCTTCGTCGCAACCGCCGTCATCGTGATAAACCGAGGTAAATGCGTCGAGCATAGGCAGACAGCGCTTCACAAGCATAGTTCTGGTTGACGTATTCTCAACCGTAAGAGCGCATACCGTAAGTACGTTAGAAACAATCCAAGGGCACCAGTTGTTTACCGTATTGCCCGTAATTCCGCTCCACCAGCACTTGTTGTAAAGGTCTTCGTCGTTCATAAACGGCTCTATTATCCGTCTGTTAAGCTCAAAGAGGATTCGTTCGTTAATTATTGTAGTGACACTATCGAAAGCATCCTTGCAAAGATAATACACGAAAGACAAATTCGCCGCCGTGGTAGCCGAAAACAGGTCTATGAAATCAACGTGCCCTTGATAAGCGTAAGGAAGACAGGTATTTACCCCCTGCTTTCCCGGGTTGTGAGCAGGTACTACCCAGGTGGTTTCTTCAAGTATAAGCCATACTAAGTCGATAAGCTTGTCAAGAAATCTGCCCTTGCCCTCAATATGCTCTGCCAGAGCAAGATTAATCATCATTCTTCTTCTGGCAAAAAATTTGCCCTCGAAAACCGAACGGTTTCCGTCTCTTTTGAACATCATATATTCGCTTGCAAGAGGCTGAGGGATTTCCTCGGCGAGATGTCTTTCGCCTATCTCTATTATTCTCGAATGATAGACTTCGTTAATACTAAAGCCTTGTTTCGTGTCTATAAAAAGCTTGAAATCCGAATAAGGAAGAACCTTACCCGCAACGTTGAAATCGTTTTCATAAAAAATTCTTCTTCCCATAAGTAAAAACCTCGCTGAAAGTGCTTATTTAATCGCATATATTATACTTTGGTTTGCGACTAATTTCAAGGTGCAATATATATAAAAATAAAAGTAATATTTTGGAAAATATATACAAAAAGATTGTCTCATCTTGCGAAATCGAAAAAGTCCGATGTTAGAGATAGCCACTTTTTTTCATTATGGAATCTTAAAAACAGAACGGCTTATTCTTTAAAGTCTTTAAGATATACCGCAACCGAGCGAGACATTTCCTCGGAAAAGTCGGAATTGTACTTTCTTTTGCAAAAAGCGCTGAGCCATTCTTCATAGCTGAGCTGTCCGCTCTTCCACTCAAGGGCCGAACGCAATTCGTTGTGAGATAATCTCTTATATCCGTTTTTATGTACAGTATAGTTTGCATTTATGCGTGGTAATTGCTTTTGATTCCTGCAGCCATCGGTAGGATAACCAAACACAAGCATTGCGGCAGGGAAGACATATTCAGGCAGGGATAGCAGCTCTCTTAACGCTTCGCAGTTTTCCATTATATCTCCGATATAGCAAGAGCCGATGCCAAGACTTTCGGCAGCGATTACGGCGTTCTGAGCAGCGATGTTGGCATCGCTTACTGCAAGCATCAAATCTCCCACCTGTGGTTTTCTTGGCGATGCATCTACCGATAAATATGCATCGTACCACTTAAGGCAATCCGCAAGAAAAATAAGCACCATTTTTGCGTTAGCGATAAATTCCTGCCCGTCACACAGTGGCACAAGCTTTCTTTTTAGCTCCTCGTCGGTCACGTCTATTATTGTATAAAGTTGCTGATTTCCTGCGGTAGGCGCACGGAAAGCACAGCTTAGAATCAGCTCCTTGTCGCTTTCGCTGATTTCTTTTTCGGTAAAGGCTCTTACCGATTTTCTTCTCATTATAGCATCAACTGTATCGTTCATAAGCGCACCTTTCAAAATAATAAGTTTACCTAAGCTGAGCTTGACGGCAAACTCGGAGAATGCGAAGTTGCGTGCGTGAAATCACGCACCGCAGTCGAAAGTGGAGCTTCCCCCACCAAGCAAAAAACCGACCGGCGGGTTTGGGGAAGCTGGGTATGGCTATGCGGATTAAGCAATATATAAATTGTTCCTCTTTTAGATAATCGGGGGTATGTCTTCCGCATTACGCCAGATACCGCAAGAGCAGAGTGCCTCGTTTTATACTTTAAGCCTGCGGTATGCGGCACAGCGTCGGCTTTGCCGCGCTGCTGCCTACCAGCTTTCCCTCGGCAAGCAAAAACACCGACCAGTGAGGTCGGTGTTTTGCTTGGTGGGGGAAGCTGGATTCGGACCAGCGAAGTCGATGACAACAGATTTACAGTCTGCCCCCTTTGGCCGCTCGGGAATTCCCCCCAATCATGGAGCTGGTGATCGGAGTCGAACCAACAACCTGCTGATTACAAATCAGCTGCTCTGCCATTGAGCCACACCAGCATCACCGAACAGACAATATTATAGCAGA
Organism: Eubacteriales bacterium; assembly: GCA_045659905.1. Lineage (GTDB taxonomy): Bacteria > Bacillota > Clostridia > Oscillospirales > CAG-272 > UBA1740. The sequence continues at coordinate 712 of JAZRCT010000014.1, read as the reverse complement.
ACTTAGACGTTTTGTCAATACCTTTTTTTAAAAAAATAAAAAAGTTTATAAATTTTAGTGAGTATTATCAAGCCTTTAACGTTTATTTCGTTAGGCTATGATTTTGAATTCCTTGAATATACTAATAAAAAAGAACTCGCTCCGTGCGAGTTCTTTTTTATATCACTTGTCAGGCTTTTCCGCCTTGTCGGACTTATCGCCCTTGTCAGATTTATTAGGTCTGTTCTCAAAGTGGATAAGGAGCGAGAGGGCAACACGAAGCACGATAATACCGCCGAGAATGTATATCTCCTCGAGGCTCTGAATAAGTATCGTTTTTAATATCTCCGCCGCCATAACGAACTCAAGTCCGACGACAAGACCCTTTGAGAGTGAGGTCTGGACGTCAAGCTCCATTTTCAAAAACGCATTCTGTACGTAGTGGAAGAAGGCAACGATGCTTGACCCGGTAACGACGAGGATACCGATAATTTCAAGAATAGCAATGATATAGGGAAGGGTCGTTTCAATAATAAGATTAAAGAAATTCATAATGAAGCCCCTATCTTTTATTTTATTTTGTCGATGGGCGCACGCTTGATAAGAAGCGCTGCCGCAATGCCGACTATTATTCCGGCAACAGAGCCCGAAAGGACAAGGAAGGGTAAATAATAGGTGACAACGTTCGTTTCAAGCATAAAGGACGCAACGGCAATCTGCCCGACGTTGTGCA
>JAZRCT010000013.1:0-13182 GCA_045659905.1 Eubacteriales bacterium | reverse complement strand
CTTGGTGAGAATACCGTGGCTGATTACACCTTCAAGGTTGGTACGAGAGTGCTTACCGCAGAGGATATCAATGCTACGGGCAATGTTGAAACCTACGGCAACTACGTAGAATTCTCGCTCTACGCATACGAAATGACCGAGATATTCAGCTACGAAATAGCGGATACCGAAATCAAGGGTGAGTACAATCTTATCGCTTACTACGCAGATGCAGTAAGCAAGAGCGACGCCGAGCTTTCCGATATCGTAGCTAAGTTCTACAACTACTGCGCATCGGCTAAGGCGTACAAGGGCTAAGCGACGTCGGTGAATAAGTGCTTATAAATTTTTTAAAAGCCTTACTTGACAATATAAAGCATAAGTGCTATAATAGCAATAACAAAATATTTTGGAGGTTTCCACAATGGAACATATCAGAACCATAGAGACTCGCAATCTCTGCGATAAGAACGGTGGATGCGGCGAGTGCCAGACTTCCTGCCAGTCCGCTTGCAAGACCAGCTGCGGAATTGCAAATCAGGCTTGCGAGAACACCGAGGCAGATAAGTAATCCGCCTGACCTAAAGAGGGGGCTGTCACATTTGGCGAGACCGAAAAAGTCCGAGTAATTTATAAAAATCAGAAAAAATCATAAGCTTTGCGTAAATTTGTTAAACGAGACGGTTTATGGATGAAATCCTGCGGATTTCTTCGATTTTAATGGACTTTTTCTACCGCCGTTTTCGCCACTCACCGTACCCTCGTACGGCTTAACGTGCCGAAGAACGACGCTTCTCCACCTAAATCTGACTATCCCCTTATGACAAGAGGCTGTCTCAAATGCGTTTTGCATTTGAGACAGCCTCTTTAAAAGAAATTATTAAAGCGTTTATGGCGTCGCTTCGGGCGGCGCTTGGGAGAAATGAAATGATACATCAATATAAGCTTCTGTCATACAATATAGTTCTTGACGTTTGCTCAGGCTCGGTGCATGCGGTCGACGAGGTGGCTTACGATATTATAGCTGAGCTTGCAGCGCTTCCCGAGGATAGCCTTAAATCCGAGAGCGTACGCTCTCTTGTGATAGGCAAAATAGGCGAAAAATATTCGAGCCGCACCGATATCACCCCTGCCGATATAGAGGAGTGCTATGCCGACGTTATGGCTCTTATAGACGGTGGCAAGCTTTTTGCGCCGGATAGCTTTGAGCCTATGGCAGACAAGCTTAAAAATAAGACGGCGGGCGTCGTAAAGGCGCTTTGCTTACATATTGCTCACAGCTGCAATCTTAACTGCTCGTATTGCTTTGCAAGCCAGGGAAAATACCACGGCGACAGAGCGCTTATGAGCTTTGAGGTCGGCAAGCGCGCACTTGATTTCCTTGTGGAAAATTCGGGAAGCAGGCGCAATCTTGAGGTCGACTTTTTTGGCGGCGAGCCTCTTATGAATTTTGACGTTGTGAAAAAATTAGTCGAATATGCAAGAGAGATTGAAGGACCTGCAAATAAGAATTTCCGCTTCACTTTGACAACCAATGGTTTACTTATCGACGACGACGTCATTGATTTTGCCAACCGCGAAATGTCAAACGTGGTATTAAGTCTTGACGGCAGACGTGAGGTGCACGACCGCTTCAGAGTGGACTATGCGGGACGGGGCAGCTATGACAGAATAGTGCCTAAATTCAAGAAGCTCGTCGATAGCCGAGACGGTAAAAATTATTATATGCGAGGCACGTTTACACACTACAATCCCGACTTTCTCGAGGATATAAAGACTATGCTCGACCTCGGATTTTCGGAGCTTAGTATGGAGCCTGTGGTAGGCTCGCCCGAGGACGACGGAGCGCTTACCGAGGCAGATTTGCCGATAGTACTCTCACAGTATGAAAAGCTTGCCGAGCTTATGCTCGAGCGTGATAAGGCGGGCAAGCCCTTTACCTTCTACCACTATATGATAGATTTGTCGGGAGGCCCTTGCATCTACAAGCGCATTTCGGGCTGCGGCTCGGGTACTGAGTATATGGCGGTCACCCCTTGGGGCGACCTTTACCCCTGCCATCAGTTCGTAGGCGAGGAGCGCTTCCGTCTCGGTGACATTTATACCGGTGTCACGAATAAGGCGGTTCAGGACGAATTCAGAGCCTGCAACGTCTACGCTCACGAGGAGTGTCGAGATTGCTGGGCAAGGCTCTATTGCTCGGGCGGCTGTGCGGCTAACGCATATCACTCGACCGGCTCTGTGACGGGCGTTTACGAATACGGCTGTACTCTCTTTAAGAAGCGTATGGAGTGCGCAATTGCTGTGGCGGTTGCAAGGGCGCTCGGAGATAATAAGTAATGAATACGCCGATTTTTGACTTTGTCAAGGCTTATGCGTCGTCGGATATAGCAAGACTTCATATGCCCGGGCATAAGGGCAGGGGCGCACTTGGCGTTGAGAGACTCGATATCACCGAGATAAAGGGCGCTGACAGCCTTTTTGAAGCCGACGGGATAATTGCACAGAGCGAACGGAATGCGAGCGAGCTTTTTTCAGCGCACAGCTTTTATTCCACTGAGGGCTCGTCGCTTGCGATAAGAGCTATGGTGTATCTTGCGTCGCTTTACGCTAAGCACTCGGGAAGACGCCCGAGAATACTTGCGGCAAGAAATGCGCACCGTGCCTTCGTGTCGGCTGCGGCGCTCGTTGACTGCGAGGTCGAATGGCTGACGGCAAAATCCCCTTTAGGCTATCTTTCGAGCGGCGACGTGCTTTCCTCGCTTTCCAAATACTTAGCCTCCGTTAATGCCTGCGAGCTACCGACGGCGCTTTATATCACCAGCCCCGATTATCTTGGCAATATGCAAAATATAAAAGAGATTGCAAGAGTGTGCCACGAATCGGGAATGCTTCTGCTCGTCGACAATGCTCACGGCGCTTATCTTAAATTCCTGAAAGAGAGCCTGCACCCGATAGATATGGGCGCTGATATGTGCTCGGATTCTGCGCATAAGACGCTTTCTGCTCTGACGGGGGCGGCGTATCTTCATATATCAAGGCAAGCGCCTGGATTTCTCTTAGATAATGCGAGGTGCGCTCTTTCGCTTTTTGCATCTACAAGCCCCTCGTATCTTATCCTCTCGTCGCTTGATTTGCTGAATAAATCTCTCGACAAAGAATATCGCAAAAAAATCGCCGATTTTGCGAAAAAGCTTGATATATGCAAACAAAGATTGACAAATAACGGCTATAATCTCGTCGGTGACGAGCCAATGAAGCTTACAGTGTATGCAAAGGATTACGGATATACAGGAGAGGAGCTGGCAGAGGCTCTGCGGGGGGCGAGGATAGAATGTGAATTTGCTGACCGGGATTTTACCGTGCTTATGCCAACTCCCGACAGCACCGATATGGAAGCCGTCACCGACGTCCTGCTCGGTATTGTGCGGCGTGAGAAAATCTTAGATAAAGCTCCTATACCGTCTTTCCCCAAAAGAGCCGTTTCGATAAGAGAGGCGCTCTTTTCACCCTCGGCGCTTTTGCCGATTACGGAGTGTGAGGGTAAAATTTTAGCCGACGTGTCGGTCGGCTGTCCGCCTGCCGTGCCAATCCTCTTTTCGGGCGAGATAATCACCAAGGAATCAATAGCGGCGTTCAAATACTACGGAATAGAAAAAGTAAGAATTGTAAAATAAAAATCAGCTCTGTATCCCAACTCCTTTTTGGAATTGCGATGCAGAGCTTTTTGTAAATTAAAGGGGATTATTAAGGGGGACTTTGCAGCCAAAGTCCCCCTTGCACCCCGAAAACATTTTGGGAGTGTTTTTAACCCAAAGCAAGCTTTGGATATCACTGTTACCAGAGGTGGCAATATAACTCTTTGTGGGAGCAAAGAATATCACTCCTTGCATAAGCGAGGAATATCGCTGCGAAGCAATATCACTCCTTACGGAGCACGGAGTGTTATCGTTAACGGAGAATGCGCAATTTACAGGCTTATGCGCTTTTCGGTGTTGTACTTAGCTTCCATTTTAGCACGTCTTTCAGCGCACTCCGCCTTCATTCTCTCTACGGTAGCGGCATCGAAGCCGTCAAGGTCGCCGTCCTTAAGCTTGCCCTTATACATTCTGTCGAGCATAAGTGCGTAGGAAATATCGTTTGAAACTATTTGTCCGTTGCGCTCGCAGATTACGATATTGCTCTCGCCTGCGAGAAGCTTGTCAACCGCATACGCACCCATAGTGGTGGCGAGGATACGGTCACGGAGATTGGGGCTTCCGCCTCTTACTATGTGAGCGAATCTTGCGAACTTGGTCTCAACGCCGGTATTTTCTTCAATTTTCTTTGCGATTTCGGGGGCGTAATCGGAGCCTACACCCTCGGATACGATTACTATAAAGTTGCGCTTGCCGAGCTTTCTTGACATTCTGATTTTCTCAAAGAGGGCCTCCTCGTCAAACTCAAACTCGGGAATAACCACGGCAGTAGCGCCCGAGGCAATTGCGGTATTAAGAGCGATATCGCCGGCGCCACGTCCCATAACCTCAACGACGTTGCATCTTGCGTGAGATTCGCAGGTGTCACGAAGCTTGTCGATAAGCTCGATTACGGTATTCATAGCCGTGTCGAAGCCGATAGTGTTGTCGGTCGAGGATACGTCGTTGTCAATAGTGCCGGGAAGTCCTACGCAGGGGATTCCGTGCAGGGTAAGGTCGGTAGCTCCCCGGAAAGTACCGTCACCGCCGATTGCTACGATACCGTCAATGCCGAAGGCACAGCAGGTTTCAACCGCCTTTCTCATACCCTCCTCGGTCTTGAATTCGGGGCAGCGGTCGGAATAAAGCATCGTGCCGCCCTTGTTGATTATATTTGAAACGTCACGGATAGCAAGAGGACGGATATCGCCCTTGATAAGTCCCGAATAGCCTCGGAAAATACCCATAACCTCAACGCCGCTTGATATAGCTGCTCTTACTACCGCTCTTATGGCTGCGTTCATACCCGGAGCGTCACCGCCCGAGGTAAGCACGCCTATTTTTCTGAATTCTTTCATATTTTCATCGTCCTTTTGGCTGTTTTTTGCAATGTAACCTATATTATACACTAATCTAAAGGATTTTGCAACGGCATTTTTAAATTTTTACGGTACAATATTTTTGCACGCTACGTGCGCAAAAAATTCTTACATATAATTGACAAGTAAAAAAAATTGTGATACAATACCTTAGAAGATTATTATCGGAAGTCTTCGGTTTTGACATTTTTTAATTCTACATAGGCTTGGAGCCCGTGCCTTTTGCGGGCAGGTTTGCGTAAGGAGGGATAAATTTGGTTATTGCTATAATAGCTGACGATAATAAAAAAGAATTGATGGCACAGTTTTGCACGGCTTATTGCGGAATCCTTTGCCGCCACCAGCTCTGCGCTACGCATATGACGGGAAAATATATTTCAGATGCTACAGGACTTGAAATCGAGACCTTTCTCGTAGGCGGAAGCGGCGGTCTTGAGCAGATATCGTCCAAGGTTTCTTTTAATGAAATCGATATCGTTTTCTATTTCCGCTCTACCGATCCCTCTAAGGAAATTCACGAGTACGAAAATACTCTGCTTCGCCTTTGCGACGTTTATAACATTCCGCTTGCTACCAATATTGCTACTGCGGAGGTGCTGGTTACCGCACTTGATTCGGGTAGCCTTAATTGGCGTGAGTTCGTAAATCCCCGCAGCGAATACAACACTAGAAAAAGGAAAAAGGTATAGACCACTGGCTGCCCTGTAAATAGCGCACGGCAGCCTATTGAATTTTTATGGCTACTGAAAAAAAGAAGTTAAAAATACGCTCCGTGCTGAAATTTGCAGAGGGTGATGCCGATGCGGAAATCAACGAGACAGATACCGAGTGCGAGCTTTCACGCCGAGGCGAGGACCTTCTTATTCGCTATAAGGAGGGTGAAGCAGGGGCTGAATGCGCCGTCAGAATTCACTATTTCGGGAGTGCGCTTTCCGTAAAGCGGGAGGGCGCCGTACGCTCCGAGCTGAAATTCAAGGCGGGCGAGAGGCACGTTGGCGCTTACGCTGTCGGCGCTTACGAATTTGATGCCGAGGTATATACCAAGGCGCTTGATTTTGCCGAGGCTGACGGTATAATAGCCCTGAGGCTGGCTTACGAAATGACGCTCGGCGGAGTTTTACGCAATTGCGAGATGCAAATATCGCTTATATAAGCTTTTGCTTTTAAATTTGAAGAACGGAGGCGCTCGTTGTGAATGTTTCTTCGCTAAAGGAGATAATTAAATCAGGCAAAATCGGAGGCGCTTTCATTTTTTGCGGCGAGGAGGACTACCTTAAGAAGCATTATCTTTCCGAGCTTGCGGGGATTGCAAGCCCCGACGAGGGCTTTGCTGTGTTCAACAGGGTGGTTTTCGACGGCGATGAGATTGATTTTTCCGCTCTGCGTGAGGCAATATCCGCACCGCCTATGTTCAGCGACTATAAGCTTGTCGAGTGGCGGTATCCCGATTTTGACGGAATGAGCGAGAGCGAGCGCAAGCGTCTTTTTGAGCTTAGCGAATATATCAAGGACTATCCCTATTGCACGCTGGTTTTTCTGACCTCCGAGGAGGGCTTTGATGCGGGGAGCGTTAAGCGCCCGAGCAAGCTTGCCTTGAAGCTTGACAAGCTTTTCTCCCTGATAAATTTTGAGAAATCCACCGATGCGCAGCTGATATCCTGGCTTAAGAAGCACTTTGATGCGGCAGGCGTCGGCGTAAGCCGAGAGGCGCTTTCGGGGATTATATTCAGATGCGGCCACGCTATGCAGACCTTAAAAAACGAGCTTGATAAGCTCTGCGCCTATGCTAAGGCTAATTCGCTTTCGCAAATCGGAATAGGCGAGGTTGAGGCGGTTGCCTCCGCTACACTGGAATGCGACGCCTTTGCTTTATCGGGCGCTATTACCGACAAAAATAGAGAGAGGGCGTTTATCGCTCTTATGGATATGAAAATGAGGCGGATAGAGGCGGGCGCTGTTATGGCTATGACGGTGCGTGCGTTTTCCGAGCTTGCTACGGTAGCTATGCTCCTTGAGGAGGGCAAGGGCGCAGGCGATATAGAGGCTATCCTCAAGTGGAACGCTTATAAGATAAAAATATGCATCAATTCTGCGAGGTCCTGGGGCGCACGCCGTCTTTGCGAGGCGGTATCGAGGCTTAAGGAGCTTGACGCAGGCTCGAAATCGGGCGGCGCTGCGGGGTTTTTGCCTATTGAAATATTTATTTCTGAGTATTTATGATATTTGGCTCTGATTTAGAAAAGAGCCGAAAATGCATACTCTTGTCGCAAGGGTTGCGACGGAAACGGAGCTTTTATGAAGAAAATAATATCAACGGTATTGATAATTGCAATGCTTGCGGTGTCGCTTCTGACGCTTACTGCCTGCGACGAGGATTTAGGTGTTGGAGCGTCGTCGCATTTTGGCGAGCGCACTACCGACGGCAGGACCTTAAGATTTGCCAAAATCACAGTTAAAAATTACGGAAGCATCGTGCTTCTTCTTGAGGAAAGCACAGCGCCGATTACGGTAAACAATTTCCTCGACCTTGCAAATTCGGGCTTTTACGATAATCTTACCTTCCACCGTGTAATGGCGAATTTTATGATACAGGGCGGCGACCCGAAGGCAAACGGCACTGGCGGCTCGGGTAAAAATATAAAGGGCGAGTTTTTAATGAACGCTCATTACAACGACCTCTCGCACCTCTACGGCACGATTTCTATGGCGAGGTCAAACGATTTTGATTCTGCGTCCTCGCAGTTCTTTATTTGCAACGCCGACGCACAGCTTTCGCTTGATTACCAGTACGCCGCATTCGGCTACGTAATTGCGGGAATGTCGGTGGTTGAGGCTATCACGGCGGATACCGCATATCTTGGCGCAGGTCAAAACGGACTTATATCGGATAAGAGTCAGCAGGCGGTAATAAGCACCGTAAAGGAAATAAGCTATGACGAGGCGTGCAGGCTCGTTTCGGGACTTAAGAACATTGTCGGCGAGGTTGAATAATATGAATACTCTTACGATACCAAAGGGGTATGCGCCGAGACTCGACGTATACCGCACACAAAAGGCAATAGCCTTTATAAAGCAGACCTTTCAGGAGCGACTTGCGGCGGCTCTTAATCTGAAGCGAGTTTCCGCACCGCTTTTTGTCACCGAGACGTCGGGACTTAACGATAATCTGAGCGGCAAGGAGCGCCCCGTCAGCTTTGATATCCCCGCCGTAGGCGAATCGGGACAGGTAGTTCATTCGCTTGCTAAATGGAAGCGCCAGGCGCTTAAGGAATACCGCTTCTACGTCGGCAACGGACTTTATACCGATATGAACGCTATAAGGCGTGACGAGGAGCTTGACAATATCCATTCAATCTACGTCGACCAGTGGGACTGGGAGCGTGTGATTACGAGAGAGGAGCGCACCCGTGAGTATCTTATAGATACGGTAAAGCGCATAGTGGGTGTTATTTGCGACACCAACGATTTGCTTAAGGTTGATTTTCCCGAGATTTCGGTTAATCTTACCCGAGAGGTCAAGGTAATAGATTCCGAGGAGCTTCTTTCGCTCTATCCTACCCTTTCGCCTAAAGAGCGTGAGTACGAGATAGTCAAGAAATACAAGACCGTACTTATCGTAGGCATCGGCGGCAAGCTTTCGAACGGCGAGCCTCACGACGGACGCGCGCCCGACTACGACGATTGGGAGCTTAACGGCGACATAATGTTTTATAACGAGGTCCTCGACCGTGCGTTTGAGATATCCAGTATGGGTATCAGAGTTGACGCAAAAAGCCTTGATTATCAGCTTCGTGTGTCAGGCTGCGAGGAAAGACGGGAGCTGCCCTTCCACAAAATGCTGCTTTCGGACGAGCTTCCGCTCACGATTGGCGGCGGTATCGGTCAGTCAAGGCTCTGTATGCTTATGATGGGCTGCGCTCATATTGGTGAAGTGCAGTGCTCCATCTGGGATAAGGAAACGCTTGACGGCTGCAAGGCGGCAGGAATACGCCTGCTTTGATAAATAGAAAAAAGAGCTTTATGCCAACTAATATTTGCATTAAGGAGAAATTACAATGAAGTGGACATCGCTAAACGACCTGCGTGAAAAATATCTCTCGTTCTTCGAGAGCAAGGGACATCTGAGGCTTCCTTCCTTTCCGCTCGTCCCGATAAACGACAAGTCGCTTTTGCTTATAAACTCGGGTATGGCGCCTATGAAAAAGTATTTCACGGGCGAGGAGGAGCCTCCGAGAAGCAGAGTTTGCACCTGCCAGAAATGTATAAGAACGCCCGACCTTGAGAGGGTTGGACACACCGCAAGACACGGCACGTATTTTGAGATGCTCGGCAACTTCTCGTTTGGAGATTATTTCAAGCGTGAGGCTATTCCGTGGGCATGGGAGTTTCTCACCGTGACGCTTGAGATTCCCGCTGAATTGCTCTGGCCCTCGGTGTATGAAAAGGACGACGAGGCTTACGCTCTTTGGCGTGACGAAATAGGCGTTCCCGAGAGCCGTATAGTCAAGCTTGGCAAGGCGGACAACTTCTGGGAGCACGGTCAAGGTCCTTGCGGCCCCTGCTCGGAGATTTACTTCGACAGAGGCGAAAAATACGGCTGTGGCTCGCCCGATTGTAAGCCCGGCTGCGATTGCGACAGATTTATGGAAATCTGGAACAACGTATTTTCTCAGTTCAACAACGACGGCAGCGGCAATTATACCGAGCTTGCGCAGAAGAATATCGATACTGGTATGGGACTTGAGCGCCTTGCCTGCGTTATGCAGGGAGTGGACAACCTCTTTGAGGTAGACACCGTAAGAAAGATACTCGATACCGTATGCGAGATTGCATCGAAGAAATACGGAAACGATGCGGAGGACGATATATCCATAAGAGTTATCACCGACCATATCAGGAGCGCAAGCTTTATGATTTGCGACGGCGTTATCCCCTCCAACGAGGGCAGAGGCTACGTGCTTCGCCGTATCCTGAGACGTGCCTGCCGTCACGGTAAGCTCCTCGGAATAGACAGAAAGTTCCTTACGGAGCTTTGCCTCGTCGTTATCTCCCAGAACGAAAACGCATACCCCGAGCTTGTCGCAAAGCGTGACTATATACTTAAGGTTATCTCGCTTGAGGAGGACAGATTCAATACTACTATTGATTCGGGACTTTCTATTCTTTCGGGACTTATTGAGAAATGCAAGGCAGACGGCACGGCAGTGCTTTCGGGAGCTGACGTATTCAAGCTTTACGATACCTTTGGATTCCCTAAGGATTTGACGAGAGAGATTGCGGAGGAAAGCGGCCTTAGCATCAACGAGGACGAATTCAACGCTCTTATGCAGGAGCAAAGAACGAGAGCGAGAGAGGCAAGAGGCAATATTTCGGGCTGGTCTGACAGCTCAAGGTCGTTGCTTCAGTCGCTCCCTGCTACTAATTTCCTCGGCTACACCGACACCGAGTGCCGTGCAAGAGTGCTTTCTATAATCGGCGCAGAGGGTGCGCTTTCCGAAATCAACGAGGGCGAATGCACGCTCGTCCTTGATTCTACCGTATTTTACGGCGAGGGCGGCGGTCAGGTCGGCGATACCGGCGTTATGCTTTCGGGTAGCTTTGAGGCTACCGTATTTGATACTAAAAAGACCGACGGCGTATATCTTCACGAGGTAAGAATCGAGAGCGGCAGCGTCAAGGTTGGCGACGAGCTTGTGGCTAAGATAGACGTAAAGCGCCGTGACGCTATAAAGAGAAATCACTCGGCTTGTCACCTGCTTCAGGCGGCGCTGAGAGCGGTGCTTGGCACTCACGTAGAGCAGGCAGGCTCTTACGTAGACGAGCACAGAGTGCGCTTTGACTTTACTCACCTTGCGGCTATGACCGCCGAGGAGCTTTCACGTGTTGAGGAAATCGTGAACGCTAATATTCTTATGGCAGAGACCTGCTCCACCACCGAGACCGATATCAAGTCGGCTCGTGAAATGGGCGCTATGGCGCTTTTCGGTGAGAAGTACGGCGAGGTTGTAAGAGTGGTTAAGATAGGCAGCTCCTCGACCGAGCTTTGCGGAGGCACGCACGTAGCGTCTACCGGCAATATAGGACTTTTCAAGATTATATCCGAGACCAGCGTTGCCGCAGGCGTAAGAAGAATCGAGGGTACTACGGGACTTGGCGTGCTTACGCTTCTTAGCGAGCGTGACGGACTTATTCTCGATACCGCAAGAGAGCTTAAGGTGCAGAACGTAAGCACCATAGCGGCTAAGGCTCAGTCGCTCCAGAATCAGCTTAAGGAAGCAAAGCGTGAGCTTGACAGCGCAAATTCCAAGCTCAGTGAGCTTAAGACGGCAAGCCTTATGAACGATATCAGGGAGGTCGGCGCTTACAGACTTCTCACGGCAACGCTTGACGTAAAGCCCGATGCGGCAAGAGCACTTCTCGATACCGTAAAGGCTAAGCATTCAAACATCGTAGCGGTCTTTGCGCTCGTCAGCGAGGGCAAACTCAATTTTTGCGCAGCGGTAGGCGCTGATGCGGTTAAGGCAGGCGCACACGCAGGCAATATACTTAAGGATATTTCGGCAATATGCGGCGGTAAGGGCGGCGGTCGCCCCGACAGCGCTATGAGCGGCGGTAAGGATATTTCAAAAGTCCCCGAGGCGCTCAGCAGAGTTGAGGAGCTTTTGAAGTAAAGGCTTCGAAAAAACAACGGCACGCAAAAGCTATTTGCTTTATGCGTGCCGCATCAATAAAATTCACAATTAAAACAAAAGAAAGCACACTATACTTTGAAAAAGCTAGGGTATAGTGTGCTTTTTTGCCCTGTGTAGGACGGATTAATGTAGTGTGATTTTTTGCCCAGTAGGGGCTAATTGATATAGTGCGATTTTCGCCCGTAAACGATTGAATGAGCTACGGTACGCGCTTTTTCGTCCAGTGCGGGGCTTGATTACTTTAAGCGCTTTAGCCAATGCTCGGCGTATTGCCAGGAAGCCTTACTTTTCGCCGCCGTCCTCGAAGGACGCATCGGCTGTATCCGAGCTATCCTCGACTGCCGTTGCTGAGGCTTCGGCTTTTGTAGCGGAGCTATCCTTGGCTGCCGTGACGGAGGCTTCGACGTTGACGCTAGCCGTGACGGTGGGCGCTGCCTTTGCCTTATGCTGGTAATTGAGCAGGAATATACCCGCCGAAACGAGAAGCAGCGTGATAGTAAGATTTATGGGATTTACGCCCTTTGAATCGGGGAGAATAAGCACCGAAAGTATCGTGCCGAAGATGGGCGTTGAGAAATTGAATATCGTGATTTTCGATACGGGATTGTACTTAAGAAGAATTCCCCAAAGAGAATAAGCCACCGCCGAAAGCAGGGCAAGATAAGCGAGGATTGCTATATCGGCAAAATCCTTGACGAATATCTGACCGCCGAAGCAAAGACCTATGAGCGCCATAAACGCACCGCCGACGATAAACTGATATCCGCTGAGCGTTACGGGGTCTTCGTGCTTTGAAAAGCGCTTGATAAGCACGCTTGATACTCCTGCCGACATAGCCGAGAAAATAACGAAGCAGTCGCCGAGGAAATTCATATCAAAGGTGAGTCCGTCAAGATTTACCATTATAATACCCGCAAAGCCGAGTATGCAGGCTATTATCTTCTTAAGAGTGAGCTTCTCCTGCTTGAAGATAAGCGCCGAAACGAGCAGAGCGAAGAAGGTCGACGAGCCTGATGCTATCGTGCCCTTTACACCCGTGGTGTTGGCAAGTCCGATATAGAAGAAAAGATACTGAACGATAGTCTGGAATACGCTTATAATTCCCACTCTTGTAAGATTTTCACGCTTGGGGTAAAGGAACTTACGCCTTGCGACGCTGAATATAAGCACCGTCAGCGCTCCCGCAAAGAAAAACCTTATGCCGGCAAAGAGAAGAATCGAGGGGACGTGGGAGCTATCCATTTCGAGAAGCACGTAGCCCGTCTTTATAGCGGGGGGTGCGCTTCCCCAGAGCACACAGCACAAAAGAGCCGTTGCTGTCATATTCAAACAGAGAGCCGGGGATCTTGTATTTATCGCTTTTGCTACTGGCATCAAAATACCATTTAAGCCTGTCATCGGGATGTTCCTTGAACCAATTATCGGCAACAGAAGGAAAACCCGTACTCATCATAA
>JAZRCT010000012.1:0-118176 GCA_045659905.1 Eubacteriales bacterium | reverse complement strand
GGAATCACTCGAGGCTATTCACGAGGGTATTATCAGAGGTGAAATCGTTCCTGTATTCTGTGGCGCTGCTACTAAGAACTGGGGAATTAAGACTCTTCTTGATACCATCGCAAACTCCTTCCCGAGACCTACTGCACGCGGAACAGAAAAGGTTATCGATGCAGACGGAAACGTTAAGGATATTGAGATCGGTGTTGATAGCGCTGATACCTCTATTTTCATATTCAAGACCGTTGCAGATCCCTTCGTAGGAAAGATGTCCTTCTTCAAGGTTATGAACGGTGAATTAAAGAAGGATATGGTTCTTCGCAATACCACTAACGGCACAAGCGAAAAGATGGGCAAAATCTTTATGATGCGCGGTAAGAAGCAGATAGATATTGACGAATTTGCATGCGGAGATATCGGTGTTGTTGCAAAGCTTAACGCTACCGGCACGAACGATACTCTTACAACTCTTGCTGAGAACGTTAAGTACGCTCCAATCAGCTTCCCGAAGCCTTATATGAGTATGGCGGTTTATCCTGCTTCTAAGGGTGACGAGGATAAGATTTCCGGCGGTATCGCAAGAATTCTTGAGGAAGATTTGAGTGTATCCTACGAGAACAATTCCGAGACCAAGCAGCTCCTTATCTCAGGTCTTGGCGATATTCACCTTGATATTGTAGTAGCTAAGCTTAAAAGCCGTTTTGGCGCAAACGTAATTCTTTCTAAGCCTAAAATCGCATACAGAGAGACGATTAAGGGCAGAGCAGACGTTGAAGGAAAGCATAAGAAGCAGTCCGGCGGTTCAGGACAGTACGGACACGTTAAAATCAGATTCGCTCCCGGCACGGAGGAGGGACTTACCTTTACCGAGAGCGTATTCGGCGGAGCAGTTCCGAGAAACTTCTTCCCGGCGGTTGAGACCGGACTTCGTGACTGTATGCAAAAGGGCGTCCTTGCGGGATATCCCGTAGTAAATCTCGCAGCAGAGCTTTACGATGGCTCATATCACGACGTCGATTCTAACGAAATTTCCTTCAAGCTTGCAGCAGCGCTTGCTTTCAAGGACGGTCTTCCAAAGGCAAATCCCATTCTGCTTGAGCCGATAGGCACGCTTAAGGTTTACATACCCGAAAATTACGTCGGCGACGTAATGGGAGACCTTTCAAAGCGCCGTGGTAAGGTCGTAGGAATGGAGAGCGTTGACGACGGACTTGGCACTCAGTCTGTAATTGCTGAAGTACCTTATTCGGAAATGACCGATTACGTAATCTCTCTCAGAGCATCAACTCAGGGTAGAGGACGCTTTGACTTCGATTTTGCAAGATATGAGGAAGTTCCCGGAAGCATAGCGCAAAAAATAATAGCCGAAGCAAAGGCTAACGCATAAATAACTAAGAAGAGGCTGTCTTAATAATAAAGGCGGCCTCTGTCTCTAAATAGCCTTTTTCTTGACATAAGTTGAATTGTATGTTAAAATAGCGTCTGACAATGCCATAAATTACTGATTATAAGGAAAATTTTTATGACTGAACTAAAAAACGCCGAATTACAGGAAAAAAAAGTTGCAGAAAAAAGTGTAGACGTCCGTACACTTCCGCCTGAAGAATACGACACACCTGCGTATAAGCCTCGCAAACGCCGTTTTGGTGACCGTAAGGAGGGAAGAAAGCTACGGGGAATCCCGCCTATGAATATTTTTATGCCTTACATAATGCCAAAGCGGTCTGATGCTCTCAATTATTTTGAAGACGTAATAGATATTACAAATGTAGAAAAATATCTTGACGAGAAGCACCGTGAGGGCTATACGGATATGACTATTCTGCACGTTATACTTGCAGCGTACACGAGAATAGTATCCGAGCGCCCGGGCATCAACAGATTTATTTCGGGACAAAAAATATATTCAAGGAACAATCTTGAATGTGTAATGACAATCAAAAAGGAAATGTCGCTTGAATCGCCCGACACCTGCATAAAGGTTGAATTTGACCCAAGGGATAATATATACAACGTATATAGGAAGTTCAGAGCGGTTGTAAAGGAGGCGTTAGCTACCGATAATAACGATTTCGACAACACCGCAAGAAAGCTTACCAAAATCCCCGGATTTATTATAAGAGGTGTAGTCAGACTTCTTAATTTCCTTGACTATCACGGTTGGTTGCCAAAATCCTTGCTCAAGGTAAGTCCATTTCACGGCTCTATGATTATAACCTCTATGGGCTCGCTTGGTATACCGGCGATATATCATCATATTTACGATTTCGGCAATTTACCTATCTTCATTTCATACGGTAGCATATACACGGCAGATGCAATTAAGCGTGACGGAACTCGTGAAAGACATCACTTCGTTACTCTTAAGGTAGTCACCGACGAGAGAATTTGCGACGGTTATTATTACGCCTCTGCATTCAAGCGTCTTAAGCGATATATGCTACACCCTGAAATTCTTGATAAATCACCGACTACGGTTCTTGAAGACGTAGACTAATACGAGGTAACTAAAATGAGAATAAAGGATATAATTACCGTAAAAAACGGTCTTTGGGAGGCTGACGTATGCCCTAGACTTGGTGGAAACGTAATAGCCTTGAGATATGGTGAAAGCGACGTTTTCCGTCCGCTTTCCGATGAAAGTCAGCTAAAAATCAATCCATATATTCAGGGTGCGCCAATTCTTCTACCCGCAAATAGGACTTATCTTGGAAAATTCAGCTTCGAGGGACGAGATTATGAGCTTCCCATTACCGAGGAGCGCTCGGGCTCGCATCTTCACGGTCTAGTACACCGACAGGTATTTTCCGTAGAGACCTTCGATGAAAGGAGCGTAACTCTTAAATATTCCAATCGAGGTGAGGTATACCCATTCAGCTTTGATATGTGGGTTACCTATCAGATGGAAAATGACGGCTTCAAGCAAAAATACGTTATCAAGAATACCGATATCCGCAATATGCCCTATACGTTCTGTCTTCACTCGACCTTCGTTGAGCCGGATAGCTTCAGTCTACCGATTTCAAAGCGTCAGGAGGATGATAGCAAAAGCATTCCGACCGGAAGATATCTTGATTTAAACAAGCAGGAGCAAAAATATCTTACCGGCTCGCCCTCACGGGGAATTTACGTAGTCGGATATTTTGAATCTGCCGGAAATACTGCTACCGTGGGTGATTTTCTGTATAACGTATCTCCAAATTTTGATTACTGGATTTTATATAATGCCAATGGCACTGCTGGATATATTTGCATAGAGCCTCAGGCAGGCAAGGTCAACGGTCTTAATATCGATGGAGGTTGCGTTGTCTTAGCTCCCGGTGAAGAACATACCTATTACACCAAAATAAGCAGAAAATAAAAAAAAGCGCTGTCTTAACTCGTATTGTGAAAAGACAGCGTAATTTTATTTGATTTCCTTTTCCAAATCCTCTATTATCTTGGCAATAGCGCCGGATTCTTGAGAAACCGTTATTCGGTCTGCATAGGGAAGCAGGGCAGATATTGAACCTTCAACTGCATACCCGATATCCGCACTTTCAAGGAGTTGAATATCATTTTCATAATCGCCTACACCTATAGTAAGCCTTGCATTCGTTGCTTTTGCAACTCTCTTAAGCGCCTCCCCCTTGGCATTCTCACGCTTCATTATTTCGAGACTGATTTCCCAGCTTCTTACTGCGATATAATCCTTTAAATCAAGCTTATTTACTGCGTTAACGCCCTCTTCTGCGTGCTCCGGAGTATCCGAGCGTAAAAGGACCTTATAGAGCTTTTTTTGCCTATGCTCGTCTATGTGATTTTTGAAATCCTCAACCGTGTATTCTATAGGCTCCGGGTTGATATTATCATATAGAGCAATAGTCTTATAATTCAAATTCAAAGATAAAAGGTTTGTCAGAATATCAAAAAGATATTCATCGCAAAAGCCCTCATAAAGAACCTCGCCTGTATCGATATCAGCTATGTATGCGCCGTTATAGCATATGGTATAAGTATTTATATTTATGAGATTTTTAAACTGCTTCAGATATTGTGAATATCTTCCGCTGCTTACGGTAAAAATTCCGCCATTATCCTGAAAATATCTTATAGCATCAATATTAGCCTTGGGTATTACACCGTTCTTTGCGAGAGTCCCATCCCAATCCGAAGCTATAAGTATTCCGTCAAATTTTCCCATAATACACCTCGAAGGATATCATAACTACAAAATGTTACATAAAACATTATATCACTTGCGAAAAATCTTTTCAAGAGCAGAGAAGAAAAAACTTTTGTTTACCTATTGACATTTTATTTTTTCTTTGCTATAATATAGAAGTCTTTTGGAGAGATGGCCGAGTTGGTCTAAGGCGCACGACTGGAAATCGTGTAAACCCTAACCGGTTTCATGGGTTCGAATCCCATTCTCTCCGCCAAAGAAACAGCATACCCATTCGGGTATGCTGTTTCTTTCTTTTGGCAGCGAGAACGTCGCTTCTAACCCATCTTCTTGCGTAGCAAGAATTGGGTTCGCATACCAAGCGAAAGTCGTGTCAAGCTTGCTTGTAAGCGACAAGCGTAGGTATCTTCGCTTTTAGCGAATACCCCATTCTCAAAGTACCCATTCGGGTATGCTGTTTCTTTCTTTTGGCAGCGAGAACGTCGCTTCTAACCCATCTTCTTGCGTAGCAAGAATTGGGTTCGCATACCAAGCGAAAGTCGTGTCAAGCTCGCTTGTAAGCGACAAGCGTAGGTATCTTCGCTTTTAGCGAATACCCCATTCTAACATCAGGTTGCCGGCACGCAGAAGAAAAACTGTACTACGCAAAATGCTACGTATAGCGTTAAAAGCGAAGCTCCTTGTATTCTGGTTAATCGCTCCTTGTAAATAGCGGGAATCGTCAATACAGCCATCGTAAGAAGCATTATCGGAATGTCTAATACGAGCGCAGTATTTTGATTAAAAAGTGTGGATGACGTGGGAATTGAATACGGATTTATCAATACCGCAACTCCGTTTACCAATATCAGATTGAAAAGATTTGCACCTATAATATTTCCTAACGATAACGAGCTATGTCCTTTAACAAGCGAGGTTATTGCTGTAATAAGCTCGGGCAGGGAAGTTCCCAACGCAACGACAGTAAGCGAAATTACCGTTTGAGGGATTCCTAAAGCATTCGCCGCATCAATCGTGCCCTTTACCAGAAAATCAGCGCCGAATGCTATCGCTACCGCTCCAAGAATAAGCATAATTATCTCTCTTGGAATACTGGTACGTTCACCCTTTATTTCGGCCAGAATTTCTTTATAAAGCGGCAGCTTTTCTCCTTTTTCGACAGCCTTGTCCATCATTTCGCCGCTCGGCATCTGCTTTCTTGCGGTATATAGGTTAGATGCTATATATCCTAAGAAAATTAAAAGCAAAATAACACCTATCAATCTTGAAAATTCTCCAAGAAAGTAACTTATTACAACGTAAAGCAAAGCCGTTGCAAAGAAAAATGCAGAAGGCAAGACGATAGAATCCCTAGCTATCTTTATTGGTTTAATGAGGATGCAAAGTCCTGCAATAAGAGCTGCATTACAGATAATCGAGCCTATGGCATTTCCATAAGCAATCTCGCCTGCGCCGTTTATTGCCGAGCTTGCGGATACGGTCACCTCGGGCAGAGTAGTGCCTATCGATACCACCGTTGCCCCTATAATAAATTCCGATAAGCGAAATCGTCTTGCAACAGCGCAAGCGCCGTCAACGAAAATATCACCGCCAAATACAAGCAAAGCAATCCCAAAAAGCATAAAAAATATTAAAGTAAAATCCATAGAACCTCACATTTTATTTACTTTATTTTGGATATTGCTCTTATTTTATTTAAAAAACAATCAATTTATACTGTAATCAATATCTGTTATAGTATAGTTTTGCTAATAAATTAACAATTAGCTCGTTATTATCTCTTTTTTCAGTTTTGCTCTTGACAAAATACGTCACTTTTCATATAATATATACTGTAAAATTATTGTGTATAAAATCAAGGAGTATAACAACAATGGGAATTAAAGTCCTCAAGTTCGGTGGAAGCTCTCTTGCAGATGCCAAGCATTTTGAGCAGGTAGCCGAAATTGTAAAAAGCGATCCTCAGCGTAAATACGTTGTAGCTTCAGCTCCCGGCAAAAGAATGAGTGGCGATATCAAGGTCACCGACCTGCTTTACAAATGCTACGAGCTTGCAAGCAACGATGAAGATGTAACCGAGGTTTTTGAAGAAGTAAAGGGAAGATACAACGATATAATCACAGAGCTCGGTCTTGATCTTGATCTTACCGAGGTTTTTGACAAAATCAAAATGTCTCTTAATCATAGCGCAGGTAGAGATTATATTGCATCTCGAGGAGAATACCTCAACGCTATGGTGCTTGCAAAGTATCTTGGCTTCAATTTTATTGACGCTAAGAAGGTTATTTTCTTTAACGAAGACGGTACGTTCAATGCCGAGCGTACTAACGACGTACTTTCAGAAAAGCTTTCGAAGTATGAAAATGCCGTAATCCCCGGTTTTTACGGCTCAATGCCCAACGGCACGATAAAGACGTTCTCAAGAGGCGGCTCTGATATTACGGGTTCAATAGTAGCAAGGGCGGCAAGCGCTGCACTTTACGAGAACTGGACCGACGTTTCAGGCTTCCTTATGGCAGACCCGAGATGCATAAGCAATCCGAGAGTAATCGACGTAATTACTTACAAGGAATTGCGAGAGCTTTCATATATGGGTGCTACCGTTCTTCACGAGGATGCTATTTTCCCCGTGAGATATTCAAAAATTCCGATAAATATTAAAAATACCAACCGTCCTGAGGACAAGGGAACGTTTATCGTTCACGAATCCGACGAAATCAGCGACGTTGTAATAACAGGTATTGCGGGCAAGGTCGGCTTTTCCACCATCACCGTCGAAAAGGATATGATGAACGCAGAGCTCGGCTTCGGCAGAAGAGTTCTTCAGGCTATCGAGGAAAACGGTCTTGTATTCGAGCATCTGCCCTCGGGTATCGATACGCTTTCCGTAGTAGTTCACTCAAAAGAGCTTACGGCGAAGCGTGCTGACATAATGGCTGATATATGCAAGGCTGTAAATCCGGAAAATATCTTCGTTGAAGAAAATCTCGCACTTATCGCAGTCGTTGGACGAGGTATGGTAAAAGCGAAGGGAACTGCTGCGAGAATATTTAACGCTTTAGCCAAGGCAGGCGTAAATATCAGAATGATAGACCAGGGCTCTTGTGAACTTAATATCATCGTCGGCGTAGATTCCAACGACTACATTCCGGCACTCAAGGCTATTTATTATGAATTCGTAAAATAGTTTCAATATAAAAACGAGTAAGCATTTTTGTGCTTACTCGTTTTTATATTAATGAGAAGAAAGAGCAGGGAATTAAACCATTGCTGCCTTAACTTCCTTAACCCATTCGTTAACGGCTGCCATTTCTTCGGCAGAAACCTTCTTCATAAACTTGAAGGGAAGACCGCCCTTGATATAAAGAATCTTGTCCTCTATAACGTGCGAATCGTTGGTCTTTGCCATTTCTACGATAGATTTTGCGCTCTCTTCTGTACCGTCAATGATAAATGCTACGTTGTGAGTAACGCTTCTCTTGAAAGAGCGGAGAGTTCTCTGTACGCTTTCGGGATAAGAATTCTTAGCCGAAGCTACGATTACGACAAGTCTTTCGCCATCGCAGGGATATGCGGGGGGAATTACGTCGGTTGCTTTGTCTGCATCAAGAAGCTTTGTTACCTCATCTGCGATTGCAAGAAGCTTTCCCTTTGAAGTATAAGTAAGTACTCTGATTCTCATTTGAATATCCTCCATAAATATGTTGTATACATTATATCATATATGGGGCGATATTTCAAGTATATTCCAATTTATTTTTAATTAAATTGAAAGCGCTTAAAGGAACAAATTTAATGAATTTGTCATAAGGCGTATTATAGGGCAGACAAGCTAGAAAACACAATCCAATTATACAAAATCGCATTTTTTGTATGACTGCTTTCGGTAGTGAGCAACGATTGCATCTAAAGCGGGAGGGGCAGAAGCATAGTTGCCAAAGCAACCATACAACAAAATTAATTTTGTAAGGTAGCACCGGTTAATTGGATTGTGGGGGCGGAGGGCAGAACAAAGCTTTTTCAAGCAAAAAGAAGAAATTTTTCATTTTCGCCTTGACAAAGCTCCGCAGCTGTGCTATGATTTAATCGTGGCGACGGAGTAACCGTCACCAGTCGCCTTCGGTTAATGCGAAAGGAGTTTACCGTTGAGCTGTCTTTCGTGTACGGACTGCCGAAGCCCATGCCTACCGCTTGCGATGGCGGAACTTGCGCGCGACTGGGTTATATCGCATAAGCTCTCATAGATGCTCTTCACTTCTTGCATCTTCGGGAGCTTTTTTATTTTGCCAAAGCAAGGACAGAGGAAGCCTCGGATACTCTCGAGCCACGCTTCCCCCACGGGGGACGGGAGGGGGCTAACCTTGCACCGCAGTGCGAAAAGCTCCGCAGAGCTTCACCCCCGGGCGCAGTGGGGGGATACTCCGAGAGAGCGAGGGTTGCGGACGCAGGTCGCAAGCTGAGCTTCACGAGGTGAGGTGAAAACCGCCTGCGCCCCCTTGGTCTTACATTTAAAGCTCAGAGGTGCAACAACACTAGGGAAGCGGTGAACGAGGCACAGAGAGCGAAAAAAGCGGGGGGACGGGGGCGGACAAGACCGCCCCAGCCGACGGAGGGGGACGGAACCCCCGATTGCGAGTTGAGCTTCACAAAGCGAGCGAGCCTTTTTTCTTTTTCGTAGCTCGAAAAGGGCGGGGGGGAATGTACTACGACACATTCCCCCTAAGAGTGACTTATGACAAGTGAAAAAAGGAGCAAAAATGGAAACGAAAAAACAAGAGAAAAAGGAAAAAGAAAAAGAGGTTAAGTCCAAGTTCTGGACAGCTATCGTCTACGAGGATTCAGCGCCGGAGGATTGGCGGGACATTATCAAAATCAGCGGATTGCGCTGTGCAATATCCCCTTATCACGATAAGGATATCAACCCGACAGGGGAGCCAAAAAAACCTCATTGGCATATTATCCTATGCTGGGACGGACCCACCACCTACAACAACGCAAGGAAGTTCGTCCAAGACGAGCTGCACACGCCTATTCCAAAGGATTTAAAAAGCATCCGAGGAATGTACAATTATTTCTCGCATAAGGATAACCCCGAAAAAGCTCAATACGACGAGAGTCTTATCGAACACCTCAACGGATTTTGTCTGGCCGAGTTTGTGGAATTGACAAGGGGTGAGGTCAACGAAGCTATAAAGCGCACCTTTGCAATAATCCGTGAAGCTGAAATAACGGAGTTTTCTGGACTTCTGGACTTCCTAGAGGACAACGGATACGGTGACGAGTGGGACGTCGCAAAGAATAATGTGTGCTTATTCAACACCTATCTAACAAGTCGGCGCTACGCCGACCAAAAGAGCGCCGAGCGCTTGGGAAAGCTTGAGCTTGCAAGAGCAAGAGCCGAAGCTCGTGGCAAAATCGCAGAGGCAGAAAAATCAAAAGTCACGCAGTGAGTGACTTTTTACAATTTGGGAAAGTAAAAAATGAAAAGTAAGTATCTGTCACCCGAGGAAATAACGAAGCTCAAAGTCTCATTAACAGCTGAGCAGTGGCTTCCGCTCTGGGTAAGCCTTGAGACTGGGCTAAGGGTAGGGGATACCGTCAAGCTTCAGCGTAAGGATTTGAAAAAAGATGGACTACACTACACAGCCGAAAAAACCGGAAAAAGGGGAGTCGCTCCAATATCTCAAAGCCTGAGAAAAGCTTTAAGTGCAAAACAAGGAAAATATCTTTTTCCGTCATACAAGGCAGAAGACAAGCACCTAACTCGACAGGCGGTATGGGCGAGAATCAAGAAAGCCGGGAAGCGTGCGGGCCTTGACCTCGAAGGGGTGTCACCTCACGCTATGCGGAAGGCGTTTGCCGTAGAGCTTTACCGCAAAAAAGGCTTTGAGGAGGTCAAGCAAGCGCTGCAACACAACAATTCCGCAACGACCGAAATTTACAGCTTTGCCGACTGGGATACAGGGGAAAACGCCGAAAAACCGCTTACAAGGAGAGATTTAAGGCTTATAGTGCGAATGGTGCTCGAAGCTCTGGGAAACAATTACAAAATGCCAAACGAAAGCAAAAAGAAAGGCACGAAGAAATAAAGCGTGGGGACGGGGGCGGACAAGACCGCCCCAGCCGGCGTAGGGGGGCGGAACCCCCGATTGCGAGTTGAGCTTCACAAAGCGAGCGAGCCGGGAAGAAGCGATTTTTCACAAAACCGACAAAAGGTGCGAGAATACAAAAAAGGGGTGATTAGCAACCCCTTTTTTTAATGCTTTTGTAGAGCGCATCTTGCTCGGCGGTGATTGCTTGATATTCATTGAAGCTCATTTCACGAGCATCGGGAAGCTCTACGCCGAGCCGTTGATTGAAAATTCTTGCACCGAGGCGCAAGACATAATTGAGCGCATCAATTTGCCCGAGGCAGAATTGCAAAGAATAAGGCTCGTTGCGGATTTCCCGAAGCTCGTAGATTGAGCGAAGAATATCGACATAATTTTGGATTTCTGCGAGGAAGTAATCGAAGGGACGATTGTGGGAATTGTTCATAGCGGACTCCTTTTATTTGTTGGCGATTGCGCTTGTCTTGGTGGAGAACGAAGTGAACCTAGACAAGTGCGATAAAATCGACAACAGAGGAGGGAGCTGTGTACAATTACCGCAATTGAACCGAGATTGCGGAGCTAGAAAGACATTGCAAAAATTGCTTTTTTCCTTTACGCGAGAACTTTGCGAAAATTGCTCAAAGCAAGGATTTTGCTTGAAAAAGGAATCTGTTTATGATAAGCTTTACACACGAAAAAGAAAGGAAGCTAGAGAGGGTAGCAAACACAATCCAATTATACAAAATCGATATTTTGTATAATTTAGGTGATTATAAAAGCCTTTATATAAGGCTTTTTTTGATTTTATCTAGGTTTTACTTAATAACGGATTTTTCGCTCGGCTTAATACCTATATTACTGCTAATTAAATTTTTTCGTGATAATTTTAGGCGTTTATATATTATTAACTCAAATCACACGTATAAGCTTACTTTATTAAAATTCAAATTTACCGAATGTAAGCTTTATTGGCTGTACAGATTATACTCAATAAATTTAGCTTCTTAAATTCATAGAATACTTGAAAAATATAAAATGATATATTATAATATAGTAGTAAATGTTAATGAAAATCAACAGGGAAGTCCCCTGCCCTTTTTGGGCTTATCTTTTGTTCAAATACTTCCGTCTTGTGGCTTCGCCGCCTCTAATATGCCTTTCAGCCTTGTTTTTTTCAAGAATTTCCTTTACTTCCTTATACATAGCGTTGTTGTAATGCTTAAGCTTATGCGATAAATCCTTATGTACCGTGCTTTTGCTTATTCCAAAATGCAAGGCTGCGCATCTTACGGTAGCTCCCGTTTCAATTACAAATTCCCCTAACGCCTCGCAACGCTCCTTTGCTACACAAGACATATAAAAATCCCCCATTAAGTTCTTATTAGAATATATGAAAGGACCTTTGATTTAATGCTTAAAGAAGATATTAAATTTATACCTTCGACAGTTTTTGAAGGTATGACATCTATCAGAGCCGTTATATCTGCATACGACCAAGGGATATCCGACCGAAAAATAGAAAGAATTATTTTCGATAAGTCAAAACTTAAGAAAATCGCAAAAGAGATAGGATATTTCAAGGCAGTTTCGTCAAAATACGGATTTGAGATTGTAGAAAGCTGTAAAGAATCATTAGAAAAAATCACTCTTGGCACAAGTCATGGAGGTATCGTTGCTATTGCCACAGAACGTACCGTGCCTAAGCTTTCCACTGATTTCATTGATGCAAATTCTGGATTTTACTGTATGATTGACGGAATCGAGGACCCTTATAATTTTGGATATGCACTGCGTTCTCTGTATGCGTGCGGTGTTACCGGCGTAATTTTACCCGAGCGCAACTGGCTAAGCTCTGCGGGAATTGTGTCAAGAAGCTCGGCGGGCGCATCCGAAATGATTAAATTCGCTACTGCAACCTGCGAGGATGCAATCAGCATTTTCAAGAAATATTCTTATAATATCGTTTGTGCCGATATGGACACCGATAATCTCTTAGGCAACACTCCCCTGCCTTTCCCTATCTTGCTTATCATAGGCGGCGAAAAGCGTGGTATTTCAAGAAAAATACTTGATTTAGCTGACATTAAAGTAAAAATTCCTTATGCTCGTGAATTTAAAGCGTCGCTATCAGCGGCTTCCGCAACTACTATGTTTGCTTACGAAATAATGCGACAAAATATGTAAAAATTAAGCACTTAAAATGAAAGAATTTTTCTCTCATAATAAGTGCTTTTACTTTTAATCAGTAATTATCAGTGCTTTTAAAATTACTTATTCTGACAGCCGCATCTGCGTCCGTTTCTATCATTGGAGGTTGCGGAATGCGATGAGTTGCGGAAGCGCTGAGTGGGAAATTCCATAGCGCTGAAAAGCGAGCAAGGGTCTTCGTCATTAGTAGCAGGTACGCATTCCTTTTCAGGAACCGAGCTATCCTGCGCCGAAATAAGCAACTGGGCAGGACGGGTAATTTTGATTATTGAAAAAATACCAAGCGAGATATAAAGTCTCGAGGAATTGGTATTTACAATAACCTCACCGCCTAAGCAATCGCAGATTCCTTCCGGGAAATCTACATATTCGTTTACACCGCAAGGACAGTTGCAATCAACTATCTTTGTTCCAAGCACAATAGGCTCAACTGTGTCAACGGAAGCAACGGGCGCGTTAGATTTCCTGTTGTTCATCGACCAAGGAGCGCAAAAGCTTCCATTCTCCGAGGAAGTAAAGGTCACGTAATTCCCCTCTCCGCCATAAAGGATTACGTCCTTTTGCACTACCGAAAGTCCTTTTACGGTCTCGCTTCTTCCTACACCAAGGCATGCTTCAAATTCTGTGAGAATGTAATAGCATACACTTACGCGGTAAAAGCCACAGTTAAACGGAACCTCGTCAACACCTACGTATGCGTAGAGAATGCTTGAGGATACGGTTCTTATATTATTTGCGCCCGCCAGAGCCTGCTCGCCCGAAGCTGTAAGATATACCCTTGCATTTTCAAAGCAATCTCTGTCACGGCAGGAATCAAGAACACGGTTAGTATCAATAGTTACGTTACCGCGCTCGTTATTTCCTCCGCAAATATTAGTTCTGAGTTCTGACATTGAAACTTCTCCCCTGAACTTAACTAAATATTAGGTGTATAACACCTCACTTTTATCCTATGAAAGCAGGCGAATTTTTGTTAAAAAAATCCCGATAAAGCCAAAAAGCCTTATCGGGGAATCTTATTAGTAATTATTATGTATAAGCTTTAATGCTATCGGGGCAAGCCTCGGTTGCTATCGAAAGCGTCATTACAAGATTTATATCCTTGCAAAGCGAATCAAGCACGGGAAGAAGCTTCTCAAAAGCAACAACGTCATCCTTGCAAATCTTAAGAGCGGAATCTACGAAAATATCGGTAATATCGCTGTTGGAAGCAAGAATACCTGCAATAAATCCGCCAAGCTTTTCAGCATCGTCTACCTTATAAAAATCGGTGTCTATCAAACGAGCCTTAGAGGTAATATCGAATCTGAGCTTATCGCCTCTTTCGATGCATACGACCGAGCCCTTCGAGGTGTTTGCTGCGTTGTTAACAAGCTCGATTAAGGTCTTGGTCTTTCCTGAGCCCTTTGCGCCGATGAAAAATTTAATCATATTTGTGTCCTCCTTGTTTTAGGAAATAATTCCTCTTGTATATATCATACACTATTCAGAGAAAAATTGCAATAGTTTTTGACTACTTTTAATTAAAAAACGAAGAAATCTTAAAAATTTATCTTCCAACCCTCTTCTCAAGCTCCGCCTTCATATCCTCATATCCAGGCTTGCCTAAAAGAGCGAACATATTTTTCTTATAAGCCTCTACTCCGGGCTGATTGAAGGGATTTACTTTCAGCATATATCCCGAGATAGCGCAAGCAATCTCGAAGAAGTATACGAGATAACCGAAGCTGTAAGCGCTTCTGTCATCAAGCTCAAGAAGAATATTCGGAACTCCTCCGTCATTATGAGCTACGAGAGTAGCAAGCATAGCAGTCTTGTTGACGAAATCAAGCTCCTTGCCGGCTATGAAATTAAGTCCGTCAACGTTAGCCTCGTCGCAAGGAATTACGAATTTAGCTCCTGAATCCTTTACGTTGATAACCGTCTCAAATATATTTCTCTTGCCGTCCTGTATGTACTGACCGAGCGAATGAAGGTCGGTCGAGAATATAACGGATGCGGGGAAAATGCCCTTATTGTCTTTGCCCTCACTCTCGCCGTAAAGCTGCTTCCACCATTCGTTGAGCATAAGGAGATAAGGCTCGTATCCTACGAGAATTTCCGTAGTCTTCCCCGCTCTGTACAGTACGTTACGAATAGCCGCATATTTCATAGCGTCGTTTTCTTCAAAATTATCAACGCTGTATGCTTTCATTGAGTCGTATGCGCCCTGCATCATAGCATCGATATCTATTCCTGCGCAAGCGATAGGAAGAAGTCCTACCGCCGTAAGGACGGAAAATCTACCGCCTACATCGTCAGGAACAACGAAGGTTTCATATCCTGCCTCATCTGAGAATTTCTTTAGCGTACCCTTAGACTTGTCGGTAGTAACGAAAATACGCTCCTTAGCGCCCTCGACGCCGTACTTATCTATAAGAAGCTGCTTGAATACTCTGAATGCAATAGCAGGCTCGGTGGTAGTACCGGACTTTGATATAACGTTTACCGCAATATTCTTGCCCTCGCATATGGAAAGAAGCTCAGTAAGGGCGGTAGAGGAAATATTATTACCCGCAAAATATATATCCGGGGTGTCCTTCTTGAGATTATTGTATATCGGGCTCTTAACGAATTCGATTGCCGCTCTTGCGCCAAGATAAGATCCGCCTATTCCAATAACAACGAGAATATCTGCGCTCTTTTTAATTTTTTCGGCAGCTACCTTGATTCTCGCAAATTCGCACTTGTCATAATTTTCAGGAAGCGTGGTCCAGCCAAGGAAATCAGCGCCCTCGCCCTTACCCGATTTTACGAGAGCAAGCGCATCCTTTGCCTCGCCTGCAATTGCAGAAACATCAGCATCGCTGACAAATCCCTGCAAGAATTTATCGCTTAATTTTATAGACATAAAAAGCCCCTCCAAAGTCTTGATAATTACATAAATTATACATCATATAAAGCTTAAATTCAAGAGGATTTTTTCAAAAAATTACATATGCTGCAAATTTTATCAACATTTACCAAAAATCGTCATTATTACTCTGTAATAAAGCTCAAAATATCCTATTTTCCTGACGTCCTCCTTAAGATAAATAGCACTTTCGCCTATGATTTCATCTTTTATTTTATAGGTTATTTTACCGACGCTTTCTCCCTGTTTTATCGGAGCGTGAATCTCGCTTGGAATTTCATATTCGCACTCTACCGCTTCGCCCTTGCCGATAAGTGCGCTAAACGGAGCACTGTATAAAACTCCTTTATCAACAGTTCCTCCGATAATTGGTGCTTCCTCAAGTCGCACTTCATTTCTTTCGTATAACGCAAACGACGAGAATCCGTAATCAAGCAGTGTCTTAGCACAGCTATTTCTTATATCTCGAGTGTCTGCCCCCATGACCACTGCAATAAGCTGCATTCCGTTTCGCTTCGCTGTGGCGCTCATACAAAACCCCGCTTTATCGGTAGAGCCGGTTTTCAAGCCGTTACATCCGTCATAATACCTTACAAGCCTATTCGTATTTGTAAGAACGAACTCTCCATTTCTGATGCTATCCTGCCAAAGTGAGCTGTATTTAGTGATAATATCGTATTTAAGAAGCTCCCTTGACATAATGGCTATATCAAGTGCGCTGGTCACGTGATTAACGGTAGTATCGTCAAGCCCCGTTGCATTTTCAAAATTGGTTGAGGATAGCGAAAGCTCCATAGCCTTTGCATTCATTTTGCTTACGAATACACTCTCACTGCCGGCAACAAGCTCCGCAAGTGCTACCGCACTATCGTTTGCACTGGCGATAACTGTCGACTTAAAAAGCTCCTCAACGGTGATTTCCTCGCCCTCCTCAAGGAATACCTGACTGCCGCCCTTTGATGCTGCATAATCACTTATAACCACCTTGTCATCGAGCTTAAATTTACCTGCCTCCAGCGCTTCGGCTGACAAAAGCAAGGTCATAATTTTTGTAACAGATGCAGGAGCCATTGCCGCCACTTCGTTTTTTTGATAAAGAATTTTACCCGTCGACGCCTCCATTAAAATAGCGCTTTTAACATTTAAATCAAGTTCTGGTTGCTTATAATCATTCGTCGCGTCAATTTCTGCCTCATTATTTGTTGTGTTTTTTGCAAATACCGATGTACCAAATCCAAAACTCAAAACAACGCATAAAATCAATGCCAATAGCCTTTTCATTATTTTCTCCTTTAATAATTTTAATTTTTAATAATGATTTATTATAATATATTTTCTGCTTATCCTTACTATGACCTTAATATTTAAGTATTTATTAATTTTTATCTTTTGACTTGTAATCTTATTTAAAATATGGTATTATTATTCTAGTTATATATCTTAGAGGTATTTAAGTTGAAAGATAATAAAAAGAAATCAAGCGGTAGATTGCGATTAATCAATCTACAAAAGGAAGGCAAGGGCGTAAGCAAAAGCTCTGCCGATATGAAGCCCGGTGTCGGAAAATTCTTTATGATACTAAAGAATAATTTTGGTAAGCTTGTTACTACCAATATTATTATGGTGCTTGGAAATTTCCCTCTTTTTTTCCTTATAATTAATCTTTCCGGTTATTTTAAAGCGCCGTACCAGCTTCCTATGTCCGACCTATTTCAAAATTTGTCCGGTTTTTATATGGCCTCAGGCGGTGCAACGCCCTACCAGATGACGCTTTTTGCTCTTGAAGGTATGCAATATTCAGAGCTTGCTAATACCGTTGTCAACTATATTTTTTACGGTCTATCGGCGCTGACGCTTTTCACCTTTGGCATAGTTAATGCGGGTACAGCTTATATTCTTCGCAATTTAGCCTCGGGCGAGCCTGTATTCGTATGGCACGATTTCAAATATGCAGTTAAAAGAAATTATAAGCAAGCAATTCCGTTTGGCATTATAGATGCGATAATTTGCGGATTTCTCGCATTCAATATAATATCGCTTGTAGGTTCAGGCGAATTTCTTGCCTCTATGCTTTTCTGGAGTAACGTAGTAATTTCAATAGTTTATTTCTTTATGAGATACTACATTTACGTTCAGATGGTCACCTTCAAGCTTTCGGTATTTAAAATACTCAAAAATTCACTCATATTCTCGCTCGTAGGGCTTAAAAGAAATCTCGTAGCGTTTTTAGGTATAGCGCTTGGAATATTGCTTGAGCTTGTTTTGCTACTCGGCACCGGTGGAATATTAGTTCCCTTTGCAATTGCCGCTCCCCTTACAATTCTTTTTTCAGGCTTTGCCTTTATGAAAGTATTTGCCTCCTACTACAAAATCAAGGAAATTATGATAGATCCGTATCAAGAGCCGAGCAAGCCTACTGCGCCTGACGATGAGCCTATTATGCGTGACGACGTCACCGAGCGTGAAAGACTTGAAAAAATCAAAAAGCAATCAACTCTTTCAAGCTGAGGCTAACTAAATAAAAAAGAGGAAAAACAAGAGTTTTTCAACCTTAATTTCCTCAAAATTACGCTTATTATCGGGAGGGGTACTGTGTTTCTTTCACAATACCCCTCGTTTTTTATTCGGTTATGCCTAAATGCGACAGTCCCTATTATTTTTATATTGTATCGATACAAGCGAATTCGTAGCCCATCTCACGCCATTTATCAATAAGATTCCCTAAAATTGCAGCATTAGTCTTAGAATTCGGGTGAAGAAGCAGAATTTCTCCGTTATGCGTATTGTTTAATATTAAATCGGTAGCATACTTTTCCTCAGGCTGCTTATCGTTGTCCCAATCGGCGTAAGCAAAGCTCCAAAAGACGCTTTTGTAGCCAAGTTTATCCGTGATACTAAGCGTGCGCTCATCATAGCGCCCTTCGGGAAATCTGAAATATTTTTTCATTTCCTTTCCCGTAAGATTTTTATAGCTTTCTTCCAGCGCCGAAAGATTAAGCTTTATTTCTTCCTCCGTGAGTGTCGTCATATCCTTATGGTTTTTGCTGTGATTTACCACAAGATGCCCGTCATTTTCCATTTTTAAAATAAGCTCAGGGGTCTTTTTAATAAGATAGTCAAGAATAAAAAAGCTTGCCTTTACCTTCTTTTTTGCAAGAACGTCAAGTATTTTTGCGAGATTTCCGTTTTCATACCCCGCATCAAAGGTAAGGTATATTATCTTTTTATCCTTGCTCAGGTTTTCGTTACAGTAAATGCCGTTATACTTATATATTATTTTCTGAGAGTTGTCAATTTTCGGAGTCTCGCTTCCGTTTCTCATAATATACCAGCTATCTGCCGATTTAGCAAAGGCTCGCATTCCGAGGCTTGTCAGCATAATAGCTACGCACAAAAGCATCAATATATATTTTTTTATTTTCATAGCTGTCTCCCTTCATTATTATTTTATACAGCTATGGAATTTAAAAAGCTAGAAATATAATGAAAAAGAAATAGCAATTTACAAAAATAAAAAGCTCTGTGTAGGCTTTTCTCAAAAATACAAAGAAAAATCGCCACAGAGCCTTTATATTTATTTACACGCCGGAATATGCAGAAAATCCACCGTCAATGGGAAGAACTACGCCTGTAATAAAGCCCGCCGCCTTATTATTTACCAAAAACAGAAGTCCGCCCTCAAGCTCTTCGCTTTCTCCGAATCTGCCCATAGGAGTAGCGGCAAGTATTTTTCCAGTCCTTGCAGTAGGAGTGCCGTCATCGTTGAAAAGAAGCTTTGCGTTCTGCTTGGTAGCAAAGAATCCGGGGGCTATTGCATTTACTCTTATGCCAACCTTCGAAAAATGAACCGCCAGCCACTGCGTGAAGTTGGAAATTGCAGCCTTTGCGCCCGAATAAGCAGGTATTTTGGTAAGAGGCGTATAGGCATTCATAGAAGAAATATTGAGGATATTGCAGCCTTCTCTACCTACCATCTGCCTTGCAAACGCCTGCGTAGGAATCAAAGTGCCAAGGAAATTAAGATTAAATACGAAGCCTACGCCTGATGCATCAAGGTCGAAGAAGGACTTTGTATCCGCATCAATATCGCCAAGCTCGAAATATTCCTTGTCGGTAGTAGCTCTGGGATTATTTCCCCCCGCACCGTTGACGAGAACGTCGCAAGGACCAAGGTCGGACAATACCTCGTCGGCTACCGAATAGCAAATATCCTTATCAAGAACGTTGCAGGAATAAGCCTTAGCAACGCCGCCCTCTGCCACAATTTCATCAGCAAACGCCTTTGCTGCAT
This sequence comes from Eubacteriales bacterium, assembly GCA_045659905.1. GTDB lineage: Bacteria > Bacillota > Clostridia > Oscillospirales > CAG-272 > UBA1740. Next base: position 98,539 of record JAZRCT010000012.1, on the reverse strand, counting down.
CATAATTAAGGTCAAGCAGCGCAACCTTTGCACCAGCACGTGCTAAAACCTTAGCAAAATAGCTGCAAAGCACACCGCCCGCTCCCGTAACTACGGCAACCTTGCCCGTAAGATCTGTATTTAAGCAATTGGTATTCATTTTAAGTCCCTCCGATTATTTATTGTATTCCTTCTCGAGAGCCTCGAAAAGGCCGTTGATATAGGTAGCTCCAAGCGCTCTGTCAAAGAGACCGTATCCGGGCTTTCCGCTCTCGCCCCAAATCATTCTGCCGTGGTCAGGACGTACGTATCCGTCGTAACCGCACTTTACAAGCGCCTTTACAATCTCGTAAATATCAAGCGAGCCGCAGGAAGAAAGGTGCGCACGCTCCTCAAAAGAGCCGTCGTCCATAATCTTTACGTTGCGTATATGCATAAAAGCTATACGATCCTGCGATGCATACTTTTCTACCATTTTTACAATGTCGTTAGACTTGGCGCAGCCAAGGCTACCGGTGCAAAGACAAAGGCTATTAGCAGGGCTGTCAACTATCTTGAGGAATCTGTCAAGATTTTCCTCGCAGGTAATAATTCTCGGAATACCGAAGATAGGATAAGGCGGGTCATCGGGATGGATAGCCATTCTTACACCGCATTCCTCCGCTACGGGTATAACCTTTTTGAGGAATTTTTCAAGATTTCTCCAAAGCCCCTCCTCGCCAAGCTCGCCGTAAGCACTGATAAGCTCACGAACCTCGTCCTGAGTATAGCTCGAATCCCAGCCCGGAAGATGTATATCGTCCTTAAGAGGGTCAAGTCCTCGCATCTGGTCCCAATACATTACGAGGCTTGTAGAGCCGTCGGGCGCTTTTTTGTCAAGCTGAGTGCGAGTCCAGTCAAACACCGGCATAAAATTATAAGTAACGCACTTTACGCCGTATTTAGCGCATCTTCTTATATTTTCACAGTAAACGTCGATAAGCTTGTCCACGTCATTTCTGCCGAGCTTAATGTCCTCGGATACGGGAATAGACTCTACCACGTCAAAAATAAGACCGTGGCTTTCGCACTGCTCCTTCATCTTTTTGAGGGAATCCTCTCCCCATACCTCACCGGGCTTTACGTCGTAAACGGCAGATACGATTGAACGCATACCAGGAATCTGCGAGATATATTCGAGTGAAATGGGATCGCTATCGCCATACCAGCGAAATGAAAGCTTCATATTCATATTCGTACTCCATAAGTTTTTATATATTAATTATATTAAATATTTTGCATTTTGTCAATGAAATAATCATTGATTTACCTAAGAAAGACAAAAAACCGCACGAAAAGTGCGGTTTTTGAATTACTTATACTTTCTTTTTCTTGCAGCCTCAGACTTCTTCTTGCGCTTTACGCTGGGCTTCTCATAATGCTCTCTCTTGCGAAGCTCCGAAAGGACGCCCGACTTAACGCACTGTCTTTTGAAACGACGAAGTGCGCTATCAAGAGATTCATTTTCTTTTACTCTAATTTCTGCCATCTTTATTTCCCCTCCCTTCGCTTTGCAAAGAGATACAATCTCATAATTTACTCATATATTATAAGTTATTAAAAGCTGTTTGTCAAGTCTTTTTTAAATTTTTATATTTTCAATTTTCAAAAATGCGTTAAGCGTGTTTTCCATAAGCATAGTAATAGTCATAGGACCTACTCCGCCCGGCACAGGTGTAATATATGAAGCAAGCTTACTTACCTCATCAAAATCCACGTCGCCGCAAAGCTTACCGTTATCAAGACGGTTAATGCCTACGTCGATAACAACAGCGCCCTCTTTTACCATATCTGCCGTTAAAAAAGCAGGCTTCCCTACCGCCACTACTATAATGTCGGCTCTTTGGCAGGTGTCCTTAAGATTCTTCGTCCTGGAGTGACAGACCGTAACGGTACCGCTCGCATTAAGAAGAAGCATTGCCATAGGCTTTCCTACTATATTGCTCCTGCCGACAACCACGCACTCTTTTCCAACAACGTCAATATTATAAAACTTAAGCAGCTCCATTACTCCTGCGGGAGTGCAAGGAAGAAAGCTGTATTTACCCTCCATAATATGACCTACGTTGACAGGGTGAAAGGCATCGACGTCCTTTTCTGGCGAAATCGCTAAAATAACCTTCTCATCAGAGATATGAGACGGAAGCGGAAGCTGACACAGAATTCCGTGGATTTTTTTATCATTATTAAGTCTGTCTATAAGTGAAAGAAGCTCTGCTTCGCTTGTTGCTGCCGGAAGTCTATACACCTCCGAATGATATCCAAGCTCAACGCAGGCACGCTCCTTATTGCGCACGTATACGGTAGAGGCAGGGTCCTCGCCCACGAGAATTACGGCAAGCCCCGGGGCTACGCCGTAATTTTCCTTGATGACGGCTGTTTTTTCCTTAAGTGCGGTTCTTAACGCCTCACTAACCTTTTTTCCTTCTATAAGCGTCATAAATCAAGACTCAACTTTCTTTTTTTCTTTTTTCGTAGGCTCGACAATCCAAGCAGGCTCATGTCTATTTGTTTTCTTGATTGCATTGTAAATCAAAAGCGCCGTATAAACCACGAAAGCGGTGATAGCTATTATCTGGTTGGTTCTTATTTCGCCGACGAACATACTGTCTGTTCTGAGGCTCTCTATCATAAATCTGCCAAGACCGTAATATGCTGCGCCGAGATAATAAATCTGTCCGTCATACTGTCTTCTCTTGTATAGAACGAAGATAAGCACACAAAAGCCAATAATATTCCAAAGCGATTCATAAAGGAAGGTCGGATGAGCTCCTATTTCTCCTGATGCCAGCATTTCCTGCGTATAACCCTGCTCAAGCATCCTGTCAATAAAAGCCGAGGAATACCTTGATAACCGCATACGCCAAGGAAGCGTAGTAGCGCAGCCGTAAGCCTCGGCATTCATAAAGTTACCCCATCTGCCTATCGCCTGAGCCAGCATAACGCCTGGATAAACAAAATCTGCTACAACCTTAAATCTCAGCTTTTTAAATCTGCATACCAGATACACCGCAATAGCGCCGCCTATAATTCCGCCGTATATTGCCATTCCGCCGCTTCTGATGTCTATAATTTCGGCAAAGCTCGAAAATTTGTCGTGCTCAATCATTACGTAATAAAGTCTTGCGCCAATAATTCCCGAGGTTATCGTAAAAATAGCCATATCAAGTATATGCTCGTAATCTACCCCTATTCTGTTTGCCATATAGCAGGCAAAGGCAACGCAGGCTATCATACCAAAGGTAATAATCAACGCATACCAGGCTATATCGATTCCAAAGGGCGACATAGCGACGCTATCAACCTCAAATTCCCCAATACCAAGTCCGGGGAATGAAATTTTAGTTATTCTAAGCATTTATTTCTCCAAGGTTATTTATAATGAAGTATTGTTTTCAAAAAATATTCCAAAATCAAATTTCATATCTTTTACTTAAAACATCGCTTATCGTAATGCTTTCAAGCTTCATTGCGACCTCAAAGCTGATTTTGTCAAAAATATGATGATACATACAGCTGCTCTTATCGCTATTCATAGAGCAGCATTCGGAACTTTCAAGGCATCTTACTATTGCGATAGGTCCGTCTATAAGCTCAATTACCTGCTTTAAGGTAATATTATCCGGCGATTTATTAAGCTCGTAGCCGCCCTTAGCTCCCTTATGCGATGCAACGATGCCGCCCTTGACCAGCTTGTGTAAAATTTTGAGCGCAAATTTCTGTGTAACGAAGGTCCTCTCTGAAATAGTCTTAGCATCTACTATATTATTTATTTGCGCAAGCTCGCCGACTATTCTTAACGCATAGTCGCTTTCAAGCGTAATTCTCAAAGAAATCCCCTCCCTTCCAGCTTTAAAAAACTTCCGCCCCGTAAATTTGTAAGAAACGAGGCGGAATAATCAAAATCACTTTTTCTTTTTGCTATTCTTATTCGACTTGCTCTTATTATACTGTTCGAGCTTAACGTGAATCTTCTTCGACTGGTCGAGAAGCTGGCTTATCGTACGATCGTGGTTAAGAGTGTCGATAATGTATGCAACGTACTTGCACATATTAACCTCGGAATACCACTCACGCTCGAGAAGCTCGGGAGTTCTGTATACAAGGTTGGTAGTAAAAATCTTGGTAAATGCGCCTTCAGCGTATGCCTTGTCAAGGGTATCAAGACCGTTGCAGAAAAGACCGAAGGTAGCAAATACGAAAATACGGTTAGCTCCCTTTTCCTTGAGCTGCTTTGCAACGTCTATGATAGAATCGCCCGAGGAAATCATATCGTCAACAACAATAACGTCCTTACCGGCAACATCTCTTCCGAGATACTCGTGAGCTACGATGGGATTTTTACCGTTTATAATAACCGAATAATCACGGCGCTTGTAGAACGTACCGAGGTCAATGCCCATAACCGACGAATAATACATACATTTAGCCATACCGCCTTCGTCGGGAGATATAATCATAAGCTTTTCGGGGTCTATATCGATATCGTCGTATTCTTTAAGGAGCGACTTTATCATCTGATAGGAGGAGCGTACGTTTTCAAAGCCGCTGAGCGGGATAGCATTCTGAACTCTTGGGTCGTGAGCATCAAAGGTAATGATGTTCGTAATACCCATATTTACCAGCTCCTGAAGCGCAAGAGCGCAGTCAAGCGATTCTCTGCTCGCTCTCTTGTGCTGTCTTCCCTCGTAAAGCATAGGCATTATAACGCTGATTCTACGCGCCTTACCGCCTATTGCGCCTATGATTCGCTTAATATCCTGAAAATGATCGTCAGGTGACATCGGAACGGTCTTGCCGTACATATTATAAGTAACACCGTGATTGAAAACGTCGCAAATGATATAGACGTCGTTTCCGCGAAGCGACTGATGAAGAGCGCCCTTACCCTCACCGCTTCCAAATCTGGGACAAGAGCAATCAACGAGGAACGAGCCCTCCTGATCGTGTCTTCTCCAATCCTTAAGATAAGAATCTACCTGCTCGGTGAATTCCTCGCAGCCTCTCATTCCGATAACGCTAAGCTCGCCGTATAAACTTTCCTTCATTTTTACACCCCTGATATTTGATTAAATTGTGCAGTGTCAAAAGCAATAAAACGGCATACCATATGATATAGCACCGCCGTGATATCAAGACACTATTATTATAATACATATTTACTCTAAAGTCAAGCGAAAAATCGAGCTATGACGGTAAATAAAGCAATTTGTTCAATTGAGTAAATAAATATCGAATATTGTTATAAAAAATAAACAAGAAAGTGAAGAAAAATATGAGCAACGAATACTCCTCGACAGGGTATCTTCAAATCAAAGCATATTCCGCCTATGAAGCAATGCCCACACCGTTCGTAACCGTACGCATAAGCGGCAACGACTCGTATAATCTTGGTGTGGAACGGGTGACCGTGACAGGAAGAAGCGGTCTTAGCGAAAAAATATCGCTCCCCGCCCCATCCGTGACGCTGTCGCAAGCTCCGAATCCCAAGGAACAGCCCTACGCTACCTACGATATAGAAGCGATAGCAGAAGGATATTATCCAAAGAAAATTTTAAACGTAGCAATCTTTAGCGGTATACTCTCAATATTGCCGCTTCAGATGATTCCTGATGCAGGAATAGTAAATAACGTAACCCCGCCAAACAACAGCAATTTTTCAATAAGCTATGAAAACGAGGAGCTGGAATAATGCCTGAAACGCCTGTAATACCAGAAAAAATAGTAGTGCATCTCGGCGCTCCCGACGAGCCTGCCGAAAACGTTACCGTTAATTTCGTCGACTACATAAAAAACGTAGCCTCAAGCGAAATTTATCCCACCTGGCCAAGTGAATCCTTGAAGGCTAATATACTTGCGCAGATATCGGTAGCCCTCAACAGAGTATACACGGAATATTACCGAAGCCGAGGATACGACTTTGATATTACCTCGTCTACCACAATCGACCAATCATTCGTATATCAAAGAGATATATTCGACACCATAGACACAATTGTAAATGAGATTTTTAACAGCTATATAAGGCGAGAGGGCTTTATAGAGCCACTTTTTGCTACCTTTTGCGACGGAATCGAGGTTACGTGCGACGGATTATCCCAATGGGGCTCGGTGCAGCTTGCCAATCAGGGAGCTGATTACCTAAGTATTTTAAGGCAATATTTCGGCAGCGACGTTGAAATAGTAAGCAATGCGCCCGTAGAAAATATTACTCTCAGTCCCCCGCCCTCTCCGCTTAAGCAGGGTGATACGGGCAGGGACGTTGAAAGCATACAGCTACGGCTGAATCGCATATCTCAAAACTATCCTGCGATTCCGAAAATTACGCCAACCGACGGATTTTTCGGCGAGAGCACCAAGAACGCCGTAATCGAATTTCAAAACGTATTCGGGCTTACCCCGGACGGTATAGTAGGAAGCGCAACATGGTTCAAAATACAGTTTATATACAACGCTGTAAAAAATTTGTATACCGTAAATTCTGAAGGGCTTAAATATGGAGATTTGCCTCAGATATATCCCGGCGAACTAAGCCTTGGTAACGAATCGACAGGAACGCTCGTATTACAGTACTATCTTGAATATATCTCACTGTTTGTTCCAACGGTGCAATCGGTAGTACCTGACGGAATATTCGGTCAAAACACCGAAAATGCGGTTATCTCATTCCAGAACACCTACGGCTTTACCCCGGACGGAGTTGTAGACAGAGCTTTATGGAATGCCATTCAGAATACCTATTACAACACGCTTTCTGCCGTAGACTATGAATTCCGAGAGGGCGTGACGCTTCCCTACGGCGGAAGAATACTTACGGAGGGTGTGACGGGTGAGGACGTGCGAGCCTTACAGGAATATTTGAATTTTATAGGAAATACCTTTACGGAAATTCCTAAAGTAAATCCTGACGGTATATTCGGTCCTGCTACCGCCTCTCAGGTAAGGGCGTTTAAGACGAGATTTAATCTCCCCGGCAACCCCGAGCGAGTAGGCGCTGACACTTGGAAAAGCATTACCGACATTTATGAGGATTTATATCTTGGCGGCACGGTAAACGAGGGGCAGTTCCCGGGATATACGATAAGGGGGTAATAATATGTACCGAATTGAAAACGAAATTATGGCTATAAGAGAGGTACAAAAATATCTTTTTCTAATCGGTGACGAAAATCCCGAAAGATTAAAAATCGCGGTAGACGGAATTTACTCAGAAAACACTGCTCTTTCTGTAAAAGAATTTCAGACTCTAAGCGGACTTTTCCCAAGCGGAGAGGTGGATAAGGAAACCTTTGATAGAATATACGAGGAATACTACGCTATAAAGCGCAAGAGAGACAGAGAATCCAAAGTTCCGCTCTGGAACGGCGACTTGTCGCTAGGCAGCACCGGAGAATATACGTCGATTCTCAATCTCACACTCCTATCCCTTGGGGAATTTTATAAGGATATCCCTGCAGTTCGAGAGGAAAGCTTTTTTTCAAGAGCCACCGAGCAAGGTGTAAAGTTTATGCAATCCGTATTCGGTTTAGAGGAAAGCGGCATAGTAACTCTCGAAATTTATCTTAGAATATTAGAAGAAGCACAAAGAGCAAAAAGATTCAAATCATATAGCTTAAGCGTAAATTGATAGACTGAACATCGGCAGCATACTTTAACCTCGGGTGAATATTATAAATTTTTATGGGTATAATTTGCCTGAAAGAGTAATTTTAACATATGAAAAGGATATTCACTATGGGTAGCAAATTTACAGAAAAAGCCGAAAAGGCTCTTAACGGTGCGGTAAAAATAGCAGAAAGCTTCGGTCATACCTACATTGGAAGCGAGCATATTTTCTGTTCACTCGCCGAAGACAGCTTGTGCTGCTCGTACGCAATTCTTACAAAATGCTCCATAACCAAAGAAAAAATAAGAGAAGCAATAGAGGAATATTCGGGAATCGGAGAAAAAACCTCGTTATCATCTAAGGATATGACGCCAAGATGCCGTAAAATTGTAGAAAACTCCTATAGAATTTCCGTAAAATACTCCTCTTCCAAAATAGGAACAGAGCATATTTTGCTTGCACTTGTGGAAGAAAGGGATTGCGTAGCAAATAAGCTTATCGACTATATGGGGCAGGATATTCTTACACTCAGGGACGAGATAGTCACCTTCCTGCGAGCTACCGATAAATCAGCCGAATCTACCAAAAAGAATAATTCGCTTCAATTTTTAAATCAATACGGAAAAAATCTCAATTTGCTCGCCAAAAACGGAAAAATAGACCCCGTAATAGGCAGAGATAACGAAACCGAGCGCCTCATACGAATACTTACACGCAGAAACAAAAATAATCCCTGTTTAATCGGCGAAGCGGGAGTTGGAAAAACCGCCATAGTAGAAGGGCTTGCAAACCGTATAGTATCGGGAAGCGTTCCCGATTTACTGAAAAACAAGATAATCTACTCTGTAGACCTTACTTCTATGGTGGCAGGCGCAAAATACCGAGGTGATTTTGAAGAAAGAATCAAATCAATCATAGCCGAAGCCTCAAAAAATGATTCAATAATATTATTCATAGACGAAATTCACACAATAGTAGGCGCAGGCTCGGCAGAAGGCGCTATTGATGCTGCAAATATTTTAAAGCCCGAATTATCAAGAGGGCAAATACAGCTGATAGGCGCTACCACACTTACCGAATACAGAAAATACATTGAAAAAGACCCTGCATTAGAGCGCAGATTTCAGCCGCTTAAGGTTGAAGAAGCGACAGAAGCAGTTACACTTAATATCCTAAGAGAGTTAAAAGAAAAATACGAAAGCCATCACAAGGTGAAAATTGACGATAGTGCTCTTATGTCGTCCGTTTCGCTTTCGCAAAGATATATACAGGACAGACGCCTGCCTGACAAGGCGCTTGACCTAATAGACGAGGCCTGCGCAAAAGCAAACGTTAAATCCCGTATTAATAGCGATAAAATCGATAATTCTCATTTTATTATCAGGCAGAATATTAACAAGATAGAGGAGGCAGTTAGAAATAAAGATTTCAAAAAAGCAGAATTTCTTAGAAAATCGCAGCTTGATTCTATACTAGAAGCTCGCTTACCGGATGACGATAGTTTAAAAATAACACCTACCGTGAGTGAGGAGGACGTGAAGGAAATAATCGCCGAAATGACAGGAATTCCCTCGATAGGTCTTAACGACAAGGACGTATATTATAATCTTGAAGATGAGCTGAACTCAAGGGTTCTTGGGCAGACAAATGCGGTAAAACTATTGTCACGTGCAGTGCTGAGAGGTAAATTCGGCATAAGTGACCCAAGGAAGCCGCGCGGCTCGTTTCTCTTTATTGGAAAGAGCGGTGTCGGTAAAACGGAGCTTGCTAAGGCGCTTTGCATATCGCTTTTCAAAAGCGAGGATGCGCTTATTCGCTTTGATATGTCGGAATACGGAGAAAAGCACTCTACCGCTAAGCTCATCGGCTCACCCCCGGGGTACGTAGGCTACGATGACGGCGGACTTCTTACCGAAAGAATAAGACGGCAGCCGTATTGCGTGGTGCTCTTTGACGAAATAGAAAAGGCGTCGGATGAGGTAATAAACCTTATGCTCCAGATAATGGATGACGGTATTATTACGGATTCCTCCGGCAGAAAAATAAGCTTCAGAAACAGTATAATTATAATGACCTCAAACGTGGGAGCAGAGGGATTTTCAGGGAGTATCGGCGGTTTTATAAAAAACGAAGCGAACGAGGATAAAATACTGATAGAAAAGCTTAAAACTCGCTTTAAAACCGAATTTATAAATCGTCTTGATGAAATTATACCCTTTGAGCCATTGTCGATAGAAACGCTTGCTAAAATCTCAAAAAACAGGATAGATGAGCTAAAATCACGTCTGAAAACCATAGATATCGAGCTTAGCGTAAAAGATGCGGTATACGTCTATATAGCAAATAAGGCGTACGGATTTTCACTCGGAGCCAGACCTATAAACCGTATAATAACCAACGAAATTGAAAACAATCTCTCGGCACTCCTACTAAAGAACGAAAACAATAAGCTGAATATAGAAATTTCAATAGACGAATCCAATAAAATGCGTTTTGAATATAAGGAAAAATCCTACTCAAATTAAAATAAGGCTGACCTATGCCCGTGCAAACGGAAATTGCATAAGTCAGCCTTTAAATTAGCAAGTTTCAAGAATTCTTGTGTAGAACTCTACGGTTTTTCTTATGGTATCAATAGGAATTCGCTCGTCATTTCCGTGAATCGTAGCTCTTTCCTCATTGCTTAATGCCATTGCTGAGAATCTGTATACTGTGTCACTGATTCTTCCCCAGTGCCTGGAATCGCTGCAGGCAACCATAAGATATGGGGATACTATTGCGTCGGTCCAAGTTGCGGCAACGGCGCTTTCAACTCTTTTATAACCGTCGCAATCAAGCTCGGATATAACCGAAGGATTATTGCCGAAAAGCATATTGATTTTAATATCCTTATCGTTAACGGTATTTTTTAAATATTCAATTGCACCGTCACAGCTGTCGCCCGGAATTATCCTCAAATTGGCAACCATGCTAGCCGATGGCGGAATTACGTTTACTCCAAGCGAGCCCTTCATTTGAGTAAATGCACAGGTGGTACGCATAAGAGCGTTCATTTCGCCGCCGCTTTTCTTGCCAAGCATATCAAGAATGGGCTTGAATACGAACAAATTAGCGAAAATAAGTCTGTAAACAAAGGTCGAATGTCTTGCCGCCGTATCAAAGAGCGCAAGCGTAGCCTTACACATTTTAGCCTTGAAGGGCTTGCTTTCCACCCTTACGCAAGCACGGCTCAGCTTACCTACGGGAGTATGCGGCTTGGGCGCTGAGGAATGACCACCGTTGGATTCGCAAACGAATTCTACGTTCATAATCCCCTTTTCCGCAATACCGATTACGGCACAAGGCTTTTTTACGCCCGGGAATACCTTTTCTACGACCGCTCCCCCCTCGTCGAGCACCAAAGAGGGCTTAATTCCCTGCTCCTCAAACAGCTTCACTATCGAAGAAGCTCCGTAGCCGTTAACCTCCTCGTCACCCGCAAAGGCAAGATAAAGGTCCTGCTTTGGAATAAAGCCTGCCTTAAGCTTGGCCTCCAGAGCCTGCATTGCACCGTTTAACGTTCCTTTTGTATCAAGCGTTCCGCGCCCCCAAAGCACACCGTCCTCAATTATACCGTCAAACGGCGGCTTCGTCCATTTATCCTCCTCAACGGAGACTACGTCGTAATGCGCCATAAGCACCGTCGGAGCGTCACTGCTTTCACCCTTCAGCTTAAACAGAAGCGAGCGGGAGCTTGGCTCACTGTACTCACATTTTTCATTTATATTGGGAAAAAGCTTCTGCAAAAGCGTCTTAAATCTTGAAAATTCGCACTCGTCATCAAGCGAATGGTCGGAGTGAGACACCGTTTTAACCCTTACCATCTCGGCAAGGTCATTCGTTGCTTTTTCGATATCAACCTCTATCTGCCCCGAGCTTGCGTTTGATACGCATCTCGGCTTAAAGCGAATCGCTCTGATTACAAGCACCAATATAAAAGCGATAAGCGCACCTACAAGAGATAAAGCAATAATCAAGCCTTCCATTATTCGTCCTCTGACTCGTCGCTGCGGCTGTCTTCAACCGTTGCCGAGACCTTCTTATTTTGCTTAACGTAAATAATTCTTGAGTAAACGAGGGTTATTACCATACTGACGGGAATCATTATTCCTACCGAGCCCGCATTAAGCAGTGGCACAAATACGAATAAAGCTACCATTACCGACATAGGTACTATTGCAATCTTGAAGTAGCGAGACAAATATACTACGCCAAGTCCGCCGAAAAGCGCAGGTAATACGTTATCAAATGCAGGCTTCAGTATTTCGCTCGAAAGAAAATCAGAGATGAGAGAAAGCAGCGCCACGCCTATTGCAATAATTGCTATCGTAACAATTGAGGAGGTCGCAATCGAAATCGTAGATATAACCTCCCCCTCGTCGCTATCCGCCTTAACCCCCGCCTTTTCCATACAGTCAAGAGCGCAAGGCACTTTAAGAGAAGAAAGATTTCCCGTAACGAAGCCAAGATACGTACCTCCCACTCCAAGCATAGGAGTATAAGTAATAACCTCTATTATGCCAACCGTCCAGAATGTAATGGCAATAGGATAAAGAGCGTTGATAAAGGTCATAAAATCAGGCCACGCCCGAAAATATATCGCAAGGATAAAAGGAAACGCCAAAATAGCCGAGCAGGTTATTACTGCCCATATTCTTCCGTATTTGTGCATTTTATCAATATAATTCATAGCTACTCCCTCCTTTAACCGTTTATAAGCAATGAAAGCGGAATGGCAAGCGCCATGCTTCCAAGCATTGACAGAGGAAGCGCATAATCATTGAGCCACTTCCAATTGAATTTCTTAAGCAAAACGCCGCAAAGAGCCATAATTCCTGCCGATATAGCCATAACGAATACGGGCATCCAATATTCAAGCTGATAGTGGAACTCAATAACGCCGCCGTCCCCCTTTACGAAGCCGAGATTGCATACTATGTAACCAAGGAAAGCTGAAAGCATACCTACGAACATACTCGTCATAAGCATATCCATCCACTTTTTGTCCTTATCCTTAATCTTCAGCATACCGCCCGTTATTTTCTTGCAGGTTATCGGTGCGAGAATGAGACTTGCCGCAATACCGAAGGTCATAACGAATGCAATAGTAACGTACTGCTGTGCGGTAAGCTGCGAGAAGGAAACGCTCTCAAGTCCCATCGAAGCAGCTGCTTGCTCTGCTGCAGGAAGCTCGTAGGTAAGAGCGCCTATAATAGAAAGCCTAAGCCAAGGAAGCGCATTACCAAGCATATTCACGAGCGATACGACACCCATAAAAATCGCAATAGCAGGCGCTATCGTAAACAGTGCGGCACGTTTTATAGTAGATACCAGCACCGAACGCTCCATTCCTATTTCAAGTCCGCGCTTATACGACTTGACCAGAAAGAACACCGACTGTGCGGTAACGATACCTATAACAATCGCCACCAATACGTAAAGAATCGGAAGGTTTGTCATAAAATCTCTCCTTTTAAGTTATAAGTCCTTATAATTATATCACGCATCTTTCGAAAAAGCAAGGCGGCGCATAGCAAATCATTTGATATATGAAAGGAATTTTAAATAAAACAAGCTAGCTCTTCGGGGATAAATTCTATCGGTCGTGAGTTTTATAAAAAGGTTTAAAAAAGTTGAATAAAGGTATTGACAAACCCAAAATATTCTGTTATAATAACAAGCGTTGTCAAACATGCGTCTTTAGCTCAGCTGGATAGAGCAACTGCCTTCTAAGCAGTAGGTCGGGGGTTCGAGTCCCTCAAGACGCGCCATATACGGTGGGATTAGCTCAGTTGGCAGTAGCGCCAGGTTGTGGCCCTGGAGGTCGAGGGTTCAAGTCCCTTATCTCACCCCAGAAAAAAGCACACATTTGTCTACCAAGACAATGTGTGCTTTTTTCAATTAAATCCGCCCTTAAGGACGGGATATATCCAACTTTGTTGGGTGAAATCACTTCGTGATGAAATCCGACTTCGTCGGGATAAGAATGACGGATTCCATACGTTCGCAAGCGAAAAGCCTTTTGATATGTAACCCAAAAGTGTCTACCCCTTGGATTCACTTCATTTTGCATCTCGCTTTTATATTATTTTTTACAAATAAGCTTTACACCCTCAACCGCAACCACCGTAAGTGATTCACCGATTTCAAAAATATCGTCTTCGCCAACTCCTCTTGCGCTCCATACGAGCCCTTTTATTTTAACGAGTCCCTGCCCTGCAAAATTATCGATTCTCTCACACACGACACATTTTTCACCTATTACTGCATCAATACCGCCGTGAGCTTGGGATTTGTATCTGCCTACTAAATATCTTACGCCGATAGCGCCAAGCGCAAAAATCAGCACGAAGGCAATAATCTGATATACGATATGAATATTACAAAGCGAAAAAACAATACTAACCACCGATGCGGGAATACCAAAAACCGCAATAAGCTTCTCTGTAATAACCTCTGCAATTATAGAAAATGCCAAAGTTAAAAGCCATATCCACACGAATTGCTCCATAAAAAGCTCCTAAAACAACCTTTTTGATTATTTTATCACACTAATCCTTTTATGTCAATATTTTGTTTGCTTTAATTTCATTTTCTGAGCTTTAAGGAAATTGTAGTTTTATTTTTGCTTTTATACTAATTCTTGTATAAATTTTGACTTATTTTTTAAAAATCTATTGACAAATAGAAAAAAATGTAGTATTATCTTGAAGTGGTACTGTGTATGTCACATAATTCTGAATAAGGAGGATAGAGTATGTTTGAGAATGTAAAGCAGTTTCTTGTAGACGAGCTTCGCGTTAAGGCAGAGGATGTTTCTATGGAAGCAGAGCTTGCAGGCGATCTCGGTATCAATTCTCTCGAGCTTGCAGAGTTGGTTCTTGCTTGTGAAGAAAAATTTAATGTAGTAATCGATGATGAAGATCTCCATCAATTCAGCACCGTTGGAGACGTTGTAACTTATCTCGAAGAGCATCAGGGCTAATTTTAGCTAGGTTACTTGGATATAAAGAGGCTGTCTCAGCGTTGTTGAGACAGCCTCTTTTAAAGCTTTTCGCTCTTATATTTTTACTATAAATCCACATTCTGCGGGATTTACCTCAGTTTTAATTTCAGGAAATAAATTAAGCAGATATTTTGATGCTGTCTTATCGGAAAAAATATCCGAAAAAGGAATAAATGCGCTTATTGCACCCTCTTTCTTATATGCAGCGAGAATTTTTCTTGCAGAGGATTTGAATTTATTTTCTGACACACCGGGGGCGGGAGTTATGATAAATATACGCTGCTTGCTTACCTTTATTCCCGCAATAATAAATGCTATTTCGCTATAAAAGGTTATAAAATCCTCAAAATCTAAGCTTTTTCTTATAATAGACATAAATACCTCTTGTTTGCTGAAAGTAGCTTCATTATATCACTAATAATTTTGATTGTAAACCTTTTTGGAGAAAATGTTAATGAAAAATCAAGAATCAGACCAAAAGCCTCAAAAATACGCAACACGGGAAAGCCTCGGTACACTGACGAGTATAATAGGCATTATCGTTAATTTTATTCTGGCAGGTATTAAATTTCTGGCAGGGCTTCTTTCAGGCTCAATTGCTATTACCGCAGATGCGGTAAACAATCTTTCAGACTCAATGTCGAGCGGCGTCAGCTTCGTGAGCTTTAAAATTTCCTCTAAGCCTGCCGATCGGGACCATCCCTTCGGTCATGCAAGAATTGAATATATAGCCTCTATGATTGTATCTTTCCTGATACTTTTCGTCGGCGGAGATTTCTTAATTGACTCCTTAAAAAAGATTTTTAATTCCTCTGAAGCCGAAATAGAGATAGACGCAATTTCCATAACTATACTTTCTATATCCATACTGATAAAGCTTGGTTTGTCGGTTTATCAACGAATTATGGGCAAAAAAATCAATTCAGGCGTTATTTTGGCATCCTCTGTGGATTCCTTAACAGATGCTTTGTCAACGCTTGCGGTATTAGTATGCTCTATAATGATCAAGCTTACAAGCCTCGTAATTATTGACGCAATAGTAGGTATGCTCGTATCTATCCTGATTTTCGTTGCGGGCATCAGAATACTAAATGAAACAAAAAATTCCCTCCTCGGTGAAGCTCCGGTTGAAGAAACTGTAAAGGCGATTGAAGAAATCGTAGCAAAATATCCCGAAATTATAGGAATGCACGATATGCTGGTGCATAATTACGGTCCGAATCACTATTTCGCATCATTCCACGCAGAGGTTGACGGAAGCGGTGATATTTTCGTTCTGCACGACGTAATTGACAACGTAGAAAAGGAAGTATCCGCCACACTCGGAATTCTTTGCACAATACATTTAGACCCGATAGTTACTAATGACGAAAAGCTGAATGAGCTTAAGGAAATCGCAATAAAGGCTTGTCAGGAAATAGACGAATCCATAACGGTTCACGATTTCAGAGCAGTCATAGGCACAACGCACACAAATCTTATATTCGATATCGTCCTACCCTATGAAAGCAAGCTTACTCCTGCTACTGCCATTGCCATAATTGAGGAAAAGGTAGCAAGAAGCAAAGAAAATACCTTCTGCGTAATCACAGTTGATAGAGGATAATAAATAGCGGTGCAGCCAATTCTTAAAGCTGTACCGCTATTTCTGCCTTTATTTATCTACCCTGTTTAGCATTTTTCCTTGAACAAACGCTGATATATTATCACATATCACATCAAGGCAGCGCACACGGGATTCGTATGCTCCCCAAGCTGCGTGAGGCGTAAGACAAACATTCTTATAATTCATTATTTCAAAGAATGGGTGCGACGTAGGAAAAGGCTCTATCGAATAAACGTCCGTGCCAAAACCGCCCATCTTTTTACTTTTGATCGCTTCGGCGATTGCCCCCTCGTCAGTAACAGCGCCTCTCGCAGTATTGACCAGAATAGCAGATTCCTTCATAAGAGCTATTTTTTCTTCCGATATAAGACCTCGTGTTTCTTCCGTAAGCGGACAGTGAACGGTAATTATATCGCACTCTCTCATTATTGTATCAATATCGACGACGCATTTTTCGGAAGACCTTGTCCGTCTGTTTATCATCACCTCAGCACCAAGGGCTCTGGCTACGTCGGCTACTCGCTTCCCTATATTTCCGTAGCCTACGATTCCCCATTTCATGCCTTTTATCTCGTGGAAAACGGGTGTCAGCGAGTTCGGCTTTCCCAGGCGGGTATACTCCCCGCTTCTTACAAAAGATTTATATTCCTCAAGATGTGAAACCAGACTGAGCACAGAAGAAACGGTAAAAAGCATCACGCTTTCTGTCGAATACGCAGGCACGTTGCATATCGCAATTCCCGCCTTTTTCGCATATTCGATATCGATATTATCGTAGCCGGTCGCAAACACGCAAATGAGCTTTAGCCTATCGCATTGCGAAAGAACTTCTTTCGTCATTTTGATTTTATTTATAATGACCGCATCGGCGTCGGAAAGCCTTTCTACAAGCTCGTTTGGCTCGGTATAGCCGTAAAGAAATAAGTCGCCGAGCTCCTTAAGGCAGTCAAACGATAAGTCGTCGCCAAGCGTTGCGTAATCAAGTACCTTTATATTCATAAAATCCCCCTATTAGTAGAATAAGAAGCGTGTCGCCCACAAGAAGCCAAAACAGCAATCGGCAAAACGCAAGAAAACTGTGTTGAATTCTGGTAGTATTATAGCACAGCGACGATACATATGCAAGTATTTTATATATATAATAAAATATTTTTTAGAAAGTGCTTGACAAACAAAATTTTTAGTGATATAATTGACATACCTCTTTCGGAGGCTTTTTTTACGTGCCCTACTGGGACTGGTCACGCAGCTTCCGCTTTGAGGGAGGTATTTAACGGGTTATACCCGAATTCTATTAGGAGGTGCCGAAAACAATGAGAGTCAAAATAACACTCGCCTGTACTGAATGCAAGCAAAGGAATTATGACACAAACAAAAACAAGAAAACCAATCCTGACAGGCTTGAAATGAACAAGTTCTGCCGTTTCTGTCGCAAGCACACTTTGCACAAAGAAACCAAGTAAGGGGGAAAACAAATGTCAAAGAAAATTGATAACGCCAACGGCGCTGTAAACGCAGCATCGGCTGAGAAATCCGTCAAAGCAGCAAAAGCCCAGAAAACCGGCAAAAAGGTTGCTAAAAAGGAAAACTTTTTCGTTCGTATGTGGAAAAAGCTTGCAAAGCTTTGCAAGGACACCGTAGGCGAAATGAAAAAGGTCGTATGGACTCCTAAGGCTGAGGTAACCAAGAGCACCAAGCTCGTAATAATTACCGTCGTTGCAATAGGAATTCTTGTAGCGGTTCTTGATACCGCATGCTCATATCTCATAAATACATTCGCCGGTCTTATCGGCTAAGAGGCAGACGATGAGCAATATCAATGAAAAAAATTTAGGTCCCAGATGGTATGTAGTTCATACCTACACAGGTTATGAAAACAAGGTAAAATCCAGCATCGAGAAAAACGTTGAAAACCGTGGTCTTGGAAATCTTATTTACGATATCAAGGTTCCCGTTGAAATTCACGAGGAAACCAATGATAAAGGTGAAACGAAAGAGGTAGAGACCAAGCTTTTCCCAAGCTACGTCTTCGTCAAAATGACTATGACGGACGAAAGCTGGCACGTAATACGCCGTATCACCGGTGTTACAGGATTCGTCGGCCCCGGATCAGAGCCTACTCCGCTCACCGATTCAGAGGTTGAAATGTTCCAAGTTGAGACCGAGAAAAACGAATTCACCTTCGCTATCGGCGACAACGTTACGGTTATCTCGGGTATTTTCGAGGGCTATTCGGGTGTTCTTCAGACTATCAGCGAAGACCAGAAGCAGCTCGGTATCCTTGTTTCGACCGGAAAGCGTGACTTCCCCATTATGGTAGACACCAAGGAAGTTCGCAAGGCAGACTAAGTCTGCAAATGTTTCTAGCATTGTGGGAGGGAGAAAATTTTTATCTTAATTCTCCCGATTAAATACCACATTAGGAGGTTTAATTACTATGGCTAAGAAAATAACTGGTTATATCAAACTTCAGCTTCCCGCAGGCAAGGCAACTCCCGCTCCCCCTGTAGGACCTGCACTCAGCCCTTACGGCATTGCAATCCCCGTATTTACCAAGGAATTCAACGATAGAACTAAGAATGACATCGGTCTTATCATTCCCGTTGTTATCACCGTTTACGCTGACCGTTCCTTTACCTTCATTACCAAGACTCCCCCTGCGGCAGTTCTTATCAAGAAGGCTTGCGGCATCGAGACCGCTTCTGCTACCCCCAACAAGACTAAGGTAGCTAAGCTTTCCAAGGAACAGCTCCAGAAGATCGCAGAAACCAAGATGCCTGACCTCAACGCTGCATCTCTTGAAGCAGCTATGAGCATGGTTGCAGGTACCGCCCGCAGCATGGGTGTTACCGTCGAGGAATAATAGGAGGTAATGAATAATGGCTAAAATGGGTAAAAAATACAAGTCCAGCGTAGAGCTTTTCGATAAGAGCAAGCTTTACGACGTAGATGAAGCTCTTAATATCCTTTGCCAGACCGCAAAGGCTAAATTTGATGAAACCGTAGAAATCCACATCCGTCTTGGCGTTGACTCCCGTCACGCAGACCAGCAGGTAAGAGGTGCTATCGTTCTTCCCAACGGCACCGGTAAGACCGTAAGAACCCTCGTATTTGCACGTGGTGACAAGGCAGAGGCTGCTAAGGCAGCAGGCGCAGACTACGTTGGCGCTGAGGATATGGTTCAGAAGATCACCACTGAAAACTGGTTCGACTTCGACGTTGTTATCGCATCTCCCGACATGATGGGCGTTATCGGCCGTCTTGGTAAGGTTCTCGGTCCTAAGGGACTTATGCCTAACCCCAAGGCAGGTACCGTTACTCCTGACGTAGCTAAGGCAGTTACCGAGGCTAAGGCAGGTAAGATTGAGTACCGTCTTGACAAGACCAACATCATTCACTGCCCTATCGGCAAGGCATCCTTTGGCGCTGAGAAGCTTGCTGTTAACTTCAACACCCTTCTTACCGCTGTAATCAAGGCTAAGCCCGCTGCAGCTAAGGGACAGTACATCAAGAGCTGCGTTCTTGCAACGACCATGGGCCCCGGCATCAAGGTCAACTACGCTAAGCTTTAATTCTTAACTGAATAAAAAAGAGAGAGCAAATCGGTTTATAGTGATTAAAGGACCCCCAAAGTTATAAGCTTTGAGGTACATATCACGATATATTTACCGAAACGTTCTCTCTTTTTTCTATTATTGATTTTATATTGTCTTTCTTTAAATCAAGCGAAATAATGTTATAAAATTGCAGGCTGCTTATCACGGAAGGTAATCGCAAAGCTTACCCCGACTATTTTCTTCGCGCCTAGACCTCGAAGCAGCATAGCGCAAGAGCCTAGTGAAGCTCCCGTTGTCACTATATCGTCAAGAATTATTATTTTCTTCCCGTCGATGCGCTGTGCAAGTGGCTTATAATCAAATTTTGCATTGTCTATTCTTCCCTTGCCGCCGAGCTTTTTCTGTGCGCTTCTTGCTCTTGACCTAAGTGGACATACGTATTTTAACTTTAGCGCCTTAGCGAGACTTTTAGCAAGCATTTTTGAATGGTCGTGTCCGTATTTTACGATTCTCGCTCTGCTCCTTGGAACGGAGGTAACGAGATACCCACTGAAATCAAGTCCTGAATTTCCAACAGCACGAAGAAGCTCGCTCGTGATGTATTCAACGATATCCCGCCTCGGGTTACGCTTTAAGTGATATATAAGCTCATTCGACGCACGTTTCTCTATATCGTCCGAGTATTTATATCTTACTACCTTTACAAGCTTATGTATATAATGATTATCAAGATATTCGTTGACGCAAAGGCATTCAGATAAAATTCTGCCGCAAAGTGAGCATTTGTCAACTAGATTTTCTCTATAAAATTCCTTGCATTTATCGCACAGAGCCAGCTCTTCTATTTTGAGACGCTCACCACAACAAACGCATTTCGGCGCTGAAAGATAATATAGCGCCTTTTTATATAAATCTTTAATTTTACTCATAAAAACCTAGGGGCAAAGACAAGCTTTGCCCCTCTTTCTTTAATTACTTTTTAGGAAAGCTATCCTTAAGACCGACTATTCGGTTAAAGGTATTCTCACGCTTAGTATCCTTGACAAAATATCCGCATCTTACAAACTGGAATCTGTCAGAAGGCTTAGCCTCTGCCAGCGACGGCTCGATTTTGCAATTCTCAAGCTTGATTACCGAGTTTACGTTAAGATAATCGTCATAGGTCTTATCCTCGGGAATATCGGCAGTATTTTCAATATCGAAAAGAAAATTATAAAGCATTACGGTTGCATCGCTGCAATCAGAAGCCGAAAGCCAATGAATAGTTCCCTTCACCTTTCTTCCGTCTATTGGCATACCGTTGCCTGTTTCAAGGTCTGCAGTACAGTGAATTTCGCTGATGTTTCCGTCTTTATCCTTAATTATTTCATTGCACTTCACGATATAAGCGCCCATAAGTCTTACCTCGCCGTCAGGCTTCATACGGAAAAACTTAGGTGGCG
Source organism: Eubacteriales bacterium (assembly GCA_045659905.1). Taxonomy (GTDB): domain Bacteria; phylum Bacillota; class Clostridia; order Oscillospirales; family CAG-272; genus UBA1740. Next base: position 77,265 of record JAZRCT010000012.1, on the reverse strand, counting down.
GCACTTCTGCAAAATCATCAGCATCAATATAAAGCTCTCTCGTAAATGCAACCTTTCTCGTGCCTGCATTTTCGTCCGTCGGATTATTCGGAAGCTCAAAATATTCGCATTTATCCTCAGGATAATTTGTAATTACAACCTTGATAGGCTTTAAAATAGCTATTCTTCTCTGAGCGTTCGTATTAAGCTCTTCTCTGATGCAATGCTCAAGAAGCTCGTAATCGACTACGCTGTACGACTTAGCGACACCTGCTCTCGCAACGAAGTCAAAGATAGCAGAGGGCGTGTATCCACGTCTTCTGAGACCGCATATAGTGGGCATTCTGGGGTCATCCCAACCGTCAACAAGACCTGTTTCAACGAGCTTACGAAGATACCTTTTGCTCATTACGGTGTGAGTAACGTTAAGTCTAGCGAACTCACGCTGCTTGGGATTTGGATTATTATTAATTCCTATATTCTCAATAACCCAATCGTAAAGCGGTCTGTGATTTTCAAACTCAATTGAGCAAAGCGAGTGAGTAATTCCCTCCATTGCGTCCTGAATAGGATGAGCATAATCGTATAAGGGATATATGCACCACTTGCTTCCCTGTCTATGATGGTCGGTATGGACTATTCTGTAAATGGCGGGGTCACGCATATTGATATTAGGCGATGCCATATCAATTTTTGCTCTTAACGTCTTTGCGCCGTCGGGAAACTCGCCGTTTTTCATTCGCATAAATAAATCGAGGTTTTCTTCAACGGTTCTTTCCCTATAAGGGCTATTCTTACCTGCTTCGGTAAGAGTACCTCTGTATTCACGCATCTCGTCTGCCGTAAGGTCGCAAACGTAGGCTTTCTTGTCTTTGATAAGCTTTATTGCGAACTCAAAGCACTTATCAAAGTAATCCGAGCCGTAAAATACGCCGCCCGTAGGCTCGCAGCCAAGCCATTTTAAATCCTCGTAGATGCTCTCTACGTATTCGTTGTCCTCTTTTGCGGGGTTGGTATCATCGTAGCGAAGATTGAAAAGTCCCCCGTACTTTTTAGCGGTTGAGGCATTTATCCAAATAGCCTTAGCCGAGCCTATATGCAGATATCCGTTAGGCTCGGGCGGGAATCTCGTATGAATCTTAAGCTCGGGATTTTTAGCGAGGTCCTCGTCAATGATGTCGTGAATAAAATTGTTTCTTAATTCTTCCATTTATAAAATATCCTTTTTTATTAGAAATATCTTTTATTTTAAATCAAAATAACCTTTTGATACGTATAGCGGCTCAGCCTCCCCATGCCCGGGATAAACCGTATAACCGTCAGGAAGCGATAAAAGCTTCTTAAGAGATTCTTTTAGATGCGAAAAATTGCCAAGCGGTAAATCGCATCTTCCATATCCTCCCGAGGAAAAAAGCGTATCGCCTGTAAAGAGCTTATCCTCTACAATAAGGGTAATCGAACCCGGTGTATGCCCCGGCGTGTAAAGAGTCTTTATTTCTACTCCGCAAAGATTGATGCACTCCCCCTCGGATAGCATTTTATATTGACCGCTATACGAGCAATATTGCTCACCAAGAAATACGGACAGATTTATACTGCCGACAGATAAGGCTCCGGCATCGGGAGAAGACACAAGCACAGTGACACCGTCTTTCAGATAGCTCATAATTTCAATAAAATGGTCTGCGTGGGCGTGAGTCAGAAAAACGTACTTAATATTATATTTTTGAATCTCGGGAAACCGTCTTTTAAATTCGTCAAGGCTGACCGACGGGTCAATAACCGCACATTCGTCCCCGACGCACAGAAGATAACAGTTAGATGCGAGAATATCATTCCTGGTTAATGTATATATATTTATCATAATCAAGCTTCAAAATAGCAAATACCCAAAAATTTCATAAAATAACAGTGCGCATATAATGCGCGAAAACGAGGTATTTTGCTTTGAAAAAAATACTTTTATTAGTGGATACGATGACTTTTGCGCAAAAATCAAAAAAGCTTTTAATTTTAAACGGAATTTATGCCGAAATAATCAAATCACAAGGAAATATCAGTTCAAACGGCTGCACCTTCGGTGTAAGAATCGATTATAAAGACTATTTTTCCGCAATAAGAATTCTGAAGGCTAACGAAATATCCTACACCGTGTCGGGAGGAGATATCTACTGATGCAAAAAGGGGGTATATATCTCGACAACGGCGCTACAAGCTTTCCGAAGCCGAAATGCGTAATAAATTCCGTATCTGAATGTCTGAAGCAATATTGCGCCAATCCAAGCAGGAGCACTCACAGCTTGGCTATGATTGCCTCAGAGAAGGTATATCTTGCCAGAGAAGCGCTGGCAAATTTTCTTAATTTCGATTCGCCTGAGCAGGTTGTTTTTACCCTTAACGCAACTTATGCTCTCAATATAGCAATAAAAAGAAGCTTAAAGGAAGGCTCACATTGCCTTATATCCGACCTTGAGCATAATTCCGTATTAAGACCGATACACAAGCTAGCAAATGAAGGTAAAATAAGCTATTCTATATTCAACAGCGATGGCGATATAAGAAGCAATATAATATCGGAAATAACCGATAAAACCGCAGCGATAGTATGCACACTTTCCTCAAACGTAACAGGCAGAAGAATTCCTCTTGAAATGCTTTCGGATATCAGAAAAAAATATAAAATCAAGCTGATAGTCGACGCATCGCAGGAAATCGGGCACACTATCATCGATTTAAAGAAAACTCCCGTCGACGTGCTATGCGCACCTGCGCACAAAGCGCTATTCGGTATAAGCGGACTTGGCTTTGCCGTATTCTGCGACAAGGAGCTAAGGGAAAGCTTTATCGAGGGCGGTAGCGGATTTGATTCCAAAAATCCCGATATGCCAACGCTCTATCCCGAAATTTTCGAGGCGGGAACTCTCCCACTCCCTGCAATTTGCGCACTGAGAAGCGGCATAGATTTTTTAAATTCCTATGGAATAGATAACGTCCAAAGAAAAATAGAAGCTCTGACGGACGGCGTATACGATGTACTGTGCGAGGTGGGCTGTGAAGAAATTTTTAAGGGTGGAAACGGAATAATATCCTTCAGCCTGAAAAATATTCCCTCGTCCATTATATCAAGCGAGCTTAATACCAAGGGGATATATATACGCTCGGGATTGCACTGCGCACCGCTCGTCCACAAAAAGCTTAACACCGATAAATTCGGTCTTGCGAGAATCAGCCTTTCTATATTTAATAAACCAAGCGCCAAGGATAAGCTGTATTCGGCGCTAAGAGAAATCAAGAAAAGCTACTAAGGTAGGGGGTTGTCTTACGACAGCCTCCTTAAAATTTGCCAAGAGTGCCAAGTATAGCGTAGTACGCACGCTTTTGATAGGTGGGATAATCGTTGCCGCTGCAATCAATTACTATATCGGCATATTTTTCGTAAAGCGCACACCTTTCCTGATACAAATCAAAAAGCGTCTGGTCGGGTCTTAATACCACCCCTCGCTTCGAATAATCTCCAAGCCGCTTTACTATTACGTCGTACGAGCAATGAAGATATATAATTTTACCAAGCTTTTTAAAATGCTCGATGCAACGGGGGTAATAAATTGCGCTTCCGCCGGGAGCTAGAAGAACGTTGTCTTCGTTTATCGAAAGGATTGTTTCCTCCTCGATACGCTTAAAGGCGTCAAGTCCGTCCCGGTCTATGATTTCCTGAAGCTTTCTTCCCTCTTTTGCCTCAATAACTCTGTCGGCATCTATAAGCTTCATATTTAGTCTTTTTGAAAGTGCTCTGCCAATACAGGATTTTCCGCTGGCAGGCATACCTACGAAAGTAAAAGTCATATTAATTTACCGCAAGTGCGGTTCTCCGAATTATATTATTTCGTAAAGGTCTGCTTTACTTACGTCAATAATTAAAGCCGATTCAGCGCCAAGCTTGTGCGCCATGGAAAGCTTTTCCGTAATAAGCTCCCTTACCTTTATATTAAATTCTATTTTTTTGTCCACTAAGGAATTATTTACGACGGTAAGTAGCGTGGTACTACCATCTGTGCGGACAAACATAAGTATTTCGCTATCTATTCTCAGAAGCGAAAATCCGCCTTCCTTGTAGACCTGATTCTCTCTGCGGATTTTACCGAGCCTCTGATAATACTCGCAAAGCTCAGAAGAACCGCTTTTCCAAGGATAAGGGCGTCTGTTGAACGGGTCTTTGAAGCCCTCAAGCGCAACCTCATCGCCGTAAAATATTGCTGGAATTCCGGGAATTGTAGCAAGAATCGTATAGGCCGTCTTGACGAGCGCAATTCCTCTTTTTCTTTGAGCCTTTGTAAGAAACGTTCTCGAAAGCTCCTCGTTGGTCTTGCCCTCGTAGCTACCGTATGCAAGCATAGTTATGATTCTCTCGGTATCGTGAGTACCAAGCAAATTCATTTGCATATTACGAACCCGCACGGGCGCATTAAAGGTGACCTCGGTTAATGCATATTCAAGCTTATCCTTGACCTTATTCTTAAGATAATCAATTATACCGACTCTCACGGGATAATTCATTACACCGTCAAGCTCTTTGCCAAGATAATATTTCTTGCGCTTGTCATACGCAATTTTATTAGAGCCGTCCTCCCAAACCTCGCCGTAAAGTATCGAGGAATCGAGATTTTTATCAAGTCTTTCCTTTATTTTCTCAAGAAAATCATCCGAAAGCTCGTCGGCAACGTCAAGCCTGAAGCCTGCTATACCCATTTTTGAATATTTATCTATTACGCCGCCCTCGCCTGCAAGATATTCTCCGCAAGCGGGATTATCCGGATGGATTCTCGGTAATATTTTAATCCCCCACCAAGCGGTGTAATCGTCAGGATAGCTTTTGAAATCATACCAGCTGTAATACTTGGAGTTGCGGGATTGGTATGCGCCAAGCGACTTGTATCTGCCCTTTGAATTGAAATATACGCTGTCAGAGCCCGTGTGATTAAATACGCCGTCAAGAATAATTCCTATCCCACGTGACCTTGCTTCCTCTATAAGCGTGCTAAGAGCCTTATCACCGCCAAACATAGCGTCGACCTTCATATAATCGCCCGTATCATACTTATGATTTGAATAAGCCTCAAAAATCGGACTTAAATAAATCAGATTTACTCCAAGCGATTTTATGTAATCAAGCTTCTTAATAACGCCGTAGAGAGTACCGCCGAAAAAGGTATTGTTTTCAAGATGCCCACCGGGATATTCGGGAAATTCAGGCGTTCCGCCTTCCCACTGCTCCATCATAACCGCATCGCTTCTTTTAGCTACCCTGCCCGCCTTAAAAAATCTGTCAACGAAAATATGATAAATAATACCGCCAAGATATTCCTTGCTCCGGTTATACTTAAAATCGCATACCGAAAGCTGAAAATAATTAGGAATATTTGCGCTCTTTGACAGACGAAGCCCGGTCTTTTCTCTGTAACCGTATACCTCGCCCGAGGCAGATTCAATCTTAAATTTCACAAAATAAAGCCCCGTGCCAAGCAAGGCGAGGTCAATAGGACAGTCAAAGGCATCGACACCCGAATCAAAGGAAACGCATTTCCCGACCGAGCTTAGTTGCTTTTTTGATATATCCTCCGAAAAAACCTCGGCTACAACACGCCAAGCACCGACAAATCTCGGCAAAAGCAGTCGTAAGACAGCGGAGCTTCTGATATCGAAAGCGCCTGAGCCGATATCTTCACCGTCATGCAAATAAAGCACTCGACCCGAAGCACTTTCGATATCCGAAAATTCAATTCTGTATGAATTCACAAAAAGCTTCCTCTTAGTAGATTAAAGTTTATAAACCGGAGAAATGTTCCAGATTTCCTTAGCATACTTGCTGATACTGTTGTCGGACGCAAAAGTGCCGCTGGTTGCAGTATTCATAAGAGACATTCTGCTCCACATTTCACGATTGGAATAATCCTTAAGCGCCTTGCCGTAGGTGTATACGTAGGAATCAAAATCCGCAAGACACATAAATGGGTCGGCAACTCCGTAACCGCTGTTGATAAGGTAATCTGCAATATGCGAGAAATCCTGACCGCCAATAGGTCTGTTAAGTCTGTCTACGACTCTCTTAAGTCTATCGGAGCGGTGATAGAAATCACGGGAAATATATCCGTTTCTCCAAAGCTCCTCCACCTCGGGCGTATTAAGACCGAAGATGTAGGTATTTTCCTTGCCCGCAGCTTCAAGTATCTCGACGTTCGCACCGTCAAGCGTACCCATAGTGATAGCGCCGTTCATCATAAGCTTCATACAGCCGGTGCCGCTTGCCTCCTTACCCGCAAGCGAAATCTGCTCGGATATATCAGCCGAGGGAATAAGCACCTCTGCAAGAGATACGTTATACTCCTCCATAAATACGACCTTAAGTCTGTCACGGGTAAGCGGATTGCGCTCAAGCTCCTCGGATAAGAACCAAATAAGCTTGATAAGCTTCTTTGCCATAGCGTAGCCGGGCGCAGCCTTACATCCAAAAATAAAGGTCTGAGGCGGAATATCAACGTTGGGATTATCAAGAATTTCATTGTACATCGAGATAATCTTAAGAACGTTAAGAAGCTGACGCTTATACTCGTGCATTCTCTTTATCTGAACGTCGAAAATAGAGGTAGGATCAAGTCTTCTTCCGGTCTTATCGTAAGCATAATAAGCAAAGGTTTCCTTGTTATAATGCTTTATGTCCTCGATTCTCTTAAGGACCGCCTTATCGTCCTTGAAATCGGTAAGCTTGATAAGCTGGCTTGCGTCCTCACGGTAGCCGTCTCCGATAACCTCGTCAAGAAGCTTGCAAAGCGCAGGGTTGGCATTATTGAGCCATCTTCTGTGGAATACGCCGTTGGTAACGTTGGTAAACTTATGAGGCGTCATTTTATAGAAATCGTGGAAAATGGTCTTCTTAAGAATATCAGAGTGAAGCGCAGATACGCCGTTTACCGTATGAGAGCCTACTACCGAAAGGTTTGCCATTCTTACCTGATTGTAAGCAACGATAGCCATTCTTGAAATTCTGTCCCAGTCACCGGGATACATATTCCAAAGGTCGGCAGTAAATCTTCTGTTGATTTCATTGACAATCATATAAATTCTCGGAAGCTTCATACTGAAAAGGTCAACTCTCCAGCATTCAAGCGCCTCGGGAAGCACTGTGTGATTGGTATAGGAAATAGTCTTAACTACGATATTCCAAGCGTCCTCCCAGCTGTACGAATATATATCCATAAATATACGCATAAGCTCGGGGATACAGAGTGCGGGGTGAGTGTCGTTTATATGAATGGATATCTTATCCTCAAATCCGCAAAGCGAGCCGTGCTCTGCAAAATAATCGCTTATAATGCTCTGAAGCGACGCCGACACAAGGAAATACTGCTGAGTAAGTCTTAAAAGCTTACCCTCGTCGTAATTGTCGTTTGGATAAAGCTGCTGGGTGATAATCTCGGCGCTGTTGGTGTCACTGAGCTTCTTCATATAAGAGCCCTGAGAGGTATAATTCATAACCGAGGAGTAAGCAGGGCGGGATCTCCAAAGACGGATTTTATTTACCGCATTGGTAACGGTACCTGGGATAAGAAGGTCGTAAGGCACTGCCTTAACCTCGTCGTAATCGTAATTCATAATTTTGATTTCGCCGTTTTCCCACTTCTCCTCTATTCTTCCGCCAAGGCGAATAGTAACGCTATTCTCAGGACGTGGAACGAGCCAAGCTCCGCCGCTTCCAAGCCAGCTGTCGGGAAGCTCTACCTGCTCACCATCGATTATCTTCTGACGGAAAAGACCGTTTTCATAAAGAAGCGAATATCCGTTAGCTGCGTAGTCCTGAGCGCTTAGGGAGTCCATAAAGCAGGCTGCAAGTCTGCCAAGACCGCCGTTGCCAAGACCCGGGTCAACCTCGCATGCGAATACGTGCTCAAACGAAGTACCGAAATCGGCAAGAACCTCGCAAAGATCGTCGTAAATTCCGAGATTTACAGTATCGTTTCTCATAGAACGTCCAACGAGGAATTCCATGCAAAGGTAGCAAACCTTCTTTGCATCCTTTTCCTTAATTCTCTTTTTGAATTCCTGTCTTTGCTCAAGCATCAAATCCTTGATTGCCGCAACGGTTGCGTGATAAATCTGCTCATCGTTCGCAAATTCAGGATTAGACACGCCTCTCGTGATGAGCTTAGCCTCTATTCTGGTCTTAAGCTCACCCTTTGAAATTTTCGTCTTTGCGGCGTTGCCGTAGTTGTTGTCAATTGTACCCATTAATTTTTTTCTTCCTTACCATTTAGACATTTTATCATATATATTCATATATTTATTTGCAGAAATTTCCCACGAGAAATCCGAAAGCTTAGCTCTCATAACGAGCGCATCCCATTCGCTCTTGTTATCAGAGTAAAGATATATCGCACGCTTTAGGGTGTAAAGCAGCTCGTGAGCATTGTAATTATCAAATCTGAAGCCGTTAGAGCCCTCTTCGCCGTAGGATTTGATAGAATCGTAAAGACCTCCTACGCTTCTCACTACCGGAACCGTTCCGTAAGAGCAGGAAATCATCTGAGCAAGACCGCAAGGCTCGCTCTTTGAGGGCATACAGAAAATATCTGCCGCCGCATACATCTTCTTTGAAAGCACACGGTCGAACTTAATCAGAGCCTTGAAATTAGAATGTCTTTGCTCAAGCTCCGAAAAAGCAGCCTCGTACTCGAAATCCCCTGTGCCAAGAAGCGCAAACTGCACATTCTCGCTGAGGAACTCATCTATTATTCTTGCCACAAGGTCAAGTCCTTTAGTAGCCGTAAGACGAGTAATCATAACAACAAGAGGGACGTCAGGATTCTCGGGAAGTCCGATTTCACGCTGAAGCGCAAGCTTATTCTCTCGCTTGCCCTCCTTTAGGTTGTCCTTAGAATATGCATAATATATATCGCCGCCAAGCTCAGGCGAGAAATAATCGTAATCAATTCCGTTTATAACGCCGGAAAGCTTGTAAGACACCGAAGAAACTATATCGGCAAGCCCGAATGCAAAGAAATTATGATGAATTTCGTATGCGTAATTGGGGCTTACTGTGGTGATATAGTCAGAAACGGTCAGCGCACCCTTCATAAGGTTTACACAGCCGTCATACTCCACGACGTCATAAAAGCCGTCAAGACCAAAAACGTCGCCGAGAACGTTAGAGCCGAATTTACCCTGATACTCAATATTGTGTATCGTAAATACCGTACGAACCGAGTAAAGCGCATCGATAGGCTTAAATTTAGTCTTAAGATAAATTACGCTAAGCGCAGACTGCCAATCGTTAGCGTGAAGGATATCGGGGTAATAGCCGTACTGAAGCATAAACTCCACAACTGCAAGCGAGAAAAAGGCAAATCTCTCGCCGTCGTCCATTTCACCGTAAAGTCTTCCACGGTCAAAGTATTGATGATTTTCAAGGAAATAGTAAGTCACCCTACCGTTCTGGATTTTATAAACCGATGCTCCCGTATCTCTCCAGGCAAGCTTAAATGATATATCGGTAACCCAGGTAAGCTTTTTTCTATGCTCAGGCTTCATATGCCCGTAAAGAGGCATTATAACCGAAACCTCAGCGTCGGGATTTTGCTCAGCAAGAGTAATAGGCAAAGCGCCCATAACGTCTCCGAGTCCGCCGCTTGCAGCATATGGATTGGCTTCGCTGGTAACATATAAAATTTTCATATAAAACGTTCCTTTCTGATTCTTTAGTCCTCAGCCGAATCAAGCCGCCGGAATTTATCCCCAGCGCACTTAACTCTCACTGCAGGAATTAAACCTTTCTTCCCTTTTGTACGAAGAAGGGCATATTAGAATTTCCCGAAAGGGTGACGCCGTCGGTAATCTTTACATCCTTATCGGTAACGATGCAATTAAGGTGAGCGTTCTTACCAACCTCTGTTTCCTTAAAAAGAATCGAATTCTCAACAACAGCGCCCTTAGCTACGTGAACGCCTCTTGAAAGAACTGAATTAATAACCGTTCCCTCAATAACGCAATCGTCTGCAATCATAGAATTCTCTACTCTTGCGGTCTTGGTATAAACCACGGGTGCAGAGTTGTGTACTCTCGTGAATATAGGCGCTTCCTTCTTCCAAAGCAGCGATGCTCGAGCCTCCTCGTCGCCCGCAAGCTGAATGGAATACTTGTAATAATCAAGGAAGCTGGAAACGGTTGCCGCATAGCCCTTGAAGCTATAAGTCCTGAAATTGGAATGCTTATATCTGGAAAGCAGCATACTGGTAAGACTGCCTATACCGTGAGCCTCTGCCTCCTCTATAAGATGGCGAAGATAGTCGGTCTGCATAACGAAAATATTAAGCGCAAGCTCAGGATAGCTTTCGGAATAAGAATCTCCCATAGCTATATCGGTAATCTTTCCCGCTACCGAGCTTATCATAATCCTAGGATGCTTTGAGGTAAATCCGGGCTCAAGAGTCCTGGTAACCACTGTAAAGTTAGCTCCGGTCTTCTCGTGAGTAGCAATTACATCCGCAAGGTCTATATTGAGTACGGTATCAGAGTCTATAAGCACTACATAGTCCTCGGTAAACTCATTGATATATTCCTTTATACTCTTAAGCGCCTCCATATGGGTTGAAAAAACGGTCGCATTTGCATTAGTAGCGGTCTGGAATGGCGAAATTACGTTAACGCCGTCCTTTCTTCTTGCAAGATCCCAGTCCTTACCCGAACCAATATGCTCAACAAGCGAGCGATAATTATAATTTGCTATTACGTGAATTTTGGAAATATTAGCATTTACGAGATTTGAAAGAGCAAAGTCTATAAGACGGTATCTGCACGCAAAGGGGATTGCCGCAACCGTTCTGTCTCTCGTAAGCCTTGACAAGGTATTATTGTTAAGATTTGAAAAAACTATACCTGCTGCACTGATAGCCATTATTGTATACCTCCTTAATTCCCTGCCTCAGGCTTAACTCTCGTGCCCTTGGCAATGACCGTAATCTCGGATTTTGAAGCTCCGCACTTGCCAACAGTTGCGCCCTCAAGTACGACTGCGTCGGAATCTATAATTGCGGTGTAAACGCCTGCTCCGCTCTTTACAGTAACGTCGTCCATAATTACCGAATCGCGAACCTCTGCTCCCTCCTCGATAATTACGCCGCCGGAAAGAATGGAATTTACAACCTTACCGTATATACGGCAGCCCTCGGATATCATAGAATTTATCATAGTTGCGCCCTCACCTACAAACTGGGGAGGTCTTGCCTCGTTCTTTGAATAAATCCTGAATTTTCTGTCACGAAGATTAAGGACGGGGTCGTCGCCGATAAGGTCCATATTAGCTTCCCAAAGAGAAGAAATAGTACCTACGTCCTTCCAATAACCCTCAAATCTGTAAGCCATAAGCTTTTCGCCGTCGGCAAGAAGGCTTGGGATAATATTTTTACCGAAGTCGTTTTTCGATGTCTCGTCAAGCTCGTCCTTTTCAAGATATTCGATAAGAGTCTTGGTATTAAAGATATAAATACCCATAGACGCCTGATTGCACTTAGGCTTCTTAGGCTTCTCTTCGAACTCGTAAATCGTATCGTCGTCGTTTGTATTGCAAATACCGAATCTTGAAGCCTCCTCCATAGGAACTGTGATAGTCGCTACGGTGCAGGCAGCCTTAGTCTTCTTATGCTGAGCAAGCATCTTTGAATAATCCATTCTGTAAATATGGTCGCCCGAAAGAATAAGCACGTAATCAGGATTGTACTGCTTTATAAAGGTAATATTCTGATAAATTGCGTTTGCGGTGCCCTTATACCAGTCGCTCTTTTTGTTGCCCTGATAAGGAGGAAGCACGGAAAGTCCGCCTCTGGAGCGGTCAAGATCCCAAGTAGCTCCGTTTCCTATGTATTCATTGAGCGCAAGGGGCTGATACTGCGTAAGAACGCCAACCGTATCAATTCCCGAATTTATGCAGTTGGAAAGCGGAAAGTCTATAATCTTGTACTTACCTCCGAATGAAACTGCGGGCTTTGCGGTCTGCTTGGTGAGGTCGTAAAGTCTTGAGCCCTGACCGCCTGCAAGCAGCATCGCTATGCATTCTTTTTTACAATACATATTTGTTCTCCTTCAGCGTAGTTTTCTTATTTTTATTTTTTTCTTTTAATATCACTCCCGAAAACGGCGGAAGCTGAACCGTCAGGCTGTATTTGCCGTCAGCCTTGCTTACTGCGGAAATTTCTTTGAAATCCGCCATATTGCCCGTATTGAAAAGACATTCCACGTTGCTTTTTACAATCGGCACGGTGACGCTCTGCGAAGCTCCCGAAAAGCTTACGATTACTATAAGCGACTGTCCCTTGCGGTTCTTGCGCCTATACGCCACAAGATTTTTCTCATTCTCGTCCACCGAAAGCCACTCAAAGCCCTCATACGAAAAATCAATATCGTAAAGCTCGCTGTGCGACAGATAAAACCTGTTAAGCGAAGCGATATAATTGCGCATCTGCCTGTGATTTTCGTAATCAAGCATAAACCACTCGAGCGAATTCTCATAATCCCACTCACGGAACTGTCCGTATTCCGTACCCATAAAGGTCATCTTCTTGCCCGGGTAGGTGGCTATCAGCATCATAGCTACACGCATCTGTAAAAACTTGTCCTCTATCGAACCGTGCATTTTGTTGAGGAAGGACATTTTTCCGTGTACGACTTCGTCGTGAGAAATTGGAAGAACGTAATTCTCGGAAAATGCATACATCAGAGGAAACGTCAACGCCGAATGGTGATGCTTTCTGTATATCGGGTCGGTCATAACGTAATCGTGGAAATCGTTGGCGAAGCCCATATTCCACTTAAGATTGAAGCCAAGCCCACCGCTTGATACGGGGTGCGTAATCTTTCCGTAGGATGCAGATTCCTCAGCAATCATAAGAACGCTCGGAAATTCCCTGAAGATAGCCGAATTAAGCTTTTGCATAAATGCAACGCCCTCAAGGTTGATATTAGTGCCCATATGATTGGGTATCCACTCTCCCGGCTCTTTATCGTAATCAAGATAAAGCATTGATGCAACCGCATCTACACGAAGTCCGTCGAGATGGAATTCCCTGAGAAAATAGAGGGCGTTTGAAACGAGGAAGCATTGTACCTCCTCCCTGCCTAAGTCAAAGAATCTCGTACCCCAGGAGCGTGATTCCATACGATCCTTACCCTGATATTCGTATAACGGATATCCGTCAAATTCAAAAAGTCCCCAGGCATCGCGCGGAAAATGCGCAGGAACCCAGTCAAGAATTACTCCGATACCGTTTTCGTGAAATTTGTTGACCATATAACGGAAATCGTCAGGGTCGCCAAAGCGTGATGTAGGCGCATAAAAACCGCATATCTGATAGCCCCACGAGCCGTCGTAAGGAAACTCGGCAAGCGGAAGAAACTCTACGTGAGTGTAACCCATAAACTTAAGATACGGCACCATACTGTCGGCTATTTCTCTATAAGAAAGGTAGGAATTATCCTCCTCATGACGCATAAAGCTTCCGAGATGAGCTTCATAAATATTTACGGGCACAGAAAGATAATAGCCGCCCTTTGAGGTCACGGTCTTATCTCTGTAGGAAAGCCACGCCTTATCGCTCCACACGAATTTGCTTTCTGCAAAAATCAGCGATGCGCCGTCTGCTCCGCCCTTTGAAAATCTTGCATAAGGGTCGCCCTTGTCAAAGCTTCTACCGCCGGAGTAAATTCTGAACTTGTACGCCTTTCGCTCAAGCGAGCAGTCCGAAATATACTCGCACTCGTATATGCCGTTTGCCGTAACTCTATGCATAATTATAGGAGAATTCCAGCCTGCGAATTCAGAAACCAAGCACACACCATCGGCACGGGGCGCCCAAGTCCTAAAGGTGTAAACATACTTACCGTCATTTCTTATTTCGAGATTACAGCCAAGATATTCATAGGCACTGTAATTAGTTCCCTGATGAAAATAAAACGACGCTAGATTATTTTCAGACATAAAATCCTCCTTAATGATATAATTTCTCACAAATATTTTAGCACTCCAAAGAAGGATTGTCAATGTTTATTATATATATTTATTTATATATTTAGACAATTTTTGACTAAAAAGTTATTTTTTACCCTTTTTTACAATTCTTTTTTGAAATATAACGCAAAGCCTGCCGGATATAGCGGCAAAAAAACTCTTAGCTTTATTACCTAAAGGAACCAGAAAACGCATTATTGCTCTTTTAGGTAATGCAAGCATCAATGCTAAAATCAAGGTAAGAAAGGAGAACAACCACAGAAATAAAGCTCTGAAAAGCCGTCTTAAATGCAAGCCAAAAAGCTTATATACCGCAAATGAAGCTCCCGCCGAAAAAAACAAAATATATAATCTCGGTATTCCGTCGGAAACGAGGTAAATAAGGAAAATGTAAGAAATACCAAAAGAAACGGTAAATAAAAAATCCCTAACCGAAACAAGAATTTTGCTTCTCGGAGCTCCGTTATCCGTAATATGCCTCGCCATCCTCCAGAGTCTCGGCTTATCGGCAATTATAAATGCTCTGTACGGCGTTTTCAAAATAACCGTCAGATTATCAAAAACGATTGCCAGAGCCGACAGAAGCACTCCAAAGACAGCCCCGAAGCTTACTGCGCCAACAATCGACGAAAAAATCTCACTAAGCGAAAAATATTTCATATTTTCAAGCGAAAAATCCTCGCTTCTTTTTAGACTCGGGCGAGCGGAAAATTCCAGTGATTTCTCCTGTAATAAGTATATTTCCATCTTCCTTTGTAAGGCTTTGTATCTTTAAGTCATCGCCCTCTACTGTTATTCTTCCCCCCTCTGCATCGAGCATAATTTCGCCGTCACCGAAGCCGATAATATCCTTTATTCCGCTTATGGTGAGCGTCTTACCGCCGCTAAGCGTAAGCACCTGATTGCGAAAAACCGAACCTTCCATAAAAACCTCCCGGTAAAATAAAAAATGCGCAAGCATTTCCCTATTAAAAGGTATGCTCACGCATGTAAAATATTCGTAAATGAACCGCTTTCGAGATTTTCAAGGACAAATCAAAGCTTATTCTCGGATACGATTTCATACATTCCGACACTCTCGGTCTTTTTCGTGGTTTCCTTAATTTCAAGAACCCTTACAGTAACGGTCTTTGCTCCAAAGGCTACGGTGATAAGGTCGCCGAGCTTGACGTCGTAAGATGCCTTTGCCTGTTTTCCGTTGACAGAAATACGAGAAGCGTCGCACGCTTCATTTGCAACTGTGCGACGCTTTATCAATCTGGAAACCTTGAGGTACTTATCCAGACGCATATTACTCGTTAACTGCGTCCTTAAGCGCCTTAGCCGCTGAGAATGCGGGCTTATTGTATGCTGCGATGGTGATAGTCTCGTTGGTCTGGGGATTGCGTCCTTCTCTCTCGGCAATAGCCTTAACCTCGAACGTGCCGAAGCCAAAAATAGAAACCTTGTCGCCCGCCTTAAGAGCGTCTGTGATAGCCTTAAACGTAGCGTTAACTACAGCCTCTGCCTCTTTCTTTGAAACACCGGCCTCTGCTACTACAACATTTACGAGTTCGTTCTTGTTCATAGTTTAAAACTTCCTTTCAAATTTTAATTACATAGTTATTATATCAATTTTAATATAAGTTTGCAAGTAATTACCATAAAAAATGCGCTTTTTTTGACTAATTTCGTCTTTTTTGCCAATTATTTCTACTATTTTTTGTTATATTTGACATAATTCCGTCCCTTTTAAGTTCAAAAATTCCAAAAAACATAGAAAGAAAAAGATATATAACCACGCACAAAATCAAACAAATAAGAAAGCTTAGCCAAGAACACTCGCTCTTGCATATGGCAAGATACAAGGCTCTTGCAGAGGATACGGAAACTAACGATACAAGTCCTATTTTAAACAAAGACCGTTGCGCTGTAATTAAGCATCCCGTTGATTTATAGAATATTAAAACCGAAATCAACATAGAAACCGCATATGAAACGGTCGTGCTGATTGGTGCTCCAAGGATTGAAATCCTCTCGTTTCCTAAAAGCACATAGCTCAAAATCACCTTTACTCCGCAACCGATTGCCATAGAAAGAAGCGCCGACTTTGCGCGCCCGATAGCCTCAAGAAAGGTATTTACAAGCGTAAGTACCGATAAAAACACCACAGATGGCGAAAGAGCAAAAAGCATAGGAGTAGCGATTTTAGCAGAGCTATCCTCAAAAAGAAGCATAAGAATCTCCTCGCCAAAGAATAAAAAACCGAGGCTTGCAGGTATAGCGAAAAAGGCGGTAGCCTTAAAGAATTTTTCGGCGTTTTCTCTTACCGAGTCAAAATCTCTCTTAGCAAAATCCGAAGCTATAAGCGGGGCGCAAGCCGTACAAATAGGAACTAAAAGCGAGGTTGCAAAGCTCAAAAGCGGAAGTGCCAACGTAGTGTAATTTCCATAAAGAGCTCCTGCTTCAAGCTCGCTTAGTCCAAGCGCCAAAAGTCTCCTCATAATAAGCGATAAATCTATCATCGAAGAAAGACCGCTTATAGCAGTACTCAGCGTTATAGGCAAAGCAATTTTTAAAAGCGACCTCAATATATCGGCGCACTCATTAGTTTTTTTCTCCTTTGTACGGTTTGCAAGGCTTTTTCTACAATATAAATAAAGGATAAGCGTTGAAATAAAGCTTGAAATACTTATACCAAGTATTGTAAGTCCCGAAATTATCGGTACACTAAAGCCAAGCCTTACGCCGAGGATTGCAAAGCTGAGTCCCAGAATAAATTTAAATACTCCCTCTACAAGCGAAGATACCGCTACTGCGGAAAGCTTCATTTTCCCGTTAAGATAGCCTCGCAAAACACCGCCCGAGGCGACAAAAAGCAGCGACGGCGCTATGCAAACAAGAGAAAAACCGGCAAGGCTGTTACCTATCAGTGATGCAATAGAATTTGCAAAAATTAAAAGTCCTAAGGTTAAAATTGCCCCGATAGCAGAAAAGAGCCTTACTGCATAGAATAGGATTTTTATTCCCTGCGCCTCACTTCCCCTTCCGCTTTCCTCCGCCACAAGAAGTGATACTGCCTTTGGCACGCCACCGGTGCATATTAAATAAAAGAAAGAAAATACTGTATAGGCAGTGTTAAAATAACCCATTCCCTCGTCACCGATAAGATAAGAAATCGGCAGCTTATATACAAAGCCTATTATTTTCACAGTGAGAACGGATAGTGTAAGATAAACCGCACCCTTTGCCGCTTTGTCACGGCTTTTTTCTATACTCTTAATCATTTCAAGCTCCAAAATAAAAAAGGATTACTAAATCATATTAGCAATCCTTGTTTTTTATACTTCTGATTATTCCGAGAAGAATTCAAGCGCACGGATACAGCTTTCGGGAAGCGTTTTTTCCTCTGCACTGCACCTTTTCTCATAGCTTTTCAAATATTCGTACGGATATTTCGGAGCGAAAATTCTTACTATTCTGTCCTTGGCGTTTTGAGGCAAATCGGGCTTTACAAGCTTAGTAACAGCACCTGCGCCAACGGCAAAAATAGTCTGTACCTCCTCCATCATATAGACGTTGTAAAGTCCCTCGTGACCTTCCTTTGCAAATCCGACGTTTTCAAGATTTCCAACAGTATTCTTCTGACGGTACATATAGTAAGGTCTATATCCCGCAAACTTAGTATTGAGCTGAGAATACGACACGCATTTGTTGGCGTCACCGCCCGAAACGGAGTATATATTCGAGTTGTTTTTCAGTGCGTCAGACGCCTTCTTGACGCAGAAGGTATGTACTGTGATATTAGATGGATTAAGCTCGATTATTTTATCAAGAGTTTCGGAGAAATTTCTGAAATCATCACCCGGAAGACCTGCTATCAGGTCTACGTTAATATCTCTTATTCCGCTCTCAGCAGCAAGCTTATATGCCGAATAAAAATCCTCTACGGTATGCTTTCTGCCTATTTCCTTTAAAATAGAATTATTAAGAGTCTGCGGATTTACGCTTATTCTCGACACTCCGTATTTGACTGCAATATCAAGCTTTTCCTTGGTAATCGTATCAGGTCTGCCTGCCTCGAGAGTAAATTCGGCAAGCGAAAAGGTATCAATCCTCGAAGAAATTTTAGATAAAACACGCTCTAGCTGCGAGGGTGTCAGCGTAGTAGGCGTGCCTCCGCCGATATACACGGTAGCAACCCCAAATTTAAGCCTGTCAATAGTGTCAAAAACAGCATCAAGCTCATCGACAAGAGCGTCAATATAGGGGTCTATCAATGACAAAAGCTTCTTTGAGGTATAAGAAACGAAGCTGCAATAAGCGCAGCGTGATGGGCAAAACGGTATCGAAATATATACCGAGCAGGCCCCCTTAGGCGCTCGCTTAAGAATCTTGCTTTCATTCTGAGCCACGGTCACCGCAAGCGACGCCTTCTGCGGATTAAGAAAATACTCGTCACGAAGCACACGCTTGCTTTTTAGCACTCCGTTGCCCTCAGAGAGAAGCCTACCTGCTATTTTAGCAGGGCGAATACCGGTAAGTATTCCCCAAGGGGGAATATGCCCCAAAAGCTCCTTACCCGCAGAGAAAATTGCTCGTCCAACGGCAATAGCCTCGTGAGTAGCGATAGTGACCTTTTCCTGCTTGCTGACAGTAGCGGTAGCCTCGCATATTTTATCGTTAAGCTTCATAGATGCATACGCCGTAACAGTCGTCTCCTCTTCCGAGTGAACCGAAACGCTGACCTCGGGTAGCCCGTCCTCGGACTTTTCGTTTTCACCGAAGGTAGCACCCGGGAAAAACACCATACATAGCATCTCTACATAATATTTATTTATATTTCCGTCAATTTTTAAAACCATATAAGGCAAAACCTTTCAAATGGAATTATCCCTTTATCAAATCCTTTGAATACATCACAATAGTCACAGGACCGTCGAGAGTAACCTCAGATTTCATATCACTGCCGAATTTTCCCTCGGCGCACTTACCTATTTTCTGCCTTATCTCGGCAATGAAATAGGAATAAAGCTCGTTTGCAAGCTCAGGTCTCGCACCGCTGAAATAATCGGGGCGGTTGCCGTGCTTGTAATTTGCATTAAGAGTAAAATTGGATACGACCAAAGCCTCTCCTGAAATATCGGTAACGGAGAGATTCATTTTTCCGTTTGCAT
The DNA here is from genome assembly GCA_045659905.1 of Eubacteriales bacterium. GTDB lineage: Bacteria > Bacillota > Clostridia > Oscillospirales > CAG-272 > UBA1740. The sequence continues at coordinate 58,083 of JAZRCT010000012.1, read as the reverse complement.
CGGAAAAAATCCTGAGCTTTGCAATTTTGTTTGCGAGAAGCTCGGCGTCAAGCCTCGTATCCTCAGCCTCAACTCCAAGTAAAATATAAAGTCCCGCCTTTATCTCGGAGCAAAACTCGCCATCCGCAAAAACTCTCGCAGAGGAAACCCTTTGTATAACAGCCTTCATAAATCAGCCTCCAAAACCTCTCGACACCGAAATTACAGACGAAAGCGAGCGAAGTCTTGACATAATGGCATCAAAATGCGAGGTGTTTTTACAGCCTATTACAAGGTTTACGAGCATTTCTCCGTTCTTGGTAAGCTGTGTGTTAACCGAATTTATAGACACCTTCATATCGGCAAGTGCCATAGATATAGATGCAATAACGCCGATGCCGTCGGATACAAGCAGCTGTAAGCCTGCCTCGTAGGTAGCGGTAGCAATACTCTGCTCGGGAATATCCCATTCCGCCTTAACCCACCTTGAAAGATTCTCTTCATTGCCCCTTGAAATAGTAACGTTAGGACAGTCTGACTTATGCACGGATACTCCGTATCCGCGGGTAACGAAGCCGACAATTCTGTCGCCGGGCAATGGATTGCAGCACCTTGCAAATTTTACAGTACAGCCTCGCTCACCGTCGATTATTACGCCGCCGTTTCCGTTAGTCTTAACGGGCTTGACGATGTTAAGCCTTGAAATCTGCTCCTCAGGCGAGCGAGCAGGCTCACGTGCTTCAAGAATTTTCTCAAATTCCTCACGCATTTTAGGCAAAAATCTCGAAATTGAAAGTCCGCCAAAGCCGATAGTATTGTAAAAATCGTCAGCATCGGATATTCCGATTCTCTTGGCAAGAGTAAGAATTACCTCGCCTATTTCCTCCTCGGTAAAATCCTTGCCTATCTTTCGGATTTCCTTCTTGATTTCGCTCTTACCGTACTGAATATTCTCCGCTCTCTTCTCTTTCTTGAACCATTGGCGGATTTTACTCCTTGCGGCTCCCGTCTTGACTATTTTAAGCCAATCACGGCTTGGGCCTTTAGAGGATTGAGAGGTGATAATTTCGATAATATCGCCGTTATTCGGGATTTTATCAATAGGAACTATAACTCCGTTAATCTTTGCTCCGACCATCTTATTGCCTACTGCGGAATGTATTGCATAAGCAAAATCTATCGTAGTAGAGCCAAATGGGAGCGAAAGGACGTCGCCCTTCGGTGTAAATACGAAGGTTTCGTCGTGGAATATATCGGTCTTAAAGGAATGTATCAGCTCGTCAGGGTCTCGGGTGTTTTCGTCCGACTCAAGCAGCTGTGAAATCCACCTGAGCTTCTCGTCGATAGCTCCTGCCGACTTCTGCCCTGTCTTATACTTCCAATGCGCCGCAATACCGTATTCCGCCTCCTCGTGCATCTGCCTAGTCCTTATCTGCACCTCAAAGGGCGTACCGCTGTTGCCGATAACCGTCGTGTGTAAGGAACGGTAGAGGTTTGGCTTAGGGGTGGAAATATAATCCTTGAATCTTCCGGGCACGGATTTAAACATTTCGTGCACAAGACCTAAGGCTGTATAGCATTCAAGCTCGTTATCTACGATAACTCGTACCGCATAAAAGTCGTAAATCTCCTCAAAGGCACGCCCCTGAGTGTACATTTTCCTATAAAGGCTGTATACCGACTTGATTCTTCCCTCAAGCTCGAAATTTATATTGTTTTCTTTAAGCTTATCCGAAAGAACCTTTTTTGCCTCGTCGAGAAAATCTCTATTCTGTCCGAATTTCTTTTCAATACAGCTCTCGACCTCGGAATAACCTACGCTATCGAGATAGTAAAGGCTTAAATTTTCAAGCTCTTGCTTTATTTTCTGAATACCTAATCTGTGCGCAAGGGGTGCGTAGATATGCATAGTCTCAAGCGCAATCTGACGCTGGCGTTCCTCCTTCTTTGCAGAAAGGGTACGCATATTATGAAGCCTGTCACAGAGCTTTATGAAGATTACTCTTATGTCCTTGTGCATAGCGAGAAGCATTTTTCTTATGTTCTCAATATGCGCTTCTTCCTTATCGGCAATCTCAACCTGAATAATCTTTGTCATACCGTCAACCAGCATAGCGACGTCAGCGCCGAAAAGCTTAGACAAGGTCTCAAGGTCGGTTTTATCAGCGCAGTCCTCAACGGTGTCGTGAAGCAGCGCTGCGCATATCGAATCCGTATCCAAGCCAAGCTCAGCTACAATTGTGGCTACCGAAATGGGGTGGCTTATATACGGCTCTCCCGAGAGACGGAATTGCCCCTCGTGCATTTTCTTGGCATATTCGTAGGAGCGGCTTATTTTATCGTAATCATAGCTCCTGTCGTTGCTTTTTATAACCTCAATGAGAGGTGTAAGTTCTGAATTCATATTAAATCCCCGATTTAATCGTATTGCTGTCCCCGAAGCTTCCTTAAAAGATGGGATTTTCCGAGGTCGGATTTCTCCTTTTTACGGTATTCCGTAAACATATATTCCCCGCTTGACAGCTCCTCAATGCCTATAATGTTCATTTCCTGCATTACTTTAATGATAACCCTGAGCTTGATATATCCGATATCGGCACATTCGGTCATATCCGAAAAATCATCCAGGATTTTATCTACGGTAAGTCCGCCCTGACCGTCCCGTATCTTAGAAACGATATATCTATACACCGTAATAAAATCGGAGCGTGACGGGTAAACTCCCTCGCTGAACGAAAAACCGCCGCCTGACCATATTTCCTTGAATCTAGCTATTTCACGGTCTCTTTTGGTATCGCCGGGATTAACCTTCTTTAAGTCCCTGATAAGAAGCTGGGTATTCCGTCTGCCATTATACTCGTTGATATCAATATTGAACAAAGCATCTATCTTATCTCCCACGGAAATGCCAAGCGAATCGGGAGATACCGAGAAATACATAGCAGGCAAAACACGCTTACCTGAGGCTAAAGCGAGCCTCGTATGCTTTCCGTCGCTGACGCCGGAAATATCCGAAACTACTGACTCTCTTATAACGAATGCGGGCGTTGGATTTCCTACGCCGAATGGCTCAAGCATTCTTATTTGCTCGGCAAGCCCCATATCAATATCATCGCCCGAAAGCTCCATATCCGCACTTACCGACGGTATTAAATCCTCCTCGGTGAGCGTGCTTTCGGCATATTTATTTATAGCCTCTCTGAAAAGCGGTAAATTCTCTCTTGTGACCGAGAGTCCCGCAGCAAGCTCGTGACCGCCGAATTTAAGAAGCAAATCCTTGCAGGCGCACAGTGCGTCAACAAGGTTCATTCCCTTTACGCTTCTGCCCGAGCCCTTACCCACATCGTCAGAAAGTCTCTCCTTCGTGGGATTTCCTTCAAAGGAAACCAGTATTGAGGGCTTAGAAAATTTTTCGGTAATTCTCGACGAAACTATACCTATAACTCCGTGATGCCAATTGTCGGCATCAAGCACGATTACCGGCATTTTATCGTATCCGTTTTCCTCTATCATACGGTAGGCTTCGGTCATTATTTTATTTTCTTCGTTCTGCCTTTCCTTATTTGCCGAGCAAAGCTCCTCGGCAATCGCCTCGGCGTTTTTATAATCGTCACAAAGGAAAAGCTCGACGGCTACCGATGCGCTTCTGATTCTACCCGCTGCATTGATTCTCGGCGCAAGGGTATAGCCTATGTACCCTGAGGTGATTTTCGGCTTCTTCCTTCTCTGCGCCTTATTCTGGTCGCCTCCGCCCATTGAAGCCTCGATAAGAGCCGAAAGTCCCTTTCTTCTCGTATTTTCAACAAGCGACAGACCGTGCCTTACTATAAGACGGTTTTCCTGCTTTATCGGCATAACGTCGGCAATAGTACCGATTGCGATAAGGTCGGAATAGGACTTAAGTATATTATAAGTTACCTGACTCATTCTTTCACCGCTGAGCATAGCCTCGATAACGCATATAAGCTTGAAAACCACGCCTACGCCCGCAAGCTCCTTGAAGCTTGACTCACAGTCAGGTCTGTGAGGATTGACTACCGCACACGCTTCGGGAAGCGTCTGCCTCTGCTCGTGGTGGTCGGTGATAACGAAATCAATACCCTTGGTCTTGGCGTACTCCACCTCTTTGTCTGCGGTAATACCCGTGTCGACCGTGACGATAAGCCTTGTGCCGCCTTCATAAAGCGTATCTATCGCTCCTACGGATACTCCGTACCCCTCGCCTGCTCTGTTGGGAATATAATAATCTATATTTGCCCCTTTGGATTTCAGATAGAGGTAAATCGTGCATACGGCGGTAACTCCGTCTACGTCGTAGTCGCCGTAAACGGTGATTTTTTCACCCTTGCCGAGCGCCTTGATTATTCTCTCTGCCGCAGGTCTTATATCCTTAAGCAAATAAGGATCTGATAAAACCTCGCTCTCCATATAAAGAAAGGATTTTGCACTGAGGGCATCCTTATAGCCTCTGTTGTAAAGAAGTCTTGCTATAATGGGATTTATGCCGAGCGCAGACGCAATATTTTCGCAAGCCTGAAGCTCTTCTCTGGTTGCGTCCGATTTTACAATCCACTTTTTCTCCTTTGTCTTGATCGATTTATTCATTTATTTTAACCAGTCGGGAAAACTCCCGCCTTCCAATTTAATAACTACTTCAAGAAGCCAATTCAATCAAAGCCATAGGCATTGAAACTCAAGCTGCAAGGTATATTACCACCTTATCAAAGCTCGATTGGCTTGTATTTTTTCATAAGCGAGAGCGCTACCTTTATGCCGTCTACGCCTGCGCTGCTTATGCCTCCTGCGTATCCTGCGCCCTCACCGGCAGGGTAAAAATTCTCATAGCCTACCGCAAGTCGGGTAGCGTTATCCCTCAGTATTCTGACAGGAGAGCTGGTTCGGGTTTCAGCTCCGCTGAGTATTGCGTAATCAGCTGAAAAGCCTTTTATTTTTCTATCAAAATCGACTAATGCCGAGCGAATTCCGTCACACACGAACCCGGGCAGGTATTCGTCGGGCATACATATTTTATTGGCTCTTCCCTGCATATAAGTGGGCATAACTCTGCCCGGCTCGTGCGCAAGGCTGCGAGCCATAAAATCACCTACCGTAACGATAGGCGCACTGTAATCCGAGCCTGCCGACCTATAAGCCCCACGCTCGATTTTTCTTTGAAATTCTATTGCCGATTTCGGGGTGCTGCCGTAATCCTCGGGGAAAACCGATACAACGACAGCGCTATTGGAATTAACTCCGTCTCTTTTACTGTTGCTCATACCGTTGACTACTACGCCGTATTCCTCGCTTGCCGCCGCTACAACCTCACCGCCGGGACACATACAAAAGGTATAAGCGCCTCTCTGCTTAGTGTTATGCGATAGGGCGTATTCGGCGTGACCGAGCGACGGATGCCCCGCAAATTTGCCGTACATAGCTTCGTCAATCTCTTTTGCGAGATGCTCTATACGCATACCTACCGAAAAGCTCTTGGGGATAATTTCAATTCCGCTTGAAATAAGCGATTCGTAGGTATCTCTCGCACTGTGTCCGACCGCAAGAACGAGCGCACCCGCAGGAATATCTCCCTTGTCGGTTCTTACGCCGTATACCCTGCCCTCACGGCTTTGCGCTGAGAGAAACTTAGTATTGTATCTTATTTCACCGCCAAGCGAGGTAATTCTGTCCGCCATTGCGGTGACAACCTTAGCAAGAATATCCGTACCGATATGCGGCTTTGCGTTTACCCTGATATCGGCAGGTGCTCCAAATTCAACGAAGGTATCAAGCAGAAAGCCTATATACGGGTCGTTGATTCTTGTTATCAGCTTTCCGTCAGAAAACGTACCTGCACCGCCAAGACCGAACTGAATATTATTTTCGGTATCAAGAATTCTTCCGCTGTTAAATTCCAATACGGCACGGCTGCGGCTTGCAATATCTCCGCCACGCTCAAGTATCAAAGGACGGTATCCGTTCTCAGCAAGCAAAAGCGCACAAAAAAGCCCGCAAGGTCCTGTGCCTACCACGACGGGACGGTCGGTAAGCTTGTCGATGCCAAATTCAACGGTAGGTCTCTCCTCCTTCAGCCAAAGGGCGCTAATTTCCCTTAGCCTGTCCTCGGAAATTTCAGGAAAGCTTCCCTCGCACAGCACGGAATATACAAAAATAACAGAGTCCCTTCGCCTTGCATCAACGCTTCTCTTATGTATTGAGTATGATATATCGGAGGGTAAAGCGTGCAAGCCCTTAAGCCTTTTTTGCGCAACCGAAAACGCCTCTTTGAAAGAGGCGTCAAGCGGTAATTTGATATTGCCTATTATCAGTATACGCTTAGTCGGCTTCATTACTCCTCCGAGTCTTAAAAATCAAAATTTGATGCTGCTTTTTAAAAGATAAATCAGTATGCGGGCATCTTCACGATTACCCAGACTACTATGGCAAGAGCTAAGCAGCCGAGTGCAGAAAGATAGGTGCTGAGCTTTATGCCGAAAATTTTTTTATTTAGCATTTATTTGCCCTCCGTTTGCTCGTTGCCGATATCGATATTTTCCCTTACCCATTTCTTAAGCAAAAGATTTCTTAAGCTATCGGGAGTGAAATTTCTGGTAAGTGTGCAATCGAAGGCAACCGAAATAATACCCGTCTCCTCGGATACGACGATAATAATCGCATCACTCGTCTCGCTCATACCGATAGCGGCTCTGTGACGTGTACCGAGGTCGCCGTCTATTCCCTGTCTCCTCGTAAGAGGAAGAAGACAGCCTGCTGCTATTATCTGAGATTCGTCAATAACGACCGCTCCGTCGTGAAGCGGCGCTTTGTTGAAGAACAAATTACGGATAAGGAATGAATTTACGTCAGCGTTTATGGTAATACCCGTCTGTATAATCTCCTCAAGCTTCGTCGTGCGGGTAATTACTATGAGCGCTCCTGTCTTGGTCCTCGAAAGGTCGCTGACAGCCGTGCAGATTGCGTCAATCGAACGGTAATACATCTGCTTCTTCTTACGCTTCTGGTCTGCAAAGCTCAGAATTCCGTTGATAGGGCCTGAGCCAACCTTCTGCAATACCTCACGGATTTCGGGCTGGAATATGATTACGAGAGCGAGTGCTCCTATCTCAAAAATTCCTTTAAAGATGAAATTCGTGCCCTCAAGATTAAAGGCGTACGAAAGAATGAGTATCGCAAGGCAGACTCCGATACCGATTAGCAGCGCCCCCGCTCTTCTTCCCTTAAAGAATTTTAGTATGAAGAAGAAAAATACCGAAAGGAATATTATATCGATAGCGTCAAAAGGCGTAAAAGACGAAAACGCCTTACCGACTGCGCTGAAAAAATTTAAAATCATATCACCGAGTGACGGCGATTGTGTTGTTAAAAGGAAGTTCATTTTTTACCTCAATATATGTCACAGCGTAGATTTTCACGCAATAAAAACTATATAACAAAGCTATTATAGCATATATATGCATCTTTTGCAATCCTTTTTTGCTTTTTTTTAATATTTTCCTATTCAATACACACACAAACTGCAAATTTACCAAAACGCACCAAAAAATGATAGATTTTTTCCAAAACCCATTGACAAACAACGAAATATATCTTATAATCTGTATCAAATGATACACTTTTGGGGGTGTATATGAAAAACAATGACTTTGAGGTGCTGAAAAATCTCTTTATCTTTTCGGGACTTGCCGACGAGGACTTATTCGAAATCCGAGAGAAAATTAAATTCTGTCAGCAGTCATTCGAAAAAGATGAGATAATATTCAACAAGGAGCATTACGAAAAGCGTATAGGCTTCGTCATATCGGGCGAATGCAAGGTTAGAAGACGACGGGGCGCAGACGACACGGTAGCTTTAAATACTATCGGCAAATACGGCTCGTTTGGAATACTGTCGCTTTTCACCCCTAACGCAGAATTCCCTACCGAAATCGTAGCATCAAAAAGGACCTCGGTAATTTTTATCGAGGCCGACGAAATGCAAGCTCTTATTTCCGAATACAAGGAAATTTCGCTTTCGGTAATCAGATTTCTTGCAGGAAAGGTTGCATTTCTCAACCGCAGACTTGCGACGTTTTCTGCAAAATGCGTAGAGGATAAGCTCGCCTCCTATCTATTTCAGGCATACGAGCGCCACGGCCGGGAATTTTCAATAAGTATGGCTGCGCTTTCCCGTGAGGTCGATATAGGCAGAGCCTCGCTTTACAGAATACTTTCTTCTTTAGAAGAAAAAGGCATTATCAAAACCGAACCCAAAAAAATAATTTTTATAAACCCTGAAGGGTTAGAAAGGATATCAAAATGAAAAAAATCTTATCTCTCGTTCTTCTTATGGCGCTTACGCTTACGCTTCTTGCGTCCTGCGCCCCGACCGACAACACGAAAATCACCGTAGGCGTTATGAACGGACCTACGGGTATGGGTATGGCTAAGCTTATGAGCGATAGCGGAAGCGACAGCGAGCTTTACGCCTTCGAAACCTATTCCGACCCGACGGTTGGCGTCGCTGACCTCACCTCAGGCAAGCTTAATATGCTCTGCCTCCCTACTAACACTGCGGCAACCCTCGCTACGAAAAAAAGCGACCTTCTCTCGGTAATTGCAATTAACACCTTAGGCTCGCTCTACCTCGTCACCGACGAAGAAAATGCAGTCACAAGCTTAAAAGAGCTCGACGGAAAGACAATCTATACGAGCGTCGCAAGCTCTACTACCAAGCCTATCGTTGAATATCTTCTCGAAAAGAACAACGTAACCGCAAACATCATAGTAGAAAAAGACCACGACACCCTTATTGCAAAGGTAAAGTCCGGCGGAGCGCCGATAGCAGTGCTTCCCGAGCCTAAGGTAACGGCAGGCTTTATGGGCAACACCGAATACAAGGTACGCCTTAACCTATCTACCGAATGGAGCAAGGTATCTGATACGGCGCTCACTATGGGCTGCATCGTAGTCAGAAACGATTTTCTTGCCGAGCACAAGGGCGCTGTTGACCGCTTCCTTAAGGACTACAAGGCATCGGTTGATTTTATTGCCGACGAGAAAAACCTTGAAGCAAGCGCTTCGCTTATAGTTTCAGCAGGAATTCTTCCTAAGCTTCCCATAGCAAAAGGTGCTCTTAACAATCTTAAGGGTTCAATCGTATTTATCGAAGGCGAGGAAATGAAGCTTGCGCTCAAGGAATTCTACAAGGCTATAAATCAGGAAGTGCCAAGCGACGGTTTCTTCTATGAAAAGTAAAGCTAGAAAATATCTCTTCGGGCTTATCGGCTTCGGGCTTTTGCTTGCGGTTTGGGAAATCTGTGCCGTAGCAATAAATTTTGATTTCATACTGCCTACGGTAGAAGCAACCTTTATTGAATTTGTTATGCTTTTTACCGAGGGAAGCTTCTATTTAACGGTGCTCTCATCACTTGGCAGAATCCTCTTGGGACTGGTTTTAGGTATACTGCTCGGCATAGCACTTGCGCTCTTTACAAACTATATTCCCTACACAAGAGAAATACTCTCGCCGCTGATTACGGTAATACGCTCTACTCCCGTTGCGTCCTTCATAATGGTATTATGGCTGATTGTCGGCAGCGATTTCGTGCCTACTGTAATAGCGGTGCTTATGGTAATGCCGATTATATGGCAAAACCTGGAAACCGGCTTTTCCTCGGTAGCAAAAGACTTAAACGAGGTCTGCCAGATATACGGAATAAAAGGCAAAAGGAAGCTTCGGATACTGATTTATCCAACTCTCAAAGAATATCTTATTCCGTCAATTATAACCTCCGCAGGATTATCCTGGAAATCGGGGATAGCAGCCGAGATTATATCGTATACTGCAAATTCAATCGGGCGTGAGATATACCTCGCAAAGGCATACTTCGAAAGCGGAAAACTATTCGCTTGGACGTTAATAGTCGTCATATCGAGCCTGATTATTGAAAAATTGCTGAAATATCTTTCACAAAGGGGTAAGCATATATGAGTGATTTAAAAGAAAAATACGAGAACCGCTCTTATTCGATAAAGCTTACCCAGGTTACTAAATCATTCGGAAAAAATGTCTTATTCCGCAATTTCAGCTATACATTTCCCAAAAGCGGTATATATGCGATAGTCGGTAATAGCGGCAAGGGCAAGACTACGCTTTTGAGAATTATAGCAGGGCTTGACAAAAGATACTCCGGTGAATTATCGGTTTATGGCAGTATATCGTTTATGTTTCAGGAGCACAGACTATTCCCCACTCTTTCGGCTCTTGACAACGTGCTTGATATATCATTTGATGCCCGCACAGAGGAAAACGAAGCTGCCGCAAGAGAGCTTCTGCTTAAGCTTAATTTTAAGGAAGACGAGCTTTCAAAATTCCCAAGCGAGCTATCTGGCGGAATGCGTCAAAGAATTTCCTTCGCAAGAGCTATTCTCAAACGAAGCGATATACTCATTTTAGACGAACCGACCAAAGAGCTTGACGGCGAGCTTCGGGAAAAGGTAATTGAGATAATCAAATCAGAAGCAGACCGCAGGCTCGTAATCATAGTATCTCACAGCAAGGAAGACCAAAGCGAGCTTTCGGCAACTCAAATTATTATTTAGCAGCAATACAAAAAACAAAAACAACGCCTATGCAAATAAGGACGCTTTTCCTTTGCTTAGGCGTTGTTTGATTTTATTAAATTTCAAGAAGGAACACGTGCCAAAGATTCAGCGTTTTTTTGTAAATCTCACAAAAGACACCTTGCTTTATTTTTTTCGCTTTTTCAATATTCCAAAATCGGTATTTATGACAGAGCCCGTAAGAATTCCGTCATCCCCGAACCTGCGCCTGATTTTATCAATTGCAATTTCTCGCTTTGAATTCTTCTTAATATCGGCATCCTTCGTTTCACCGAAAAAGTCAAGCTGCTGTGTAGACATATCCTCCCTAACGAGATTTATTGCGTGCACGGTAATCATTCTTAGAATTTTCCCGGGCATCCATTCATCCTTTAAAAGTTCAAACGCAGAGGCGGCAATATCTCTTGAATTCGAGGTTGCATATTTTAGCGGCTTCTGGCGCTGAACGCTCCTTAAATTTGGGTCTTTTACGGTAATTGCGACACCAAGACAATTCTGTCCATGACTGCGTAATCTTTCGGCAATTCGTAAAGAAAGGTAGTCAATTCCCGCTCTGCAATCCTCTAAAGTGGTAAGGTCACGGTTAAAGGTATATCCCTGACTTACGCTCTTTACGTCGTCCGCATCGCCGCACTCGACGGGCGAGGTATCCTCTCCTCTGGCATAGGCGGAAAGCATATCACCCTGCTTGCCGAATCTGCTCCTTAATACCTCTGGTGATATTGCGGCAAGCTCGCCTACGGTGCGTATACCCATTCGCCTAAGCTCGTCGTAGGTACGCTTGCCTACAAACAAAAGCTCGTTTGCGGGAAGCGGATATACGATGCTTTTAAAATTATCTCTTGATATTACGGTAATTGCATCGGGCTTTTTATAATCGCTTCCGAGCTTTGCAAATACCTTATTAAAGGAAACCCCGATAGATACCGTAATTCCAAGCTCACGCTTTACTCTCTGCCGTATCATTTCGGCTATTTCCTCACCCGTACCTAGATATCCGCTGGCGGTCACGTCAAGCCAGCTTTCGTCGATACCAAAAGGCTCAATCAGGTCGGTATAATCGGCGTAAATAGCATTTGCCCGCTTTGAAAACTCCTCGTAAAGCCCGTAATGCGGCTCGCATATCACAAGGTTCGGACACTTTCTTTTTGCCGAATATACGGTCTCCGCAGTGACTATTCCGTATTTTTTCGCCGGCTCATTCTTCGCAAGGACGATTCCGTGGCGCTCCTCAACGCTTCCGCATACAGCCATAGGAACGTTTTTCAGCTCAGGGTTAAGCGACGCCTCGACCGAAGCAAAAAAGGAATTGCAGTCGACGTGAAGAATAACTTTCTCAGTCATTTCTTTCACCCTGAGGCTTCCTCTTCTGCGAAAGCTCGCCCTCTTTTAAGGTAAACCAGAATTCAGCGCCGTTGTCCGATGGGGACTCTGCGTGTATCCCCTCGCCGTGAGCGTCAATGATAGTCTTGCAGATGTAAAGCCCAAGTCCGATTCCGTTCTTATCAAGCCCTCTGCTCTTGTCGGTCTTGTAAAATCTATCGAAAACGAGCGGAAGCTCCTCTCTTGCAATGCTTTCTCCCTCGTCGTATACCGAAATCCTTATTCTTCTATCCTTAGCTCTCGTAATAGAAATCGCAAGCTTTCCGCCCTGCTTTGAGAACTTAATCGCATTATGGCAAAGATTGTATAAAACCTGGTGAATAGCATCTCTATCGGCATAAACCAGCATATTATCGTCGTCGGATTCAAAGATTATATCAAGCTTTTTTTCCTCGATTTTCTGCTCGAAGGATATCAGAATAATTCTTGCCACCTCTGCGATATCAAAGCTTTCAAAATTGAATTTTCTCTCGCCGGATTCAAGCCTTGAGATATCAAGCAGGTCGGAGACGAGTCTTGAAAGCCTATGCACCTCGCTTGAAATAACGCCCAGATAGTATTCGTGCTTTTCTTCTGGGATAGCGCCTGAGGTAATGCCGTCGATAAAGCCGGAAATCGTCGTCATAGGCGTCCTCAGGTCGTGTGAAACGCTGGCAAGGAAGGAATTACGCATTTTCTCGAAATTGTCGAGCGATTCCGCCATATTGTTGAACGCCTCGCCAAGCTCTGCGATTTCGTCCTGTCCGTACACCGTCACTCTTGCGCTGAAATCACCGTCCGCAAAGCTTTTCGCCGCCTTTTTCATACTTTTCAGAGGGTGGATAATGCGCTCTGTGATTATATATACCGCCACGACTGCCGCAAGCAAAATCCAGACAGACGCCGTAACTACCGTACGCCTTACGCTGTTATAAAGCGCCGCCTCGTTCTCTATACCCGTAATTACGAAAACGAATCCGCAAAGCTTCCCCTTCGTGGCAATCTCCTTACCAAGAAGGCGCACTCTGCCCTCCCCCTTTTCAAATACGCCCTCGTAGGAATAAAAGCTTTCGCCGCTGCCGTTCTGATACTTATCGAGCTGTCCTACGCTAACGCTGCCGAGATTATCACCGGTAACGGGCTTTTTTCCCTGCTCGTCAACGCTAGCGCCAAGTGTCGATAACAGAATTCTGCCGTCAGCGTCCGCAAGCATAATATCGATAGTCTTATCCATATTTATCATAGGCATAAGCATAATCGAGGTATATCCCGACGCTATCGAATTTTCAAGGTCCTCAACCTTCATAGTTGCCGAAAGGTGCTGTGAAACTGCGCTTGCAGTATTTTCGAGCTTAGTTAAATTTTCGCTGTAAATATGATTTCTTACGGTGCTTGTGATTATTCCGGAAAGCAAGACGAAGCTTATAATGAGAATCACCGCAAAGGCGACCAGATATTTGACGAAAGTACTTTTGAACATAGCCTACTCCAAAAAAATTTACACTTAATTATACAATATTATATCACGCCAAGTCAAATATTTTTTTGCAATTGGATTGACTAAATTTAAAATTTATGTTAATATATGATATATTATTATGCATATGTGAGGAAAAAGCTATGAAAGTTACAAGATTTGCGCCAAGCCCGACAGGCTATATGCACATAGGAAATTTGAGAACGGCTCTTTATTCCTATCTTATTTCCAAGCACGACGGCGGTAAATTTATTCTCAGAATCGAGGATACCGACCGTGAAAGGCTCGTCGAGGGCGCTACCGATATCATCAAAAGCACTCTGAGAATTACGGGGCTGAATTACGACGAGGGACCCGATATCGGCGGTCCTAACGGTCCTTATATCCAAAGCGAGCGCAAGGCGCTTTATATGGAATACGCAAAGAAGCTCGTTGATATGGGCAAGGCGTATTACTGCTTCTGCACAAAAGAGCGCCTTGAGGAGCTTCACGCAGAGGACGCTACGGGCGGCTACGACAGACACTGCCGCAATCTCTCGCCCGCCGAGGTTGAGGAAAAGCTTAAATCGGGCGTTCCCTTCGTTATCAGGCAGAAAATGCCTCTTGAGGGCTCTACGAGCTACACAGACAGCGTTTTCGGCGAAATCACTATCAACAATTCCGAGCTTCAGGACCAGATTCTTATGAAGGCTGACGGATATCCTACCTATAATTTCTGCCACGTCGTAGACGACCACCTTATGGGCGTTACGCACGTAGTGCGAGGCTCTGAGTATCTTACCTCGACGCCGAAATACGCACTTCTTTACGATGCCTACGGCTGGGAAAGACCTACCTACGTCCATCTGCCCTTGCTTATGGGTAAAAACGAGGACGGCACGGTATCTAAGCTCTCAAAGCGTCACGGAGCGGTATCATTCCAGGACCTCCTTGACGACGGATATCTTGCAGAGGCTATAATTAACTATATTGCCCTCCTCGGCTGGTGTCCCAAGAACAGCGAGAGCGAATTCTTCACCAAGGACGAGCTTATTGCAGAGTTTACCATTGACGGCGTGTCAAAATCCCCCTCCGTATTCGACTTTGAGAAATTGCTCTGGTTTAACGGCGAGTATATTCACAAGCTCACCGACGAGGAGTTTTTGCCGCTTGCCAAGAAATTTATCAAGAGCGAAGTCCCTGGCAATATACGCTATGAAAAAATGCTTTCGCTCCTTAAGACCAGAATTTCAAAGCTCTCGGAGCTTGACGAAAAAATGTCGTTCTTCCTTGCGCTACCCGAATACAGCAAGGAGCTTTTCCTCAACAAGAAGAATAAAATCAACGAATACGGTACGGTAGTTACCGCACTCACCGCAATCAAGGATACGCTTTTGTCTGTTGACGACTTCACCAACGATAGCCTTTTCTCTGCGCTCAGCCCTCTTTGCGAAAAGCTCGGTATGAAGACCGGCACGCTTATGTGGTGCGCAAGAATAGCTGTATCCGGTATGGCAGCAACTCCCGGCGGAGCTACCGAAATTATGGAGGTTATCGGCAAGGACGAGACGCTCTCACGTATAGACCGTGCGCTTTCGCTCATTTCTTAAAAATCAGAGAGGTATTTTATGAAAGGCGATATATCAGAGCTTATCAAGGCTGAATACGCTAAGCTTTCAAAGGGACAGAAGAAAATTTCGGATGCCATTTTGAAGGATTACGATAAAATCGCTTATATGACGGCGTCAAGGCTTGCTCAGTTCGTCGGGGTGTCAGAATCGACCGTCGTCCGCTTTGCGGGTGAGCTGGGCTACGATGGATACACCGAATTTCAGAAGGCTGTACAAGAGCTTGTAAGAGCCAAGCTTACGCCTAATCAGAGAATAGATATCACAAAGCAAAGAATCGGTGAATCCGACCTTTTATCGAGTGTGGCTTATGCCGATATAGCTAAGATTAAAAACACCTTTGATGCTCTTAGCAGAGAGGACTTTATCGGCGCTTGCGATTCTATTATTTCTGCAAAGCGCATCTATATCACGGGTGCGAGAAGCGCTGAGCCGCTCGCAAGGGTGCTTAAATACAATCTTTCGCTTATTTTCGACAACGTCACGCTGGTAACGCCGAATTCCACCCCCGAAATATTCGAGCAGCTCTTTTCCATCGGAAGCGACGACCTGCTTATTGCATTTTCTTTCCCGAGGTATTCCTCAAAGATGGTAAACGCAGTACGCTTCGCAAGGCAAAACGGCGCAGGCGTAATAGCCTTTACCGATTCCGAAAGCTCACCGCTTGCAGAATACGCAAGCTATCTTCTGATAGCGCAATCGGATATGGCGTCCTTTATGGATTCTCTCGTAGCCCCTATCAGCATCATAAACGCTATCATAGTGGAAATTACAAAAAGAAAAGAAAACGATATAAGAGAGCGCTTCGACCGTCTTGAAAAAATCTGGGACGAGTACGAGGTGTATACTAAGAAATGATTGACGGAGTTATAAGAATCGCCGTAATCGGCGGCGGTGCTGCGGGTATGATTTGCGCCGGCACGGCAGTAAGCTACGGAGCTGAGGTTACCGTATTCGAGGCGACCGACAGACTTGGCAAAAAGCTCGGCATCACGGGAAAGGGCAGATGCAACGTGACCAACTCCTGCGATATAAATACCTTTATGGAGAGCGTTACCAAAAATCCGAGGTTTCTCTATACCGCACTGAATACGCTATCCCCTGCCGATACGATTGATTTTTTTGAAAAGCTCGGCGTAAGGCTTAAGGTCGAAAGAGGCAACCGTGTATTCCCCGAAAGCGACAAAGCAAAGACGATAGTTGACGCCTTGCGCAGCTATTCAAAAGAAGCTCGGTGCATATATTCCAAGGTTAAAGCTGTGAAGATTTCAGAGGACGGAGGCTTTATTGTATCGGCAGATAAGGATTATCGCTTTGACAGAGTGGTAATTGCCACGGGCGGCAGGTCATATCCGCTTACAGGCTCTGACGGCTCGGGCTACGCTCTCGCTGCGGCGCTCGGGCATACGGTGACGCCGCAAATTCCCTCCCTTGTGCCTATTGAATGCTTTGGAAATCTATGTCCCGATATGATGGGACTTTCTCTTAAGAACGTAGGGATTAAAATACTTGACAAAGCGGAAAAAGAGATATACAGGGATTTTGGCGAAATGCTTTTCACACATTTCGGCGTATCGGGTCCTATGATTCTTTCTGCAAGCGCCAATATAAGAAATTACAATATATCGGAGCTTACGCTCTCAATTGATTTAAAGCCTGCACTCGACGAAAGTATGCTTGACAAAAGGCTTCTTTCGTATTTTTCCGAGCGAAGCAACAAGGATTTTATAAACGTGCTGGGTGCGCTTCTGCCTACGAAAATGATTACGCCATTCCTTGAATATACCAAAATTGACGGAAGAAAAAAGGTCAATCTTATTACGAAGGAAGAACGGAAAAATATAATTTATTCACTAAAGAATTTCAGAATAAAGCTAAAAAAGCTCCGTCCTATCGAGGAAGCAATAATTACCTCAGGCGGAGTAGAGGTCAAGGAGGTTTCTCCTAAGACGATGGAATCAAAGCTTCATTCGGGGCTTTATTTTGCAGGCGAAATTCTCGACCTTGACGCCTATACGGGCGGATTTAATTTACAGATTGCGTTTTCCACGGGATACCTTGCGGGTATTTCGGCTTCGCAATATTGAAAGGAGCATTCGTATGTTAAGAATTGCTATTGACGGCCCCGGCGGCGCCGGAAAATCCAGCCTTGCAAAGGCTGTCGCAAAGAGACTTGGAATCATATACGTTGACACCGGTGCGCTTTACCGCACGATAGGAAAGTATATGCTGGACCACGGTATAGACCCCAAGGACGAACAAGCCGTGATTTCAGCGCTTCCCGAGCTTAAAATCGAGCTTACCTTCTCTCAGGGCAAGCAGGTAATTCTCCTTATGGGAAAGGATGTCGGCGAGAGCATAAGACTGCCCGAGGTTTCAATGGCGGCATCCGCCGTCAGCGCAATCGGCAAGGTTCGTGAGTATCTTTTAGATACTCAGAGAAGCATTGCGGAGCATAACGACGTTATTATGGACGGCCGTGATATCGGCACTGTCATTCTTCCCTACGCAGAGGTAAAGATATTCCTCACCGCATCGCCGGAGGCAAGAGCAAAAAGGCGCTACGACGAGCTTATGGCAAAGGGCGTTGAGACCACCTACGAGCAGGTGTTTACCGAAATGGCGGAGCGTGATAAAAACGACAGCACGAGAGCGATAGCTCCCTGCGTGCCTGCCGAGGATGCGGTATTCTTAGACAACTCAGAATTGAATGCGGAAGAAACCGTCGAGTCGGTCCTTAAAATAATCGCTAAGGAAAAGAAGCTTCGTAAAAAGCGCGGAAGCGGACTTTATATGTTTCTCCGTGCAATCGTAGCTCCCGTATACCGCTTCTTTGCAAGAGTTAAGGTTATCGGCAAGGAAAATATGCCTATGGAGGGCGGATACGTTCTCTGCTGCAACCATATCGGCGTAAACGATATATTCCTGCTTGGCACGGTATACAAAAGACAGCTCCACTTCCTTTCCAAAAAGGAATGGTTCTCAGTTCCGCTCTTTAAGCACCTTTTCCGTGCGCTCGGCGCAATTCCGCTTGACAGAGGCGGCAAGGATATCGGCGCTCTTAAAAACGCTATTGAGTGTGCAAAATCGGGTAAGACCGTGGCAATATTCCCTCAGGGTCACAGATACCCGGGAGTAAATCCCAAGGATACGCCAATCAAAAACGGCGGCGCTCTTATAGCCTATAAGGCTCATTGCGGTATCATTCCGGTATGCATCAGGACGAAGGACGTAAAGTACAGATTTCTTCGCAAAATCGAGGTTATATTCGGCAAGCCGTTAGGCTTTGACGAGCTTGGCTTTACAAGCGGCGGAAGCGCCGAATACCGTGAGGTTATGGATAAGGTGTTTAATAACATTCTTGAGCTTGGCGGCTATCTTACCGACGAGGCAACGCCCGAGGTGAGCGAGAATTGATTATCACCGTTGCAAAGAACGCAGGCTTTTGCCCCGGCGTCAAGCGAGCCGATAGGTCGGTTGCGGAGCTTCTTTCAAAAAGGCGTGAGGGCGACCTGATTTTCACACTCGGTAAGCTTATTCACAACCGAATTTACAACGACGAGCTGGCAACGCTTGGCGCAAAGCCGATAGAATTTTCGGAGCTTGAAGCAAAAATCCACGATAATCCAAATTCAAAAATCACTCTGGTCGTAAGAACGCACGGAATCACCAAGGAGCAAAGCCAAAGGCTTATTCAACTGAAGGATAAATTCGCTAATTTCGACTTTGTCGATATGACCTGCTCATCGGTAAAGAAAATACATTCAATAGCCGATGCGAATACGGGCGATAACACCGTCTTTTTGCTTTTCTGCAACGAAAATCACCCCGAGGCTAAAGGGATTATGAGCTACGCCAAGGGTGAAAAGCACGCAATAAGCTCACCGTCCGACCTTGAAAAAATAGATTTTACGGGAAAAGTCCCGATTTTATGCTCGCAGACAACCGAAAATCTTGAAATTTTTAAAAAAATTAAAAAAAATTTATTAAAACTATGTACAAATGCGATTTTTTTTGATACAATATGTAGTGTCACTGAAATCAGGCAGAAAGAAACGCTGAGCCTTGCTGAGAAATCCGACCTTATGGTTGTAATCGGCGGACACGACAGCTCAAATACGCAAAAGCTCTATGAGCTTTGCAAGAGAGCGTGTCCCAGGATTTTATGGATTGAAGAAGCCAAGGAGCTTGACGGCTGTATCCCTGCCGACGCTAAGTGCGTAGGAATTACCGCGGGTGCTTCCACACCCGACGGGATAATAACGGAGGTTTTAAAAACTATGGAAAACAAAGTAATGGGCTTCCAGCAGATGCTGGACGACACATTCAAGACTTTACATACAGGAGATACAGTTAACGGTATAGTTTGCACCATCGGTCAAAACGAAATCAAGCTTGACCTTGGCGTTAAAGTTACGGGCGTTCTTACCAAAGAGCAGATTACCGACGACCCCTCGGCTGATCTTCACAGTATGTTTAAGGTTGGCGACGAGGTATCGGTATTCGTTATCAGAGTAGACGATAAGACAGGCCTCGCAACCGTATCCAAGAAGAGAGTAGACGCTGACAACAGCTGGGTAGCTCTTAAGGATGCGTATGACAACAAGGTAGACCTTGCGGGTAAGGTTGTATCAGCTAACAAGGGCGGCGTTCTCGTGGCTTGCGAGGGCAACACAGTATTCGTTCCCGCTTCCCAGACCGGCGTAGCAAGAGGCGGCGACCTTTCGGCGCTCGTTGGCACCGAGACCAAAATCAGACTTATCGAGTTTGATACCGTAAAGAAAAGAGCGCTCGGCTCTATCAAGGCTATTCTCGTTGAGGAGGCTCGTGCTAAGGAAGCGGCTATTCTCGCAAGCCTTGAGGTTGGTCAGAAAATCAAGGGCACTGTTAAAAATCTTGCAGCATACGGCGCATTCGTTGATATCGGCGGTGTTGACGGTATGGTACACAATTCCGAGCTTTCCTGGAAGCGCATCAAGCACCCCTCTCAGGTAGTATCGGTCGGTCAGGAAATTGACGTTTATATCAAGGAGCTTGACCTCGAAAAGAAGCGCATTTCTCTCGGCTACAAGACCGACGAGATGGATACTTGGATTATCTACGTCAAGAATCACTCGGTTGGCGAAATCGTATCCGGTAAGATAGTTTCGCTCACTCCCTTCGGCGCATTCTGCGAGCTTGCAGACGGCGTTGACGGACTTATCCATATCTCTGCTATCTCTACCGAGAAGATTGCAAACGCATCTGACGTCCTTAAGATTGGCGAGGAGGTCAACGTTAAAATCATTGCTATCGACGAGGAAAAGCGTACAATTTCGCTCTCTATCCGTGCTATAATTGAAGCTGAGCAGAGAGCTGCTGCTGAGGCGGCTCGCAAGGCAGAGCTTGCTGAAAAGCGCGCTGAGGCTGAGGCAGAGGCAAAGAGAATCGCCGAAGAAAGAGCTGATATGGCTCCCTATATCGTAGGCACTATCGACTAATATTTACGCTTAAAATATTTAAGAAAAGGCTCTCGCACCGTAAAAATGCGAGAGCCTTTATTATTTTTAGTAGCTTTTGCTAGTCAAGCTCCTTTTTGCCCGTGTAAAGCTCGTAGTATCTGCCCTCAAGCTTAAGGAGGTCCTCGTGAGTGCCTCTTTCGATAATCCGTCCCGCTTCAAGCACCATTATGGCGTTTGAATTTCTGACTGTTGAAAGTCTGTGGGCAATGACGAAGGTCGTTCTGTTCTTCATAAGTCTGTCCATACCGTGCTCAATATGACGCTCTGTCCTCGTATCCACCGACGAGGTTGCCTCGTCAAGCACGAGTATCGGGGCTTTCGATAGCGCCGCTCTTGCAATATTGAGAAGCTGACGCTGACCCTGCGAGAGGTTTGCGCCGTCGCCCTGAAGGAGCGTGTCGTAGCCCTTTTCAAGACGCATAATAAAGCTGTGAGCGCTTGCAGTCTTTGCTGCCGCTATTACCTCCTCGTCGGTGGCATCAAGACGGCCGTAGCGGATATTTTCCATTACCGTTCCCGTGAAAAGATGGGTATCCTGAAGCACCATAGCGATATTTTTCCTAAGGAAATCACGGCTGTAATTGCCTATCGGAATACCGTCTATCGTAATGCTTCCCTCTTTTATATCGTAAAATCGGTTTAAAAGGTTGGTGACGGTAGTCTTTCCTGCTCCCGTAGAGCCGACAAAGGCTATTTTTTGTCCCTTATGAGCGTACAGCGATATATCGGAAAGCACGGTCTTCCCTTCCTCGTAGCCGAAGGTCACTCCATCAAGCACAACCTCGCCCTCAATCTCGCCGTATACTGCATCTATTGCATCAGGCGCTTCGGGGTCTGCATCCATCACCTTGAATACACGCTCTGCGCCTGCAAGCGCCGCAAAGAAGGTCGAGACCTGCATTGAAAGCTGATTTATAGGCATAGAAAAACGCTTTGAATATTCTGCGAATACGGTAAGCGCACCCGGGGTAAGTCCTGCCGTACACATAAGCACGCCTCCTACGCCAAGCGTTACCGCATAGCTGATAAGGCTGGTATTGTGCATAATAGGGCCCATTACGCCGCCCCAGAACTGAGCGCCCCACTGCTTATTTCTCAAATCCTCGTTGACCAGATTGAATTCAGCCTCGCACTCGTCCTCGTGATTAAATACCTTTATTACTCTCTGTCCGCTTATGGTTTCCTCTATATAGCCGTTTACCGCACCAAGCGCCGCCTGACCTTGGCTGTAATACTTAGAGGAGCGCTTACCAACAGCGCCCGCAAGCTTTATCATTATCGGAATAAACAGCACGGTAACGAGTGTAAGCCATATATTCGTGGTAAGCATAAAGATAAAAGTACCGACAAGGCTTATTACACCGCTTACTATTGAGGTCAGCGAGTTGCTGAGCATTACGTCAATATTGTCGACGTCGTTGGTAAAGCGGCTCATAATTTCACCCGTAGGATTGGAATCAAAATATCTTACGGGAAGCTTTTGAAGCTTGGAAAACAAGTCCCGCCTGATTTCAAGTATCGAATTTTGCGATACCGAAAGCATAAGCCTTGCCTGTAAATACGAGCCAAGCACCGAAATAAGATAAACCAACGCAAGTATAATAAGAGCTGCAAAAATGTAAACCGACACCGCCGAAGCCGTACTGCCCATAAGCGATTTTACGAAGGGCACAGACACCAGCGCCTCTATAACTCTGTCTGCACTCTGCTCAATTACGCTTGGCTCAAGAATAGCCTCGGGATTTAACTCAAGCGTAATCCTATTGATAATCGGCGCTACCATATATCCGCCGATAAGGCTGAATACGGTCGTAAGCGCCATACACAAAAATACGAGCATCAGCCTGAATTTATATTTGCCGACATAGCCAAGAATCCTGCCTACCGTACGCTTTAAATCCTTCGGCTTTCCCTTGGCTCTCGGCCCCGGACCTCTGCCCATACCGCCCCGCAAGGAACGATTTTTATCACCGCTGTTATACTGACGCCTTAATTCTTCGAGAGTTCTTGCCATAATACTACGCCTCCTCCCTGTCCATCTGCGAATAGTAGATTTCGGAATATTCGGGGTTGGTATCAAGAAGCTCGCTGTGAGTGCCGACGCCCGTGATTACTCCCTCGTTCATTACCACGATAATATCCGCATCTCTTACGGATGAAATGCGCTGTGCAATTATAATCTTTGTGCAATCGGGGATTTCTTCCGCAAAGGCTTTTCTTATCTGCGCCTCCGTTGCGGTATCCACCGCACTTGTGGAATCGTCAAGAATCAGAATCTTAGGCTTCTTTATAAGCGCCCTTGCAATACATACTCTCTGCTTCTGACCGCCCGAAAGATTGCTGCCGCCCTTATCAAGCTGAGTGTCGTATCCGTCCTTAAAGGTGGATATAAATTTATCCGCTGCGGCGTATTCCGAAAATTTCCTGATTTCCTCGTCGTCGGCAAATTCGTCTCCCCAGCGAAGATTGTCTGCTATACTGCCCGAGAAAAGCAAATTCTTCTGTAAAACAATTCCGACACCGTCACGCAAATTCTTAAGAGAATAATCTCGCACGCTTACACCGTCAACCAAGACCTCGCCCTCGCTAGGGTCGTAAAGCCGTGGTATCATAGATACGAGCGTAGTCTTTCCGCAGCCAGTCGAACCGATAATTCCGACAGTACTGCCTTGATTTATCTTTAGATTTATTGAATTTAGCACCTTCTCCTCGCTATTCTTGTAGTAGCGGAAGCCAACGTCACGAAATTCAATCTCGCCACGTTCAACCAGCCTTTCGGGAAAGCTTGCCGTGCTGTCATCAAGGTCTATTTTCTCGTCAAGCACCTCGCATATACGCTTACCCGACGCCATAGCACGTGACGCCGTCATAAGGAGCATAGTAATCATCATAAGCGAGGAAAGTATCTGCGTCGTGTATGTAACGAAGGCGCTTAGGTCACCGACCTGCATACCGCCCGAAATAACGATATGACCGCCAAGCCACAGGACCGCAATTACCGATGCGTACATAAATAAATTCATAATAGGCATCATCCAGATTACGACCTTTACAGCACGCATACCCGAGGTACGAAGCGCCTCGTTGTCCTCGTTAAACTTATCTATTTCGTAATCCTCCCTCACAAAGCTCTTTACTACTCTTACGTTGGTAACGTTCTCTCTTACCGTAGAATTGAGCTTATCGATGCGCTTTTGCATAGCGCCGAAGCGAGGAAAACCTATTTTGATAAGCAAAAGCACGGATATAATTGTAAGAGGCATAGTCACGGCAAATACGACGGCAAGGCTCGGCTTTAGGCTTATTGCCATAATAATACCGCCTATCATCATTCCGGGGGAGCGGAGCGCCATACGAAGCAGCATATTTACGAAATTCTGCAGCTGAGTTACGTCGTTGGTCATTCTCGTAACGAGCGAGCCTGCCGAAAATTTGTCAAGATTTGAAAATGAATAGCTCTGCACCTTTGAATAAAGGTCACGGCGCAGGTCGGTGGCAAAAAATACCGACGCCTTAGAGCCAAAATATGCGCCTCCCACGCCGCCAAGAAGCATAATAATCACAATAACAACCATCATTACGGCTGTAATGATACTGCTTTCGACGGTAAGAGTACCGCTATCTGCACGGTTGATAATTCCTGCCAGAAGTATAGGCATAAGAATATCGCCAACGACCTCTATAATCATACAAAGAGGCCCTAAAATAAAGTATTTAAGATAGGGCTTTACGTATTTAAGCCAGCGTTTCATTTTGATTTCCACCTTAAAGCTAATTAATTACTTAATTAGTCTATCAAAATCAGGAAAAAATGTCAATTAATTAAAGAGAAAATATACAATTATTTAATATATTTTCTTAACAGCTTTCCAAAATGAAAAACCTTTATTGAAATTCCTGAAAATATATGGTAAAATTATCTCAAGAGGTATAAGAATATGATAAAACAAACCACACTTTGCTATATAGAAAAGGACGGAGCCTATCTTATGCTCCACCGCATAAAGAAGCACAACGACGAAAACCGTGATAAATGGATAGGACTTGGCGGTAAAATTGAGGACGGAGAAAGCCCCCACGAATGTGTTATCCGAGAGGTTTTCGAGGAAGCAGGCGTTAGCCTCGTCAGCCCCGACTACCGAGGTCTTGTTGTATTTGTATCCGACGAATACGGCACGGAATATATGCATCTTTTCACCGCCGACCGATACATTGGCGAAATCAAGGAGGATTGCGACGAGGGCGTGCTTGAATTTGTGAAAAAAGAAAAAATAAACTCCCTGCCCCTTTGGGAGGGAGATAAAATATTTCTAAGTCTTCTTGAGGAGGATAAAAGCTTCTTCACGCTGAAGCTTGAATATCGGGGCGAGAGGCTTATAAAGTATACGCTTTACTGAAAAAACGAGTAAGCAATCGAAAAAATTTAAATCGAAATAAAAACGGGGACGAGGCTTAATTTGCTTCGTTCCCATTTTCTTTTATAAAATTTATTTAAGCAACGCACGCCTCGCCTTGTAATCGGGCATATAAGAAGCAAGGAGCGCATAAAAGGCGCTCGAATGATTCATTATCCGAAGGTGGCAAAGCTCGTGAAGCACCACGTACTCACGTGCCGCCTCTGGATAAAGCATAAGCCTGAAGGAAAAATTGATATTTCCCTTAGAGGAACAAGAGCCAAATCGCCCCTTAGCGCCGTTTATCGAGATTTTATTATAGCTTACCCCCATAGCTTTTGCATAAGTCCTGCACTTTTCAGATAGATATTCGTACGCTTCACGGCGAAGCCTCGCCTCGTCAAGCGACAATATCTCGGCTTGCTTCGCCGCTCTCGCCTTATCCTTTTCTATCGCCTTATCAAGCCAAGCCTTATGCTTTTCGAGAATTGCAAAAAGCTCTGATTTTGAA
Organism: Eubacteriales bacterium; assembly: GCA_045659905.1. Classification (GTDB taxonomy): domain Bacteria; phylum Bacillota; class Clostridia; order Oscillospirales; family CAG-272; genus UBA1740. Next base: position 32,635 of record JAZRCT010000012.1, on the reverse strand, counting down.
GCCCCTTTAGGGCTTCTTAGTATTATAGCGCCGTCCTTCACCGTAATACTCACGGTTTTGCGCCCCGAATAGACTATTTTTATTTTATATGAACCGTACTCCTGCATAGTAAATCTCCTATGTGGATATTTTATCATTTATTTTTGCAAAAGTAAATCCCTTTTTAATATTTAAGAAGCTTTTGTCCCGTGCTTTTTGCAATATCTGTTGCAAGCACGCCCCTTGCCCGAGCGACCTACGAATACGCCCTCGTCAACTAAATTGTAAAAGTAAGGCAGGCTCTCGTCAAGCGCATAGTCTACTTCCTCCTTCATATCTCGGTAAACGAACTCTGCATCCTTGATAAACACCTCACGGGGAAAGGCTCTGTCCTCTACCCTTATCAGCGATACGATACATAAATCCTCCTTAGGGCAAAGCCTTGACGCCACAGCCCCCTCTATTTTATCGTAAAACACGGGAATATGCCTGTCGCAAAGCGAATGCGGCTCGCTGCCCTTCAGGAAATATCCGTATTCAAGCCTGTCCCCTCGCAAATCGTAAAGGCATTTATCGGAAAGGCAAAGCCCCGAGTCCCTGCAATATCCGCAGCGCACAAGTCCGGCTCTTGAAAACGAACGGATTTTTTCCTCGCTCTTATTTAAGGCTAAATCCTTATGAATATCCCGCATAACCGAATCCCAAAGCGTAATATGCGACCTTGAAGTCCCGCCGATTTCCCTGTTTCCCTCGGGATATCCTATCCATATTCCCATAGTAAAGTAAGGAGTAAAGCCTACGAACCATCTGTCAAAATCGTCGCCCGACGTACCCGTCTTTCCTGCGGTATCCACGAATTCCTTAAGCTTCACCGCAGAAGCAGTACCGCTCTCGGTGACAGATGACAAAAGCTCGGTCATAAGCCTTGCGCCCTCCTTTGAATAGATGCGCCTTGCATTTTTTCCGTTTTCATACAGCGTCTTTCCCGAATTAAGGGATACACTAATGAAGCTTCGCTTGTTATATAGCTCACCCTCTGAGGGAAATACGGTATACGCCTCGGTCAATTCCTCGAGAGTAACGCCGTATGAAAGCTGTCCCAGTGCCAGCGGCGCAGGCGCTAAATCGCTGATTATTCTGCCGTCGTCTCCAATCTCACGCCGTACGAGCGAGGAAAATCCAAAGTCCTCCTTCAGGTGGTAAAATATATCCTCAGCGCCAAGCATATTATAAAGACGCATCGCCACGGTATTTTTAGAGAGCTTAAGTGCCTCCCTCGTATTCGTAAGCCCGAGGTAGGCGTTAGGATAATTTTTAGGATAAGCACGCCCCTTATCAAAGCTTAGCGGAGCGTCGTCGAATACGCTTGCCCAGTTAATTTTACCCGAATCTATAAGCGGTGCGTATAATGCGAGCGGCTTAAGTGCTGAGCCGGGCGCTCTTTTGGTTCTTGCAAAGTTCAGAACTCGGTTTGCGCACTTTTTGCCCGCACAGCCGTATATTGCGATAAGGTCGCCGTTTGTCGAATCGCAGATTACCGCCGATGCCTCAAGCCCCGACTTTATTTGGCTTTCAGCTTCAAAATGCGAATCTAGCTTATCCTGAACCGCCTTATTCATAGTGGTATACACCTTAAGTCCACCGCAATTAAGCAGTCTTTCTGCTATTTCTCTGCTATATCCAAGCTCGGTTGTGAATACCTGAAGTAAATCCTCGTTGACACTCTCGATAAACCAAGGATATATCATATCAGAAGCCCGTCTTTGCTCCTTAAGAATTATATCTGACTTTTTCGCCACTTCGTATTCGTTCTCCGAAATTACGCCCTCACTTAGCATTACCGACAGCACGCAATCCCGCTTTTCCTTAGCCTCAGCAGGAAAATTGTAAGGATTATATCTTGTCGGCGCATTGATTATGCCGATAAGCAGAGCGCATTCGGCGATAGTAAGCTCCTTTGGACTTTTGCCAAAGTATTCCATAGCCGCCGTGCCTAGTCCTACGGAATTTTCACCCGTTGGCACGATATTCAGATAAAGCTCGAGAATTTCCTTTTTGGTGTGACGCTTTTCAAGACTTTCCGCCCTTAGAATTTCGTTGAATTTACGCTCGAAGGTTACCTCGTTATCACCGCTTATGTTTTTTATAAGCTGCTGTGTAAGCGTAGACGCTCCGAACTGTCGCTTGATATGGAATAAGGAATTCATAAGAGCCATAAGCGTTCTTCTGAAATTGACGCCGCTATGCGAATAAAATTCTCTGTCCTCGACGGCAATAAGTCCGTCTATAAGAGCGCTTGGGTATTCATCAAGCAAATAATACTCCCGCTTTTCAAAAGGCTCGCTCTTAAAATACAAAACCGCATCGTATTCCCCGTCGATTTTACCCGAATTTGCATAATATTCGGTTATATTTGAGCCATTCATTGAAGAAAAAAGCATTTCGTCATATTCAAAATTGAGCTTTGTGCGTGAATAATAATATATAAAAACCGCAATTACCGCAAAAACCAGAGCAATAGTAATTAAGCTAAGCAGAATTACGGATAAAATTTTCTTCCGTTTGTCCATAAAAAATCTCCGTGCAGTATAATGAAACCTATCATTATAATCTTAACGCACGGAGAAAATATTAATATTATTTATTTTTGGCACAAGAAGCAATTTCTTCATAAAATACACGGTTCAAATACAGCCCCTCGGGCGGCGCTGTCATACCGCTTTTGCTTCTATCCTTAGCTTCAAGAATAGCTGCGATATCATTTGGTGAAATTCTGCCAAAGGCACATTCGCAAAGCGTGCCGACGATAATTCTTACCATATTATATAGGAAGCCGTCGGCGCAAATACGAATATCGATAAAATCGCCGCATCTGTCTATTTCAAGATACTTGACCTCACGCACGGTATCCGAAACGTCGCTGCCCTGAGACATAAACGAGGTAAAGTCGTGCTTGCCGATAAAATGCTTTGAGCATTCTCTCATTTTTTCAAGTCCCGAGTCTGAAATAAGCCTTGGTAAATGCCAGGCTCTATCGGCAAAAAACGGATTCGGCACCTTCGCATTAAGTATTCTGTAAAGATACTCCTTGCCCTTAGCGTCATACCTCGGGTGAAAGTCGTTATCGCATTCTTTTGCCCAAAAAACGGATATATCCTTAGGCAGAAACGGTATACAGGCTATCGGAAGCTTATCGGCAGGAACGGTTGCGCCGTCTGCGTCAATCCTTATGCACATCTCGTTTGCGTGCACCCTAGCGTCGGTTCTTGACGAGCCCGTAACGAGCGCCTCAACGCCAAGCGCATAGCTTAAAGCACGGCAAAGCTCTCCTTGAACGGTACGCAAGCCGGGCTGAACTCCAAATCCGTGGAAGTCAGTGCCGAGATATTTAATTTTAGCAAAATATTTCATAAAGCAAAGCTCCCATAACGAAAATATAAATTAAATCTTATAGAAAAAGATTTGAAGCACTCCCGAAAAATCTATATGCGACGGAAGAATTCTTAACGCTATTATAGCGCCGAGCACCAAAGCGCCGAGCACGAACCAAGCGGCATCAAGCCCCTTATAGCTGAGCTTTACGAGCTTAGTACGGTTCTTATCTCCTCGATAGCAGCGGCACTCCATAGCTACGGCAAGCTCCTCAGCACGCTTGAATGAGGATACGAACAGCGGAACGAGCAGAGGTATCAACGCCTTTGCACGCTTTATAAGTCCGCCAGTCGTAAAATCTGCGCCTCTTGACTTTTGCGCATTCATTATCTTCTCGGTCTCCTCGATAAGCGTAGGTATAAATCTTAGTGCAATAGTCATCATCATTGCGAAAAGATGCACGGGAATATGAAGCTTCTTTAAAGGTGAGAGCAGATTTTCAATTCCGTCGGTAAGCGAAATAGGCGAGGTCGTGTAGGTAAGCAGCATACACGAGCCAACAATGAGAAGTATAACCCTCAGCGCCATAAACACCGCTCTTATAATGCCCTCCTTATAAATCTTAATGAAAGCGAAAGCCACCAGAGGCTCGCCCTCGCCGCCCGTCATAAGGATATTGATAATTGCCGTAAAAATCAGTATAAATACGATAGGCTTTATACCCTTTAAAATCACCCGAAGAGAAATTCTGCTTATAAGACAAAGCGCAACCGTAATAACCGAGAAAACCAAAAAGGCAATCGGCGTATCTATAAGAAATACAGCTACGATATAGGCTATTGCGAGCAAAATCTTAGTCCTTGGGTCAAGCCTGTGAAGCGGCGAATTGCCGGGGAAAAACTGACCGAGAGTGATATCGGAAAGCATCAGCATTCACCCCCTCTTAAATATTCGAGGATAGCCTGCTTCACACCCTCAACCGTGTAAAGCTTACCCGAAAGCGGTATTCCCGCCGAAATAAGTCGGTCGGCAATCTTTGAAATTTCGGGTGTGTCAAGACCTATTTTGCCAAGACTTACGGCATCTGCGAAAATTTCGTCGACCGTACCGCTTGCATAGAGCCTGCCCTCGCTCATTACCACGACGTTGTCGCAATAGGTTGCCATATCCTCCATAGAATGGCTTACCAGAATAAGCGTCGTATTGCTTTTTCTTACAAATTCCGAAAGACCGCCGAGAATTTCACGTCTTCCCCTGGGGTCAAGACCCGCCGCAGGCTCGTCAAGCACCAACACCTCAGGACGCATAGCGATAATGCCTGCGATAGCGACACGGCGCTTCTGACCGCCTGAAAGCTCAAACGGCGATTTCTCCATAAGCTCCTCGTCTATTCCGACGAAGGAAGCAGCTTCCTTGACACGCTCGGCTATTTCCTCCTCCGAAAGCCCCTGATTTTTAGGGCCGAAGGCTATATCCTCACGCACAGTCTCGTCAAAAAGCTGATATTCGGGATACTGCATTACAAGCCCTACTCGGAATCTTATCTTCCCTATTTCCTTAGGTCTTTCCCAAATATCCTCGCCGTCAAGCAGTATTTTACCCGAATGAGGCTTATATAAGCCGTTTAAAAGATTTACAAGCGTGGATTTACCGGAGCCGGTATGCCCGATAAGTCCCGTTATTTTTCCCTCCTCAAAGCCTACGGTAACACTGTCAAGCGCAAGCTTCTCAAACGGCGTTCCCTTTCCGTAAAGGAAGCTGACGTTCTGAATTTCAAGCTTATTTTTCACAAGCATCACCTCCTAAAAGGCGAATAAGAGCCTCTGCCGTCTCGCTCTGGTATATAAGTCCTCTTTCTATATCAACGCCCTCGTCGATAAGCGCATCTATAAGCTCGGCGCTCTGCGGCGCTTCAAGTCCTATCAGATGAAGCGAGGCGGGCTTTGAAAAAACCTCACGGGGCGTTGAATCCATCAGAAGACGGCCGTCGTTAATCACCACCACACGGTCGGCAAGCGATGCCTCGTCCATATAGTGAGTAATGTTGATTACGGTGATATTCTCCTCACGGTTAAGCTTATGCATAATATCAAGCACCTCACGCCTGCCGATAGGGTCAAGCATAGCGGTGGCCTCGTCAAATATAATAAGCTCGGGACGCATAGCGATAATACCCGCAATAGCCACCCTCTGCTTCTGACCGCCCGAGAGCTTGTGCGGTGCGTGCTTTGCGTATTCTGTCATACCGACGAGCGAAAGCGCCTCGTCAACCCGCCGTCTTATTTCTTCCCTTTCAAGTCCCAGATTTTCAGGGCCAAAGGCAACATCCTCCTCGACGACGGTAGCAACGAGCTGGTTATCGGGATTCTGGAATACCATACCTATTTTGCTTCTTATATCAAAAATCTCGTCCTCAGTAAGCTTTTCGTCGGAAATATCGACGCCATCTATATACACCTTACCGACGGTGGGAGTCAGTATCATATTAAGAAGCTTTGCAAAGGTGGATTTACCCGAGCCGTTATGCCCGAGAATAGCAAGATATTCCCCTCGCTTGACAGAAAGCGATACGCCGTCAAGAGCCGGATGCTTTATTCCCTTTGCTAACGGACTTTGCTCGCCGTCGTCCTCGTAAGCGTAGCCGAGATTTTCGGTACGCACTATATAATCGTTCATTATCAATCCTCAAAAAAACAAAAATTAACCGAAGGTAACCCTTACCGTAGAGCCGCAAGGCAAAGGAAGCCCGCTCTCCGATATACGAAGTCCAAGCTCGTCAGCCTCGCTGTGACCCTTATACCTCTTAAGAAGCCTTAAGTCGGTAATATATTTCATAGTAGATGCAGAAAGTCCTGTCGTGTAGGAATTAAGTATAAAGAAAAGCGGATTATCCGAAAGCACGCCGAGCGTAAGGCTCACGAAATCGTCAATACATTCCTCAATCTTCCAGATTTCACCCGTAGGTCCTCGTCCATAAGACGGAGGGTCCATAACTACTGCATCGTATTTATTGCCTCGCCTGATTTCGCGCTCGATAAATTTCTTACAATCGTCTACGATATAGCGTATAGGAGCATCTGAAAGCCCCGAAAGGCGGGCGTTTTCCTTTGCCTGATTTACCATACCCCGTGAGGCATCGACGTGGCATACCGAAGCTCCGCTTTTAGCGCAGGCGACCGTAGCGCCGCCTGTGTAGGCAAATAAATTCAGCACCTTAATCGGTCGCTTTGCCCCCTCGATAAGCTCACGGCAAAAATCCCAGTTGGCAGCCTGCTCGGGGAAAAGTCCCGTATGCTTAAAGCCCATAGGCTTTATAAGAAACCTAAGGTCGCAGTAGGATATCACCCAGCTTTCGGGCAGCTTATTTTCGGACCAATTGCCGCCGCCCTTGGAGCTTCTCTTATAGCTTGCATCGGCATCTCGCCAGAGGCGGTGGCGCTTGTCGCTTTTCCATATTACCTGAGGATCTGGACGGATAAGGCTGTATTTGCCCCAAAGCTCAAGCTTCTCTCCTGCCGAAGCGTCTATTATCTTATAATCTTCCCATTTATCAGAAATCCACATAAGTCACCTTTTGTTGAAATATTTTCCAAGTCCCGAAGCCGAACTTTGTGCGTGACAAAGCGCTATTGCAACGGCGTCTGCCGTATCGTCGGGCTTCGGGGGAGCAGGAAGCCTTAAAATCGAGGTAACCATCGTGATTACCTGATGCTTTTCCGCCTTTCCGTAGCCTACGACCGCCTGCTTAACCTGAAGCGGCGTATATTCGCTGATTTTCACACCAAGCTTGTACGCCGTGCAAAGTATTACGCCCCTCGCCTCGGCTACCGCAATTCCCGTCGTGATATTGGTATTGAAAAAAAGCTCCTCAATTGCCATTTCGTCGGGCTTGTATTTTTTTATAATCTCGGTAAGGTCGGCTTCTATCATTGCCAGCCGCTTTTCAATATCGGTGTGAGCAGGCGTCGTGATAGCGCCAAAAGCGATAGGCCTTGAATTGCCCCTCACGCATTCGATAACGCCCCAGCCTACGGTAGCAAGCCCGGGGTCTATACCTAAAATTATCATTTTATTTATCCTTAATTTAAATGTTTCAAATATTTAATCAGCTTAGTATACCACAGCTTACAGATTTTGTCAACAGAGCGGGCTTCAATTAAATACCAAAATCAAGTAAAAATTAAGTAGTAAATTGATAGTAAAATTGATTTTACAAAAATCATATTCTGCCCTTTACTTTTATTTTGAGCTATGGTATAATATACGTAAAATGCGTTACGGCTTCGGCCAAGAAATTCAAACGGAGAAGAAATATGTATTACTACCTTTCAGGCGTGCTTGCATATAAGGACCTCAACGGCTGCGTAATAGATTGCGGCGGCGTAGGGTATAAGCTCACCGTCAGCACCATCACTTCAGAAAAAATCGCCTCAAGGGTGGGCGCTACGGTCAAGCTCTTTACGCATCTTGCCGTAAGAGAGGACGGAATTGAGCTTTTCGGCTTTATCGACGACGACGAGCGCTCCTGCTTTAATAAGCTTATTACAGTAAGCGGCGTAGGACCTAAGGCAGCAATAAATATTCTGTCGGCGCTCTCCCCCGCTGAGCTTGTCAGCGCTATCGCCTCTGAAAATACCAAGGCTATCGCCAAGGCTCAAGGCATCGGCTCTAAGACGGCAGCAAGAATAATTCTTGAGCTTAAGGACAAAATCGGACTTGATTTCTCTATGCCGGATGCGGCAACGCTTACCGCAGGCTCGGTGTCACTCTCAAGCGGCATTGGCAAAAATCTTTCGGACGCAACCGAGGCGCTTCTCAGCCTTGGCTACGATAAATCGAGCATTATGCGTGCCGTTGGCGGTATAGATACGGCAAAGCTTGACGTCGGCGAGATTGTAAGGCTTGCGCTTAAGAAATTGATGCGCTAAGGGCACGTTTATAAAAGATAGGCTTATTGAAAAGGCAAAGTAGCCTTTACGGCTTATTCAGAGCGTTTTCGACATAAATGGAGTTTATATGATTAACGAAATAAATGAATTTGATTTTGAAAACCGTATCGTATCAAACGAATACGATGCCGAGCGTGATTACGAGGTAGAAAATTCTCTCCGTCCAAAGACGCTTGACGACTACGTAGGACAGAATACCGCAAAATCCAATCTAAGAGTATACATAGAGAGCGCTAAGCGCAGAGCAGATTCTCTTGACCACGTGCTGCTTTACGGCCCTCCGGGTCTTGGTAAGACCACGCTTGCGTCTATAATCGCCAACGAAATGGGCGTGAATATCAGAATTACCTCAGGTCCTGCCATTGAAAAGCCCGGCGACCTCGCTGCAATTCTCACCAATCTTTCAGAGGGTGACGTGCTCTTTATCGACGAGATTCACCGTCTGCCAAAGTCGGTAGAGGAAATTCTCTATCCCGCTATGGAGGATTACAAGATAGATATAATTCTCGGCAAGGGTCCCAGCGCAAGGACGCTTGAGCTTCCCTTAAAGAAATTCACTCTTATCGGTGCTACCACGAGAGCAGGTCAGCTCACTACCCCGCTCCGTGACAGATTCGGCGTAATTTTAAGACTTGAGCTTTATACTCCCGACGAGCTTGCCTCTATCGTAAAGCGTTCTTCGGGAATACTCGAAATCGATATTACCGAGGAGGGTGCGCACGGAATCGCCACCCGTTCAAGAGGCACGCCGAGAATTGCCAACCGTCTGCTTAAGCGTGTGCGTGACTTTGCGCTCGTCAAGGGTGACGGTACTATTACCTCAGAAATTGCCGCATTCGCTCTTTCCTCGCTTGAAATCGACGAGCTTGGACTTGACAACACCGACAGACGTATGCTCGAGGCTATAATCAAATTTTATCAGGGCGGTCCCGTCGGACTTGATACGCTCTCTGCCACGGTGGGTGAGGAGGCTATCACGATTGAAGACGTATACGAGCCTTACCTTATGCAGATAGGATTTCTTGCAAGAACGCCGAGAGGAAGATGCGCAACCAAGCTTGCATACGACCATCTGAAAATTCCGTTTATACCCGGAAAGGACGGCGCCAATTCTTAAATACCTCGGTTATTTTGAGGCAGAATTTAACACTTGACTGGCAAAAACACTATAAACATAAAAATAGCAAGAAGAAACGGCGGATAGCTTCGCTGTCAATTCTTGCTATTTTTATGTTTTTCAATTTCAAAATTATTTTTAAATTTTGATAATTAATATAATTATCTTAATGCGTCGATTGCGGCTTTTCTATCCTCGGCACGGAATACCGAGCTTCCCGCAACGAGAATATTAGCTCCCGCATCACGGCAGGCCTTTGCATTAGCAGGACCGACGCCGCCGTCCACCTGAATATCAATATCAAGCCCAAGGCGTAAAGCCTCAGCCTTTATTTTCTTCACCTTATCGAGCGTTGCGGGAATAAGCGACTGTCCACCAAAGCCCGGCTCTACCGTCATTACCAGCACCATATCGCATTTATCAAGATAGGGATAAACCGCCTCAGCCTCGGTATTAGGCTTGATGGATACCGCCGCACGGACTCCTCTTTCTCTTATTCTTTCGAGTATTTCCGCCGTCTTATCGGTAGCCTCTATATGAAACGTGAGTATATCAGCGCCCGCATCTATAAATTTATCTATGTATCTTTCGGGCTTATCTATCATAAGATGCACGTCGAAAAGCATAGAGCTTTTCTTTCTCAATCCCTCGATTATCGGAAAACCAAAGGAAATATTCGGTACGAAAACGCCATCCATAACGTCAAGATGCACCATATCCGCTCCGCCAAGCTCGATATCACGCACCTCCTCGCCTATTTTGGTAAAATCGCAAGCAAGCACCGAGGGTGAAATTTTAGTCATTTTAATTACCTCTTTTTTGTGTCGTTAAAAAAATATTTTCATAATATATAAATAGCAAACACGGCAAATGCGAAAGCGCACGACTCTTAAAGCTATCGGACGTTTTCATAATATATAAGCTTTTGCCTCTTTGCCTTTTGATTGGGACCGCCCTCGTGGCGGTCTCTTTTTTATCTATACCCTTTTACTCTCAGGCATTACTTCCCGCTTCTTAAAATGATAGTTACTCCTCCGCAAGCACAATGCATACGGCGTGCGCCGCTACGCCCTCGCCGCTGCCTGTAAATCCAAGATGCTCCTCGGTAGTAGCCTTTATATTCACACGTGATTTATCGCATACGAGCGCAAAGGCTATGTTTTCCCTCATATAATCTATATAAGGCGAAAGCTTAGGGCTTTGCATCACGACGGTTGCATCGATATTGACAACTTGACCGCCTCTTTCGGAAAGAAGCTCTCTTACCCTCAAAAGAAGCTCAAGGCTTGATATTCCCTCATACTGCTTATCGGTATCGGGAAAGTGCTTGCCTATATCTCCAAGTCCGAGAGCGCCTAATATAGCGTCCATAACCGCATGCAAAAGAACGTCGGCATCCGAATGACCTAAAAGCCCCTTAGTGTAAGGTATCTCAACGCCTCCAAGGACAAGCCTTCTGCCCTCGACGAGCCTATGGACGTCATATCCGTGACCTATACGCATTTCTTTCATTGAAGGGTCCTCTTTTCTCTTGCTTTAAGTATAAATTCCGCAAGCGCTATATCCTCTTTGGTGGTTATCTTGATATTTTCCTTAGAGGTGTATACGGGCGTTATTTTAACTCCAAGACGCTCAATACGCATATTATCGTCGGTAATATCCGGCGTATCGGGGAAATCGAGCGCTCTTTCGTATAATTCATAGGAAAACGCCTGCGGCGTAGCTACCGTTATAAGCTCCTCTCGGTCGACGGTATCGGATATAAGTCCTGAGGAAAGCCGCTTTACCGTATCCGTAATCGGCAGGGCTGCGCTTGCCGCTCCGCTTTCGTAGCAGGCGTTCGCAACGGCGATAATATCAGCGTCCGTGATAAGGCATCTTGCCGCATCGTGTATCATAACCACCGAGGAACGCTCGGCAACTCGCAAAAATGCAAGTCTTGCGCTTTCAGCACGGCAGCTGCCGCCCACAGTAAGCGTAATTTTCTTATTTAATCCGACAGAAGCATCTTTTGCAAAATCCTCCTCGCCGAGGCGGTATGCAAGCACGATTTCGTCAATGCAGCTACAGCCAGCAAAGGCAAGAAGCGTTCTTCTTAAAACGCTGATTCCGTCTATTTCGAATTTCTGCTTGGTTTTTTCTCTCGAAAATCTTGCTCCTGCGCCGCCGGCTAGGATAATGGCGACTGTATAAGGTCTTTTATTACTACTCATAAGCACTACTTTCTATAATAAACGAAATGAACGGTAATTACACGCATAGCGCCGCCGTCAAGAAGATTCGGACCTTTGATTATAACGCCGTCGCCGCTCATAAGGTAGCTCGCCTCAAGCTCCTTAATTTTGCACACGAAAAGCCTATCCCCCGAGCTGTCTACGATAAATTCGTCGCCGTGAACGCACATAGCACCGCCTCTGCCTACTACGTCCTCGTTGCCATTCCTATGCTCGGTAATATATTTTACTGCCTGACCGTGAAGCTCCTTTGCTCTTTCAAGCCTGAACGAATAGCTTTCGTGCTTATCCTTTTTCTTGAAAATACGGGAGAAGAACGACATACGAATGTAAATCCCCTTTGCTCTTTTTGTAAAGTATTAGTTACCTCTCTAGAAAATCCGCTTTTTTGGAAGGCGGCTTTCTTAGTAAAAATTCTCTTTTTGATATTTTACCATACGGCACGGAGGGTTGGCAAGGGCTTTTCTTAAAATTTATATTTATAAATAGTAGAAAAAATTTAATTTTTTTCAGAATACCTATTGACAAAGCCTTATAAAACCATTATAATATTATCAAGTGGGGCGAAATGGAGCAAAATACCACCAAATCCCACATAAAGCGCACTAAAGTGGTTATCCGGTCCATAAAACGCCGTAAATCACCGTAAACTACGAAAGGAGGTTTATTTTCGTGTCATTCGTCGGAACTTTTACTCACACGCTCGATTCAAAGAAGCGAGTATTCATTCCCTCTAAATTCCGAGAGGAGCTTGGAGCAGAATTTTACATCACACGAAAATTCGACCCTTACCTTTCGGTTTACACCGCTAAGGACTGGGAGGAATACGTAGAACGCATTTCCTCGCTTCCCGAGGCAGACGCAGCCGAGCTTCAGGATTTCATTCTCGGTGCGGCTCAGAAGTGCGTTATTGACGCAAGCGGAAGAATAGTGCTTGAAGAAAGACTTATGAAGCACGCAAGGATAGATAAATCGATTCTCTTTATGGGAGCGGGCAAGCAAATAAAGATATGGGCGGAGGAGGTCTTCAACGAGCGTGAGAACAACCGTGACCTCAGCTACATACGCTCGCTTATGAGCACCTATAAGCTCTGATAAAGTGAAAAAAGGAGAAAGCAAATGCCGTCTATACCCTTTTCACACACCTCGGTTCTGCTATACGAATGTATAGAAGCTCTTAATATAAGGGACGGATACACCTATATAGACTGTACCACGGGCGGCGGCGGGCATTCGCTTGAGATTGCGAAGCGGCTTCCCGAAAATTCAAGGCTAATCTGCTTTGACCGTGACAGAGCTGCAATAGAAGCAGCCCGTGAGCGTCTTAAGGATTACCTTGATAAAATCACCTTTGTAAACGAAAACTTTTCCGAGCTTGGCTCGGTTGTCAATTCCCTCGGCATACAGAATCTCGGCGGAGTGCTTGCCGACCTCGGCTGCTCCTCTCACCAATTCGATTGTCCCGAGCGAGGCTTCAGCTACAATCACGATGCAAGGCTTGATATGAGAATGTCGCAGGACGCTCCCCTCTCTGCTTTCGAGGTTGTAAACGAATACGATAGGGACGAGCTTAAGAGAATTATATTCGAGTACGGCGAAGAAAGATTTGCTCCGAGAATTGCCTCAAAAATCGTCGAGGCGAGAGCTATAAAGCCGATAGAAACCACCTTCCAGCTCAGCGACGTTATAAGAGCAAGCATACCAAAGGACAATAAAAAGAACGGTCCTCACCCAGCAAAGCGTACCTTTCAGGCAATAAGAATAGAGGTAAACCGTGAGCTTGACACCATAGCGCCTATGATAAGAAGCGCCGAAGAAAAGCTTGCAGCAGGCGGAAGAATAGCCGTAATATCCTTCCATTCGCTCGAGGACAGAATAGTAAAGCTCACTATGAAGGAGCTAGCATCAGGCTGCACCTGTCCTAAGGACTTCCCCGTGTGCATTTGCGGCAACAAGCCTAAAATCAAGGAAATATCAAAAAAGCCTATACTACCCTCGAATGAGGAAATAGAAAACAATCCCCGCTCCAGAAGCGCAAAGCTCAGAGTAGCGGAAAAGATATAGATCAGAAAAATAAAGGAGAAATACGAAAATGACTACCAATATCACCTACAATCAGCTTTATTCGGATATGGCAAAATGCTTCAGCGTAAGGCGTGGCGGCGAAGAATACAAGCTTGGCGATTATATGCGTATGAGGGCAAAAGCTAAGTGCGCCAAAAAAGAAGTCAAGCCCGAAGAAGCAAAGCATAGCGCTTTGCCTATTCTTGCTACCGTCAAGACTCAGGCTCCTATCGTCATTTCTTCCTTTTTCTCATATGTAAACGATAAGCTCACCGTAAAGAACGCACCCGTAAGAGATAAGACTATAAGAAGATTTCCTCTCAGAACCTCTCTTACCGCTCTTTGCTCTGCTTTCCTCGTATGCGCACTTACCGTATGCTACGGCTTAATCGGTCTTCGCTCCGCATCTAGTGAGGAATTCGTAAGCGAAAATACCGAAATCCCCACAGAGGAAGCGGTTGAGTACGTCGAGAGCCTTGAATCCTTTGACAATCTTTAAGCTAAAATCCTATAAAAGCGTCACGGCACTCCCCTTTTGTGTCTCGTGGCGCTTTTGTCATTTAATTGCTGGCAAGTAATCATATATTAAATAAAAACGTAATAGAATGTAGCGAGATGCAAAAGGTATGCCTTTCGCTACATTTTATTTTTGGAGATAGTATGAAAACGGCTAAAAAAATCCCGATAGTAAAGACGAGAGCACGGATTAAAATCATATGTATTTGTCTTCTTCTCTTTTTATCCTTGCTTATTTATAACCTTTTCGACCTGCAGTACATAAATTACGCATATTATAAGGACAAGGTATTCGACCAGGTTACCACGACGTCACGCCAAAAGGCAAAGCGCGGAATTATATACGATTCATCAATGAATATACTTGCCAAGGACAGCACCTCGTACCGAGTATTTATTTCCCCAAGAGAGATAAAAAGGCGTGAGAAATCCGACGGCGTTGACTATAAAAGCATAATAGCAAAAATTATATCCGAGGCAACCGAGGGCGACTTTTCGTCTATTTACAAAAAAATAAGCACAGCATCCTCTCTTGACTACACTCTTATAAAAAGCGCCGACGAAGCCACTTATAAATACATAATGGCAAAGATATACGAGTATTCCCTATCAGATATGCTCTCCTGCGAGGCGCAAAACTCACGCTACTACCCCGAGGGCAGTCTTCTCTGCCATACCCTCGGCTTCGTCGGAAGTGACCTTCAAGGACTTTACGGGCTTGAATATTACTACAACTCTATTCTAAGCGGTACCGACGGCTATTACCTTTACGCTAAGGACGCCACCGGTAACACCTTAAAGAACGAATACCAGAGCTTTATCCCGCCGACCGACGGATACAGCATAGTCACGACGGTAGACAGCTATCTTCAAGGCGAGCTTGAGGCAATAGTAGAAAAGGCTAGAATAAACCATTCTGCGCAAAACCGTGTCTGCGCCGTGGCAATGGATATAAAGACCGGCGGTATTCTTGCAATGGCGACCTCGGGCGCTTTCGACCTTAATTCGCCTTATACCCTTGACCCGCTTTCAGAGGCAAAGCTCATAAGCTCGGGATTTGATGCAGGAAGCGAGGAATATCTCGCTAAGAAAAAGGAGCTTCTTGAAATTATGTGGTCGAATAAGCCCATAAGCGAGCTTTACGAGCCGGGCTCTACCTTTAAAATAGTCACGGTAAGCGCAGGACTTGATTCGGGTGCGGTAAAAATGAGCGACACCTTTTCCTGCCAGGGATATCTTGCCGTCGGCGGATATCGCATCAGATGCCATAAGGCAAAAGGACACGGCTCAGGCTTTAATCTTGCCTACGGACTTCAGATGTCCTGCAACCCCTGTATGATGACGGTAGCCTCAAGGCTTGGCAGCGATAAATTCTACGACTACGTAGAGCGCTTCGGATATCTTGATAAGACGGGCATTGACCTGCCAAGCGAGGCTTCGGGAATTTTCCATAAGGAGGGCTCACTCGGCACGACCGAGCTTGCTACCGCCTCCTTCGGTCAACGCTTTAAAATATCTATAATAAGACAGCTTGCTTCTATTGCCACCGTTGCTAACGGCGGCGTAAGCGTGACTCCGCATCTTTTATCAAGAGTAATTGACAAGAACGGCAGAGTGGTATCCGTGTTCAAGGAGGAAAACTCGAAGCGGGTAGTATCAGAGGAGGTTGCAAGCCTTGTCACCGATGCGCTGGTAGAGGGTGTCAGCGGTGACGGCGGAGCTAAAAACGCAAGTGTCGCCGGATACGATATCGCAGGAAAGACGGGCACGTCGCAAAAATTCGACATTCTCGACGAAAACGGCAATTCCTACCTGAGAGTAGGCTCGACAGTCGCTTATTCCAAAATAGGTGACGGCGGAATTGCAGTGATTTTAGTCGTAGACGAGCCGACCTCGCAAGTAAAATACGGAAGCGTCGTAGCTGCGCCATATATATCCGAATTTTTAGCAAAGGCGCTCCCCTATCTCGGGGCTAAATCGAGCGTAGACGAAGCTACGGTTGAAGTGCCTAATTTCCTTAGCATCGGCGTTAGCGAGGCAAATGCGCTTGCCAAGTCGGTAGGTCTTAGCATTGAGATTGTAGGTGGCGGCGAAAATATATTAGCGCAAACTCCAACGCCGCTTGACACTCTAAACCGTGGCGGGCGGGTAATCCTCTACACCGAAGCGACGAAGCCAAAGTATATCGAGCTTCCCTCAGTCGTGGGGCTTGATGCCTCGGAGGCAAATAAAATTCTTACAAATCTCGGATTTAATATAAAAATACGGGGGCGAGGCGGTACTGTGCTATCGCAATCGCACGCTCAAGGAAGCGTGCTTCCCTACGGAAATATTATTGAAATAGAAACTGTATACGAGGATTTTGCTGACTGATATGAAAATTAGCGAGTTAAATTTTGGCGAGGATAGCATAACCCTGCCTGATTCCGAGCTTGAAATAAAGGGACTTTGCCGTAAACCCGAGGAAATACTTGACGGCTATATATTTTTTGACCTGCCCTCTGTATCGGGAATAGACAAAAGCTACGAATTCACCACCCCGCCCACTGCTATCGTCACACAGCGACCGTCGGCATATTCAAGCCTTAAAATCCCGATAATAGCGGTAAATGATTCAAGACGTGCCTACGCTTATGCCTATTCAAGCTTTCTCTCAATTGATTACGGTAAATTAAAAATTATAGGTATCACAGGCACTAACGGCAAAAGCTCAATTTCTATAATTCTAAAGGAAATGCTGATAAAAAACGGCAAAAAATGCGGACTTATCGGCACGGGAATAATAGAAGCAACCGGCGAGCGCCTCTCTCAAAAATATTATTCAATGACGACGCCCGACGCAGAAATTCTGTATCCTGCGCTGCTTGAAATGCAAAGACGAGGGGTTGAATACGTAATAATGGAAATATCAAGCCACTCGCTTTCGCTTATGAAATGCGAGCCGATAAAATTTTCTTTGGCGGTGTTTTCAGGACTAAGTCCTGAGCATCTGGATTTTCATAAAAATATGGAGGATTATTTCCTTTCAAAAAGAAGGCTCTTTACAAAAGCTGAAAAATCGGTAATATTCACCGACGGAAAATACGGCAAGCGGCTCTTCTCTGAATTCAAGGAAAATTCGGTATCGGCAGGACTTTACTCGGGAATAATAAGAGCCGAGGATATAAAGGAAAAAGGTATACAGGGGAGCGAATTTACATTATGTATAAATGGCGAAAGGCTTCCTGTATCAATCCGTCTTCCGGGTATTTATAATATCGAAAACTCCCTCCTTTCGCTCTCTTGTGTAAATGCGCTCTCGCTAAATTTAAAGTCCTCAATAGAAGCGATTTCGAATATAAATTTTATAAAGGGGCGCACCGAGATAATAAGCGGCAAGGTTACTGTAATAAGAGATTTTGCGCATACCGAGCTTGCACTCGAAAATCTACTAAAAATGATAAAAATGAATATTATTCCTGAGCAGAAAATGACGGTAGTGCTTGGCTGCGGCGGCGAGCGTGACAGACAAAAGCGTCCTCTTATGGCAAAATGCGCATCAATTTATGCAGACAGGGTGATAATTACCGAGGATAATTCAAGGGGCGAGGAGCTAGCTTCTATTCTCTCTGATATCATATCCGGAGCCGATTGTGAGCGCATCGGAATTATAGCCGACAGAGCGCTTGCGATAGAATACGCCATAAAAACGGCGAGCGACGGCGACACGGTAGTAGTAGTCGGAAAGGGCGCTGAGGACTATATTATAAAGGGAAATGCCTACTGCCATTTTGACGAGCGAAAAATAATCGAGGAAGCGCTTGCAAAAAGAGTAT
The DNA here is from genome assembly GCA_045659905.1 of Eubacteriales bacterium. Classification (GTDB taxonomy): domain Bacteria; phylum Bacillota; class Clostridia; order Oscillospirales; family CAG-272; genus UBA1740. The sequence goes on along the minus strand of JAZRCT010000012.1, from coordinate 14,589 downwards.
GATATGCATTTTAGATAAGGAGCTTTACTATGCGAATTCGTCTGTCTTTCCCCTTGACAACTGAGTATATTGCTAAAAAAATGGGCGCTGTATCTTTAAATGCAGCACCCGATACGCAGATTGAATACGTCTCTACCGACACAAGAGAGCTTTGCTCTGGGGATTTATTCATAGCGCTTAAAGGAAAAAGCTTTGACGGCGAGAATTTTCTTGACGAAGCAGCAAATCTTGGAGCTTACACGGTGTCGACAAGTGAGACGTCACATATCCGTGTAACCGATACCGAAATCGCCCTACTCACGCTTGCATCGGCGTATAAGCGGAAATTTCCGCTTCGTGAAATTATAGCGATAACCGGAAGCAACGGAAAGACAACCACCCGAGAAATAACCGAAAGCGTCTTCAGAGCATCCGGGCTTAAATTTCACTCAACCGAGCATAATTATAATAATATCCTCGGCGTAGCATTTACTCTGCTTTCTCTAAAGCGTGATACGGAATATCTTTTACTAGAATGCGGAATGAACAAAAAAGGAGAGCTTCGGCGCATATCTAACGCTGTAAATCCAACGCTCTCCGTAATTACTAATATAGGCTCGTCACACCTATACGAGCTTAAATCCCGCCGGGGAATAGCGAGCGCCAAGCTAGAAATTCTTTCGGGAATGACGAAATCTCAGGTCATAATACCCGAAAACGAACCGCTGCTCGCTCATATAAAGGAGAAGCTCACGCTCTCGGTAAATTCAAATAAGGGCGACTTTGCAATATTTTCAAGAGAGCTTCCAGACGATGGCACCGAGTATACCTTCCTTTATTCAGGGCGAAGCTTAAAGAAAATTAAAAGCGCACTCCCCTTTTATCATATAAAGGAAGCCCTCGGCTTTGCGCTTTGCATATTTTGCAGGTGCAGAGCTTCAGGAAGCCAAATTCCCGATTTTAAGCTAGCTGACAGACTTCTGCACACCGAAATTATCAAAAAATGCGGAATTACGCTGCTCGACGATAGCTACAACTCCTCAATCGAATCAATAGAATACGGTATAATAACGCTCTTTAGAATTAAAGCTAAAAGGCATATTTTGCTCCTCTCCGACACCCACGAAACGAATAATCCCGAAAAATATCATAAAAATATAGGAAGCCTTATCGCAACGCTTAAGCCTGACTTAGTCCTGCTTTACGGCAAATATCAAAATTTTATAATTGAGGGCGCTTTAGGGGGCGGCTATCCCGAGGGGAAAATTCTGCCTCTTACAGAAACCTACTCTGAGCATACAGTAGTAAGGGAGCTTCTTCCTAAGCTTTCTTTGGGCGATGCCATTCTCATTAAAGGCTCGCACGGCACAAACGCCCATAAAATATCGGCACTAATCTGAAAAAGTGCCTCAAAGCGTATTAACGAAATTCAGCAAATATGCGCTAAAGGCTCGTATTCATCGGCTGAAAATAATATGTAAGGACAAATAACCAAGAAATGACCGATACCAATCTGATAATTTACCTTTTTGCCTTTGCCTTTTCCTTTATTTTGACGGTAGGCGTAGAAAGAAGGCTTATTCCGAGGCTTTGCGTCTATGCAAAGCAGCCTATATACAAGGAGGGTCCGTCGTGGCACGAAAAGAAAAGCGGAACCCCCACTATGGGCGGCCTTGCATTCCTGCTTGCAGGCACGTTAGCGCTTAGCCTTTCGGTGATATTCTTCTACCATAAGGGCGATTATAAAGGCGCTACCTCAATACTGCTCGTCGCCAGCTATGCTCTTGCATCGGGACTTATCGGAATTTTTGACGACCTGAAAAAGCTGAAAAGGCAGCAAAACGCAGGGCTTTCCCCAAAGCAAAAGCTTCTGCTTCAATCTCTGGCAGCGATAGGATATTTACTACTGCGCTCATATTTTCTTAACGATATGCCACGCCTTTATTTTTCCTTTGGCGTGTTTGATATTGGCTATATTTACTATCCTCTTTCGTTCATAATGCTTCTCGGAAGCGTAAACTGCGCTAATCTCACCGACGGTATAGACGGGCTTGCCTCAGGCGTTGCCTTTGCTATCGGCGCATCGCTCTTTTATATGACCTATTCCGCAAATCCCGATATCTGCGCCGTATCGGCATCTTTAATCGGGCTTTCGCTTGGATTTTTATGCTTTAATTTAAATCCTGCGAGGATTTTTATGGGCGATACAGGCTCGCTTTACCTCGGCGGCGTAGTGTCAGCTGCGGTAATTGCGCTGGGAAATCCCCTGCTAATGCTTTTCTTAGGTTCGGTGTACCTTATCGAGGGACTATCGGTAATAATTCAGGTAATATCCTATAAAACTAGAAAAAAGCGAGTATTTCTCATGGCGCCCCTCCACCATCACCTAGAGCGTCGTGGGGCTTCCGAAAACCGCATCGTGATAATATTTATGTTTATTACCTTCGTTTCCTCGTTTTTTGGATACGCCATATTCTTTGCGAGGTAAAAATGAAAAGCTTAAAATTAAATTCAGGGGCAATATTTTACGAAAAGAGCGCACCGGGGCTTGACAGACGGCTTTTAATTCTTACTCTTGCATTATCGGTTTTCGGCACGCTTATGATTATCAGCGCAGGCGAGGCATATGCAAGCTTTCGCTATTCAGACCCGCTTTTCTTCCCGAAAAGGCAGTTTATATGGCTTACCGTCGGCATAATCACAATGATTTTAGCCTCAAAAATCCGTCCGTCTGTATACAGAGCGATTACACCGTATCTTTATATTACTACTCTCATACTGCTGGTTGCCGTGCTGATATTCGGTATGGTGGGTAACGGCGCTCAGCGCTGGATTTCAATAGGTCCTATCACAATTCAGCCATCAGAAATTGCAAAGCTTTCGATAGTTATGGCGCTCGCAAGCTACTTTGAAAAGCACGGCGACCTAGCGCTTGACAGTAAAAGCAGACGAAATTCCTTCCTCTTTGGCACGCTTTTCCCCTGCCTTATTATGGGTGTGCCTATTATCCTCGTAATGCTTGAAAAGCATCTGTCCTGTATTATAATTTTAGGTATAATCGGGCTTCTTCTTATCATAGCTTCGGGGGCTGATGCAAAATACATAGGCATTTTTGCCCTTGTTGCCGTGGTTTTAGTTCTCGCACTAGCGCTCTTTACCGACTACACGAAGGATAGAATCACGGTATGGCAGAATCCCGAGGCGTATAAGCTTACGGGCGGATGGCAGACGCTCCAGGGGCTTATGGCTATAGGCTCGGGCGGTCTTTTCGGTCTTGGCTACGGAAACGGAATTATGAAGCTTTGCTACGTATCAGAGCCTGCTAACGATATGATATTCGCAATAATCTGCGAGGAGCTTGGCTTCGTCGGAGCTTTATTTACACTTCTATTATTCATGCTTACAGTAGCAAGAGGCTTCACGCTTGCACTACGTGCCGAGGGGGTTTTTGAGCGCCTTGTCACCTTTGGCGTCACTACCAAAATCGCAACGCAGACGCTGCTCAACGTAGCCGTGGTTACGAATACTATCCCGAATACGGGAATTTCGCTACCGTTTTTCAGCTACGGCGGCTCAAGCCTTATAATGCTTTTCTTTGAAATCGGAATGCTGCTATCATTTTCAAGAGGAGCAAGAATTACGAAATAATTACTCTTTCAGAAAAATATGCAAGCACTACTCGACGATATTCTGCCCTATTTTATAGTCTTGTTTTGTAAAATCAAGCACTTTTAACGAATATACTACCGATAAGGGGTGATATGCTTTATGAAAATTCTATTCTGTGGCGGAGGCACGGCAGGACACATAAATCCCTCGCTTGCTCTAGCCGAGGAATTAAAGTGCAAGGGTGAGGAGGCGGTATTCCTCTCACGGGAAGGCGGGAGCGAAAACTCTCTTATCGAGGAGGAGGGCTATAAGCTTCTTACCTACCGTGTGGCAGGTCTTAAAAAAACGCCCTCAGGAATTATCCGTGCGCTATATCTTGCCGGGCGTGCGGAAGGCTCGGCAAGAAAAATCCTCAACGAGGAAAAGCCGGATATATTATTTTGCACCGGCGGATACGTAAGCTATCCTATCCTCAGGCAGGCAATTAAGCTGAAAATCCCGACGGCGCTTCACGAATCAAATATCAAAAAGGGGCTTGTCACCCGTCTGCTTTCTAAAAAATGCGACCTTGTTATGCTTCCTTTAGGTTACACCGGGAAGCTTTCCTCGAATGAATGCTTAGTAGGTACACCCGTAAGGCGGCGCTTCTCGGTTTTATCAAGAGCGCAAGCAAGGCGCAGCCTTTCGCTTACTGATTCCGATATCCTCGTTTTGTCGCTTGGCGGAAGCCTTGGCGCTAAGGCTATAAACGATGCTGTAATCAATACCGCAGGAAGGCTTATAGATAAGAATGACGGATTAAAGTGGGTACACTCGGCAGGAAGCCGCTATTTTGAGGAAATAAAAGCGCAAAATCCCGAGCTTTTAGGAAAGAGGGGCTTTAAGGTATTACCCTATATCAAGGATATGCCGACCTACCTTTGCGCTGCCGATTTAGTAATATCGAGATGCGGCGCAGTTACACTATCCGAAATACTTGAAGCGAAAATCCCAGCCGTGCTTATCCCCTCGCCAAACGTCGCTGACGACCACCAAAGGGAAAATGCAAGCAAGCTGCTGCCCAAGGGTGCGGCAATAGTCATAGACGAAAGCGAGCTATCGCCCGAAAATCTTTACGCAGTCGTAAGCGAGCTTATACTGAAGCCCGATAAGAGAGACGGTATGAAGCGTGCCTATAAGCTTAAAATGCAGGAAGCTCCAAGAGAAAAAATTTGCTCCTTGCTGTACGGACTGCTCGAAAGAAATAGATAATTTAAACAATTATTTGTATATAAAAGCTTATACTTTTGTGCATTTTGGCAAATTTATAAAAACTCCCTTGCAATTGATTAGGAATTAATATAAAATATTTATTGATATATACTTATAAATATATAAAATTCTGTGATCGGGAGTGAATACAATGGAATTTGATTTTGATACAAGCTACGAAAGCGCCGTAAAAATTAAGGTCGTAGGTGTCGGCGGCGGCGGAAATAACGCCATCAACCGTATGATACAGACAAATATCCGCGGCGTTGAGTTTATAGCAATAAATACCGACCGTCAGGCGCTCGACAGCTCCTGTGCTGCAAAGAAGCTCGTAATAGGCTCTAAGACCACCGGCGGTCTTGGCGCAGGCGCTAACCCTATTATCGGTAAGCAGAGCGCTGAGGAATCCACCGAGGATATCAAGGCGCTTCTTCAGGGCGCAAATATGGTATTCGTTACCGCAGGTATGGGCGGCGGCACCGGCACGGGCGCAGCTCCCGTAGTAGCAAAGGTAGCCCGTGAAATGGGCATACTTACCGTAGGTATCGTTACTACCCCCTTTGCATTTGAGGGACGCCAGAGAACGCTTAAGGCAAATGCGGGTATCGAGGAGCTTTCAAAGCACGTAGACTCGCTTATCGTTATCCCCAACGAAAGACTCAAGCAGATTGAAGCGGACAACCTTCAGCTCGGCGCAGCGTTTGAAATCGCAGACGACGTTCTCCGCCGTGGCGTTCAGTCCATATCCGACGTTATCAATTTCCCCGGATTTGTCAACCTTGACTTTGCCGATATATCCGCAATTATGAAGAATGCGGGCTATGCGCATATGGGTGTAGGTCACGCAAAGGGCGAGGGCAGAGCAAGACTTGCCGCTACTATGGCGATATCCTCTCCCCTGCTTTCGACAAGCATCTCGGGCGCAACCGGCGTGCTTCTCAGCATTACCGCTCCACACGATATTCAGCTCAGCGAGGTTTACGAGGCTTCCGATATGATTTACGAGGAGGCTCACCCCGACGCTAACATTATCTGGGGTACTACCTTCAGCGATGACCTCGACAACGAGCTTCGCATTACGATTATAGCAACCGGCTTTAATAATGAAGCCGCAAAAAAGGCTAACGGTCTTGGCAATATTGCACAGCCTCAGCCTCAAGCACCCGCAGCAGACAGCGCATATAACGCCGCAAAAGAAAGCGGATATGCATACTCACCGTTTGCGCAAAATTCTCAGACGCAGCAAGCTCACGCATACACCCCTGCCCCCGAAGCGCCTGCGTATGCAGCTCCCGCACCTGCTTATGCGCCTGCGCCTGAAGCGCCTGCATATACTGCGCCTGCATATGCTCCCGCTCCCGAAGCTCCTGCATACAAAGCCCCCGAAGCGCCCGCAGTAGAGGAGGTTACGCCTGCCGCTGCCGAGCCTGCTCCCGCAGCCAATCCCGCTGACGCTGCATTCCGTGACTACGAGGAAATCATATTCACCGGAATCAAGAGAATCAAAAAGAACTAAGAGATATAGCGCAAAATCGAAATAAACCAAAAAAACACCCCATCGGGTGAATGCTCGTACCTGAGTTTCACTCCTTCGGGGTGTTTTTCACACTGTTGAAAAAGGTTGCAAATCCGCCTGCTTGTCAGCAGTTATTCAACAGTGTTGAAAACTTACTTTGTCGTTTTTATAGTTTTACCGTCATTTTTTTCGTAATCGGGGTTAATAAGTGCGGAAAAGGATAGAATTTCAAATAGGTAGTTTTCCACGGTGAATTGCATTTTTTCAAAACTCACACTTTTCCACCGCCCAAATTCAAAAATTACGGAAAAGTGAAATCAGCCTTAAATCAGCTTTTGCCACTGCTTTGAATATCTCACAAGCTATACAAAAATATCTTACAACCTATACAAAAGTAAAGCGCATTTAACTCATATTTAAAAGAAAAAAGAGCCACCGTATCACAGCAAAAAAGCTGCCGATGGCTCTTTCTCTTTCGCAAGGATTCTCTCCCCTGCTATCGCCTTATAGCTAAAATCAAAGAAGAAGCGTAATAACCAATACGACTGCGCTGAGAATCAGCGAGCCGACGAGAATTCCGCACATAAGTCTGACTGCCATACTTGGCTTGTTGCTATCGTTCTTCATATCTTTATACCTCTTAATTATTTTTTACCGTCGCTTGATTTTGTGTAATATCCTGCCACCTTGTCGGTGATATTTTTACCTGCGGAGCGAATCTTAATAGGCAGGAAATTGCATATTGCCATAAGACCTCTCGCCACGCAGTATTCTGCGTCCTTCATAGTCACGGCGCTTATGCCGAAAACGTTTTTCATCATTTTGTCAAGACCGAAAAGCTTAGCCCCTCCGCCGCTCAGGACGATTCCGTTATCAAGAATATCCATTGCATACTCGGTAGGAATAGACTTTACCGCCTCCGCCACAGCAGATAAAAGCTTGTGCAAGGGCGGCTCGAAAACTCCGAGTATATCCTCGCTGCCAATCGACATTTTGATTCTATTACCCGTAAGAGCAAGAGTACCCGATACCGTAATAGGCTCGGCTTCTCTTCCCTCCCATACTGCGCCTATGCTTTCTTTTATTGCCCTTGCGTCTATGAGAGATATATTCAACTCGCCGTTTTTTAAGATATAGCTCCTTACCGCCTCGTCGAAATCCTCGCCGCCTATTTCCTCGCTTGCCGAGTAAATTATCTTACCCTTGTGCATAACGGCAATCTCGGTAAGAGATGCGCCTATGTTGACGCTTACGACGCTCATAGTGGGAGCGAAGCCCGCTCCGACCACCGACGCCAACGCTCGGTTGACGAAGAAGCATTCCTCGCAGCCGCCCTCGCTGAGCAGTCCCGCAAGCTCCGCCGTCTGCTTCTGATTAAGCGATGAGGGTACGCCGACGACGCATCTTATAGAATCGTCGGAAGCAACCCTTGACAGAGCCGATGCGATAATTTCCTTAGTGAACTCTATTGAGTAGAGTAAGCCGTTCTTGAACGGACGCACGAGAATACCGTGCAAGGCGTCCTCTTTAAGCGCCTCCTGACCTACCGAAAGGATGCGTCGGCTATTCTTATCAATAAGAGCTATCGACGGCTCTCTGTATACCTCGTAGCTTGCGTCACAAAGACTTATATTGGCATATCCCAAATCAAGTCCTATTTTAGTAACCATACGCTTTCCTTTCTCAGAATATAGCAATAAACGGATAGCCGCAAGAGAATCGAATTAACCCGTTTAAATCCTAGAATAAAATTATACCATAAACGATTTAATTTTTCAACCCATATTTAAAAAATGTATCACAGATGAGAAATAAGACGGTATTTCAGCGTAGTAAATCGCTTTATCTCTCGGTTGTTTTCAACCATTCTTGATAAAATTTCTGCCCGTCCTACCATAATTACCATAGATTTAGCCCTCGTAACCGCAGTATAGACGAGATTTCTCGTCATAAGCATAGGCGGACAGGAATAAACGGGAATTATTACGACGGGATATTCGCTTCCCTGACTCTTATGCACGGTAATGGCGTAGGCAAGCTCCAGCTCCTCAAGCAAATCGTAGGTGTATACGACACGCTTGCCATCAAAATCCACCGTCATAGCGTTGTCAGGATTGCTGATTCTGGTAATGACGCCTATATCGCCGTTAAATACTCCAATGCCCTCCTCGTCGCCACGCATCCATTCAAGCTCGTAATTATTGGAAACCTGCATAACTCGGTCTCCCTCCCTGAAAAGCGTGCCGTGGGCTACCTTTTCGGGCTTGGTATTGGATTTGGGATTAAGCCTTGCCTGAAGCTCCTCGTTGAGCTTAAGCACGCCGCACGAGCCAACTCTTGACGGAGTTATCGTCTGTATTTTCGATGCGATATCCTTACCGTATGCTCGGGGCAGCCTTTCGGTGATAAGGTCGGCTACGGTTTTTCTTATTTCATCCTCGTTGTCACGGCGCATAAAGAAGAAATCCGAGGTAGCAGAGGATATATCGGGCATAACGCCCTGATTAATTCTGTGTGCGTTTGCCACTATAAGGCTTTCCTCCGACTGGCGGAAGATTTCATTTAGCGTAACGCATCTGATTTTTCCCGATTCAAGCATATCCGACAGCACGTTGCCGCCGCCTACGCTGGGAAGCTGATTTGCATCTCCTATAAGTATAAGCCTAGCGCCCGGACGCACTGCACGAAGCAGGCAGGCGGTAAGCCAGGTATCCATCATTGACACCTCGTCTATTATAATAACGCTCTCGCTTATAGGATTCGACTCGTCACGCCCGAAGCGTATTTCCTTTTCTACAGTACGCTCAATTTCAAGAAGCCTGTGTACCGTCTTAGCCTCCTCGCCCGTCGTTTCCGAAAGGCGCTTTGCCGCTCGTCCCGTAGGCGCTGCAAGGATAGTCTTAAGCCCTAAGCTCTCGCATATCGAAATAATAGCCTTTACTACCGTCGTCTTACCCGTTCCGGGGCCTCCCGTAAGAAGCATAACTCCTCCGAGGAGCGCCTCGGCTATCGCCCTTTTCTGCATTGCGGCGTAGGTAATGCCCGTATAAAGCTCCGCCTTCTCTATAAGCGCACCTATATCGCTGACACCGTAGGATATAGCTCTTGCTTCAAGCAGCGCAAGCTTCTTTGCTATATAAATCTCGTCTTTTGCGACCTCGTCGGTCATTATATATTCCTCGTCGCCCTCGGTATAAGAGGCTATTGCTCCCGACCTTAAGGCTTCGGAAAGCTTTTCGTCAAGAAAATCGTAATCAAGCTCCATAAGCTTTGACGAAAGGCGCAAAAATTCCCCTCTCGGAAGGCAGGTATGTCCAAGCAAGCGCATCTGATTGTTGAGAGTATATTCAAAGCCAAGCAAAATCCGTTCTTCAAAAAGCGGATTAAAGCCCATATCCATTGCCATCTTGTCAACGTACGCAAACGGCAATGGCTCTTTACCGCCGCAAAGTATGTAGGGATTGTCTATAATCATTCCCGTGGCAAACGGTCCAAGCTTGCGATACAGCTTTATTGCGTCCTCAGGCTTAAGATAATTCTTGCAGAATTCAAGAATGTCACGAAGTCCCTTCTTCTCACCAAAGGATTTAGAAATCTCAGCCGCACGCTTATAGGTAATGCCCTGAATATCCGTCAGCCACTCGGGGTGATTCTCTATGACCTCAAAGGTCTCCTCGCCGTATTTATCGACGATACGCCTTGCCGTCTTAGGTCCTAAGCCCTTTATTCCCGCTGAGGTGAGGAATTTACAAATTCCCTCAATATCCGATGGGAGCGTCTTTTCAAAGGCGGAAATCTCAAACTGCCTGCCGAATTCCCTGTGAAAGCCCCACTTGCCAACGAGCGTCAGGCTCTCGCCCTCGGTGGGCAACGGCAAAAAGCCAACGGCGCATATAAGCAGTCCGTCGTCAAGCAGCATATTAAGAACGGTGTAATTATTGCTCTCGTTATAATAGACTATATCCTCTATTACGCCCGAAAGCTTGATTTCGGGATTATTATCCTTAATAGCCGTCACCCCCAGTAAATATTTATGAGATAATCTTACCACATTTCTGACCATTTATCAAGAGTAAATGAAAAAATACCTTATTGACAAGCTCAGACGTAAAAGTGTATAATTAATATGCAATTATTCTTTCTGAAAGGAGCTAAAAATGGCAACCTGTAAAACCTGCGTCCACTTTCGTACCGACTTCGATTGCGACGGTCCTGAATGGCAGTGGTGCTCAATTGACGCCAGAGGACAAAACGACGAGCGTGATTTCATCGAAAGTGACAGCGCCTGCCGCTACTACGTATACGAGGAGCCCGAGGACGATAATTGGTAATGAATAAAAACGAGCGAGGTTCGGCTTTTTAGCTAATCCTCGCTCTCTTTATGTATTCTACCGTAAACTCTTTAGCCGAGGCAGATTTTGCGAAGCTCGTCGGCTATATCGCAAATCTCCCACTTAACTCCGAGGTCCTCTCTGCCCATATGTCCGTAGGCGGAAAGCTCCTTGTATATAGGCTTTCTCAAATCAAGCTTCTTTATAATTCCGTCGGGGCGCAAATCAACGAGCTTCGATACAGCCTCGCTTATCCTCTCCTCGTCGCATACCGCTGTGCCAAAGGTCTCAATCATTACCGACACGGGCTTTGCTATGCCTATTGCGTAAGCAAGCTGCACCTCGCATCTTTTCGCAAGTCCTGCCTTGACGATATTCTTAGCTACGTATCTTGCCGCATAGGATGCGCTTCTATCAACCTTGGTCGGGTCCTTACCCGAGAACGCTCCGCCGCCGTGACGGGAAGCTCCGCCGTAGGTATCTACTATAATCTTTCTGCCCGTAAGTCCGGTGTCGCCGCTAGGTCCGCCGATTACGAATCTGCCGGTAGGATTTACGTAGATATTTACCTTACCGTCAAGAAGCTCCGAGGGGACGGTAGGAAGTATTACCTTATCTATAATATCCTTGCGAATCTTTTCCTGCGAAACGTCCTCGCTGTGCTGAGAGGATACGACTATCGTATCTATTCTCTTAGGCGCTCCGTCCTCGTATTCTACCGTAACCTGAGTCTTTCCGTCGGGACGAAGATAAGAGAGCATACCGTTCTTTCTTACCTCGGTCAGGCGCTTTGCAAGCTTGTGAGCAAGCGAGATTGCAAGAGGCATAAGCTCGGGCGTCTCGTCGCAGGCGTAGCCGAACATAATTCCCTGGTCGCCCGCACCCGTATCAAGACCGTCCTCGCCCTCGCCGCTTTTAGCTTCAAGGCTCTTGTCAACGCCCATAGCGATATCGGGGCTTTGAGCGTGAATAGAGCTGATTACGGCGCAGCTGTCGGAATCAAAGCCGTATTTCGCACGGTTGTAGCCTATCTCACGCACGGTATCTCTTACCACCTTTTGGTAGTCAACCCTTGCATTAGTGGTAATTTCACCCATTACCGTGACTATACCCGTCGTAGCGAAGCTCTCGCAGGCAACACGGCTCATAGGATCCTGACGGAGTATTTCGTCAAGGATAGCATCGGAAATTCTGTCGCAGATTTTGTCGGGATGTCCCTCTGTAACCGATTCCGAGGTAAATAAAAATTTCTTCATTTTCTTCTCCTTTTGCCATATCAAGAAAAAAGCTCGGGACACAATTCCCGAGGCGAATAACTCATCTTCAGGAATTAGCACCTTGAAATACCAGGTTGCCGGGCTTCACAGGGCCAGTCCCTCCACCGCTCTTGATAAGCGTATTTAATTTAACAATGCTATTCTAGCACACACTAAGAAAAAAATCAAGTATATACGACAAAAAAATCAAAAAAAGAGCGAGCCTTAAAAGCTTAAGACCCGCTCTCTGCAAAGCTAACCTATAAGGTATGGCTTCTTTATACTCAAACCGTTTTCAAATCGAAAGGTCTATCGTCAAAATACGAAATGCTTTGGCATACCGTTTTCGTACTCGGGGGTAACCTCGCCCAAAACCAGCGGTAGAAGGTAGTCAAGCGCCGCTTCGGTGATACCGTTGCCTGATTCGTTGATATATTCTCTCGGCACTCCCTTTACCTCGTTTGCTATCGTTGCGATATCGGCAGAGCCGTAGGTTGCCTTGTATTCGCCCTCCCCACGGTTGATTGTAGCCATAACCGCCGTCATTCCCTCCTCGGTTGCGAGCTTTACGCCGTAAGCGCCCACCGCCTGCGATTCCTCGATATCGGTAAGCGATGCAATATGCGCTGCGCATCTTTGAGGAAGATTAAGCTCCACCGAGCGTACCTTGCAGCCGATTTTTTCCTTTACCATAGCCTCAAGCACCCTTCCTACGCCCGAAAGCTGAACGTGACCGAAGCCGTCGGCAGCCGCACCCGATGCCGCAACGTACGTGCCGTCGGCAAAGCGAATACCCTCGGACGCACATACCAAGACGCAGGGGTGATTTTCGAGCGCCTGCTTTACCGAGCTTATAAATTCGTCGGCGTCAAAGGCTACCTCGGGAAGATATATAAGGTCAGGACCTACACCTCCCGAAGCTAAAGGCAGCGCCGAGGAAGCCGTAAGCCAGCCTGCATCTCTGCCCATTACCTCTACTATCGTGACCGCATTTACGGTATAAACCGCCACGTCACGCAGAATCTCCTTTACGGTAGTAGCGACGAATTTAGCCGCCGAGCCAAATCCGGGTGTGTGGTCGGTTGCGGCAAGGTCGTTGTCTATGGTCTTAGGAATACCGACGACACGCATCTCGTAGCCAGAAAGCCTTGCGTATTCCGAAAGCTTAAGGACGGTATCCATAGAATCGTTGCCGCCGATATAAAAGAAATACCTGATATCGTATTTCTTAAAAAGCGAAAGGAGCTTATCGTAGGTATCCTTATCCTCGGTATAAGATTTCATTTTGCGCCTGCAAGAGCCGAGCGCAGCAGCAGGGGTAAGCGAGAGCGTCGAAAGCTCGGGAGAGCCAAAGTAGGGCGTCAGGTCTATTATATTCTCACAAAGGATGCCCTCGATACCGTGTCTCATTCCGTAAAGCTTGTCTATAAAGCCAGCTTCTTTTGCCGTGGCACAGCCGGATATTACGCCTGCGAGCGTTGCGTTGATTGCGGCGGTAGGACCGCCTGACTGTCCTACGATTGCGTTGCCGTAAAGCTTTGTCATATTTTCGTTCTCCTAGAGTAAAATTGTATTATTTTTTGAAAAATGATAGTTATTTTAGGGCAGATTATACCAAATCGCTTTCCTTAAAGGTATACTGACTATTGCAGAAGCGGCATATTGCGCAAAGCTCACGCGCCTTGCCCTCCTGCTCCTGCTCGTCAAGCATAGTCTTGATTTCCGACTTGCCGAGCGAGGCGATTTTCTTTCTCATACGCTCCCACCCGCAGTCACATTTATATTCAACCTCTATTTCGTCAAAGAGGTCAAAGGGTATATCCCTCATAGCGATAGCGAAGATTTCCTCGTTGCTCTTTCCCTCCTTAAAGAGAGTGGATATATTAGATAAATCGGCGGCGTTACGCTCGATAAGACCTACCGTCTCCTCCTCGGGGAAAGGCAGAAGCTGCACCAATACGCCGCCTGCCGCAAGACAGCTGTAATCCTTGTCCACCAGCACGCCAAGCGATAAAAGCGTAGGTATCTGCTCGCTTTTCGCATAATAGGTAGCGATATCCTCGGCAATTTCGCCCGACACTATTTCAATAGTACCGCACACAGGCTCTTTGCCTCCGACGTCCTTAATTACGGAGAAGCTTCCAGCACCCACCGCAGCGCTTACGTCAAGCTTGCCGTTCGGCTTTCTTTTCGGGTCTGCAAGCGGATTTTTTATATAGCTCTTTACGTTGCCGAAATAGTCGGCTACGGCAATCATTTTGCCGATTTCACCCTCGGAGGTAAAATTCAGCGTGACGGTGTCGCCGTTTTCGGGAAGCATCGTGCCTATCATTGAGGACGCCGTGACCAGTCTGCCAAGCGCCGCCGTTGCGGTGGGGGCTGTCCTATGCACCCTTATCATTTCATTTACAAGCTCACGGGAGTTGATTACCATCACTCTTGCCGAGCCGTCACGAGTCATTCCCCTGAGAATCGTTGATTTTGCCATTTTTTTCACCAAATTTCCTTACTTTTTACATTTTGCTACGATATAAAATCTCTCGTCGGTATCGGACACCGAATCGAAGTCAAAGCTCGAATAAGCGCCGATAAATTCAAAGCCCGCCGAAATAAGCTTGCTCTTAATCTGCCTGAGAGTATACATTCG
>JAZRCT010000011.1:0-21566 GCA_045659905.1 Eubacteriales bacterium | reverse complement strand
GAGGCGATAGGTAAAAATCGTCTCGTCCTCGGCGTCAAGCCCGCCGACACCGTTTTCCTCCGCTATGCGCTTTAGCGATGCGGTATTGTATCTTACGGTAATTTGCAGCTGGTCTATATCCTCAATTACTATCAGGTGGTCACAGAAGAAATTGCCGAGATCCTCGTCATCGTAGGGAAAGCGCAACGCCTGCGTCTTTGCTCCGATGTTGCCGCCGGTGCTTTCATAGTAAGCCGTAAGCTTATCGTTAAAATAAATATTTTTTACACTGTCGGGATAGCTTGAAAAGAGAATCATTCGAAAGGCAAGCACGCCGACTACCGAAATGCATACCAAAGCCGTAATTATTTTGAGTATAAGAAGCACGGGACTTTTCGATTTCGGGCGGTCCTCCTCGATATCGTTATAGTCACCGTAGCGCTCGTAATCGCTCATATTATCGCTCCTTTCCGTATTAGAGCTTGGGGCAAAAAGCAGCCCCACCTTTAATTATACACGAGCTTTGACTCCTTGTCAATAAAGGCGGGGCTTTGTTTATATTTAATTTAAAATTTTTGTGCTAAGATTTCTTATATTTTCTTTACTATCTCTACTGTGGGACTTGAGAGAATACCGAATTCCTTAAGCCTGTGCTCGTAGGAGAATGCGTCTCCGTTAGTAACGAATACGTCAGGTCCATACCATCTGCGTCCGCTGTCGCAATTGTGAAGCGCTCCAAACGAGTTATGTCGGTTGCCGAACACGGTA
Source organism: Eubacteriales bacterium (assembly GCA_045659905.1). Lineage (GTDB taxonomy): Bacteria > Bacillota > Clostridia > Oscillospirales > CAG-272 > UBA1740. The sequence goes on along the minus strand of JAZRCT010000011.1, from coordinate 20,819 downwards.
AGCTCCAATGTATGCTTGCCTTTGTTTACATTTTCGGCTAAAACCGTGTAGGGATTATATACAATCTTTCCTACGCACTCGCCATCAATAGCTACCGAAACGAGCCCTCCTCTGTAAAGGCTTGCGTGTACTCTCACGCCGCAGCCGTCCTCGGGGACTTCAATATCCATACGGTATTTGAGGTTGCCTCCGTAGAAAGGCATTCCCTGATCCGTAACAGAGCCGAAGCCGATTTTCTTCATCGGCGCTGTGACGGTGCTTTCAAGTCCCTCCCGCCTTACGGAGAAATCTCCGAGGAGGAAGCAGTTTTCATTATAGGTTCTCGGTGCAAGAGGCTTCTTTATCTCAATAAAGTGTCTGCCTACGCCGATTTTCGGCATAGCGGTCTTCTCTATCGATTCGTCGGTAAAGTATCCCGTAATACGCTTCTCTATTTTCTCGCCGTCTAAGAATATTTCGGTAGTATCCATATCCTCGCAGGCAAATTCCGAAGAAGCAAGCTCTATTTCGGAATTGAAGGTAAAGCGCATCGTAACGGAATGGCAGGGCTTCTCCTCAGGCAGGCACCAAGGCTGCTTTCCGCTCTTTGGCGCTATTCCCGCCTTTTTGCGCACGAGCCTGTCAAGGCGGCGCATTTCCTCGAGCTCCTGATAGTTCTCCTCGTTATCCCACTTCCATTCGGCAAGGTCGAAGAGCAATACGTTAGGCTCTTCCCTCTCGTAGTCGACCTTAACGAAGCGGTCGGCTCTCTTTATTACCGAGAGTGTGGGCGCAGGCGCTACGGTCTTTTTGCTTACGGTATATTTATCAAGCCTGATAAGGAAGGAATCGTATAAGTATGCGTCAAGCGTAAAAGCGGTATATCCCTGCTTTACCTCGAAGGAAATTTCCTTAACACAGCCGTTTACGGTATCGTAGAGTGTCGGTGTGTACCTGCCCTTAATTTTAAAGTAAAGCTTTTCAGCCGGGAAGGCGTCGGGGGAAATAAAGCCGCGAAAGTTATTCAATCTGGTCTCTGGCTTTACCGCATTTGCAACGAACAGCCATTTCGTGCTGCCGTCCTGACGGAGCTGATAGAGATAATTATCCTTATAGCCACCCCTTTGACCTCTGATTTCAAGGGTACGGTTAGGCTCAAGGGCGCTGACTATTGCATCCTTCTCGTATTCAACTCTTTCGCAGCTTTCGTAAAGCGCTTTTACTTCGGCGTTGTCATCAAGGTCGACGTAAGCGGGACATTCACCCATAAATATCACTCTGCCGCCTGCCGCCTTAAAGTCAGAAAGACGCTCTACTGTGGTGCTTCTTATCGTCTCAAGTCCGGGGACGACTACTACATCGTACTTCATTTTGCCAACCTTGAGAGGATTGGAGGCTTTCTTGCAGGCGTCGGGAAGCATAGACTCGCTTATAAAGTCAAAGTCAAGCTGATTGAGAAGCAGCCATTTTATGACGTTTTCGAAATTCTCTTCAAGCTGATTGCGCCGCTCAAGCGTGGTAGCGCCGGGGCCCCAGTGAATCCAGTAGCTCTCAATCGGGTGAATTACCGCAATTTTAACCGACGGCACGCCACGTGTCATCGCCGTATTAACTCTTGCGAAATGGTCCTCTACGTAGCCGTACTCCTTATACCAAGGCGACTGATAGCTTATAGATGCGGGATAGTCACGCTTAGCTTCGCCCTTCATAGACACCCAAGACAAGTGCGGAACTCTTACCGTAACGCCGAGCGCCGCCTGCCAGTCACCCTGAAATTTATGACCTCTGAAATCAAAATCCCAGTTGGTAACGCCGTAAAGCTCTGACAGCATAGCCTCCTTACCGTACTGGTGCACGACCGACTGCGTCTGCTTGGCGGTGGAAAGCTCCACTCTGTCGCAAAGCATATCTATACCGGGATAGCCGAAATATTTATAGGCTCTCATAGCCTCGCCTATTGCGTGTGTCTGCGAGAGCAGACTAGGCTCTTCCATCATATGACCCGTTAATGGGATTCCGTTCTTATCGCACCACTTGCCGCAAACCTTGCTGAAGGAATTGGTAAATATTTCGCAAACGTGGTCGTGATATCTGTATCTGGTCTTCGATGCCTTGCCTCCCTTAAGGTCGAAGAAAAGCTCGGGCAGATACTCGACTATATCGCTTCCGTAAGCCTTAAGGTAGCTTTTCGGAAGATTCGGCGTCCAGGGGATTTCGCAAGCGCTCTTATCGGTAGGTCTTTCGAGCGTAGTCTTTCTGGCAAACTGCGGCTCGTCGGTAAATATTGCGGGGACGGTCTTTCCGAACTCGTCGCCTACGCACTCACGGTAGCGCTCGTGCGTTACCTCAACGAAACGCTTTACTGCCTCGGGCGAGAGCGTGTCAAGATAGCAATAGCCGTTGTACCAGTCGCTCATAGGCTGGGTAATGCAAAATGCATACCATTTGTCGCCTTTCGCTTTGCCGTTGCGCTTTATTTTAGCATAGGATTCAAGGTATCCGTCATTATCAAGTAAACAATCGTAAGCTCCGACGAAATAGGGCTTACCTTCTGCTACCGCCTGTGAAAACGGAAGCTCGCCCGTAGCGTCAAGAAGTGGCTTTTCGGCTCTGTAATCGGGCAGGGATTTAACGAAGCCGGCAGGTGCGAACACCAGCTTTCTTGCTCTGTATTTCGGCTCTTTCGTGACGAGTCCGCCAGCTGCGCCCGAGGGCCATCTGTCCTCGTCGTAAAGCCAGGCAAGCATTTCCTCACGCTTTGCCTTGTCGGTGCAGGCACGCACGAGCGACATAAATTCGTCGCCGAGGTAGGCGTTATCCATTCACGAGCGTGAGTGCATATGGAAGCCACCGAATCCCATTTCCTTCAAGTATTCGATTTGCTTCTCTAAAATTTCGGGTGTCATTTTGCAATTCCACGACCAGAACGGCGTTCCTCTGTACTCGCAGGTCGGGGACTTAAAAAGCTCCGGTGAAAGCTCCTTAGATAGATTCTTCTTGTAAAGCATAGCATTGCTCCTTTTGAATTTTTCGGTTTTTATTAAAAATTGTATCCGACTATTATAATATTAACATATTATATCAAAAAAATAAAGGACATCTTTTGCGAAAAAAAGTGTCCTTTTTTGTGTTTGTATTTTATCGTAAGAAGCTTATTCTCTCTTGCCTTGCGTATAGTCAAAATAAGACCGAGCATATAAGCCGAGTTCTGTACACCTTACGGTGCGGCAATCATCTATCTTCACTGTGCGTCACCGCACAGTTCAAGCTTACGCTCTGCCACCAGAAGCATATATTCAGGCGGAGCGACTGCCCTTTCGGGTGCTTCAGGTGTTGCTTCGGATAGAGTTTACAGCAAATCTACGTTACCGTAGAAGTGGGTGAGCTCTTACCTCGCCTTTCCATCCTTACCGTATACACGGCGGTATATTTCTGTTGCCCTTTTCCGAGGGTCGCCCCTGGCGGACGTTATCCGTTATCCTGCTCCGCAAAGCTCGGACTTTCCTCACGGTAAGACCTTTCGGCATGTTACCGCGCGATTGCCCTGCTCGGTCCTATGCTATTATACACGAAGCCTAGCCAAATGTCAAGGAATCGAGGCTATTTCTTTTTCCTGAAGATAAGGAATTTACTGAAAAAATAATTCATTATAACGACTACCACCGCAACTATAAGCTTAGGTATTATCTGCCCTGTCACGGTAAATCCGATAATATAAATATCCTCCTTGCCAAGCCCTATAAGGTCGATAAGGACGAAAAGCCCTAACTCCTCGAAAATCAGGCTGAATACTCTTGCTAAGGCAAAGGTGAGAATTTCAAAAAGCAGAGTTTTCTTATCGCTGCTGCACTCCGAAAAGACTATAAGCTTATTCACGACGAAGGCAAACACAACCGCAATAGCCCAAGCGAGAAAATTCGTAAGAAGATATAAGCTTTTGTCTATTACGAGTGAGAGCAGCCAGAATGCAACGAAATTTACGAGCGTGGTAAGCCCGCCGAATACGAGATACAGAATAAGCTCGGCGCTTTTTTTATTTTTGCTCATTTTGACCGTTCCTTTCCTTACCTTAAGCTTTAGCTTAAAAGCTGCTTTTCAGCCTCGGTGCTTGCTTGCTCTTTGCTTAAAGCATCGGTAGAATCAAGCACACGGCTTGCTATATAAATCGGGCGCTTTTTGGATTCGATATGTATTTTCGCAATGTAGCTGCCGATAATTCCGAGACAGAAAAGCTGAATACCGCCGATAAGCAGAGTAAGCACGACGAGCGTAGCGTAGCCCGGGACGTCAATACCCCATATAAGCTTCTCTAAAACCACCCATATAAGATAGGCTATCGCAGAAAACGAGCAGATAAAGCCTATGTAGGTCGATATTTTAAGCGGCGCTGTCGAGAATGAGGAAATTCCGCCAAAGGCGTACTTAAAGAGCTTTCTTAAGCTCCATTTCGACTCGCCCGCCACACGCCTCTCAACCTCGTAGGGTATATATTTCGTATTAAAGCCGACGAATCCGAAGATTCCTTTTGAAAATCTGTGATACTCGCTCATTGAGAGTATAGCGTCTACCATTTTGCGCTTCATAAGGCGGAAGTCCGACGCTCCGTTGACGAAATCTATGTCGGATATTTTGCTTATCGTCTTGTAAAAGGCGGATTTTAATGCCGAGGTAAGCTTATTTTCCTTGCGCTTCTTCTGAAAAGCCGTCACGCAATCTATATCCTCGTCGGCTTCCATCTCGGACAGCATCTCAAGGACTACCCTCGGGTGCTGCTGAAGGTCGGCGTCTATAAGGCAGACTAAATCCCCTCTCGACGCTTCAAGCCCTGCGTATATTGCCGCCTCCTTACCGAAGTTGCGGCTAAAGGAAATCACCCTTACGTTACTATGCTCGGAATTAAGCGCCTTAAGGACGGGAAACGTGCCGTCGGTGCTTCCGTCGTCAACAAATACGACCTCATAGTCCTCTACCTTACCTCGAAACGTCTCCTCGACGGTATCGTAAAAAAGTCTTACGCTCTCAACCTCATTATAGGCGGGAACGACCAATGTAAGAAGCATATAATTCTCCATTCTGCCGCTTTGCGGCGATTGTAGCCTTCAAGGCTTTTTTCTTTCAAATTGCGAAAATTCCTGAGCGAATTAACCTTAGGTAACGAATTTAAACAAAATAAAGATTTCGCTCTACCAGCCTCCGAATATATCCTTAGCCCTACCGAATTTTTGGTACCGTGCCTCGCACGGCAATTTGGGCCGGGTTCCCAAATTGCGAAAATTCCTGAGCGAATTAACCTTAGGTAACGAATTTAAACAAAATAAAGATTTCGCTCTACCAGCCTCCGAATATATCCCCAAAGTAGCTTTTTGCAAATACTCGGTCAAGTCCGTAATATTTCGCAAAATGAATATTAGGCCAGCCGTCGGGATTTCTTATATCAAGATATCTTAAGCCGAAAATTCCGTTGTACTTAGTAAACGGCACGGGGCGGTAGAGGGTGACCTCGGTTTCACCCGCCGATAGAGCGTCCTCTATGATGCGTCCGTTTTCCTGAATCAGAGAAAAGCTTACTATATTGTCGACAAGTCCTACGCATAAAGCAAGCGCAAAAGCTACCACAAATACGAGAGCAAATTTTCTCGCTCTCTTGGATAGGCTCTTATCATTAAGATTGCCCCAAAGCAGCGCCGTCGCAAATATCGACATAAAGATAAATACCGAGCTTGTACGAAGCGCATAATATCTTGCTATAAGCATAATAAAATTAGCGCAAAGAGCGCCCACCGCCAACACTGCCGAGCTTATAAGCACACGCTTGTCCATACCCTCCCTGATAGCACGCCTGAAAAGCACTATATAGATTATAATTATAGGAAAGATGCTCGCTATCATAAGCAGCGCAACGCCAAAGGTGGACAGCAGATTAAGGAATGAAAATTCCGCCATTTTATTCGATGCCTGAGCGGGAGCGAATACCATAACGGCAAGTCCCAAAAACGAGGCTATTATAGAGGGTATAAAGCAAAGCGAGCGGTATTTTTTGAAATAGAAAACGTCAACAAAAACGAAAAGGCAGGCAGCACCGACAAAGCCGACGGTAGCCATCTCAAGATAACCGCCAAACCAGAACGAAAGCAGAGTATGCGGCAGAATCAGCCAAGGATTGATTGCTTTATCCTTATAAGTCGAGCGAAGATATGGAATTATGTATATAAGTCCGAAGAATATAGCGAAAAGATAGTTGCAAGAGCCGTCAAGCCAAAGATTGACCTGCCCGAAATCCTGCTCAAATAGCCAAACGAAGGCAAAGATTGATATAAGGAAGATATTGCTTCGCTCGCCGCAGCTGCAAAGTGCGTAAACTATATAGATGGTAGCGACGAATACTGCCGAATTTAAAATATCAAAGACTATCGGTGGCAAAAGCAGACACGCCTGCGCCAGAAAATGCGCAAAATATCTGCCGTTGATTTGCTCGCCGTGGGCTATGATAGAATCAATAGCCGAAGAAAAATCCTCTATCGGCTTACCCGTAGCGAAGCTGAAGGAATACTGAAAGTCGTCGGCGAGTAGCGTCGTGAGGATATTGAATATAAGCATCACGGCAAAAATTGCGCCGAGCGTCAAAAAATGCATTTTTTTAGAGCGGTCAAAGCGGGATAGCATATTTTTCTCTTTCGCTTTCTGCGTTTTATTGTCACGCTTTATTTATCTGCTATTTTAGCATACGGCGGTATCTTTGTCAAGAATAAGCGGATTTTATAATGCGCATTATATATAAAAAGGAGGTTTTCGGGTGGATAATGAAGAAAAGCTTTATAGGCTTATGAGTAGCATCGAGGTAGGAAGCCGAAGGGAGCATCTTACGCTTGCACGCTCTCTTATCGGCAAGGGCGGCGCTATATACACGCCAAACCCGATTATGCTCTACGATGCTCTGGAAAATCCCAAGCTCTATGAGGCGCTTATGCGAGGTGTGAATATTCCCGACGGCGTGGGCGTCGGACTAGCGCTTTCCCGCCTTGGAAAAAGCGGCGAGGTGGTTGCGGGAGTGGAGCTTGCAAGAGAGCTTATTTCGGGAAGCGATGCACGCTTTGCGGTAATAGGCGGCAAAATAGGCAGAGCCGAGGCAGCAGGGCGGGCGCTTGAGAAGTACGGCGGCAAATTAGTCCTTGCGCTTGACGGATATTCCTACGGTGAAGGAAGGATACAGGCGGCGCTCGATATTGCGTCACCCGATATTGCGTTTATCTGCTACGGCTCGCCAAAGCAGGAGCTTTTTATTGATAAAATAAGGGATAAATTCAAGAAAACACTGTTTTTAGGTCTTGGTGGAAGCGTGGATATTTATTCGGGCGCAAAGCAGAGAGCGCCGCTCCTCTGGCGGAAACTGCGCCTTGAATGGCTTTGGCGAATGATATGCGAGCCGAGACGGTTTTTGATGCTTTATAAAATCTTAAAATTTTCAAAAATTGCAGGAAAGCTTAAGAAATTCAGGCGTTTTTGCAGCAAAAACGGCGAAAACGGTGTTATAATTGATAACTTGCGCCCCCGAATTTAAAAAAATTACGGCAAAAATTGATAAAAATTAAACAAAGGTATTGTATATTCCAAAAATCTGTGCTATAATCTTATGCGGTAAAAACAAAAAAACATTTTTTGGAGGATTTTCAAAATGGCAAATGTAAAGGTTGCAATCAACGGCTTTGGCCGTATCGGTCGTCTTGCGTTCAGACAGATGTTCGGCGCAAAGGGTTATCAGATCGTTGCTATCCACGACCTCACCAGCCACAAGATGCTCGCTCACCTTCTCAAGTATGACACTGCTCAGGGCAGCTATCTCGCAAAGGGACACACTGTTGACTACAAGGACGCAGTTGTTAACGAGAACGGTAAGGTAGTAGCTCCCGGCGCTATCATCGTTGACGGCAAGGAAATCAAAATCTACGCTGAGAAGGACGCTGTAAAGTGCCCTTGGAAGAAGCTTAGAGTTGACGTTGTGCTTGAGTGCACCGGCTTCTACTGCTCCAAGGAAAAGTCCATGGCTCACATCAACGCAGGCGCAAAGAAGGTTGTTATCTCCGCTCCCGCAGGCAGCGATCTTAAGACCGTTGTATTCGGCGTAAACGAGAGCACTCTTACCGCTGACGATCAGATCATTTCCGCAGCTTCCTGCACCACCAACTGCTTAGCTCCTATGGCTAAGGCTCTTAACGATGCATTCACCGTTGTTTCGGGTATTATGACCACCGTTCACGCTTACACCGGCGACCAGATGATTCTCGACGGTCCTCACAGAAAGGGTGACCTCAGACGTGCAAGAGCAGGCGCTCAGAACATCGTTCCCAACTCTACCGGCGCTGCTAAGGCAATCGGTCTCGTTATCCCCGAGCTCAACGGCAAGCTTATCGGCTCTGCTCAGAGAGTTCCTACCTGCACCGGTTCTACCACTATCCTCGTTGCAGTAGTAAAGGGTACTGACATTACTAAGGACGCTATCAACGCTGCTATGAAGGCTCAGGCTTCCGCAAGCTTCGGCTACAACACCGACGAGATTGTTTCTTCCGACGTTATCGGTATGAGCTACGGTTCTCTCTTCGATGCTACTCAGACCATGGTTACTAAGGTTGACGACGATACCTATCAGGTACAGGTTGTTGCTTGGTACGATAATGAGAATTCTTATACCAGCCAGATGGTTAGAACTATCAAGTATTTCGCAGAGCTTGCATAATTCTGACTTTAGTATTTTGGTAAAATCATAAATGAAAAAGAGGTATTATGTTTTTGACATAGTGCCTCTTTTGCTATATTGCGATTTTCGTTGAAACAATGTTGAAATCCTCACTGATATGCACCCCAAAGTTAGACACTTTTGGGGTGCATATCAAAAAAATACGAAGGGACTTTTTGCAACCAAAAAGTCCTCTCGCTCTCTCGGAAAAACGATTTAAGAAAGTTTTAAAATCAGTCATCCTCGGGAAGATTAAAGTATTCTCTGTCAAAAAACTCGGATAGGCTAATTCCAGCCCCCTCGCAAAAGCGCTTTACAGTAATAACCTTAGAGCATTTTGTCCTTCCCTTGAAAAGGTCGTAAATCGCAGAGGGCGACATTCCGCCGCTTAAAGCTATATCGCATACGTTGCTATTGCGTTCTTCGCAAATTTCTTCTATACGCTTTATGATTGCATCGTTTAATTTCATATTCGAAGCCTACCTATTGTTTTGTGGAGTTCCACAATTATTATAGGTAGGTATTCTCTTTTTATCTCGTGGAGTTTCACGATATTGACAAACTTTTTTGATAGTGCTATAATTCATTTAGGAAATCGTGGATTTCCACGAAAGGAGATGCAAATGATAATAAGCTTCATTGGTCACTCATACGTTCCATCTCAAGAAATCGTAAAGCTTTTGGTCAAGAAACAAATAGAAAATAGCATTTCGGACGCTGGCGGTGTTACCTTTTATCTTGGTGGATACGGCAGTTTCGACGAAATTTGCGCTAGCGTATGCAGAGAACTGAAATCAAAAAAGCGAAGTGACATAGAGCTTGTCTACGTAACACCGTATATCACCCTGTCAGCACAAAAGAAAATCAAGGAAATACAAAGCTTTGGTTTGTATGATTCGTCAATATACCCGCCTATCGAGCGCACACCCCCGAAATTTGCGATTTCAAAGAGAAACGAATGGATGATAAACAATTCCGATTTAATAATAGCGTACGTAAACCGTGAATACGGAGGTGCGTATAAATCCCTTCGGTATGCTAAGCGCAAAAACAAAAAAATAATAAATATTTGCGATTATCTTTGAGCGCTGCGGCGAGGGTGATATTGTCGCTTATGCGACAGTGATATTGCCTTACGGCAGTTATATTGCTTCGCAGTGATATTCTTTGCTTTTGCAAAGAGTTATATTGCCAGCTATGGTGGCAGTGATATCCAAAGCTTGGCGCTTTGGGTTAAGATGGGAAGTGAGGGTAATGAAGTTCTAATAAATTAGAATTAAAGCAGAGTTCGTCTTCTTGATTCACAAAAAAACCGGCGGGATTTTGGATATAATGCACAAAAACGCAAAAGAAAAACCGTAGAAATGCCAATTGAAATCCCGTCCTAAAGCTAGTATAATATATACAGTAAAAAATATAAATCAAAGGAGATATCAAAATGGCAGGTCTTTCGTTAAGACACATTTACAAAAAGTATCCCGGCGGCGTTACCGCTGTATCCGACTTCAACCTTGAAATCAAGGATAAGGAGTTCCTTATCTTCGTTGGTCCTTCGGGTTGCGGTAAGTCTACCACGCTTCGTATGATTGCAGGTCTTGAGGAGATTTCCGAGGGTGAGCTTTACATAGGCGATAAGTACGTTAACGACGTAGCTCCTAAGGACAGAGATATAGCGATGGTGTTCCAGAACTACGCTCTTTATCCTCATATGACCGTATTTGACAATATGGCTTTCGGTCTTAAGCTTCGTAAGGTATCCAAGGAGCAAATCAAGAAAAGAGTTGAGGAGGCTGCAAGAATCCTTGACATAAGCCACCTTCTCGACCGTCGTCCCAAGGCTCTTTCGGGTGGTCAGAAGCAGAGAGTTGCGCTCGGTAGAGCTATCGTACGTAACCCCAAGGTATTCCTTCTTGACGAGCCGCTTTCCAACCTTGACGCAAAGCTCAGAGCTTCGATGAGAACCGAGCTTACCAAGCTTCACAAGAAGGTTGAGACTACCTTTATCTACGTTACTCACGACCAGGTCGAGGCTATGACGATGGCTTCCCGTATCGTCGTAATGCGTGACGGTCTTATTCAGCAGGTTGACACCCCCCAGAATCATTACGATTCGCCCTGCAATCTTTTCGTTGCAGCCTTCATAGGAACTCCTTAGATGAACTTTATCAACGGTAAGCTCGTTAAGAAGGGGCAGAATCTCTACGCAGAGTTCGGCGCTACCGAAATCAAGCTTCCCGCAGAGAAGGCAAGCAACCCTGACCTCGCAGATTATATCGGTCAGGAGGTTATCTTCGGAATCCGTCCCGAGGCTATCCACGACGAGCCTATGTATATCAATTCTATGCCCGATTCTCTTATGAAGGTTAACGTTGACGTTACCGAGCTTATGGGCGCTGAGATTTATCTCTACCTTGGCTTTGAGGGTATGGAGGACGCCACTAACGGCAAGAACATTATTGCAAGAGTTTCCTCTCGCAGCCAGGCAAGATCGGGCGACGATATCACCGTTGCTATCGACGCATCCCGTATCCACATATTCGACAGAGATACCGAGAAGTGCATCTGCCACTAATTGCGTAAAGCTTGTGCGTGCCTTTGGTCACGGCAGTAAAATACAGATAAATGTGCTGAGGTATTCAGCAAAACCGGGGATAGCAAAAATCAGCTATCCCCTTCCTTATATATAATGGAGTGAAAAATGAGCAAAAATTTGAACGGAATTGATATCGAGGACGAGGAATACACCGACGAATATTTTGAATATTTCGAGCTATACAACGGCACTCTCGAGGCTGAAATTTACAACACCACCGAGAAGCTTGCCGTCCCAAGAGAATTTCGGGGCAAGCCTGTGACTGTGGTATCCTCCTGCGCTGACGACCGCCCCGAAGGGCGCAAGAAGGTCGTTGCCGTCAAGCTTTCGCCGGGACTTGCCGTGATAGGCTATCAGGCATTCTTTGAGTTTCGGGGCTTGAAGGTAGTAAATATCCCCGCTACGGTAACCGAGATAGAAAACGGCGCTTTCGGAAATTGCGTCTCGCTTGAAGGTATTACCGTGGGTAGAGGCGTAGTCAGCATAGGCAACGACGTCTTTTCGGGCTGCACTGCGCTTCGCACGGCGAAGCTACCCGATGGACTTGTCAGCATCGGCGACCGTGCCTTTATGAACTGTCAGTCGCTTACCGAAATCAAAATCCCAAGGCTTGTAAATTCAATCGGCATCTACGCCTTCTCGCACTGCGAGAAGCTACAAAAAATAGATGTCGACGAGAGGAGCTCTTACTTCACCGCGTTTTGCGGTGCGCTCTATTCAAAGGATATGACCGAGCTTATAAAATACCCCGGCTCAGCTATCGGCGCAAATTTCCTTATGCCAGAAAGCGTAAGGAGGGTGAGAGCCGAGGCATTCGTAGATGCAACTAATCTTCGTCGTATATTTATATCGGATAATCTTGAAGAAATCGAAGATGACGGCTTTACTCCCCTGCCGTCAGGCGTAGAGCCGAAAAGGATAGCAAGCTATCTTGGAATAGGCAGCCTTTATGACAGAATTGCAGTATTTGCAAGGCTGGTGAGGGAATACGACTAATCACCTCTCTCAGAAATATTAAAAGCGGTAAATGCACACAAAGCTTGGCATTTACCGCTTTATTTATTTCGCTTTAGTCTGCTTTTAATTAGTTAGCAGCCTTTACGATAGTGGTGAATTTGTCGGTCTTAAGAGATGCGCCGCCGATAAGTCCGCCGTCAACGTTTACCTTGGAGAGAAGCTCCTTGGCATTGCCGTCATTCATGGAGCCGCCGTACTGAATAGTGATTTCCTCAGCGGCAGTCTCGCCGTAAAGCTCAGCGATAACCGAGCGGATAACTCCGCAGGTCTCGTCTGCCTGCTCGGGGGTAGCGGTAAGTCCCGTACCGATTGCCCATACAGGCTCGTATGCGATAATAACGTTCTTAAGCTCCTCTGCGCTGACGCCTGCAAGGTCGAGCTTCGTCTGCATAGAAACTACCTCGTTGGTAATTCCCGAAAGGCGCTCCTCCTTAACCTCGCCAAGGCAAAGGATAACCTTAAGTCCCGCCGCAAGCGCTGCCTTGGTGCGGAGATTAACGGTAGCGTCGGTCTCACCGAAATACTGTCTTCTCTCGGAGTGTCCGATTACTACATACTCAGTGCCTATCTCGGTAAGCATTTTTGCGCTAACCTCGCCGGTGTATGCGCCGCTCTCAGCGAAATGCACGTTCTCAGCGCCAATATGAATGTTAGTGCCACGGGCAGCCTCTACTGCCGTCGCAATATCTACGTAAGGAACGCAAAGCACGATATCGCACTTATCCATTCCCTTAACCATAGGAGCAAGCTCGGTAATGAACGTCTTTGCCTCCGAGGGAGTCATATTCATTTTCCAGTTGCCCGCAATTACTGTTCTTCTCATTTTCATTTTTCCTTTTCATTTGTTATGGGGAGAGGTCGGGGGCGCTTTGCAGCCAAAGCGTCCCCATACCCCCGAAAGCATTTATGGGAGATTTTTATTGTCCAAGGTAATATCACTCTTTGCGCAAGCAAAGAATATCACTCCTCACTGGGGGTGAGGAATATCACTGCCACTTGGGTGACAATATCACTGCGAAGCAATATCACTCTTTGCCACGGCGAGCCTTGGAAGAATACGGCAATATAAGCCAAAATTCAGCTCAACATTGGAATTTTTAGGAGAAATCGTCGCTATTCTTCCCGAAGCCGTAGAACCCTACGGCGAGCCTTGGAAGAATACGGCGATTTATACAAAAAAATTATTTGTCGAGAAGGCAGGAAATGCCGGGAAGGTCCTTACCCTCAAGGAATTCAAGCGATGCGCCACCGCCGGTAGAAATGTGAGTAATCTTCGATGCGTAGCCAAGCTGCTCGCAGGCTGCTGCGCTGTCGCCGCCACCTACTATGGTGGTAGCGTCGCTTGCTGCAAGAGCCTCTGCTACTGCTATCGTACCCTTTGCAAGGGTGGGGTTCTCAAATACGCCCATAGGACCGTTCCATACTACGGTCTTTGCGGAAAGAACTGCATCCGAGAAGAGCTTTGCGGTCTTAGGACCGATATCAAGTCCCTCCTTGTCAGCAGGGATTGCAGTGGAATCTACGTACTCAACGTCGATAGGAGCGTCGATAGGCTCGGGGAAGCCGTCTGCTACTGCGGTATCGATAGGAAGAAGAAGCTTAACGCCCTTTTCCTCTGCCTTCTTCATCATTTCACGGCAGTAATCAAGCTTAGTCTCGTCGAGAAGCGACTTACCTACGCCGTAGCCCTGAGATGCACGGAAGGTGAACGCCATACCGCCGCCGATAATGAGGGTATCTACCTTGTTAAGAAGATTCTCGATAACGTTGAGCTTGTCGGCAACCTTAGCGCCGCCAAGGATTGCAACGAAGGGACGCTCGGGATTCATAAGAGCCTTGCCCATTACCGAAATTTCCTTCTGGATAAGGTATCCGCAAACTGCGGGGATATAGTCTGCTACGCCTGCGGTAGATGCGTGCGCTCTGTGAGCTGCGCCGAAAGCGTCGTTGACGAAAAGGTCAGCAAATGAAGCAAGCTCCTTTGCGAGGGTGGGGTCGTTCTTGGTCTCTCTTGCGTCAAAGCGGGTATTCTCGATAAGAACTGCCTCGCCTGCCTTAAGAGCGGCAATCTTAGCCTTAGCGTCCTCGCCTACGATATCCTCAGCGAAAGTAACAAGCTCCTTGCCGAGAAGCTCGTTGAGCCTGTCGCAAACGGGCTTCAAGGTAAGCTTCTTCTTGTCTGCTACTACTGCCTTCGCAAGATATTCTGCGGTAGCCTTAGCACGCTCTGCCTCGGGAAGCGCCTCTACTGCCTTTTTCTCCTTCTTGGTAAGTCCGAAGCCCTCGGTGAGAATGCTGTGGGGCTTACCCATATGCGAGCAAAGAATAACCTTTGCGCCGCCGTCAAGAAGATACTTAACGGTAGGGAGTGCGCCTACGATCCTCTTGTCGGAGGTGATAACGCCGTCCTTCATAGGTACGTTGAAGTCGCAACGGACAAGGACTGTCTTGCCTGCCACCTCTACGTCTTCAATAGTCTTCTTATTGTAAGTTGCCATTTTGAAATCTCCTTCTTAGAAGTAATTTTTTCATACATTAATATTTTAGCACACGGCGTGCGTTAAGTCAAGAAATTTTTGTTAAAAATTAAACGAAATATACACAAGATTTCTTGACATAGCTGCGCTCTTATGATACAATTAGACCAAAATTGACTTTGGCAGAGGTAAGCTATGGCAATCAACAAAAATGAGCTAAGCTCATCTATCTCAAAATATTTCAAGGAAAATTCACTTTCCTGCTATCTTTCCAAGGCGGTGTGCGAGAAATTCACGCTTCTTACCGAAATTTTGCTTTCGGAGAACGAAAAGTACAATCTTACGGCAATCACAGAGCCCGACAAGATTGCGCTGCTTCACTATGCCGACAGCGTAACGCTGGCTAAGCATCTTAAGGAGGGCGCAAGCATAGTCGCCGTAGGCTGCGGCGCAGGCTTCCCCACACTCCCGCTTGCGATAGTAAGGCCGGATTTAAAAATAACCGCTATCGATTCAACGCAAAAGCGTGTGAACTACGTAAGCGAGGCGGCATCGGCGCTTGGGCTTACCAACGTGACGGCTATATGCGTGCGCGCAGAGGATTTCGGGAAGGCCGACGGACGTGAAAAATTCGACTACGCCACCGCAAGAGCAGTAGCTCAGCTCCCCGTGCTGCTCGAGCTTTGTCTGCCGCTCGTCAAGGTTGGCGGTGAGATGCTCGCAATGAAGGGCAAGAATGCCGAGTACGAGCTTCAGGCATCAAAGAAGGCTATTTCAATGCTCGGCGGCAAGCTTAAATCGGTAGAGGAAATAAGACTTGCCGGCGATGCGGACGCTGCTCTGCACCCGATAATCAAGCTTTCAAAGATAGCAAGGACACCTGCTTCATACCCAAGGGCGTACGCACAGATTTCGAAGAAGCCGCTTTGATTTTTACCTCTAATCAAATGTGTATATGCTTCGCCGATTTCGTGCATAAATCGACATAATTGCCTATTTTGGTTTACATATTGTAAAGTTATCGCAAAATACACAGAGTGACAAAATAATATATTTCCCCCGTGCTATGATAGAAAAAAAAGTCATTACGGGGGATTTTTTATGAACTATTTTGACGAGGCGACAAGCTTTCTTGCTATGATAAGAATGCGAGGTCTTACGCAAAGTGAGCTTGCGGCGCTGCTTCGGGTAAGTCAGCCTTATATCGCTAATAAGCTCAGGCTTTTAAAATTCAGTCAGGAGGCTCGGGAGCGCATTATTTCGCTCGGACTTACCGAGCGGCACGCAAGAACCTTGCTTCGCCTAAGTGAGGACGAGCTGCCCTCTGCTCTTGAAAAAATAGAGCTTGGCAAGCTGACTACGGCGCAAACCGAGATTATGGTCGACTCTATAATCGATAAAAGAAAAAAGCCCGTCGAGTACGAATACGATAGCGTAGCGGACAGGCTTTATAATCTTGAGGAAAGCATTGAACATGCGCTCGTAGGCTTTCGCAGAATGGGCGTCGATTGCCGTGTGAAAAGAGAGCTTTTCGCAGGACGAACCTACATAAATATTTGTATTGGCTAGACGGAATTTATAAGGGAAGCTTAAATAGTTTGAATAAAAAAGGGGCGCTTTGAATCAGTTGAATTAAGAGGGGGACTTTGCAGCCAAAGTCCCCCTTGCCCACCGAAAGCATTTTTGGGCGTTTTTTACCCAAAGCGTGAGCTTTGGATATCACTCTTTGCGAAGGCAAAGTATATCACTCCTCGCATAAGCGCGGAATATCACTGCGAAGCAATATCACTCTTTACGCAAGTGAAGAATATCACTGCCACCAGCGGTGGCAATATCACTCTTTGCGAAAGCAAGGAGGGCAAGCTTAACTTCACCGCAAGCCTAAATTTCGGCAGCGAATATAATCTCGGCAACGTCACTCTCGATACCAAAATACCAATCAGGGGGCATTTCCTCACATTCGGCGAGTATTGTAAGCGAGCTACACCCCGAAAAGGCAAAATACTCTATATAGTCTACCGCTCTTGGAATTTTGATTTCAATAAGCGATTCACAGCCGTCAAAGGCGGATTCGCCGATATAGGAAAGTCCTTTGCCGCCGTGAAGCTTCGCAAGTGACTCGCATCCGAAAAATGCGTAATGGCTGATTTCACGAACCGAGGGCGGCAGAATGACCTCAACGAGCCTTTTTGCATCGGTAAATGCGCCATCGTCGATAATCTTCACCGTATCAGGGACGGTAAGAGATATATCCTCCTTACCAACCGCATACTGTATGAGTACGCTTTTATCCTTGTTGTAAA
Source organism: Eubacteriales bacterium (assembly GCA_045659905.1). GTDB lineage: Bacteria > Bacillota > Clostridia > Oscillospirales > CAG-272 > UBA1740. The sequence continues at coordinate 3,719 of JAZRCT010000011.1, read as the reverse complement.
GATTGCCCGAAACAGAGCTGTACGCAGCGTTTCCCGCATCGACCTCGATTGCTTTTAGCGAAAGACAGCGCGAAAGAGCGTTTCTTCCTATTTTCGTAAGGCTTTTGCCTATTTTTATTTTTTCAAGCCTTCTGACGCCAGAAAATGCGTGTTCTGCGATTTCTACTGTGTACTCGGGAATATCAAGCTCACGCGCCTCCTTACCCTTGGCGTAGAGAATCAGCTTGGATTTATCCTTCGTATAGAGATTTCCGTCGATAGAGCAAAAGACAGGATTATCCCTCTCCACCCTTATTTCAAGAAGCGAGGGACAGTCACCGAGAATTACCCCCTCTATTTTTTCAAGCGAGGCAGGCAAAAGCACGCTCCTTAGCGAATGACAGCCGTAAAAGGCAGAGCTTCCGATGGAGCTAACGCCCTCGGGAATATATACATCCTGAAGCGACGAAAAGCCCGAAAAGGCAGATGGCGCTATCTCTTTTACTCCAAAGGGGAGCTTTACACGCTTGATTTTTTCTACACCCTGAAATTCGCCCGTGCTGACACGGGTGATTTTTTTGTCACCAAGGTATTCGGGGATAGTTAATTCCTCCCCGGCGCTTATTATTTTTGCTTCAAGAGTACCGTCACTGCGCTCCTCGAAGCTTAACGCTCCTTTATTCATAGCTCTCTTATTCCTTTCACATACCCATAAAGTCAATATAACCCTTTAGCAAATTTAATTTTAGCGTGATGCATCCATTTGGAGCATCACGCTAATGTAACATTCGTTATATATGAGCAATCCTCACCCTCTCGCAGGAGGCAGGCTAATTACTCAACTATTATCTTCATTACGCCAAGGTCGCTATTGCCTATAAGCTTGACTATTCCACGCAGAAGCTCGTCCTCGCCCTCGGGGAACTGCTCGAAATCCAGCATAACCGCCGCAGGCTCGGGAATACTTGCCTTAAGCTTTATGTAGACGTGCTCCTTTTTATAATATTCAAGCGCTCTTGAGATTATCTCGTAAAGTCTGCCCTTGACGTTGGGGTCGACGTTATGACGGAAGATAAGCTTTGCGCTGACGCTCGTGTAGGGGTGATTTTCAGGTCCTACGGGTATCGGCTTTGCGCTGCTTACTGCGCTTTCCTCGGGCTTCTCTGTCACCGTGGGTACGCTAACCTCTGGCGACGGCTCTCTCTTAGGCTCGGCAAGTCCTATGCTCTGAACCCTGAGGAGCGCCTCACGCTCCATAGCACGGCTCTGCTCCTGCGCACGCTCAAGTGCGGTGCGCTTATCCTCGCTTCTATTCCTGATATCACGCTCTATGCGCTGAATCTCAGCAAGACGGATTTCTTCCTCACGGGCAGCCTCTGCCGCTCTTTGCTCCGCCACTCTAAGCCTTGCCGCCTCGTCTGCGCTTCTCAAAAGCTCTGCCTCACGCTCACGGACGATGCGCTCGCTCTCCTCCTTAGCCTGTCTTGCCGCCTCGGCAAACAGCTCCTTATCTCTCCTGTGCGCCGCCTCCTCAAGCTCAAGCTTGGCTTTAAGCGCATCACGCTCTGCACGAAGCTCGGATATCTCGCCTCCGAGCGTATCTCTGACGGCTAAAAGCGCCGCTTTTATATTATCAAGCTCTGCCTGCGCAGCGTCACGCTCGGCAAGCGCCAGATTAAGGCGCTCCTCAGCTTCGCTTCTCGAAAGCACTTCCTCGCTGAGCCTTGCTCGCAAGATTTCACACTCGTCCTCTTTCGCTGCCGTCGGCGCTGACTGATAGGGGGTAAATTCCTCGGCTGCTGAATCACGCTTGCCGAAAGCTATACCGTCAATCGGGATATCGTAGCCGCCTCTTGGCACTGCGACCGCCTCCTCGGCGTGCTCGCTGTCGGCTGCCGCAACGGGCAGCTCCTCCTCGGCTTCAAACGCATCTTCGCCTATCTCAAAGGGCGGCTCGTCCTCGGCGATCACGCTCTCGGCTTCCTCATTGTCCTCAGCGGATATTTCAAGCGAGCTTATAAAGTCTCCGACGAAATCCTCGTCGCTCACGGCATCGGCATTTATATCCCCGTAAGATTCAACCTCTCCGCCTGCTTCGCTGACTTCGTTAAGGGTGAGCGCTGCCTCGGTCGGCTCTTTTTCTTCTTGCGCCTCGTAAGGCGTATTTCTCTCTATAAGCTTTGACTTGGCAAGCTCTGCGATATCGTCCCTTTGCTCGGAAGCGATAGACTCCTCCTTGGGGATATTTATATTAAATCTCTTTAAGAGGTCGGTAAGCTTGTCCGCAACCTCCTCGGAATGCTGAGAAACCGCCGCCTCTCCTACTGTCTCCTTGGTAAGCTCTCCACGCTTTACCGCACGCTTGATAAGGTCACGCCATTCGGTGATATTCTTCTTACCCATAGCGGTCCTGTATTTGTCGGAATTGCCGTGCACGAGATAGCGGTATTCCCTCTCACGCACCTTGTGCGGGACGTCCTCGCCGAGCGAGAACTCTATATCCGATGCCGAAACCTCGTTAGCGCAGCTGAGTGGCTCACCGTCCTTACCCTGCCACTTAACCCAGAAATCACGTGGAGCGCAGCCCTTAGCCGACATAAGCAGTCTTCGGTAAGTAACGCCGCCCGTGGTATGCTCCATAAAGCTTTCGGGCGAGAATACCATATCAATCTCAACGCTTGACTCGGCAAAGCCAAAAACGCCGAGCGACGAGGAAAGTCTCTCTGTAATCTGACTTGCAAGCTCGGCAACGAAGCTCTCGGAATACTTGCCGACGAGCATTTCGGGCGTGCCGTGAGTGGTGGTGATATTGACCTTTATCGCACCGTCACTAGGCTTTTTTTCTATGTTATCGTTAAAATCAGGCGTCATTTAAGAAGAACCCCGCATTTCATAAAGGATTTTATAGATATATTGTAGCACATATTTTGTTAAAAATCAATATTAGCGCACGAAAGTTTACAAGACTAAAAGCGAGGGGCTGTCTTTATGCAATGCGCATTTAAGACAGCCCCTCCTCAGGACATACTGCTTGTCGCAGAAGCCCTATGCAAAATTTTAAAGCGGATTAAATTTATTTCTGAACGAGGTGAATTGCAAAGCCGCAGATTTCGTCCTTGAAATAAGCGAACTTAGGCTTGCCGCTCTTATCGTCGTAGGTAACCGACGCTTCGTCAAACTCAAAGCCCATTCTCTTAAAGTAAGCCATAGCTCTGTCTACGAAATAGGTACGGATTGCAATGTGGCCGCACTTGCCGGGACCCTTGCCCATCATAAACTCAAACGCATCGCCTGCGAAGATTGACTTAGAGGTCGTGCGGGTGGGCATACCGAACATAAGCTCAAAGAGCTTTGCTCCACGCTCCGCTTCCTCTGCATTCTCGTTGTTGATGCCCATATGTACGAATTCAAGTCCGAGCATAGCCTTGACAGCATTCTTGGTAAGAGCAGTAATTGCCGCCCAATCCTTAGCCTTAATAAGGTCCTCGGATACCATAAACGAGCCGCCGCAGGCTACGATTTTGCCAAACTTAAGGTAGTCGAGAAGATTGTCTGCGTTGATGCCGCCGGTGGGCATAAAGGTAAGCTGACCGTAGGGCGCTGCCATAGCCTTAAGCATCTTAAGACCGCCTGCTGCCTCTGCGGGGAAGAATTTAACGGTGGTAAGTCCAAGCTCAAGCGCCGCCTCAATATCCGAGGGATTGGAGCAGCCGGGGAGCATAGGAATTCCCTTTGAAAGC
>JAZRCT010000010.1:0-22979 GCA_045659905.1 Eubacteriales bacterium | reverse complement strand
CAAACAAGAAACGCTATGAGGCGTATCTGCTGGAACAGCAGGCAATTGAAATCATGAATAATGAAGTGATTTTTGCTAAGTAGATATAAAAATTATACCATTAAAAACCCCGCATTTCAACGAGCTCACTCTTATGATTTGCGGGGTTTTCTATTATGATTTTGGATTATTAAGAGCAACTGCAAGAAAACGCGAGAGGGAATCACTCCCCGGGAACTAAAAATCAATAAAAAAACGAAATGGTTAATAAAAAAACGATTTGCCCAATAAAAAAACGAAATAAAATCTAAAAATGAAAGAACCGCCCGGGGACACACACTCGGACGGCTCTTTTATTGTTTATGAGATGGAAAAGGGTCAAAAATGGGCAAAAAACGCGCGAAAATGCCCGAAAACCCTCAAAAATACAAAAAAATCAGCACGAGAATTCTATCAAAATCATCGTGCTGATTTGGTCTGAGTGACAAGACTTGAACTTGCGGCCTCCACTACCCCAAAGTGGCGCGCTACCAACTGCGCTACACCCAGATACGGTTTTATGCCCTCGTTTTTCGGGCTTAATTGGGGTTCTTTTCTAAAACCTAGTATATTATAGCACTCGGTTTTATAAAAGTCAATAGGTTTTGAAAATTCTTTTTTGGTTGCTTTCAGGCTTTAAGACTTGGATATTTAAGCTATAAATCAGCCGCGGCTGAGCAAAATCAAAGCCACGGCTTAAGCTTATAATTCTTTATTTTCTTGCGACGCCTGTTTTTCTTGCCGCATCAGCTACTGCATCGGCGACACAGCTTGCGACCGACTTATCGAGAGCTGAGGGTATTATATTGTCTGCTGAAAGCTCCTCGTCGCTTATGTATTTTGCGAGGGCATAGGTAGCCGCCAGCTTCATCTCGTCGTTTATTACCCTAGCTCCGCAATCAAGCGCACCTCTGAAAATGCCCGGGAATGCAAGGACGTTATTTATCTGATTCGGGTAATCGCTTCTGCCCGTGCCTACTATTCTTGCACCGCCCGCATACGCCTCGTCGGGCATAATTTCAGGGGTAGGATTCGCCATAGGAAATACTATTGCACCCCTAGCCATCGTCGACACCATTTCCTTGGTAACTATATTTGGGGCGCTCACACCTATAAATGCATCTGCGCCTACAAGCGCATCAGCGAGGCTTCCGCACTCACATGCCGCATTGGTAAGCTCCGCCAGCTCCTTATGCGCATCGCTGAGCGTGCTGTCGTCACGGGATATGATACCGAATTTATCTACCATAACGAGATTCTTGACGCCAAGCGAGATAAGATGCTTCGCTATTGCAGTTCCTGCAGCGCCTGCGCCGTTTATTACAACCTTTATTTTCTCTATTCTCTTCCCTACTACCTTAAGCGCATTCAACAACGCTGCGGCAAGCACGATAGCCGTGCCGTGCTGGTCGTCGTGGAATACGGGGATATCGACGACCCCCTGGAGGCGCTTTTCTATTTCAAAGCACCTGGGCGCTGATATATCCTCAAGATTTATTCCGCCAAAGGATCCCGAAATAAGCGCAACCGCCTTTACTATCTCGTCAACGTCCTTCGTTTTCAGGCAAATCGGAAATGCATCGACGTTGGCAAATTCCTTAAAAAGTGCGCATTTGCCCTCCATTACCGGCATACCCGCAAGCGGTCCTATATCGCCAAGTCCAAGTACTGCCGTACCGTCGGTGATAACCGCCACGAGATTGCTTCTTCTGGTCAGACTAAATGAAAGCTCCGGGGACTCCTTAATTGCAAGGCAGGGCTCGGCAACGCCCGGCGTATAGGCTAAAGAAAGGTCCTCTCTCGTATTTATACTCGGTCTTGATATAACCTCGATTTTACCGCCCCATTCATAATGCTTTTCGAGCGATTTCTTTCTGATATCCATAAATACTCCTTATACCATTTTCTCAGGCTTATAGTAGCTGTCAAATTCTTCCTCTGTGAGCAGCGAAAGTGAAAGCACAGCTTCCCTAAGCGTAATTCCCTGCTCGTGCGCAAGATGCACCGCTTTTGCAGTATTATCATATCCGATATACGGCGCAAGCGCAGTGGCAGTCATAAGCGAATTGTAAAGATTTGTTTTCATTTTGTCAGGATTTGCCTTGATTCCTCTCACGCAGTTCTCTGAAAAGGATTTCATACTGTCGCTGAGGATTTTTACCGAATTTATGAAGCTATATATGATAATCGGCATATATACGTTAAGCTGGAAATTGCCCGAAGCTGCGCATATTCCTACAGTAGTATCGTTGCCCATTACTCTCGCCGCCGCCATCGTAACTGCCTCGCACTGCGTGGGATTTACCTTGCCCGGCATTATAGACGAGCCGGGCTCGTTTTCGGGAATCGTTATTTCGGAAAGTCCGCATCTCGGTCCTGAGGCAAGCCATCTTATATCGTTTGCTATCTTCATAAGGTCGGCAGCAAGCGTCTTTATTGCGCCGTGGGCAAGGCATATTTCACTCTTATGCGAGAGCTGACGGAATTTATTTTCGTCGCTGACGAAGCCCTCACCCGTAAGCCTTGCTATCTCCGCTGCCGTCATTTTATCAAAGCCCGCCTTGGCGTTAAGCCCCGTGCCTACGGCAGTACCGCCGATGGCAAGAGACAGCAGCGGTGCAATCGAGGAAGAAATAAGCTCTATATCCCTATCAATAGCGCCTCGCCAAGCGCCTACCTCCTGGGAAAAGGCTATCGGGGTTGCATCCTGAAGATGGGTTCTTCCGCTTTTTACAATCCCCGAGCTTTCGGCTTCTATTTTAGCAAGCGCCTCGCTCAGCTCTCTAGCTGCCGGCAAAAGCTCGTTCTTTACCGCAAGATATATCGCAATATGCATAGCCGTCGGAAAGACGTCGTTTGAGGACTGCGACATATTTATATCGTCATTCGGGTGAAGTATTTTCTCGCCCGCTTTTTTATTGCCGAGATTTGCTATAACCTCGTTTAAATTCATATTGGTCTGCGTGCCGCTTCCCGTCTGATATACCGACAAGGGAAACTCACCGTCAAGCTTGCCGCTAAGGATATCCGAAACGGCGCTCTCTATAAGCGAAAGCTTATTTTCGGTCATACGCTCGGGACTTAGCGCTCTGTTGGCTCTTGCCGAGGCAAGCTTCACCAACGCAATAGCACGGATGATCTCTATCGGCATTTTATCGTCGCCGATTTTAAAATTCTCAAGGCTTCTTTGTGTCTGCGCTCCCCAAAGCCTGTCGGCAGGCACTTTAACCTCTCCCATCGTATCCTTTTCAATGCGGTATTCCATATATAACCTCTCACAAAAACAGCGTTAGTACTATTTTAGCACACTTTGCACGCAGGCGCAAGTAAAAAATAAAAAAGGGGAAAAATTTAGTGGGACGCCTTGAAGCTAAAGCGTCCCACAGACCAAAGGTGTATTTAGTTTTTATTCGGATTTTGTTGACCGATTTTATCTTCGTTCGATTCTTCGCTTCGCTTTAACCCCGAATTACAGCCGCAGCTGCAAGCGTTGCATTTTCCGTTACAGCCGCTGCTTTTGGATTTTGCGGAGCAGGACTTGCTGTCGGGACAGCCGATGCAATGTCTTCCGCTCCTTTTGGCTCTGATTATGTATGCGAGCGCACCGCCGATAACGAGAAGAATTGCGACGATTATTATAATATCAATAGGCTCCATAGCGTCAGACCTCTGCTACGACCTTTTGCGCCTTTGAGGCTTCTGCCGTGCGTGCCTTAGCTCTGTTTCTTAAGATAATTACTGTATAAAGTGCGGAAACCGAAGCGGTAACTGCCCAGCCTAAGATATAGGTCCAAGCCTCGCCTCTTAATCCGCCAGAAACGAGCGAGCCGAAGAAATTAACTAGGAACGCCACGGTATAGCCTACCGAGAATTGAAGTCCGATTCCCGCAAAGAGCCATTTCTTGCTCTTTATTTCGGAATTCATAGCGCCGATTGCCGCAAAGCAGGGCGGCGTGAAAAGATTGAACATAAGGTATGCAAGCGCCACGGCAGCAATCATTGCGCCTCCGCTTCCCATACCGAACGCCTGCGCTATCTCGCTTATCTCAGCCCCGCCCTCAATCGCCATTTCGTCGGGATTAATGAGATTCGTAATACCGAAGCAGACTGCAAGCGTCGCAACAACGTTTTCCTTGGCGATAAAGCCAGTAATAGCCGCAGCTGCAAGCTGCCAGGAAACGAAGCCTACGATAGGAGCAAAGAGGTAAGCAAACGGAGTTGCAATCGTAGCAAGAATAGAAGAATCCGCATTCTCTACTACTGCAAAATTCCAGCCGAAATTCTGCATAAGATGTACGGCAAAATTGCATACGAGGATAATAGTACCGGCCTTGACTATAAACGCCCAGCCACGCTCAGCCATAGTTCTTACAGCCTTTATTGCCGAGGGCGCTTTATACTCGGGAAGCTCTATTATGAAGTAGGATTTCTTAGCCTTGTATCCGTTTAAGGCGTTGACCAGAAGCGCTGCAAGAAGTATAACTGCAATAGCTATGAAGTACATAAGAGCGCCCTCCCAAGGCGAATCACCGAAAAACACTCCTGCAAAAAGGGCAATAACAGGAAGCTTTGCTCCGCAGGGCATAAAGGGCGCAAGCATTGCGGTGGTTCTTCTCTCTCGCTCATCACGGATAGTACGGCAAGCCATAACGCCGGGAATTGCGCAGCCCGTTCCGATAATAAAAGGAATTACCGATTTTCCCGAAAGTCCTACCTTTTTGAATATCGGGTCTAACACCACAGTAGCTCTTGCCATATATCCGAAGTCCTCAAGCAAAGCTATGAGAAAATACATTACCATAACCAGCGGTAAAAATCCGACTATTGCTATAAACCCGCCAATAATACCGTCTATAAGTATCGACGCCCAGATGCTCTCGGAATTTATAGCCGTGGCAAGCGCCTCCTGACCTGCTTCAAGCCAGCCCACAAGAAGGTCGGCAAGCAATACGCCGGGGCCGAATTCCCATTGCGAAATCATAAAGACGAGGAACATAACGGCGGCAAAAATCGGAATACCGAACCATCTGTTCGTAAGTATATCGTCTACCTTATCCTGGAAATTTCTTTTATTGGTATAGGTCTGTCTTTCCTCGACAGCCTTTACAATGGAATTAACAAAGGAATATCTTTTTCTGTCAGCAAGGACGGCGCTTCTCTTGTCGGTAGCAACGCCGAGGTCGGAATAGGGCGCTTTCTGTCCGCCACCAACAACCGCTCTAGACGCCGATATAAGCTCGGGAAGTCCTGCCTTTGAGGTTGATACCGTCTCTACCACGGTGCATCCGAGCATTTCGCTAAGGCGCTTCGTGTCGATTTTGTTGTGCTTTTTCTCGTTGGCATCGGTTTTGTTGAGAGCCACTACTACGGGTATGTTAAGCTCCAGCAGCTGAGTAGTAAAGAAAAGGCTTCTTGAAAGATTGGTAGCATCGACTATATTTATTATAACGTCGGGATTCTCGCCCGTAACGAAATCTCGGGTGATGCTTTCCTCCGAGGTGAAGGGTGACATTGAATATGCACCGGGGAGGTCTACCGCAACAACTCCCTCAGCACCGTCAAGGAATTTTTCCTTTATATAGTGCTCCTTTATATCGACAGTAACGCCTGCCCAGTTGCCTACCTTTTCATTTCTGCCGGTAAGAGCGTTATACATCGTGGTCTTTCCGCTATTCGGATTTCCGGCTAGCGCAATTCTCATTGTATTTCTCCTTTATAATGATATTAATTGTTTGCATTTTAGTAAGAATCTATCGGTTAGCATAGGCTAACACGAATTCAAAAAAATACTTCAAAGCTATGCGGCTATTCAACCGTAATTGCCTCTGCTAAAGCCGAATCAATGCTGTATCTTCCGTCCTTAATGCATACGGTACAGCTGCTTTTATGCCGTCTGATAAGCGTAATAGGCTCGCCCGAATAGCAGCCTAAGGAAAAGAGAAATGCTTCCAGCTCCTCGTCGCCCGTATTGATTGACACGACGGTATATTCTTCTCCTATGGATGCATCTATAAGATTCAAAATGCGTTCCTCCTTTAAGCGAAAAACTTGAGTTAGCCTTTGCTAACCGATAAACATTATACGCCGAAGCCTCAATTTTGTCAAGTCTTTTTTTGAATTTTTTTCCTGATTTTTTCGTTGCCGAAAGCGAGCTTATTTAATTATATTACGCATACCGCAATTTCTTTCCTCCGCCAAATCTTGACAAGCTAATATTATTTATGATAAAATAATATTTCACGACGAAGTGCCTTTACGGTTATTTAGATAAGCATAGAATTTTCAAGGAAAGGAAGTGGCGGAATGAAGAAAAGAATGAACTACGACGGCGCAGAAATTGAGCTGTCGCTTGACTGGGACGAGGTTTTTTCGGACAGCACCGCAGAGCCTATCGCCACGGGTGGCGATATCGCTATTGCCGACGCTCTCGTAATGTCGCTTAACCGTTCTGCCAAGGTTGATATCGAGTATATCAGCAGAATAACCGGAGCGGATATGAAGACGGTCATTTCTGTTCTCACCGAAAGCGATACGGTTTTTCAGAACCCCTTAAAGTGGAACGAATGCTATTACCTCGGCTTTGAAACCGCCGACGAATATCTTTCGGGAAATATTCTTTCCAAAATAAAAATCGCAAAGGAAGCAAACGAAAAATACGACGGATATTTCACAAGGAATATAACGGCTCTCAAAAAGGTACTTCCCGCAAAATCGAGAGCCGAGGACATATACGCCACGCTTGGCTCGCCTTGGCTTCCCGCTGAGGTTATTGATGACTTTATCGTCCATCTTTTCGGCAGGCCCTCAACACTTTTCAACAAGGAGCATCTGAAAACCAAGCACGACGTGCTTACAGGATCTTGGGAGATTCCTCTCAAGGGAAGGTACGATTACAGCAAATCAAAGCTTCTCGTGCATTTCACCTACGGCACTCGCTTTATGAGCGCTATGGAAATCATAGAAAAGACGCTCAACCAGAAGATACCAACAGTATACGATACCAAGACCACCTATTCCGGCGGAAAGAGCAAAAAAGTCAGGATTCTCAACGAAACCGAATCTATGCTCGCTCAGGAAAAGCAGAAGATAATACTCGAGGATTTTTCGAGCTGGATATTCTCCTCCCCTACCAGAAAAAGGAAGCTTGAGGATATTTACAACGAAAGGTACGGCTGTGTCAAGGTAAGGCATTATAACGGAGATTTCCTTGAATTCCCCGACCTTGCTCCTAGCATAAATCTTTATCCGTATCAGAAGAATGCGATAGCAAGAATTCTTTTCTCAAAATCAACCCTCCTTGCGCACGACGTGGGTGCGGGCAAGACCTTTATTATGGTTGCCGCAGGACACGAAATGCGAAGAATGGGCACTTCAAATAAAAATTTATACGTAGTGCCGAACAGCCTGACAGGTCAATGGCAGGATAGCTATTTACAGCTGTATCCCGATGCGAAGCTTCTGGTAGTAAATCCTCCGAAATTCACTCCGAAGCAGCGCCAGGCTACACTGAGAGAGATGCGTGACGGTGATTACGAGGCGATTATTATCGCTTACAGCTGCTTTGATATGATTCCCCTCAGTAACGCCTATCTTACAGAAAGGCTTGAGGAGGAAAAAATGCTTCTTGATGAGGCCGACAGCGAGCGTCAGACCAGCACTGCCGCCTTAAAGCACCGCAAGCGCACCGTCGAGGAGGCTATAAAGAAAATTCAGCTCACCGAGGACAAGCTTTTAGAGGCGGGTATTACCTTTGAGGAGCTTAAGGTCGGCGCATTTTTCCTCGACGAGGGACACAACTACAAAAATATCAAGATAGATACGAAGATGCAGATACTGGGTGTAAGTGAAAGCGGAAGCTCAAAGTGCGAAGCAATGCTCGCAAAGGTACACTGCGTATCCAAAAACGGCGGCAGCGTAATATTCGCTACGGGTACTCCTATTACAAACTCTGTAAGCGACGTATACACGATGCAAAGATATCTTCAGAATTCAGAGCTTACGCTTCTCGACCTGCAAAGCTTTGATTCGTGGTGCGGTATGTTTGCCGAAAAGCGCACCGAATTTGAGGTCGACGTAGACACCTCTAGCTTCCGTATGGCGACGAGGCTTTCACGCTTCTTTAACCTACCCGAGCTTACGACGCTGTTTTCCGGCATCACGGATTTTCACAAGGTTGATAAGACCAACGAAATACCCGACTTTTCGGGCTACACGGACGTGGTAATACCGAAGACGGTAGAATTTCAGACCTACCTTGACAAAATCTCCGAGCGTGCCGACGACGTAAGACACAGGCGTGTATCGAGAAAGGTAGATAATCTGCTTCTGATTACCACCGACGGACGAAAGGCGGCGCTCGATATAAGGCTCGTCAATCCCTCGATGCATTTTACCACGCAATCCAAGGTATACAGCTGCGCTGAGGCGGTGTATAAGATATACATGAGGACAAAGAGCGATTCCTGCGCTCAGCTCGTTTTCTGCGATACATCAACCCCTAAGGACGGCTTCAATATATACGACGACCTTAAGGGAATCCTTAAGATTATGGGAATTCCCGAGGAGGAAATCGCATTTATACACACAGCCGATACCGAATCGAGAAGAAGAAAGCTTTTCGCAGAGGTAAATGCAGGTAGGATAAGAATTCTCATCGGCTCGACCTTTAAGCTTGGAATGGGTGTCAACGTGCAGGAAAGGTTGGTGGCGCTCCACCATCTTGACGTGCCGTGGCGTCCTGCCGATATGGTACAGAGAGAGGGTAGAATCCTAAGGCAGGGCAACACCTGCCCTGAGGTAGAAATATACAGATATATCACCGAAGGCTCGTTTGACGCTTACTCCTGGCAGCTTCTCGAAACCAAGCAAAAGTTCATAGAGGACCTGCTTTCAGGCTTCGTTGAGGATAAATTTGCCGAGGACATAAGCGATACCTCGCTTAACTACGGCGAGGTCAAGGCGCTTGCGGTAGGTAATCCTCTGATAAAGGAAAGAATCGAGTGCTCGAATATGCTCGGTCGCTTCAAGATACTTATGATTAAGGACCTTGAAAACCGAGATTCTCTGAAATCCGAGCTTGAGGCGCTGCCGAAGCAAAAGGAAAAGCAATCCGCTCTTATCGCCGCTTGTCAAAGCGATATCGAGTATACGGAGGCGAATCCCGACACCTATACCGAGGAGGACAAGCTGCTTTTGCGCACAGGACTTCAGGAGCGCTTGCTTACGGGCGAATTCCGTATAAACGAGGAATGCCTGCTCGAATACAGAGGCTTCAGAATCATTCTTCCGTCAGGACTTATAAAGAGCTATTCTCCTTATATCTTCCTTGAGCGAGAGGGCAGATATTACGTCGAGCTTGGCGCAGGCGTGGGCAGCTTCGTTATGAAAATCGATGCTTATATCGAAGCTATGGCAGACCAGCTCAAAAAGCTTAACGACGGACTTAAATTCTTGAAGAACCGTGAAAAGAGCATCAAAGCAGAATTAAAGAAAGAAAACGATTACAGCGACCGAGTTGCATACTACCGTGACAAGCTTGCGGAGCTGGATAAAAAATTGGGGGTAAAGTAAATGGCAGTAAAATCAAGCAATCTTCCCGAAATGTCGGTAGGGCGTGCCGTAGAGCTTTTGTCCGACGCTTATTCAAGCGTAATAAACTCAGGCGCTCCCATAAAGTCCGTCCCTTCCGTAATGCTATGGGGCGCACCCGGTGTGGGTAAATCTCAGGGAGTCAGACAGATAGCCGAAAAAATAAAGCGCGCAACGAATAAAGAGGTATTCGTCACCGACGTAAGACTTCTGCTCTTTAACCCTATTGACCTAAGAGGTATTCCCACCGCAAATGAAAATAAGACGCTTGCGGTATGGCTTAAGCCAAAGATTTTTCAAATGAATGAAAGCGACCGTGTGGTAAATATACTTTTCCTCGACGAAATCTCTGCCGCACCGCAAAGCGTTCAGGCGGCGGCGTACCAGATAACGCTTGACCGTGTGATAGGTGAGCATAAGCTCCCCGACAACTGCATAGTCATAGCCGCAGGCAACCGTGTAACCGATAAATCGGTTGCGTACAAGATGCCAAAGGCGCTTGCAAACCGTCTTATGCATATAGAAATAGAGGCGGATTTTGACTCCTGGCTTAAGTGGGCGGTATCGCACGGAATCAACCGAAAGGTAACCGGCTTTCTTTCGTTCAGGCGTGACCTTTTCCTTGCGGATACGGGAGCAGACGATTTAGCGTATCCCACTCCCCGTTCTTGGGAAATGGTATCTAACGTGCTGAATAGCGTCAACGAAAATATAAACGAGGTCTACCCTCTTATAGCTGGTCTTGTGGGCGTAGGCTGTGCTATCGAATTCCGAAGCTACGGCGAGATTTACGCAAAGCTTCCCTCGATAGACGATATATTCAACGGCAAGGCTGCGCCTATGCCAAGGACCTCGGACGCTCTCTACGCACTTACCGCTTCTATGACTCAATACGCTATGAAATGCAAAGACAACTTAACAAAAATTGAGAATAGCATACAGTATGCACTCGGTATGCCTCCTGATTTCTCCGCAGTTCTTTTGAAGAACTATATGAATCTTGAGGAGGACTACAAGAAAAAGCTTATGAAGCTTCCCGTCTTCTCCCGCTGGATGTCAAGCGTAGGTAAATACTTATGACGGACGAGGAGCTTAAGACGAGAGAATATTCAAGAAGAATCCTGACCTCACGAATGAGGGTGTTAAATAAGCACCCCTTCTTCGGGCTTATGCTTATGCATATGAAATTCTCCTTGAATAGCGAGCTGGCTACGGCGGCGACAGACGGCGAGGGCATTATGTTTGCGCCGAAATTTCTTGATTTTCTTTCAGACGGCGAGCTTGATTTTATTCTTATGCATGAGGCGCTTCACGTTGCGCTTCAGCACTGCTTAAGAGGCAACGATTACGACCCGTATTTTTTCAACGTAGCCTGCGATATCGTAGTCAATTCCAACATTCTGAAATCAAGCGGAATGGATAAATCAAGCATTACCGTTCGTGCCTTTGGCGAATCAATGCATCTTGCGCCCGACGGCAAGGAGGGCTATCTCTACACCGCCGAGCAGGTGTATGAAATGATGAAAAAGCAGAGCAAAAAGCAAGCTCGCGGCAAGGGCGGTCAAGGTAACGGCAATGGTGACGGCAGCTCCCAAGGTCAAAACGGCGATTCCCAAGGTCAAGGTGAGGGTAACTCCCAAGGACAAGGTAACAGCGACGATTTGCAAAACAAGAGCAAGGGCAACGTACCTGAGGACGGCTCGGGCAATACTAAGAGTAACGGCACTCAGGGCACAAGCGTAGGAAAGTCAGGTCAGCCGCTTTCGCTATCCGACACCAAGGACGAGCTTATAAAGAGGAACGGCTCTGACGCAGTCCTCGACGACCATTCGGTATGGGGCAGAAAAAGCTCGAAGGAGCTTTCGGAAATTCTCTCAAAGCGCCTTTCCGATGCGGTAGCGGCTCTTAAAATCCAAGACCCCGGCAACCAAAGAGGCACTTTGCCGCTTTGCGCCGAAAGATTTTACGACGAGCTTACCGAGGCAAAGAACGATTGGCGCACTATCCTTGCGAACTTCATAGACGAGGATATATGCGATTATTCCTTCTCTCCCCCCGACAAAAGATACGATTCTACGGGATTTTTCCTGCCCGACTACAACGAGGTAGAGAAAAAAATCGAGAATATTCTCTTTATGATAGACACCTCAGGCTCGGTTGACGACGGGCTTATAGCTAAGTGCTATTCCGAAATAAAGGGAGCTATCGAGCAGTTTGACGGTCACCTTTCGGGAAAGCTCGGCTTCTTTGACGCCAAGGTTTACGAGCCTGTTGATTTTACCTCTGAGGAGGAGCTTTTAAAAATACGTCCCAGGGGTGGCGGCGGAACGAGATTCGATATCATATTTGATTTCGTCAACCGTGAAATGCGTGACGAGCCACCGAAAAGCATAATAATTCTCACAGACGGGTATGC
Organism: Eubacteriales bacterium; assembly: GCA_045659905.1. Classification (GTDB taxonomy): domain Bacteria; phylum Bacillota; class Clostridia; order Oscillospirales; family CAG-272; genus UBA1740. The sequence continues at coordinate 10,957 of JAZRCT010000010.1, read as the reverse complement.
GCCGTTCCCCGACGAATCGGCAGCCTTGGGAATTCCCGTGCTGTGGGCGCTCAGCACTAAGGATATCGAGCCTCCTTTTGGCTCGGTATGCTATATTTCATAATTCAGAGCGGCTTAGAATATAAAGGATGTAGACAAAAATTTCACTAAGGTAAAGGTAGATTCCGAGGGAATCGAATTCTACGGCGTAAGGAACGAGCCGTTTTCGATATACGGTCTATACGATGCAAAAGGCAGCGCTCTTTTTAAGAGGTTACCCGACGGAATCGGTAAAAATGTATAAGGAAATCCGTAAAAAACACCCCGATATTCCTTATATAATGATACCAAAGCACGACTTTGACAAGGATAAGGCCGATGCGAGAAAAGGCGCTAAAGATTGCCTTTAAGGCTTAGAGCCATCTTTTATAGTTATACCCTCACCTGAGGGTGAACGCACAATCCACCCAAAATACACCTAACGGAAGCGGAATTTGCCCCGCTTCCGTTTTTTCTTCTTTATATTTAAAAGCCATAACTCTTAACCTTAAGCAAATCTTTGCCAAAAAGCAAAAAAATGACGAATCTATGCATAAAAATGCATTGACATACGCCCGTGCGTGTGATATAATTTTCATATATTTTATTTTATTAAGGACGATAGTATCATGGTTTTCGATTACATTGTGTTGGCTTTGTACGCTATTTCTATGGTTGGAATAGCTATTTACACTAAGAACCGTTCAAGCTCGGTTGACGACTTTCTCCTAGCGGGCAAAAAGGGACTTAACGGCTGGCTTACCGCATTTGCCTATGGCACTACTTATTTTTCGGCGGTAATTTTTATAGGCTATGCAGGTCAGTTCGGAAGAGCCTACGGACTTGCTTCGGTATGGATTGGAATAGGCAACGCCGTAATAGGCACGCTCTTTGCGTGGCTCGTGCTTGCTAAGCGCACTAAAAATATGACGGCAAGGCTTGCGGCAAAGACGATGCCCGATTTCTTCGAGAAGCGCTACGGCAGCCACGGTCTTAAAATAACCTCCGCCATCGTTATTTTCGTATTTCTTATTCCCTACTCGGCATCGGTTTACAACGGACTTTCAAGCCTTTTTGAAATAGTCTTCGGCATTGAGGGCTGGATTGTAATGCTCTGTCTTGCCGCTCTTACCGCACTTTACCTTTTCTTTGGCGGATATTTCGCTACCGCCCTCTCGGATTTCATTCAGGGAATCATAATGATTATCGGCGTCGTGCTTATGATAATCTTCTATATGAATTCAAGCGAGGTTAGCTGGGATATTTCGGCGATTGCCGACACTTGGTTTACCTTCGACAGTGAAAATAAGGGCATTTTCGGCGATACCGTATCTCTTATGTCGCTTATTTTCCTTACCTCATTTGGCGTATGGGCGCTGCCGCAGACGATACATAAATATTACGCTATCCGTGATAAGAAGGCTATCACTCAGGGCGTAGTAGTCAGCACGGCGTTTGCATTGATTATTGGATTCTTTGCGTATTTCTCAGGCGCACTTAGCTTCTTCTTTGAAGATTCGCTGCTTGGCGGCGTTCCCGATTCGCAGGTTATCCCCATGATGCTTAAGGTAGTAATTCCCGTCGGACTTACAGGCGTCATTGCGGTGCTCATTCTTTCCGCAAGCATGTCTACTCTTTCGTCAGTATCGCTGGCATCGGCTTCTGTTATTGCGGTTGACCTTTATAAGGGCTCTATCAAAAAGGACGCCTCCGACAAGCGTGTCAACACGGTGATGCGTGTGCTTACTCTCGTATTCGTAGCGATTTCTGTCGTGCTTGCTATACTCAACGAGAAATTCGGCATTGCCGCAATAGCTTATATGATGGGTATAAGCTGGGGTACTCTTGCAGGCTGCTTTATCGGCCCTTACGTGCTTGGACTTCTCTGGAAGCGAGTTACAAAGGCGGCTGCGTACGCATCTATTATTTCCTCACTTTCGCTGACGGTAATTCTTATCGTGCTTCTTGGATATGCAAAAGGCGGCTTTGCTTGCGACCTCGGCGTTGCAATAAAGAACGGTATTTCGGCATCTCCTCTTATCGGCGTTATCTGTATGGCTGCATCCGTAGTGGTTACGGTTATAGTCAGCCTGCTTACAAAAGCTCCCGACGAGACGGTTATTGAGAACGCATTTAATAAGCCTATTGAAAACGAAATTATTTAAGAAGGACGCAAAAAATGATTTGGTCTAAGGAAGAAACTCTCCCGAGAGAGGAAATAGAAAAAATACAGCTAGAAAGGCTTAAAGAAACGGTAAGCAGAGTTTACGATAAGGTTCTCCCTTACCGCAGAAAGATGGAGGCGGCAGGCATTACGCCCGAGGATATTAAATCGCTTTCGGATTTATCGAAGCTTCCCTTCGTGACGAAGCAGGACCTGCGTGACAACTATCCCTTCGGACTTTTCGCCGTGCCACGTGACGAGCTCGTCAGAGTTCACGCATCGAGCGGTACGACGGGCAAGCCCACCGTCGTCGGATATACCGAGGGCGACCTTAAGACCTGGACCGAGTGCGTATCCCGCATTGCCTGTATGGGCGGCGCTACTGCCAAGGATATGGCTCAGATTTGCTTCGGCTACGGAATGTTTACGGGCGCTTTAGGTCTTCATTACGGACTTGAAAATATCGGCGCTACCATAATTCCCTCGTCGACGGGCAACTCGCAAAAGCAGATAATGTATATGCAGGATTTCGAGACCTCGCTTCTCGTAGCAACTCCGTCGTATGCGCTAAGGCTTGCCGAGGTAGCAAACGAAATGGGTATAAGCCCCAAGGACGACCTTAAAATCAAAATTGCGCTCGTCGGAAGCGAAATGCTCACCGACGCTATGCGAGAGGAAATGCATAAGGTATGGGGCGAGGATATGCTCATTACCTCGAATTACGGCATGAGCGAGCTTATGGGCCCCGGCGAATCGGGCGAATGCCTTGAGCTTGTCGGTATGCATATTATCGTGGACTGCTTCATTCCCGAGATAATCAATCCCGAGACGGGCGAGGTGCTTCCAGAGGGCGAGCAGGGCGAGCTGGTTATCACCTGCATAAAGAAGGAGGGCTTACCTCTTATCCGTTACAGGACAAAGGATATAACCCGTCTTAACTTCTCCAAGTGCAAATGCGGACGAACCTTCTGCCGTATGGAAAATCTTTCGGGAAGAAGCGACGATATGCTGAAAATACGGGGAGTCAACGTCTTCCCAAGCCAGATAGAGGAGGTCGTGCTTGGCTTTAGCGAGCTTGGACCTCATTACGAAATAATACTCGAGCGAGAGGGCTACAACGATAAAATCACGGTAAGAGTTGAGCTTGCCGAGAGCACGGACTCCTTCTCGGTGCTTGAGAGCATCACTAAAAAAGTAAGAGAGAAGCTCAGAATAGTTCTGGGACTTGACGCAAAGGTTACGCTTGTGTCACCGAATACGCTTGAGCGGTTCGAGGGTAAGGCAAAAAGAATAAAGGATTTGAGGAATATCAAATGAAAAGCAAGGCAATTATGCTCGGTAACGAGGCAATAGCAAGAGGAGTTTACGAGGCGGGCGCAAAGCTTTCAAGCGCCTATCCCGGCACTCCCAGCACGGAAATCAGCGAATATCTTTCAAAGTACGATGAGGTTTACACCGAATGGGCACCCAACGAAAAGGTTGCCTGCGAGGTAGCTATCGGCGCATCTATATCGGGTGTCAGAAGCCTTGCGTGTATGAAGCACGTAGGACTTAACGTAGCGGCAGACCCGCTTTACACGTTCTCCTACACGGGTGTCGGCGGGGGCGCAGTAATAGTAGTAGCCGACGACCCCGGTCTTGCCTCCTCTCAGAACGAGCAGGACACCAGAATGATAGCAAGAGCGGCGCACGTTCCCGTGCTTGAGCCGTCCGACAGCCAGGAGGCGAAAGACTTTACGAAATACGCCTTTGAGCTTTCCGAAAAATATGACACACCGGTAATTCTCCGCACGACGACGAAGCTCGCTCACTCGCAGAGCGCAGTTGAGCTTTGCGACAGAGTTGAAATCGAGGATAAGCCCTACGAGAGAAATATGCGCAAGTACGTTATGATGCCTGCCTCGGCAATAGGCAGACACCTCGTGGTAGAAGAAAGAGAAAAGCGCCTTTCTGCGGACGCAGCCACGCTCCCCGTAAACAGAGTGGAGATGGGCGACCCTAAGCTCGGCTTTATCACCTGCGGCGTAGCTTATCAGTACGTCAAGGAGGCTTGCCCCGAGGCATCGGTGCTTAAGCTCGGTCTTACGAATCCACTTCCGAGGAAGCTTATCGAGGAATTTGCCGCAAAGGTCGACACCCTTTACGTATTCGAGGAGCTTGAGCCGCTTATCGAGGAGCAAGTAAGAAGCTGGGGTATAAAGGTAAAGGGCAAGGAATGCTTCACCGTTCAGGGCGAATACAGCGCAAATATGCTTAAAGCAGAAATATATGGCAAGGACGACAGCGTCTTTACGAAGCTTGACGCTCCTATGCGTCCACCGATTCTCTGCCCCGGCTGCCCTCACAGAAGCGTATTTTCGGTGCTTAACAAGCTTAAGATACACGCTTCGGGCGATATCGGCTGCTATACGCTCGGCGCAGTAGCTCCCCTCGGCGTTATTGACACTACGATTTGTATGGGCGCAAGCATATCCGCCCTGCACGGTATGGAAAAGGCAAAGGGTAAGGATTACATAAAGAATTGGGTTGCGGTAATCGGCGACTCCACCTTCCTTCACACGGGTATCAATTCACTCATAAATATGGTTTACAATAAGTCCACGGCTACCGTAATGATTCTCGACAACCGTACTACGGGCATGACGGGACATCAGGAGCATGCGGGCACGGGTAAGACTCTTAAGGGCGAGGAAACCTACGCTATCGATTTTAAGACGCTTTGCACTGCAATCGGCGTACCGAGCGTAATCGAGGTAAACGCATTCGATACGAAGGAGCTTGAGCGCATAGTAAAGGAAAGCGTAGCAAGCGACACGCTCACAGTAATTATCACGAAATCCCCCTGCGTTTTGCTTAAGGGACAGAAATTCCCGAACGTATGCAGAGTTGACGCCGACAAGTGCAGAAAATGCGGCGCTTGCCTGAAGATAGGCTGCCCCGCTATGTCACGTGGCGCAGACGGCAAGGTAGTTATCAACGAAAGCATGTGCAACGGCTGCGGCCTTTGCTTAGGATATTGCAAATTTGATGCAATCGAAAGGCAACAGAGAACGGTCTGATGCCGCTCTATGGAGGAAATACGAATGACTAAGAATATAATGATTGTCGGAGTCGGAGGTCAGGGCACGCTTCTCACCTCAAGAATAATAGGCAAGGCCGCTCTTGCCGAGGGCTACGACGTAAAGATTTCAGAGGTACACGGTATGGCTCAGCGTGGCGGAAGCGTGGTTACCTTCGTCAGATTCGGCGACAAGGTTTACGAGCCTGTCGTAGAGGAAGGCACGGCTGACGTTATTATCGCATTTGAGAAGCTCGAGGCGAGAAGATACGCTCACTTTTTGAAAAAGGACGGCGTGCTTATCGTCAACGATTGCCGTATAGACCCTATGACGGTAGTTATCGGCGCTTCTCAGTATCCCGACGGAATAATCGAGGGACTTCTCGAAAATCACAAGGTATACACGGTAGACGGCGCAGGAATAGCAAACGGACTTGGCAACAGCAAGGTGCTTAATTCGGTAGTGCTCGGATATGCCGCAAGATATATCGGCTTTGACAAGGAAAGATGGGAAAGCACGGTTGAAGCGACCGTTCCGCCCAAGACCATAGAAATCAACAAAAAAGCGTTCAATCTCGGCTACGGAGAGTAAGGCGCAAAAGGGAGGGGAAAGAAATGATTTGGAATGAAACTAAAGAATGTATGTCCCGTGACGAGATGACTAATCTGCAAAGCAAGCGTCTTGTGAAGCTCGTAAGCTACGTATACCACAACGTAGAGTTTTACAGAAAAAAGATGCAGGCAGTAGGTCTTCTCCCCGGAGATATCAGAGGTATCGAGGATATTACGAAGCTCCCCTTCACCACGAAGGACGACCTGCGTGACAATTATCCCTTTGGACTTTTTGCCGTCCCCAATTCCGAAATCGTAAGAATCCACGCATCGAGCGGTACTACCGGAAAGGCTACCGTCGTCGGCTATACAAGGCGTGACCTTGACATCTGGAACGAGTGCGTTGCACGCTGTCTTACTATGGCAGACGTAGGCAAGGACGATATTATCCAGATAGCCTACGGCTACGGACTTTTCACAGGCGGTCTCGGAGCGCACGGCGGAGCTGAGAAAATAGGCGCTACGGTCGTGCCTATGAGCACGGGTAATTCCAAGAAGCTCACCACGATGATGGTGGATTTCGGAGCTACCGCAATTGCCTGCACTCCCTCTTACCTTCTTCACATTTCAGAGGTTCTTGAGGCAGAGGGACTTCTTGACAAGATTAAGCTTAAGGCTGCCGTCTGCGGCGCTGAGCCCTGGACGGAAAAGATGAGAAACGAGATTGAGAGCCGCCTTAATATAAAGGCATACGACATCTACGGTCTTTCCGAGATTATGGGCCCCGGCGTTGCCTGCGACTGTAAATTCCACAAGGGACTTCACGTATGCGAGGACCACTTCTACCCCGAGGTGCTTGACACCGCAACCCTCACCCCCGTCGCAGAGGGAGTTACAGGCGAGCTTGCATTCACCACCCTTACCAAGGAGGGCATTCCGCTTATCAGATACCGCACCAAGGATTTGACCAGCATCAGCCGTGAGCGGTGCGAATGCGGAAGAACGAGCGCCAGAATTTCAAGATTCTGCGGCAGAGTTGACGATATGCTTATCATTCGAGGCGTCAACGTATTCCCGAGCCAGGTTGAGGCTGCTCTCGTTGACTGCAAGGAGGTTACTCCTCACTATATGATGATAGTAGACAGAGTAAACAACCTCGATACTCTTGAAATTCAGGTAGAAATCGACCAGAAATACTACACCGACGAGGTAAAAGCTCTCGAGGCGCTTACCAAAAAGATTACCCACGTAATCCAGCAGGCTCTGGGCCTCAGCGCAAAGGTTAAGCTGGTAGAGCCTCAGACTCTCGTTAGAAGCGAGGGCAAGGCAGTTCACGTAATTGATAAGCGTAAGCTTTACTGATATTTTTAAGGAGGATACATAAATGTTTGCAAAACAGCTCACTATATTTATTGAAAACCGTACCGGAAGACTCTGCGAGGTGCTTAACGTCCTGAGACAAAACGGCGTAAATATCCTTTCTCTGAGCCTTGCCGATACCACCGAATTCGGACTTTTAAGACTTATCGTCGACAATCCTACCCTCGGAAAGGAAAAGCTCACAGAAAACGGATTTTCTTCGCTCCTTTCGGATATATCAATAATCAAAATCCCCCACAAGACAGGAAGCCTTCAGGAGCTTCTTTCGATAGTCGACAAGAGCGGCGTCAACATTGAGTATATGTACGGTCTTTCAATTGACGGCGACGATGCTTACGTAGTGCTTAAGGCGTCCGACGCTAATAAAATAAACGAAATCCTTACCGAAAACAAGGTAGTTACGGTAAATGCAGAGGATATAGCCAAAATATAAAGCAAGGCTCAGGGTGAAAAATGATAATAGATTTTCATACGCACATATTCCCCGACAAGATTGCAAAAAGAACTATTGAATATCTCTCGGAGAAGGGTGGGATTCCCGCCAACACCGACGGCAGCGAGGCGGGACTTATAGAAAGCATGGAAAAAGCGGGAATAGATGTTTCGGTGTCACTTCCCGTAGTCACCTCGCCGCAGCAGTTTGAAAGCATCAACCGCTTTGCTCTCGAAATAAATCAAAAATACGAGAATCAAAAAAGGAAAATTATTTCCTTTGCGGGAATACACCCCGCCTGCGACGACCTTGACGGAAAGATGCGCTTTATTAAGGCTCAGGGCTTTCTTGGTATAAAGCTCCATCCCGATTATCAAGGGACTTACTTTGACGACGATGGATATATTAAAATTTTAAAGCTTGCAAAGGAGCTTGACCTTATAGTCACAACCCATGCGGGCGTCGACTGCGGATTTTTAGGTCAGCCCGTACGCTGCACTCCCGACCGTGTATTGAATCTTTTAAAGAAGGTCAGTCACGAAAAGCTCGTGCTTGCGCATATGGGCGCAAACGAAATGGAGAGCGAGGTTTTTGAGAAGCTTGCAGGCGGAAATTTTTACCTTGATACCGCTTACGTTTTGCGCTTTATAGGCAAAGAATTATTTACAAAAATCCTTGAAAAGCACGGCGAGGACAAAATTCTTTTCGCCAGTGATTGCCCCTGGTCTAATCAAAGCGGCGACTTGAAAATTCTTCGTTCTTATTCGCTCCCCTCCGACACCGAAGACAAGCTTCTTTACAAAAATGCAAGGAAGCTTCTTCATATATAACTCTATGCCGAGCGATAAAAGCTCGGCTCTGAATTCTGAAAGGCTAATATATTATGGGACTTAATGAAAAGATGCTTGGTCTTGGAAGCAAGCGCTCTATCATCAGAGAAATTTTTGAATACAGCAAGCAAAGAAGCTCCGAAATCGGAGCTGACAAGGTGTTTGATTTCAGCCTTGGCAATCCGTCCGTTCCTGCTCCAAGGGAGGTAAACGACACGATATGCGAGCTTCTCTCCACCGAAAGCTCGGTGCTACTTCACGGCTACAGCTCGGCGCAGGGCGACGCTAAGGTAAGAGCGGTTATTGCAAAAAGCATTACCGACAGATTCGGCGTGGATATCAGCCCTAATTTGATTTATATGACCTGCGGCGCTGCCGCTTCGCTTTCCATCTCCTTGAAGGCTATCGTCGAGAGTGGGGAGGACGAGGTTATAGCTCTTGCCCCCTTCTTCACCGAATATAGGGTATTCGTAGAAAACGCAGGCGCAAGCCTCAAGGTAAGCATGCCTCTTGCGGAAAGCTTTCAGGTAGATATTGCCGACCTCGAAGCCAAAATCAATAAGAATACCAAGGCAATAATCCTCAATTCGCCAAACAATCCCTCAGGAGTGGTTTACTCCGAGGATACAGTCAAGGCGGTATGCTCGCTTCTTAAGAAAAAATCTCAGGAATATAATAGAGCTATTTATCTTATCGCAGACGAGCCGTACCGAGAGCTTGTATATTCGGGCGTTGAAGTTCCCTACCTTATGAATTACTACGATAATACTATCGTGTGCTATTCCTATTCAAAGTCGCTCTCGCTCCCGGGCGAGCGTATCGGCTACATAGCGGTTTGCCCCAAGGCAGAGGCTGCAAACGAGCTTTATCTTGCAATCTGCGGTGCGGGCAGAAGCCTTGGCTACGTTTGCGCACCCAGCCTCTTCCAGCAGGTAATAGCAAGATGCCCGGGCGCTAAGGTTGATATCAATATCTACCGAGAAAACCGTGACCTGCTCTACGACAATCTCACCTCGTACGGCTACGAATGCGTAAAGCCTGACGGCGCTTTCTATCTTTTCGTAAAGGCGCTTGAGCCTGATGCGTACGCTTTCTTCGAGCGTGCTAAGGCGCACGAGCTATTGGTAGTGCCCTGCGACGATTTCGGCGTATCGGGCTACGTAAGAATTGCCTACTGCGTAGACAAGGAAAGAGTGCTTAATTCTCTCCCCGCCTTCAAGGCGCTGGCAGAGGAATACGGCAAGTAAGAATATAAAGAATTAGGGGGACTTTGGCTGCAAAGTCCCCCTCACCACCCCGAAAGCATTTTTCGGAGTATGTTTAAGCCCGAAGGCATCCTGCCCTCGGGCTTTTGTTTTTTTAAAAACGCACCGACATAATAGCGATGCAAAAACGATTATTTATTCGGCTACGAATATAAAGGGATAAATCTCCTGAAGCCCCTCGGTGAAATAACATTCAAGCTCGGGGTGGCTTTCGGAAATATACGTTTCAAGCGCTAGACGGTCGCTGTCCGAGGCGTCCTTGCCTACGAATACCGTGAGCATAAATCTGCCCTCGGCAAGATTCGACACGAGCGACTTTGATGCCGAGAGCATATCCTCTCCGCTTACCACTATTTCCTTATCCACTATACCTATAAAGTCTCCCGAATGAATATGAAGTCCGCTCATTTCGGCGTCTCTTATTGCGGGAGATACGTATCCGCATTTCACGGAAAGAATAGCTTCCTCTGCGCCTTTAAGTATTTCCTCGGGATTTTCAAGGTCAAGAGACAAGGTCGAAAGTGCGGCATATCCTGCGCCCATACTCTTTGTGGGAACAACGATAATTTCGGCGTTTTTGTAAAGTTCTTTTGACATATTAGCCGCAAGAAGTATGTTTGAGTTGTTGGGCAGAACGAAGATACACTCGGCGTTTATTCTTCCGTAAGCCTCTATGAAATCTCCGCTGGAGGGGTTGTTGGTCTGACCGCCCTTTACGATTTCATCACAGCCAAGCTCAAGGAAAAGCTTATCAAAGCCCTCGCCGCTTGATACCGCAACCACGCCGTAGCGCTTCTTCTCGACGTTTTTCTGCTCGGCTTCTTCCTTCTTTGCCTCCGAGGCAACGACGCCCTCGCTATGCTGGAGCGACATATTCTCTATCTTCACCGTAAGAAGCTCGCCGAAGCGCCTTACGTACTCTATTACCCTCTCGGGAGTCATCGTATGCACGTGAAGCTTTACAATGCTTCCCGTCTTGAACGCTACCACGGAATCGCCGAGCGAGGTAAGGAAATTTCTCAAGGCGTCAATATCAAATTCGTCAGGATTGCATTTTGCATTCATAAGCTGAACTAACGCCTCGGTGCAATAGCCGTACTCCATCACGCTGTCGGCGTTGAAGGCTGCGGTATTCGGGACCTTTTGCTTATTTTCCTTGCCGGAAGTAACAGCCTCTGCGCCCTCAACCTCCTCGCCGTTAAGGACACGGTTGAAGCCGTCCATTATATAAAGAAGACCTGCTCCGCCGCTATCAAC
>JAZRCT010000009.1:0-63789 GCA_045659905.1 Eubacteriales bacterium | reverse complement strand
TTCGCTGCGGCAAGTATGATGGAGGTGTGTTTGTAGTTGGAAATTACAGCTTTGATCGCGCTTATATGCACGATGAAGAGCTTGAATTACTCTCCAAAATACACGGAATGGTTAAACACAAACTAACAAAAAAAGAAAATTCCCTGCTATCTCGGATTATAAAAACATACACAAAATATGCTTAAATAATTAGCGCCGACTATTGTTGTCGGCGCTAATTATTTTACCTCAACTATTTATATCCTCAATATCATCCTCCGGGTAATGAATTTCCTGAAGGAATCTACGAGCAAAAGCAGCAGCTGGCTGACAATTTCCATATTGCAATCTTGTCGGAGCCAAAGAGTGATCTTTCAATACATTTAATGCACTGCTAACTTCTTCTAAGTCAATATCTTGATACGAGCGTTTCTGCAATGTATCGTAAATCTGATTCTCACTAATTTGATATACTATATCCTCATCCGTTGAAAACAAAAATGATAATCTTTCATCAAATTTTTTTACTACCTCAATGCTATTCACTAACGCTTGATACTCATTTTTAGAAATATAAAATTCCGAATCTGCTAATGGTAAAATTCCATCTATATATTTTTTCTTGCGTTCGTTAATAGAGCGTTCTAACAAGACAAAGCTCTGAACCATCGGATTATATGTCACCGAAGATGTAGTCAATGCTAATCCTTTACGATAATACAGATTTCTTATAGCATATTTTTTATATCCATACTGGAAAATAAAATAGTTTCCATCTTCCATCGTAAATATTATAAAAATTGTACTTCGTTTTGTTGAACGTATAGGAATTCCATGAAAAACTCTCTTGTTCCCCGATGGACCAACATAATTCATTGTAGCCTCAACTCTACCATTTTCCTCACCGATTATCAATTCGAACTCAACCAAATGCTTTTTGTAATTCGTGTTTTGCGAATGCATATATCCATAGAATTTTCCCATATAACCAGCATCATCAAGAATGACAAAATTTCCATTACTTAGAGAAATCATATCACTTATTGGAGGCATTCTCTCTTCATCGACTTCTGGTGCGGAAAAAATGAAAGAGGTATCAATGTGCCAATGATGACAAAGAGCCAAAATAGTATATAAGTCCGCAGACCCCTTTTCGCACGCTGTTAAAGTGTTTCTGAATGTTGAATAACTTATTCCTAAGTCGTTATATTTATCTTGCAATTCATGGTACAAAGAATAAATAGTTGGTACTTTTTGATTGCACTTTCGGGCTTCTTCCTTTTTTTGTTCAAATATATTGAGTACGCGCTTTTTAATTGCATTAAGTTGTTGCTCGCGAAACGTGTCCATAAAAAGCTCCTTTTTATTTTAATTATATCACACAAACCTTGTTATGTCAATATCTTTAACAAAATAGTTTGTAATCGCTAATTTTTCTGTTCTCAATAATATACGTTTTTTCTCGTTGCGTTGCTTGAAACAAAAGTAGAATTTAGATATACTGTTTATAACAGATACCTAATCTCACAAAAAACGCAAGAAAGGAGGAAGAACTTATGGGAACGGCCGAACGAAGACTCGAAATATATAAATATCTGTGCCTCGAGCGAAAAGCTTCAATGCCTCATTTGGCTGAAAAATTCGGCGTTTCCGTAAGAACGATCCAGCGCGACATTTTTGAAATTGAAGCAACATTTCACGCCCCGCTTGATATAGCTAAAGGGCGGTACGGAGGAGTATCCGTCATTGGTGATCACACGTTGGATCGTGCCTATATGTGTGATGAAGAAATACTCTTGCTCAAAAAGATACAATCACTTGTTCAAGAGCAAATATCCGAAAAAGAAACTGTTATTCTCTCACAAATAATAAAAAAATACTCCAAAAGTGCCTAAATGTTTTTTAACGCTGACAGCGGTTGTCCACGTTAACTCTTATAATACAGTTACAGCCGAGTAAAAAATGAAAGAAAGGAGCAATCTCATGGAAGATGCACAGATCATTTTAGAGAGGCACGAGCAACGAATTCGGGCTATTGAACGGGATATTTCCGACTTGAAAGCGGTTCAAGCCGAAATTCGCACGATGAATGAAACGCTCGTTACTCTTGCCACCGAACTCAAACACACAAACGAACATCTGGCGCGTCACGAACAGAAGATCGATGCGATTGAGAGTCAGCCCCGAACGCGAATGCAGCAAATCGTTACGGCGATCATTGCAGCTTTGGCGGGCGGACTGATCTCTGCGGTTATCGGTATGATTCTTGCATGAGGAGTGATGGTATGGATCTAAAAGAATTTATCAAGCCGGAACTTCTCATACTGATTCCGGTACTGTACGTTGTCGGTATCGGACTTAAGAAAAGCAAGTTATCCGATACCCTTATCCCGCTTGTTTTGGGAGGAATCGCTATCGTTCTGTCTGCTGCATGGGTAATAGCCACGAGCGATATATCCACCCTAAAGGATGTTGCCTATGCCTTGTTCGTTTCAGTAACGCAGGGTATCCTATCTGCAGGTGCCAGTGTTTACGTCAACCAACTGTACGTTCAATCAAAAAAGAAAGATTAAATTTATTATTCGAAATTAAAGAAAGGAATTTGTTATGTTGCATTTTATTTTAATCACTATCTGCGTTCTGTTAAACGCAATTTGTCTGTGGGCGATTCGTATCTTGATTAAGGATATGGACAACCTTACTTGGAAAAGTTACCTGAAATATCTTTCGGGTATTCCCGTAGGAGCAGGTCTATCTCTTCTGCTCTCACCTATCGCCGTTCAAAACATCACCCTATTTGCTTTGATGGGTGGTGTTGTTGGAGAACTGCTTTCCCTCTTTGTACTCACGATCAAACAGGCTTATAAAAAGGATACCGTTATTTCTTATTACGATGACGGATCTCCTGCGAAATTCTTTATTACGGGAGATAAGCACCGTCATTTTGATCGTGTCAAGAAGTTTTGCCATGAAATGAATACGCGCCGAAAGGACGTGCTTATTATTCTTGGAGATTCCGGTTTCAACTACTACGACGACAAGAGAGATGATGAGTTAAAGAAAGAAATCTCGGCACTTAACATTACTTTGTTCTGTCTGCACGGCAATAAAGAAAACCGCCCTCAGAACGTCGGTACATACGGTATCCGAAGCTTTTGCGGAGGCAAGGTTTACTATGAGCCAAAGTATCCCAATATTTATTTTGCCATTGACGGTGAGATCTACACCTTTGAGGGCAAGAAATATATGGTTATAGGCGGTGCGCACAGCGTAGACAAAATGCGCTGTCTTGAGGAAGGAACGCCCTTCTGGTATGATGAAATGCCGGACGATAACGTAAAGGCAACCGTTGAGCAGCATTTGCTGAACGAAGAGAATAAGATCTACGGTATGATGACGCACACATGTCCGATCGATTATCTTCCCACCGAAATGTTTATGTCCACGAGACAAAACGCCAGCATCAAGAGAAAACCCAGAAAAGCAAAATCCAAGAAGCTTTTCAAACCCGATATCGACCGTTCCACGGAGATCTGGCTGGGTGAGCTTGAAAAGAAGCTCGATTATGAGGTATGGTTCTGCGGGCACTATCACGTTGACAAGCAGATCGATAAAGTGCAGATGATGTGGCGTGATATCCGCCCCTTGCATATGCAGTTGTTTGGTGATGAATAATGTCCTGCCTGACAATACTCCTTTCCCCGCTTAATCTTCTGTTTTTCGTTATCGTTGCAGGTCTTGCTATCGGCAGAATACGAATCAAGGGTATTTCGGTCGGTATCGCGGGAATCCTGTTTGCGGCCATATTCGTCGGATTTCTGATGAATAACCTTATTCCAACCGAAAGCCGTGAAATCATCGAAAATGCACAAAGCACTCTGAAAACATTTTCAAAGCTCGGCACTGCTTTGTTCGTTTCGGTGATCGGTTTGCAAACAGGATTCTCCATCAAAAATCATTCAAAGAATTCGGTATTGGCTTTTATCATCGGCTCAATAATGAGCCTATCCGGAGTAGCTGTAATGCTTTTTCTTTCTTTTCTTGACAAATCGATCAGCTACGCTTCCCTGCTCGGCATCCTATGCGGAGCATTAACCAGTACCCCCGGATTGTCAAGTGTTTGCGAACGGATTAGCAGCGGTAGTGAAAATGCGGTAATGGGGTATGGATGCTCTTATTTGTTCGGCGTGATACTGGTGGTATTCTTCGCGCAATTGTTTGCAAAAAGGTGTACCGATAACTCCAGGTCAATCTCACAGCAACAGGAAATAAAAAGCAAGATATATCCCGAATTGATTCTGATCAGTCTTACAGCTCTTTCAGGAAACCTTCTCGGAAGTATCAAGATCTCAACTCTGTCATTTGGCACGACTGCTTGCACATTGATGATCGGACTGTTCGTTGGGTACGGTTTCATAAATGTATCTAAGAAAAGTATCATATCAAACCAGTGTCTCAATGCTTTTAGAAATTTAGGACTCGCATTGTTCTTTGTGGGCACCGGATTCTCAACCGGAGCACAAGATGTAGCATTGGACATACGTTCAATATTTTATGGAATACTTATGACACTTGCCGCTATTGTTTGCGGATGGGGATTATGTAAGCTTGTTGAAAGAAAGTATCCGTTACATCAAGGCTTTGTTATTGCAGGTGGACTGACAAGCAGCCCCGCCTATGCCACACTCTCTAACATCGCAACAGAAGCATCTATGAGTTGCTTTTCATTCTCTTACTTCGGATCCCTCATAACTTTAATTATATCGATATCTTTTAGCACCTAAAAAGAATATTTCTATAAAAAGTACGAGTCCGAAATGAATCTCGGACTTGTGCTTTATATATAGCAGCAGATATTTATTATATATTTTCTTTTTTTGAACGTCTCAGCAATTCCTGCTTAGCGTTTTCAATATATTGCCTTGTTTTAACATCATTTTCATTTGTCAGCAAAAGACCATCGGCAAGCTTTCTAACAACGTCAATGGGCAGGGCTCGTATCATTTCTGTTCCAAACACTTTTTCACCAATTGCTGTCAGCCTATTCTTGTCGATATCTTCAAGAGATAATATCTCCTGCGGATCGATTTGATTCAAGTCAAATAACAATTCCTTATAATTCATTACGCGGTAGGAATCAGTTTGACTATTGGACAATTCTGCAACAACCCCTTCTTGACGTAATCTTTCTATTTGTACCGTCTTACCACCAGCTCTGCTATTATTGGGAATATGACCTTTTGCACCGACAATCCTCCAATAAGGTACTTCATTTCCATTAGCATCCTCCTCGCTCCAATACATATGTTCTCTCGGAGCAACTACCTCAGCGTTGTATGCTTTTTTGAAAAAAGCGTCTATATCTTCCCATCGAGTCAGTTTTCCGACCGGAACTTTTGAAATAACCGCAATATAATAGCAAACCGGAACGGTAGTACAAGGCTTAGCCGGAATAAATTCAATTTTTCGTTCATCCATTTTTTCTTGTCTCTGTACTATGTCAGGAAAAAATGTAAACGGTTCAAATTTCAAGATAGAGCAAATTGAAAGGTAAATTCGCGCACTTGTACTACAAATATCGCTATCTCCGTTCTCAAAGCGCTGATATTGCCTTAGCGTTATCTTTGCTGCATCTGCAACATCTTGCATATTCAGATGCAGTTCTTCTCGTCTTTGTTTGATAATGTGGTGGTTAAGCCGTCCTACCCAGTATTCCTCACCATTTTCCACAATTGTTTTACCTTTGTATGGAATATATTCCACTATCCATCCTCCTTTTTATATGACATTACGGTGCAATCACATTGTTATTATAACACCCAGAGTTCATATTGTCAAGATTTTTTAAATATTTCTCAAAAAACGCAGCGGTATATTTCAACCACTGCGTCAAATTCAGTTTTTAATTACTCCGAACTTATCATCTGCATAATATGTACCGGTGAAAACATTGAATATTGCTGTACATCTGATACCGTTGTAATAAACGATAAATACCTTCTGCTGACCTTGCAGCGTTTCACCGAGAATTGTGATCTCTCCTATTTTTCCATCAAGAGAGTAGATATGAGCTTGCTCCTTGAAGGGCTTGTCATAATAGCTAATCATATTACTCGTTCCCTTCCGATACGCCGAGATTCTCTGCAAAGTACTTATCGTACTCTGTGGTATATTTGTAGTATGCTTCAGCTCCCATCTCTTTCAGTTTTTCCTCGTCGAAAAGCCAAAGCGGATATTCGCACATTCCACTCTGCTTTGTAAAGGCGGTAGGAACTGCAATACCTTGCGCCAGAAGTTGATCTGCAAAATCACAGTTATTGGTATCAATATATGCACTGTTCTTTATACCGATAAACTCGCCAAAGGAAACGGTGAGATCGCAGCAATCTGTTGGATCGTTTACATCAGTAACATCAATGAGAGTGATTGCGAGTCCGGGCATTTCTTTACCAGTGAAATCACTTACCGAATAAAGTGCCAAACGTGGCTGCACCGTCAATTCTTTCCCGGAAAAATCTTTGATTTTATAATTCATACTATATCTCCTTTTTTGAGGTGAGGAGCGGGGGTAATCCCCTGCTCCTCTCATTTTGTTCATCATGCTCTCCCAAATGTAATCATCAAGCCCTTTGTATCTGGAATCCCAGAGATATGTTCCGAACTTGAAATTCATATATAACATATAGCGAGGTATGCATCATGAAGAAAAAAACAATAAAGCAATTTGTGATATATTCGAGAAAATCAAAATTCACAGGCAAAGGTGAAAGTATTGAAAACCAGATTGAAATGTGTCGTCAGTATATTGCAACACATTATAGCGAAGAAGAAGCTGAAGCAGCTCTGGTTTACGAAGACGAAGGATTTTCGGGCGGTAATCTCGAACGCCCTAAGTTCAAGAAAATGATGAATGACTCACAGAAAATTGAGTTTGCTGCAATTGTTGTCTACCGTCTTGACCGTATCAGCCGTAACATCGGTGACTTTGCAAAGCTCATTGAAGATCTCGGCAACCGCCATATTGACTTCATCTCTATCCGCGAGCAGTTCGATACGTCTTCCCCTATGGGACGCGCTATGATGTATATCGCATCTGTATTTTCACAGTTGGAGCGTGAAACCATTGCTGAACGTATCAGAGATAATATGCATGAGCTTTCGAAGACAGGACGTTGGCTTGGCGGTAATACCCCTACAGGATATGAATCCGAAAGTATATCAAATGTTACGGTGGACGGAAAAACACGCAAGGCTTGCAAATTGAAAATTATCCCCGATGAGCTTAATTTGGTTAAACTCATTTTCGATAAATTCATGGAAACAGGATCTCTTACCAAAACGGATGAGTTCCTTATGAATGGACACTATAAAACAAAGCGTGGAAAAACATTTACCCGTTTTGCCATAAAAGCTATATTGTCCAATCCTGTTTATATGATTGCGGACGAGGATGCATACAACTACCTCGTTGAAAATGATGTTGATCTCTTCGCGGATAAGGAAGCGTTCGATGGGAAACATGGTATTATGGCATACAATCGAACTCTTCAGCGTCCTGGAAAAGCCACTCAAGAGAAACCAATAAACGAGTGGATCGTTTCTGTCGGCAAACACCTAGGTGCTATTCCGGGTGCCACATGGGTTCAAGTTCAAAAGCTTCTTGAACTGAACAAATCCAAAAACTATCGCAAGCCGAGAAGTCACGTTGCCCTTCTCTCCGGTCTGATCGTTTGCGGTAAATGTGGCGATTATATGAGACCTAAGCTCTCCGACAGGAAAACTGCAACCGGAGAAACTATCTACACTTATCTCTGCACAACTAAGGAAAGAAGCAGAGGTCATGTTTGCAGTATGAAAAATGCGAACGGCAATACACTGGATGCCAAGATTATTGAAACTATAAAGAGCTTTGGCAAACAGAGTGCTGATATGGCGAAGCAAATCACGCAAACTAAAAAACGTATCAGCGGCAATCGTGAAGGTTATGAAGCTGAATTAGCCAAACTCAGATTGCAGATCGAAGATAATGAAAAAGACATTAAAGCCCTCGTTATTTCTCTCGGAAAATCGGAAGGCACTAATGCCGAAAAATACATTATTGAGCAAATTGATGAACTTCACGAAAAAGGCGAAGCGTTGAGAAAACGCCTCGCCGAACTCGAAGCAATAATTCAACAGCACGACCTTGCCGATATCGAATTTGACATCATACGTCAGATGCTTGCAAACATGGGAGAAAGCATTGACAATTACACTGTCGAGCAAAAACGTGCTGCTATCAGAACATTTATCCGCAAAATTGTTTGGGACGGTGAAAATGCTCACCTTTACCTCTTCCACAACGATGGAGACTATGAATTTCCCACTCCTCCCGACGGAAATAGCGGAAATAACGGCAATTCCGACAAAAATCCCGATGAAATTTTAGAGGATTTTTACGAGCCGTTAGGTGAGGATAGCGAATGAAATTCTTATGTTCTTCCGCTCGAAGAAAAATCAGATAAACGACGTATCGCTTAACGACACGATAGACGTAGACCGTGACGGAAATCCGCTTACTTATATGGATATAATAAGCGTCGAGGACGCAGGTCTTTACGATATTGAGCTTCGAGGATATTTTAAAAAGCTGCTCTCGCTCGTGGATTCGGTGCTATCGCCGAGAGAAAAGGAAATTATAGTTTTGCGCTACGGGCTTAAGGGCTACAAGCCGTTGACGCAAAGAGAGGTGGCTCTGCATCTTGGGATTTCACGCTCTTACGTATCGAGAATCGAAAAAAAGGCGCTCGGCTTATTAAAAAATGCCTTTGGAAAGGATATTCCCGACTTTGACAGCTAGCCGTAAGAGAGTCGAATAAACGAGCTTTGCGACGATAAATTTTAGTGTCTTCCGTCGCATCAAGCCTTGCAAAGTCGTACTTTGCTGCGACTCGCTACGGCAAAATCCATCAAAAATTTAACAGTCGTAAAGTGTGAAACAGTTTCGAAGGAATAGATTTTTTCTTAGCCGAGCCAAATTCTTCGAGAAATATACAAATATTTAAGAGGAATTCGGCGAAGGATTAGGGGAAATCTATCTTTCAAAACCTCGTGAATTCGACTCTCTTACGGCTAACCGTAAGAGAATCGAATAAACAAGCTTGGATTACTAACTTCGTGCCCTATGTATAAATTGCGCAGCCTCTGCAAAAAATATCAGCGAAGCACTGACGCATTTTACGTCATTCGCTTTATTAAACTTTAACGAGGATATTCAAATGATTATCAACAAAATAGCCTTGATTATTTCTATAATCGGCTGTCTTAACTGGGGTCTTGTAGGTCTTTTCTCCTTCGACCTCGTCGCTTGGATAGCAGGCGGTCCTGCAAGTATTCTCGCAAGAATCATATACGTTATCGTAGCGCTTGCGGGTATATACTGCATTTCGTTGCTTTTCCACACGGACGAAGAGCATTCGGCTAACAGAGCTTAGACTTAATGCCTTCGGTTCTTCTTTATGAGGGCTGTTCTCGGTAAATGCCGAGGACAGCTTTTCATTTATTCCTTTTGGCTTGTCAGTATTTTTTTTAAAACATATACTGCTATTAGAAAAATACGGAAGATAGGCGTTTAAAACCCCCGGTATCAGGGAAAAATAACGGTACGCCGTAAGTGTCCTGCAAAACGGCACGGTCTTTGCAAGGCGAAAAGAATACAAAAAAAGGAGTAGAAAAGCAGTTTTCAAAAAGAAAAAATGAACATAAGACGCGGAGATATTTATTATGCTGATTTAAGTCCTGTAATCGGAAGCGAGCAGGGCGGTCTTCGTCCTGTGCTTATAGTACAGAACGACGTAGGAAACAGATACAGTCCGACGGTTATTGCGGCGGCTATCACCTCGAAGCTTGGAAAGGCTAAGCTCCCTACTCATATCGACGTAAACGGAGTTTCGGCGGGGCTCGCCAAGGACAGCGTGATTCTGCTTGAGCAGATAAGGACTATTGATAAAAAAAGACTAAAGGAAAAAATGGGGCATCTTGACGACGGCACTATGCAAAGCGTGAACGACGCTATCGGTGTCAGCTTCGGGCTAATTTAGCAGTTAGCATTAACTGTATATCAAACCGGAATAACGCTCCCCGCTTTGGCATAGACTTTACCAAAGAAATAAAAAAAGAGGTAAGGACTATGAACACATATTCACCCGAAGGTACGGTAGGCAAGGCGGGGTGCTTCCGTGAATTTCAGAGCGTTAAGGCAGGACTTGAATACGCCTATGCGCACGGACTGATACTCGAAGCTCCCGTAATACTTTGCGACAGAGATATGAATCTTCACCTGTCGCTAGGACACGGAATTCACGCTATAATGCCAAAGGAGGAATGCGAATTCACCAAAAACGGCGAAGCGCCAAAGGATATCGCAATACTCACGAGAGTAGGAAAGACGGTATGCTTCAAGATTCTCCGTCTTGAATACGACCTAAAGGGCGAGCTTTACGCTACCCTCTCTCGCAGGGAGGCGCAGCTTGAATGTATGCTCACTTATATATCCTCCTTAAGATGCGGCGACATAATTCCTGCAAGAGTGACGCATCTTGAGAGCTTTGGGGCGTTTCTTGACATAGGCTGCGGCATTATTTCGCTGCTTTCGGTGGATTCAATATCGGTATCAAGAATTGCTCACCCCGAAGCCAGACTTAAGGTCGGAGAGAATATATACTGCGTGATAAAGAGCATTGACGAGAGCGGCAGGATTTACGCATCTACAAGAGAGCTTCTCGGCACTTGGGAGGAAAACGCAAGCAGATTCAGCGAGGGACAGACCGTACGGGGAATAGTCAGAAGCGTGGAAAGCTACGGCATTTTTATAGAGCTTGCGCCAAACCTTGCGGGGCTTGCCGAATTCAAGGAGGGCGTGGCGAAGGAAAGCGTTGCCAGCATATACATAAAGAGCATTATAAAGGAAAAAATGAAAATCAAGCTGATTATCATAGATTCTCAGGCGGCAGAAAATATCTATACGCCGATTGAATACTTTATAGACACAGAAAAGATATCTCACATAGATAACTGGACGTATTCACCGATTGGAGCTAAAAAGCTTATAACCTCGGCTTTCGTATAGGTAAGAATACGGGCGCAACAAAAGCGTTGAAAATCCAGGCTTTAGAGCGAGCTGCTATTATTCTCTTT
Source organism: Eubacteriales bacterium (assembly GCA_045659905.1). Lineage (GTDB taxonomy): Bacteria > Bacillota > Clostridia > Oscillospirales > CAG-272 > UBA1740. The sequence continues at coordinate 52,635 of JAZRCT010000009.1, read as the reverse complement.
TTCCTAAGCAAAAGGCGTCGGCGCAAATTTGCGTACTGGCGCTTTTTTATTTTCTCTGCTATTGAATTCCCTTTCATACTTTGGTATAATAAAATAAAAAGGCTTTTTAATAATGGTAAATATAGGTAACGATTGGGACGGACTTCTAAGGGAGGAATTCAGCAAGGATTATTATCTTTCGCTGCGAGAATTTCTTAAGGCTGAATATTCAAAATTTCGCATATATCCCGAAATGAACGATATTTATTCTGCGCTGAGATATACGTCAAGGGGCGATACGAGGGTGGTTATACTCGGTCAGGACCCTTATCACGGCGCAGGACAGGCTCACGGACTTTGCTTTTCGGTAAAGGCGGGCGTAAGAAAGCCTCCGTCACTGAAAAACATATTCAAGGAGCTGTATTCTGAATACGGAATACCCGAGCCAAGGACGGGCGAGCTTACGGGCTGGGCTAAGCAGGGCGTGCTTTTGCTCAACACTACCCTTACCGTCCGTGAAGCGTCTCCTGCCAGCCATAAAGGACACGGCTGGGAAATACTTACCGACAAAATAATAGAGCTGATAAACGAAAGCGACAGACCTACCGTATTTATGCTCTGGGGCTCGCACGCAAGAGCAAAAGCGTCTCTTATCACGAATCCCTCGCATCTTATCCTCGAGGCGGCGCATCCAAGTCCGCTTTCGGCGTATCAGGGATTTTTGGGCTGCGGACACTTTAAGGCCGCCAACGATTTTCTTACGTCAAGGGGATTTTCTCCGATTGACTGGTCGAAAACGGTGTAATTTTAAAAACAGCATAAAAAGCACTTGATTTCCCTCCCTTTTGGTAGTATAATGTAAAAAAAGGAATTGCGAGGTATTTGACGAATGAAGCTTTTAGAGGACAGAATAAGACTTGAGGGCAGAGTGCTTGGCGGCGACGTCCTTAAGGTAGACAGCTTTCTTAACCACCAGATAGACGTTAAGCTTATATCTGCGCTTGGCGCTGAATGGAAAAGACTTTTCGAGGGCGAGGGAGTTAATAAAATCCTTACTATCGAGGCGTCGGGCATTGGTATTGCCTGCCTTGCGGCTGAGCATTTTGACGTTCCCGTGGTATTTGCAAAGAAGTCGAAAAGCTCTAATATCGGCGACGATTTTTACACCTCGCAGGTAGTTTCCTATACTCACGGAAATACATACAACGTAATCGTATCTAAAAAATATCTTAACCCCGGCGACAGAGTGCTTATTATAGACGACTTTCTTGCTAACGGCAGCGCACTTAAGGCGCTTGATACCATCTGCGCCGTTGCGGGAGCGACGGTTGTCGGCGCAGGCATAGCTATTGAAAAGGCGTATCAGGGCGGTGGCAACGCACTCCGTGAAAAGGGACTCCGTATAGAATCGCTGGCAAAGATTCTTTCTATGAGCGAGGACGGAAATATAGTATTTGAATAATCTCCCTGCCATTTACGGCAAAGGCAAGTAAGCAATAAGAGGTACTGCGATTTCGCAGTACCTCTTATTTTTAAGTCAATTTTAAGAAAACCGAAGGCAAAGATACGAGTGTGATGCTCTTAGGCAAGAACTACCGCTCCTCACGGAAATAGGAAAGTCCCAAGGATGCGGGCGCTTGATTATTCTTGCTGCCCTTGATGCTGGTAACGATAAGAACTATCACGGTCATTACGTATGGAATCAGCTTCAGAAGCTCCTTGCCGGTAGGGTCAACGTTGATATAGTATGCGGTAACGTAAAGCGCCGCAAAGACGAACGAGCCAAGAATACTGAGATTAGGTCTCCAAAGGGTGAAGATAACGAGCGCAACCGAGAGCCAACCGAGAGCTTCAATAGTCGCTGCGTTTTCCCAGCTTCCCTTTATGTAGTCCATAATGTAGAAGAAGCCGCCAAGACCTGCAATACCGCTGCCTATTAAAATTGCGCCGTACTTATAAGCGGTTACGTTGATGCCTGCTGCATCGGCAGTAGCGGGATTTTCACCTACCGCACGCAGATGAAGTCCTGCTCTGGTCCTCTTGAGAAACCACGCCGCAAGCAATGCGATTGCAATTGCCAGGTAAACGAGTATGCCGTGAGAAAAGACTATCTTACCGAAATCTCCAAGCGAGTCTGCGAACGGAAGTCCTCTTGAAATTATTTTTCCGGCAACCTCAAAGTTGGCTCTGTCGGCTTCGGATTTCAAAACGCAGGTATCCATAAAGAACTGCGCAAAGCCGTTGCCGAAGATTGTCACCGCAAGACCTGTAATATTCTGATTGCAGCGAAGCGAAACCGTCAAAACGGCGTATACTCCGCCAAGAGCCGCTGCAAATAATGCAGCAAAAAGAATGGACAGGAATATCAGAAGAAACCACGATGCATCGTTGGGATTGGAAAGCGCCGCCATATAAATAGATACCGCATAGCAGCCTCCGGCAGTGCCGACGCACATAATTCCTGGGATTCCGAGGTTCAGATGTCCCGCCTTTTCGGTGATAATTTCACCTACGCACCCGAAAAGGAATACGGTTGCGAGCGCTATTGCGCCTACGAGAAATGAAGTCATTGCTTGTCCTCCTCCTTTTCGTCAGCAGTCTTAGTCTTTTTCGTAAACAGCTTCTTAATACCGTCGAACGCACCCTCACGGAATACTATTTTATACGACATAAAGAAGGTAACTGCGATAACCGCAAAGTAAACGATACCGATTACGATATTTGCAATTGCGTCATTCGTAAATTTAAAGTCCTTACGTACCTGAGTCATTCCCTTGGAAACGAAGGTAATAAACAGACACGAAGCAATCATAATAAGCGGGTTAAAGGTAGCAAGCCACGCCGTCATAATAGCAGTAAAGCCCATATTCGATGCCGATGCCGTGCTGACGGTATGGTCGATTGCGCCGCCGATAAATGCGCCTACGAGACCTGCAATTGCTCCAGAAATTATCATAGTACGGATAATTACCTTGCGCACGTTGATACCTATGTATTTAGCCGTGTTGTTGCTTTCGCCGACAACCGAGATTTCGTATCCGTGCTTACTGTATTTAAGATATGCGTACATTCCGCCCGCAAGCAGGAAGAACACGATTACGATTAAAAGATAGGGATTTCCAAGCTCGGGGATAGTTCCCTTCTCTATCGGAACGAGAACGCCTGAGCCTGTCTTAACCCAGATTGTAATAAAGGTTGCGACAAGTCCTGAAGCAATATAGTTCATCATCAGAGTGAAAAGTGACTCGTTAGTATTGAATACTGCCTTGAATATCGCAGGAATAAGCGCCCATACCGCTCCCATAACCACGGCAAAGATAAGTCCTAAAAGCATTACGACACCATCGGGAAGCTTACCGCCGAGATAGAACATAACGGCAACGTAGGCAAGACAGCCCATAAGAATCTGTCCGTTAGCGCCAAGATTCCAGAACTTCATTTTGAAGGCAGGCGCAAGAGCCAAGGAAACGCCGAGAAGAAGCGCCGTATCCTGTAAAAGCAGCCAGATTCGGCGAGGAGTACCCAATGCACCCGAGAAAAGCGAGCCGAAGAACTCGAAGGCGTTTTTAGTGGAAAAGAGCGAGCATATGATGCCGCCGACGAAAAGTCCGATAAGAATGGTGCTGGCATAAAAAATTGCTTTCTTCTTTATGCTTATGTTATCACGCTTGACTATGTGAAATAACGGCTCTTTTTTAGTGCGTTCAGCCTGATTCATACCTTCTCCACCTCCTTATCTTCTCCTGATTTTACCATAAGAAGTCCTATTTCGTCCTTCTTTGCGGTGCGTGCGTCAAGGATACCCGAGATGCGTCCTCCGCTAACGACCATAATGCGGTCGCAAAGCGCAAGAAGCACGTCAAGGTCTTCACCGACGAAAATTACCGCAACGCCCGACTCCTTTTGCTTCGTCAAAAGATTGTATATCGTGTAGGACGAGTTAATATCCAAGCCACGTACGGGATACGCCGCCATAAGCACGACGGGCGCTGATGCAATCTCTCTGCCGACCAGAACCTTTTGTACGTTTCCGCCCGAAAGACGGCGTACGGGGGTATGGTCAACGTCGGGAGTTACAACCTCTAATTCCGAAACGATGCTGTCGGCAAGGTCCTTAGGACGCTTGCGGTCGAGGAATAAGGAATTTCCCTTGCGGTAGCTTCTCAGCATCATATTGTCGGTGATATCCATATTTCCGACGAGTCCCATTCCAAGACGGTCCTCGGGAACGAATGAAAGTCTGACGCCAAGCTCTCGTATCTGCAAGGGCGTCTTGTCACAAAGGTCCATTATCTCGTCGTCGTCGAAAAGAACCTTGCCTTCATTAACGAGACTGCAAATTTGCGAACGGCTCATTCCCGTAAAATCAACTCTCGAGCCGTCCTCGTAATGGAATTTATTTTCAGCCGCCATAGCCTTTACCTCGGCAAAGGTCTTATGATAGAAGGAAACGGGAAGATTCTTTTTCGGACGGTTAAAGATAATCTCTCCCAACTCGAAGCTCTTTAAGCCTGCAATAGCCTCAAGCAGCTCACGCTGTCCTGAGCCTGCAATTCCCGCAATGCCGAGAATCTCGCCTGCTCTTGCGGTGAAGCTTATATCGTCAAGCACCTTTATGCCGTCGGGACTTGTCAAATTCAGCCCCCTCACCTCAAGTCTGTCGCAAACGTTCTTCGGCATAGGACGGTTGATATTCAGCTCAATCTTCTGTCCTACCATCATTTCGGTAAGCTCTTGCTCGTTTGTCTTTGAGGTATCGACGGTTGCGATATGCTCTCCCTTACGGAGAATAGCAACACGGTCGGATATTTCCATAACCTCGTTGAGCTTGTGTGTAATAATTACTATTGACTTTCCGTCCTCACGCATAGCACGGAGCACGTTAAAGAGCGTTCTTATCTCCTGCGGAGTCAGAACCGCCGTCGGCTCGTCGAGGATAAGGATATCTGCACCTCGGTACAAAACCTTGATAATCTCGACCGTCTGCTTTTCGGACACGGACATTGCGTGGATTTTTTTATCGGGATCTATATTAAAGCCGTACTTCTCGCACATAGCAAGAACACGTGATTTTACCTCTTTAAGATTGTATTTGCCGTCATCGACACCGAGGACGATATTTTCGGCGGCAGAAAAGACGTCTATCAGCTTAAAGTGCTGATGAATCATACCTATTTTATAGCGAAACGCATCTCGGGGAGAGGCTATGGTAACCTCCTCGCCGTTGATAATAATTTTGCCGGAATCGGGATAGTAAATACCGGCTATCATATTCATAAGGGTGGTCTTGCCGCAGCCGTTCTCACCGAGAACCGACAGTATTTCCCCCTTACGGATATCCATAGTAACGTTGTTGTTGGCAACCGTTTTGCCGAATACCTTAGTTATATTTTCGAGCTTTATAATGGGCTGGCTTTCCACTTGGCTTCCTCCCTTAAAGGATTTTTTGGTAGGCGTAAAATACGGCATAAGGCGGAGCCGAAACTCCGCCACTATGCTGTTATGTTGGTAAAATTACTGAGTAACTACCGAATCGCCGATGGTGATGCCATCGATAACGATATCGAAGTAAGGAGCAGAACGAAGCTCGCTCTCTGCGAAATAGGTAACGCCACCCTCGGTCTTGATAACCTCGGTCTCGGGTACGAAATCGCCTGCATCGTCAACGTCTGCCTTGTAGCCGGTGAGATGACCGTCAGCATCCATAGTGATAGAAGCTGCCTTAGAGAATGCGGAGGTATCAGCCTTTGCATTCTTTACGGTGAACTTAGAGCAATCGAACACCTTAAGAGTGCCGTCCTTAAGCTGAGCCTTAACAGCGTCAAGCTTAGCCTGAGTGCCCTCTGCCGCAGCTGCGCCAAGCTCAGTGATAACAACCGAGCCGGTCTCGATAGAACCGGTGTAGTCGGTCTTGATATCCTCGCCCTTGATTACGCAATCAAGCATATACTCGAAGTAAGGAACCCAGTTGATTCTGGAAGCGATTATGAAGGTATTGGTCTTGCCGGTAGCGCCGTTGTATGCAACGTTGGGAATACCCTTGGTCTCACAAGCGGTGGGAGCGCCCATAGAGTCAGCGTGCTGAGAAATGAGCTTGCAGCCTGCATCGATAAGTGCCTCAGCGGTAGCCTTTTCACCGGGCTCGTCATACCAAGAGTTGGTGTAACGAACCTCCATAGTAGCGTTCGGAACTACCGAACGAACACCTAAGAACCAAGAGGTGTAGCCTGAAATAACCTCTGCATAGGGGAATGCGCCAACGTAACCAACCTTAGCCTCTGCGTCGGTGATATCGTCGCCGTACATTTCAAGAAGCTTAAGACCTGCAGCAACGCCTGCAAGATATCTACCCTCGTAGATAGATGCGAAAGCGTTCTGGAAGTTTGCAACGTTCTCGGTGTGAGCCTTAGTACCGGTAGCGTGGCAGAACTGAACGTCGGAGAATTCTTTTGCAGCCTTGAGCATATAAGATTCGTGACCGAAGGAGTCAGCGAAAATTACGTCGTAGCCCGCATCTGCAAAGTTAGCAGCTTCATCGTAGCACTTAGCACCTTCGGGGATATCGGTGATGATATCGTAGTTCTCTTCCTTAAGTCCCTTGTTTGCACAAGCGGTCTTGAAGGCTTCGATGAAGTTCTTGTCGTAGGTCGAGCTGGTTCCGTGCAAAGCAATCAGAGCAGCCTTAACCTCACTGGGATCCTTAGAGCCCTTATCGCAGGAAGCAAACACTGCGCAGCAGCCGAGGATCATTACTACAACGAGTAGCAGGGAAAGGATTTTCTTCATTTTGAGTTTCCTCCAAAAAAATATTTATTACAGGGTCGCCCCAATGTAACCTGAAGAAAGAAACGGCAAATTGCCCGAACGGTCTTACCGATGCCGAGCATAGCCTATGCCAATATGGACTTGCTTAAGTCATAAGCTTGTCCTACTGCAAGCAAAAAGCGATGCGACAGACGCAAATCTGCGCACACGCACGCAGTATTAAAAAATATCATACAACTATATAATACACCATTCGTCAAAAAAATGCAAGAGATTTTTGTTGTTGTTATTTACACTTTTTCCCAACTTTTTTGTACAAAATGACGAATAGAGATTTGCTCCCCATTCGAAATATACCGAATTTACAGTGTTTTATGTGTTTTGTGGGCTTTACCGCAAAATACAAAATGCGGAAGCTTAACACCTTATCGGTAAAAAGCTTCCGCATTTTTTGAGCACATAGCAAAACTCCGTTTCAAAAAGTCTCCGCTTGTACACACACCGCACATAATTACGGTGTTAAATTGCAATGCGCTTTATTTATTATAAAGATAGAATTCAGGCAAGGATAAAATATCCAAGCACTATTGCGCCGAGAACGATTCTGTAAATTCCAAAGGGTGAAAAGCTATGCTTCTTGACGAAATTCATAAGGAATTTTATTACCGCAAGCGAAACGGCAAAGGATATCGCCATACCGATAAGCAGAAGTCCGATTTCAGCGCCCGATACGCTATTGCCCTCAATTGCGAATTTAGCGATTTTGAGCAGCGAAGCTCCCAGCATAACGGGAATAGCCATAAAGAAAGAAAATTCGCTTGATGCTTCTCTTGAAGCGCCCGTGAGCATACCTCCGAGTATGGTTGCGCCCGAGCGGGACGTGCCGGGTATCAGCGAAAGCACTTGAAACGCACCGATTTTAAGGGCGTCCTTGTAGCCTATATCGTAGACGGTGTTTATTCTGTATTCTCCGTCCTTACTTTTACCTAGATTGAATTTTTCAACGATAATAAATCCGATACCGTAGACGATAAGCGCTATTGCTATCACTACCGAATTATAAAGGTAGGTATCAAGAATATCGTCAAGCAAAAATCCGATTATGGCGGCGGGTATTACTCCTACTATGACCTTAAGCCAAAGCGAGACGGTCTGCTTTCGCTCTCCCTCGCTCTTTTTCTTAGAAAAGGGGTTGAGCTTATCAAAGAAAAGCACCGGCACTGCCGCAATTGCGCCAAGCTGAATTACCACCAAGAAAAGCTCCATAAAGCCCTCTGAAACACGAAGCGACAAAAGCTCGTCGACGAGTATCATATGTCCTGTCGAGCTTATGGGAAGCCACTCGGTAATTCCCTCTACTATTCCTAGGAATATTGCCTTTAAAATTTCCAAGAACTCCATATCAATCTCCCGCTATTTTGCTCTTAAAATATCACCAAATGACACCTTTTGTGTGCATTTTGCGTAAAATCTCATATAAGGATGGGGTGTTGACGAGATAGGATTCATATTCTCGTCGTAAAGCTCGGTAAGCTCTATTTTTTCCCCCACTCTGCCCGGGATGAGAAGCTCAAGCTCATCTCCGATATTAAGTTTATTTCTCTGCGTAAATACACAAAGACCAAGTCTCTCGTCATAGCCCTCGGCTACCGCAAGGAACGCCTTATCCTTGATATAACCCGTATTTTTTGCGGTGTTGGCATCAAGGTGCGAATCCTTGAAATAATACCCCGTCGCATAGTCACGGTGGCTGACGGAAAGAAGCTCCGTGTACCATCTTTCGTCATACTTATAACTTCCTGTAAAGTAAGAATCAATTGCCATTTTGTAGGTATTGGTAACTACGGCGGTGTAGTATGAGGACTTCATTCGTCCTTCTATTTTAAAAGAATTTATTCCAGCCTCTATAAGCTCGGGAATATGCTCTATCGTGCAGGTGTCCTTGCTTGACATTATAAAGGTCTCGCCGTCTATTTCCTCAAGCGGAATCGGGGTGTCTGGGCGCTTCTCCTCTACTATCTCGCACCGTAGGGACTTAAAATTCCATCTGCAGGGCTGAGCACAAGCGCCTCTGTTGGCATCTCTTGAAAGTATGTGCCCCGAGAGCAGGCATCTGCCGGAATACGAAATGCACATTGAGCCGTGAACGAAGCACTCTATTTCAACCTCGTCGGGCAGGCGCTGTCTTATAGCCTTTATTTCCTCGAGCGTAAGCTCTCTTGCTAAGACTATTCTTTTGCAGCCAAGCTTGTGCCAGGCAAGGCAGGCCTCGGCGCTTACCGAATTTGCCTGCGTGGAAATATGAATTTCCATATCGGGAATTATCTCTTTTACCGTCATAAGCACGCCGATATCTCCGATAATCATAGCATCAAGAGGTATAGACTTTAACGCCTCAAGATATGAGCGAAGCTCTGTATATTCGTATTCCCTTGGCATCGTATTAAGAGTAAGATATACCTTAACTCCTCTTTCGTGGGCGTAGGCTACCGCCTCGCTTAGCTCCTCAATCGAAAAATTATCGGCGGCGGCACGCATACCGAATATCTTTCCCGAAAGATATACCGCATCAGCTCCGAAAAGGATTGCGGATTTCATTTTTTCAAAATTGCCCGCAGGGGACAAAAGCTCAGGTCTTTTCATAAGTTTCTTCCTAAGAATAATATATAATCTGCTTCGATTTGTTATTACCTTGATTTTGGAATTGCTATCAAGGCTATTTCCCAAGCGGGAACGCAAAGGGTGCGCCTCAGGTAAAATTCGTAAAACGGATAACGCTCTTTAAGATATAAAATCAAAGAGAATATATCACAGCTTCTGTGATAAGCAGACACAAGCAGCGACGGGCGGCTTGCTCTTATCGTAGCTGCCGAGCCAATCAGCGCTTCAAGCTCTGCGCCCTCGACGTCGTATTTGATAAAATCAACGTTGGCAAGCGAGAGTGTATCAAGGCTTATAAGGCGGACGCTCTCCTCCCTGCTCTTGTGAGACGCCGTGGAATTTACGGAGGAATTTCTATTACCGGAGCCGATAAATCCACTAAGCTCGCACTCGCTCCACAGCGCCGCACAGTAAGGCTCTACGACGCCGCAAAGCTCGCCTTCCTCGGCAAAGCGCTTAAGCTTGCGGTAGTTCCTTACGTCAGGCTCAAAGGCGTATATTTTGCTAAGAGCGGGAAAATATTTAAGCATCGCACGGCAGGTATCTCCGTTGTACGCTCCTGCGTCGACGCACACCTCGGAATCTTTGAAAAACGAATAGATTTCCTCCCCCTCGGAATATGAGGAAAAGAGATATTCCCCCTTACCGAAAAGCTTGTGAGAGACCACTGCCGAGAAAAGATTTCTTGAATCCTCGTCGGCAAATGAATTGTAGGCATCAAGAATTTTTTGATAGTTGGAATTATAGAAATCCTTATCAAAATATTCCGTACCTGCTACCGGCATATCAGGAATGTATAAATCATAGCTTTTGTCAATATTTGTTAGCATATCAAGCACTTCCTTGCGATTTGAAGCAAAGGAAAGCACTATAACAAAATCGGAATAAAGCTCCTTGATTTCCGAAAAGGATTTCACTCTTTTGCCGTGGAAGCTATGTCCCCTGACAAAGCCGTCGGAGGCAAAAAAGTCGGCAATTTCAATTCCTAAGGACGCAAACCTTGCAATAAGCTTATCAGCTCCGTTGCCCATTCCGTAGACCACGATAGGGCGGTCCTCGCCACGCAGGATATCCCACATATCAAGCTTTAGGGGATACTGCGGCAGAGTATACTTTTTATACGGCATAAAAATCCTTTCTGAAAATACTTGATTTAACCGCCCGGTTGTGCTAAAATATGGTATAACAAAATTCAAAGGCGGACTGTAATATGGATTGCATTTTCTGTAAAATTCTGAAGGGTGAAATCCCCTCCGGCAAGGTGTACGAGGACGAATACTGCTATTCATTCCTCGATATAAACCCTCAAAGCAAAATTCACGCACTGGTAATTCCTAAAGAGCATATCGGCTCTGCCGACGAAATCGACAGCGATAATTCAGAGAAAATAGCGAAAATATTTGAAGCGATACCCAAAATCGCAGCTCTGCTCGGTCTTTCGGGCGGCTACCGCATAGTATCTAACGTAGGTGAGGACGGCTGTCAGTCGGTAAAGCATCTGCACTTCCACATTCTCGGCGGTGAGAAGCTTTCCGACAAAATGGCGTAAGGCGATATCCGTCTTATTTCTTCCTATCATTTTACCACAAGTAGCCCTTAATGTCAATAGCGGCGGATTAAAGGAAGTCCCAAGAAAAATGAATATGAAAAGAGGCAGAGAGTCGAAATTCTCTGCCTCTTTTTCAATCGTAGCTAACAAAGCCGTCAAGCTTGCGACTGCTTTAGGAAAATTAAAGTCTTTCCTTAACCTTAGCTGCCTTACCAACTCTATCACGAAGATAGTAGAGCTTAGCACGGCGAACCTTTGCACGACGGAAGACAACAATCTTCTCAACGTTGGGAGAATGGATGGGGAAGGTCTTCTCAACACCTACGCCGTAGGAAACACGTCTTACGGTAAAGGTCTCGGAAATTCCGCCACCGTGCTTTGCGATAACGGTACCCTCGAACATCTGAGTTCTTTCCTTATCTCCTTCTTTGATGCGTATCGAAACCTTAACACCGTCTCCGATACCGAACTGAGGAACCTCAGTCTTGAGCTGCTCACTTACAAAAGCCTGAATCTTTTCCATTATTAGGCCCTCCTTAATACTACGAACATTCGTGCAGAGCGATGCAGAGGACTGTTCTGATAATTAACCAACTGCCAAATGGCATATTGGCACAGTTAAAGGTATTATATCACCAAGAAAGAAAAAAATCAATACCTTTTTTGAATTTTTCTGAATATTTTTGCGTATTTCTTGCTTTCTCTCCGGCATTTGCAGTGCTTGTCCTCAAAACTCCTCAAAAAATAATAAATATTTTCGCTTGTGTATTGTAATTTTAGTAATTCTATGCTAAAATAATAGAATCGACGAGATGTCCGTGCGTACTATAAAATTGTGCGGACTGCATATACGGTAAATTTATGTGAGGAGTGCGTAGCTTATGGAAAACCAAAACCCAAACGCAACCGAACTGAATAATCCCCTCCCCACCGAGGCGGCGATTGACGACGGTGCGGCTTTATCCGCTCCCGCAGCAGAGAGCGCCGCAGAAGCACCTGCTCCCGCACCGAAGAAGCGCGGCAGACCGAGAAAGACGCCCATAGAGGCGGCAGACGGCGAAGACGCAGACGTTATCAAGAACGCAAGCGCCGACAACGCCGCAAGGGGTACTGTGGAGGATTCGGGAGCTAATGCTGCTGACTTCCCTGCCGCCGCAACAAGCGATACGGAAGCGCCTGCTCCTGCGCCGAAGAAGCGGGGCAGACCGAGAAAGACGCCCGTAGAGGCGGCAGACGGCGCTCCTGAAGCCGATAGCAATAGTAATGCTCAAGTGATTACCGAGGGGGAAAGTGAAGCGCAAGCTGCTTTAGTAGTTGATATTGAAAATGAAGCGCAAGCTTCTGTCGCAGCTCAAGGCGAAAGCGAAACACAAGCGCCTGCCGTAGCTGAGGACGAAAGCGAAGTACAAGCTTCAGACGCAGCCGAGGGTGATGCGCAGGTCATTTCCGCTGGAGCGGACGAGGCGAATGCCGATACCTCAGAGGATTTCTCAGTCAAGGGCGAAGAAGCTTCTGCAAGCGATACCGGACTTTCCGTCGAGGAGCGGGCTCAGGTATATTCCTACGGCGACGAGCTTTACGCTGTGAATTTCTTTGGCGAGGTTACAGAAAGTAAGGAGTCGAGTGAGGATACGGATAGCGCAGATGCAGAAAATCCGTCCGACGGCGATGCTGATGCGCAGCTTTCCTTCTTCAAAGAAGAAAAGCCGCAAATAGAGGTGGTATTCAACGAAATTCCGCCATTTATTCCAAGGGTTAAAAAGGACAGCGCCGTAAAGCGCAAGACGGTATACAATCCCGATAAGCCAAGGCGCTCGGATACCGTATTTGACTTTATAGAGCTTCTTATTATAAGCCTCGTTGCGGTGCTGATTCTGACGTCGTTCTTCTTCCGTCATTCAAGGGTTCAGGGCGACTCTATGCTTAAGACGCTCGAGGACGGCGACCATCTTATAATATCGGATTTCCTCTATAAGCCGCAAAGAGGCGATATTGTAGTAATAGAGGATTTTTCAACCGGATATAATTTTGCGCTTGTAAAGCGTGTTATTGCGGTCGAGGGCGACCGCATCGTGATTGTCAACGGCAAGGTGTACGTCAACGGAGAATTGCTTGATGAGCCATACGTATACCGTGACGGACTTGACAAATACACAAGACCTATTAACGACACCGTACCCGAGGGCAAAATATTCGTCCTCGGTGACCATAGAAACGACTCTGCCGATTCAAGGATATTCGGCTTTGTTGACGAGGACAGCGTTATCGGAAAGGCGCTTATCCGAGTTTATCCCTTTGATAAGTTCGGAGCTATCGAGGAATAAGCCTCGGCGCATTTTCACGGTCTGCCTTACCGAGGTAAAATACGCTTACCCGACGAAGAAAGGATAAGTCATAAATGACACAAAATCAGATACAGTGGTTCCCCGGGCATATGGCGAAAACCCGCCGTATGATGAAGGAATGTCTTGGCGAGGTCGATATAATTTTAGAGCTTCTCGACGCAAGGATTCCTTACAGCTCGAAGAACCCCGAGATTGACGCTTTAGCGTCAGGCAAGCCTAAAATTACGGTGCTTACCAAGGCGTCGCTTGCCAATCCCGACGCCAGCCGTGCCTGGATTAGCTATTACGCTGCACGGGGCACAGCCGCCGTGCTTATCGATTCAAGCACGGGGGACGGCATAAAGGAGCTATCCTCAAAGGTAAGAGAGGTGCTTTTTGAGAAAATTACCCGCTGGGAGGAAAAGGGCGCACAAAGGCGCATAAAGGCTATGATAGTCGGTATTCCAAACGTAGGCAAGTCCTCGCTTATCAACCGTCTTAGCGGCTCTAAGAGAGCGGCAGTCGAGGACCGCCCCGGCGTGACGGTAAACAAGCAATGGGTTACTACCGATATCGGTCTTAATCTGCTTGATATGCCCGGCGTACTATGGCCGAAATTCGAGGACGATACCGTAGGTATAAATCTCGCTATCACCGGCGCAATCAGAGATAAAATTCTTGACACCGAGGAGATTGCTATGTCGCTGTGTCAGAGGCTTTACGAGGTGGAGCAGGATAAATTTTTAGCACGCTATAAGCTTACGGAGGACGAATGCTACGGGCTTGACGGCTACGACCTTTTCGAGCTTGTCGCAAGAAAGCGCGGATTTCTTATGTCGGGCGGCCGCATAGATTCCAAGCGCTGCGCAGATATTCTGCTCGACGAGTTCCGCGGCGGAATTATAGGACGTATAACGCTTGAATTGCCAAAGGAGAGAACCTGATGCCAAGCTTTGATTATGAAAACAAAAAATACGCCGAGGGCTACTCCTTCGTTTGCGGCTGTGACGAGGCAGGCAGAGGTCCGCTCTGCGGTCCTGTCGTGGCGGCGGCGGTAATTCTCCCAAGGGACGTAGAGATTGAAGGGCTCAACGACTCAAAGAAGCTCTCCGAGAAGAAGCGCGAAAAGCTTTTTCCTATCATTATAGAAAAGGCGGTAAGCTACGCTATTTGTCAGGCCTCACCCGAGGAAATAGACGAAATCAACATACTTAACGCATCTATGCTCGCTATGAAAAGAGCGGTAGCGGCGCTGTCGGTGAAGGCGGATTTTGCGCTTATTGACGGAAATTGCTCACGTGGCTTCGATATTCCTACCGAGACTATCGTAGGCGGCGACGCAAAGAGTATGTCTATTGCGGCTGCATCGGTGCTTGCCAAGGTAACGAGGGACAGGCTATGTATTGAGGACGATAAGCTCTACCCCGAGTACGGAATAGCAAAGCACAAGGGGTATCCCACGAAGGAGCATATGGACGCGGTGCGGCTTCACGGTCCGTCGCCGATACATAGAAAAACCTTTCTTAAATTTCTTGATAAATAATGCACATACTTAAAATTAAGACGAAAAGACGTGAAATCGGCACGCTCGGCGAGCGCATTGCAAAATCCAAGCTCCGGCGCAAGGGATTTAAATGCATCGAGGAAAGCTACGTTGCCGAGGGGCACGAAATAGATTTAATAATGGAAAGCGGCGAAGCGAGAATATTCGTCGAGGTAAAGACACGCACGGTGGGGGCTGAAAATCCCTTCGGACTCCGTCCTGCCGATGCCGTTGACAAGGAAAAGATGCGGGCAATAATTTCCGCAGCTAAGATATATTCGGCGTTTAATCCAACCGAGCTTTATCAAAGATTCGACGTAGTCGAGGTGTATCTTGACGATAAGCGGCGGCTGGTTGATTTTCAGCATCTTGAGGGAGCTTTTACCCTCGACAGTATAAGGAAAAATAATTTCAGGAGATAGATTTATGAACTTTATAAGCACAAGAGGCGTATACGACGCAAAAGTGAGCGCAGCAGAGGCTATCAAGAGAGGCCTCGCTCCCGACGGAGGACTTTTTATGCCCGAGAGCATTCCTATGCTAAAGGCAGGTGAAATTGAAAAAATTGCGGATATGTCCTACACCGAAAGGGCAGCTTACGTTATAGGAAAATTCCTTACTGACTACACATACTCAGAGCTTCTTGCCGACGCAGAGGGCGCATACTCCAAGGAAAAATTTGGCGACTCCCCTGCCCCTGTAAGAAAAATTGACGAGAGCACCTATATGCTTGAGCTTTGGCACGGACCTACCTGCGCATTCAAGGATATGGCGCTTCAGATTATGCCGAGACTTTTCGTCCGCGCTCTTAAAAAGACGGGTGAAGAAAGGAAGGCGCTTATACTCGTCGCAACCTCGGGAGATACGGGTAAGGCGGCGCTTGAGGGCTACTGCGACGTGGACGGAACTATGATACAGGTCTTTTATCCTACCGACGGCGTAAGCTCGGTTCAAAAGCTCCAGATGCAAACTCAAGTAGGCAAAAATGTGTCTGTTTTAGGTATTAAAGGTAATTTTGACGATGCTCAAAACGGCGTAAAAAGGATATTTTCCGACGAGAAGATGCGAGATATGCTGAATGCCGACGGCGTTTTTCTTTCCAGCGCAAATTCCATAAACTGGGGAAGGCTCGTGCCTCAGATAGTTTACTACGTATCGGCTTACTGCGATATGGCAAAGAGCGGTGCTATCTCGCTTGGCGAAGAAATTGACGTATGCGTGCCTACGGGCAACTTCGGCAATATTTTTGCGGCTTATATCGCAAAGCTTATGGGACTTCCTATCAAGAAATTCATTTGCGCTTCCAATAAAAACAACGTGCTTACCGACTTCTTAAGATGCGGCGTATACGACAGAAACCGTCCCTTCCACGCAACCATCTCGCCATCTATGGATATTCTCATTTCCTCAAACCTCGAAAGACTGCTTTATCTCGTATGCGGCGCAAAGAAGACGAGAGGATATATGGAAAAGCTCGTTAAGGTGGGAAGATACGAGCTTGACTCGGAGGATTTCGCTAAGATAAGCGAGAATTTCTTAGGATACTTCACCGACGAGGACGGCACTAAGGCTACAATCCGCGACTACTACGAAAATAAAAACTGCCTTATCGACACTCATACCTCGGTTGCGGCTCATTGCGCTGCCGAATATATGAATACCGAAAAGGCAGAGAGGAAGGTCCTCGTTGTATCTACCGCTTCCCCATACAAATTCGCTAAGGACGTTTACACCTCGATTACGCTTGATAAAGCAGACTCCGTTTCGGATATCGAGGCTCTTTCGGTGCTCTACCGCCTTACGGGCGAAAAAATCCCACAGTCCCTAGCTTCTCTTACCGAAAAGCCCGTTCGTCACTCCGAGGTTATCGAGCGTGACGGTATGGACAAAGCAGTAGCGGACTTTATTAAAGCTTAATATTCCTTCGGCTTGAAGGTAGCGCAGACCGTATTTGCGGAGCATTTAGCATCGCAAGGTCCTACGCAGATTTCTCCCGCATAGCACTCACTCTTGCCGCTGTGATAAACGCAGCTTTTAACATCGCAGGTAATTCCCTTTATATGCTTATGGCGTTCTTTACAGCAATCGGTTTCATATTTCTTATCTTCCATTTTGCTTATCCTCTTTTCCGCAGAGCTTTACTCTGCAAAATTAAGTTGCCCCTTTTGGGACGGTTTTATACATCTATATTTTGGAGAAGGTTATGGCGCTTTTTGCAATTGCCGATCTTCATTTGTCAACGCTTGCATCTACTAATAAATCGATGGAGGTTTTTGGCAAAAGATGGGCTGATTATATGAACAGAATAGAAGCTAACTGGCGTCGCCTCGTTACCGAGCGTGACACAGTGGTGATTCCCGGCGATATTTCCTGGGCGCTGTCGCTTGAGGAGGCCTTGAGCGATTTGAAATTTATCGATTCGCTCCCCGGCAAAAAAATTCTCGGCAAGGGCAATCACGATTTCTGGTGGTGCACTATGAAAAAGC
The DNA here is from genome assembly GCA_045659905.1 of Eubacteriales bacterium. Taxonomy (GTDB): domain Bacteria; phylum Bacillota; class Clostridia; order Oscillospirales; family CAG-272; genus UBA1740. The sequence continues at coordinate 35,328 of JAZRCT010000009.1, read as the reverse complement.
ACTCAGAGCTTTTCTTAAGGGAAAATATCACTACTATTTCATTTCTTTTCAACAACGCTTATGAGACTGAGGAATTTATAATCGCAGGCTCACGTGGTTGGTTTTACGACGAAAAGAGCGATAATTCAAAATTCAACACGGATTTTGACAAGCTTACCGCAAGAGAGCTTCAAAGGCTGCGTGTAAGCCTTGATGCCGCAAGGGCTAAGAGAGGTGACAGCGATAAGGAAATTATCGTATTTACGCACTTTCCTCCCGTCTTTTCGGACTTCGTATCCGAGGACATAATCTCGCTTCTTACGGAATACGGCGTCAAGCGTCTTTTCTACGGTCACATTCACGGAAATTACACGCTGCCGCAAAATTTCTGCTATCAGAATATAGAAATGAATATCATTTCTGCCGATTATCTTAGCTTTATACCGAAATATATTGCTAAAAATAACTAAAAATGCAAAATATTAGGCTATTGGTATTGACAAAAGCCGATATATGTTGTAAAATATAATAGTTTTTGAATTAAATAACTTTCACTTTCTTTTGGAGGAAAAAAATGGCACTTATCAAAAATGAGCTTACTGAAAAGTCCGGATTTTCTATGGAGTTTTCGATAAGCAAGGAAGCTTACGAAAAGGCAGAGCTTGAGGCTTACAAGAAGAACGTTAAGAATATGAATATTCCCGGCTTCAGAAAGGGCAAGGCTCCCAAGGCTATCATTGAAAGATATTACGGCAAGGGCGTATTCTTCGAGGACGCTATCAACGCTCTTATTCCCGACGCTTTCGAGGCTGCCGTTAAGGAGGCAGGTATCGAGGTTGTCGGAAATCCCAAGTTTGACCTCGTATCCAACGACGGAGATATCGTACTTAAGGCAGAGGGCTTCGTGAAGCCTGAGGTTAAGATTGAAAACTACAAGGGCATTACCGCTGAGAAGAAGGTATCCCGTGTTCTTAAGGCTCACATTGACGCTGAAATCGACCGTCAGAGAGCACGCCTTGCGAGAACCGTTGAGGTTACCGACAGAGCGGCTAAGGCTGACGATATAGCTAATATCGACTACGAGGGCTTCGTTGACGGAGTTCCCTTTGACGGCGGCAAGGGCGAGGGACACGACCTTAAGCTTGGCTCAGGCTCGTTTATCCCCGGCTTCGAGGACCAGATAGTAGGAAAGAGCGTTGGCGAGGAATTCGACGTTAACGTTACCTTCCCCGAGGAATATCACGCTAAGGAGCTTGCAGGCAAGCCCGCGGTATTCAAGACTAAGCTTAACGCAATCAAGGTTGAGGAGCTTCCCGCTCTCGACGACGAATTCGTTAAGGACGTATCGGAGTTTGATACGGTAGATGAATATAAGGCTGACGTTAAGTCAAAACTTGCTAAGAAGAACGAGGAGGAGGCTGACAGAAAGTTCGAGAGCGCTATCACCGAGAAGCTTATCGACCTTCTTCAGGCTGAAATTCCCGAGCCTATGTTCGTAGCAGAGACCGAGAATTTCCTTCGTGACTACGACAACAGACTCAGAATGCAGGGACTTGACCTTGGTCAGTACACCAAGTTCACAGGTCTTACCCTTGACGCACTCCGTGCTCAGTTCCGCCCCAACGCTGAAAAGCAGGTTAAGCTGAGACTTGCGCTTGAGGCAATTGCAAGGCTTGAGGCTCTTACCGTTTCCGACGAGGAAATCGATGCAGAGTACACGAGAATTGCAGAGGCGTACAATATGCCTAAGGAGCAGGTAATGAATATGGTTGCTACCGAGGATATCAAGGCAGATATGCTCGTAGCCGCTGCACTTAAGTTCGTTAAAGACAACGCCGTAGTAGCTAAGGCAGCTTCCAAGTCCGCTAAGGCAAAGGCAGAGGCAGCAGCTGAGGAATAATTCCCTCCTTTGCTTCCTAATTTATATTAAGCATCACTAAAGAAATGGCAGCCGCAGGTTACTTTCACTTACGGTTGCCAAAATTATAATAAACGGAGGATACAAAAATGGCACTTGTACCGGTAGTTGTAGAGCAGACCTCAAGAGGCGAGCGCTCCTACGATATCTATTCAAGACTTTTAAACGACAGAATTATTTTCCTTTCCGACGAGGTAAACGACGTTACCGCATCACTCGTGGTAGCTCAGCTTCTTTATCTTGAGGCTCAGGATCCCGACAAGGACGTTTATCTTTACATCAATAGCCCCGGCGGCTCGATTTCGGCGGGTATGGCTATTTACGACACTATGAATTACATCAAATGCGACGTATCCACCATCTGCGTAGGCATGGCGGCATCTATGGGCGCTTTCCTTCTCTCCAGTGGAGCAAAGGGAAAGAGATTTGCTCTTCCCAATGCAGAGGTTATGATACATCAGCCTCTGGGCGGAATGCAAGGTCAGGCGTCTGATACCAAGATTCACGCAGACCACATTTTAAGAATCCGTGACAAGCTGAATCATATGCTTTCCGAGCAGACAGGTCAGCCGCTTGAGGTAATCGTACGTGACACCGAGAGAGATAACTATATGACCGCAAAGCAGGCAGAGGAATACGGTCTTATAGACAGAGTTATTACCAAGAAGGAACTTTAATTTATGGCAAACAGTAACGATAGGCAGAGAAAATGCGCCTTTTGCGGCAAGGGTGAGGGCGAGGTGCTCGTGCTCATTCCCGCAAGGCGGGATTCTACCTATATATGCGAGGTATGCGTAGACACCTTTGCAAGCTTTCTTGACGAGAATTTTGCGCCCGAGGGGGCAGAAGAAGCAAAGGGCGACGAGCTTACGCTTGACACTCTCCCCCGCCCCATTGAAATAAAGGCGATGCTTGACGAGCACGTTATCGGTCAGGACGGCGCTAAGCTTGCGCTTTCGGTTGCGGTTTACAACCATTATAAGCGCATTCTTACCCTTGAAGCGAAGTCGGGCAAGGGCAGAAAAAAGGTAAAGGGCGAGGCGATTTCGGCAAAGGAAGCTCCCGAAGGAGTTGAAATACAGAAGTCAAACGTGCTTATGCTCGGTCCTACGGGCGTAGGTAAGACCTACATTGCCCAGACGCTTGCAAAAAGCTTTAAGGTACCCTTTGCTATTGCAGACGCGACCACTCTTACCGAGGCGGGATACGTTGGCGAGGACGTCGAGAATATACTTCTTCGGCTTATTCAGGCGGCAGACTACGACGTAGAGCTTGCCGAGCGAGGAATAATATATATCGACGAGATTGACAAGATTTCAAGGCGAGGCGAGAATCGCTCTATTACCCGTGACGTTTCGGGTGAGGGCGTACAGCAGGCGCTCCTCAAAATACTTGAGGGCACGGTGGCAAACGTACCTCCGCAGGGCGGCAGAAAGCACCCCAATCAGGAATTTATTCAGATTAACACCAAGAATATTCTCTTTATCTGCGGCGGAGCGTTTGACGGTATCGAGGAGATAATCGAGCACAGACGAGGCTCACAGACGATAGGCTTTTCGAGTGAAAAGCTTACCTCAAGAGAAAAGGTCGCACGGGGCGTATATAAGGACGTATGCGCTCACGATATAGTAAAGTACGGTCTTATCCCCGAGCTTGTCGGCAGACTTCCTATGATAGTAGCGCTCGACAATCTTGACGAAAGCGCTCTCGTCAGAATTTTAAAAGAGCCTAAGAACGCTATATATAAGCAGTATCAGAAGCTTTTTGAGATGGACGGCATAGAGCTTGAATTCGAGGACGAGGCGCTTACCGAGATTGCCCATATGGCGATTGAAAGAAACACGGGCGCACGAGGTCTTCGCTCTATTATCGAGGAGATTATGCTTAAGCCTATGTTCACGCTTCCCTCTGAGGACGGCGTAAAGCGTGCCGTCGTCACCAAGGATTTCGTGCTTGGTAAGGAAGATATAAAAATATTTAAATAAGGTGACGTCGCCCGGTGCTGACTAAGCTTGCGCCACGGGCAATTGAAAATTTCATCAACTAATTTAAGGGGGACGCTTTGGAATCAAAGCGTCCCAAAGTATTAAAAAAGGGAGACTTTGCAGCCAAAGTCCCCCTTACACCCCGAAAGCATATTTGGGGCGGTGTTTTTAATGTTAATTAGAATTAAAGCAAAGCAAAAAAAGCGAGAACTTACGCAATTAATCCCAAAGGATACGAATGCGAAAAGTCTCGCTTTTATAGATTTCGGTGTACAGCGTACTGCGTAGCTAGGCTAAAACTGCGACAACCTCGACCTCGCAAAGCACGCCCTTGGGTAAATCCTTTACCGCAACGCAGCTTCTTGCGGGCTTTTCGGTGAAATACTTAGCGTATACCTCGTTGAATGCGGCAAAATCGTTGATATCCGCAAGGAAGCAGGTGGTCTTTACTGCATTTGCAAAGGAAGCGCCTGCCGCTTCGAGCACTGCGCCGAGATTCTTCATTACCTGCTCGGTCTGCTCGGTGATTCCTACGGCTTCTACTGCTCCGCTTTTCGGGTTAATCGGAATTTGTCCTGAGGTAAAGAGAAAATTACCTACCGCTATCGCCTGCGAATAAGGTCCTATTGCCTTCGGCGCATTTTCCGTACTGATTTTTTTGATTTCCATTGTGTTTTTTCCTCACTTTTTTAAAAATTCTCGGGATAGACGCCTTGGGAAAGCAGCTCATTAAAGGCTTCCTCCACCTTTGCTTTATCCTCTTTATAGGTAACGCCGTACCATTTATCGGTATTATCAAGCACCTTGACGTCGGCTTTGCCCTCGTTTATAAGCTCCGAGACGACGGTGGGAAGATAAAATTCACACCTTTCGGGGTTCTTTTTAAGATTTTCCTCTAAAAATCTCTTAAAGCGTATATTCGCTTCGGTAAGATACGAGGGGGTGAAGCCCCAAAGATTCATAGAGACGAGAGTCTCGGGCGAAAGCTCGGTATCGACACCGTCCTCGGTGTAGTATATTCTATCGCCGTCAGTGGCAACCTTAGTGCGCTCTACGATTTCGGTAAGCATTCCGTCTTCGTCGGCAACGCAAACGCCCCTTGACACAGTTCCCTGCTCCGTGACGGTATTTTTGATACGGTAGCCTACCATTGCGTAGTGATATTTTTCACCGTCGCTTGCATTTTTCAAAAACTCGTATATCGTTTTAAATGCGTGCTTGCCGTAATAATCGTCGGCATTGATTACCGCAAACGGCGCATCTACCGTGCCAAGACAGCAGGCAATAGCGTGAGCCGTGCCCCAGGGCTTCGTTCTTCCCTCGGGGACGGAAAATCCGCAGAGCAGCTTATCAAGCTCCTGATATACGTATTTTACTTTGATATTCTTGCCTTTGAGGTGCGCTTCGACGACCTCACGGAAGTCACGCTCGATTTCTCGCTTTATAATAAAGGTAACATCACGGAAGCCTGCTTCTATCGCATCGTAGATAGAATAATCTATTATTATGTGGCCGTAGCTGTCAATCTTATCGATTTGCTTAAGGCCGCCGTAACGGCTGCCCATACCTGCCGCCATTACTACCAGCTCGGGATTTTTCATTTATTATACCTCTTTTCAAATTCACTATGCCAAGTTATGCTTTTCATTGGGAATAGGTGATTTTTGAATCACGGCGCTTGCCTTATACGGAAAGCTTTTTTAGATTTTCAAAAAATCTTCGGGGCTATCTATTTGCCTTTCTGTATGCGAGGGGGCTTGTATTCATATACTGCTTAAAGATTCTGTGGAAATAATTTGCATTGCAGAAGCCTACCGCCTCGGCAATTTCGGGCATTGACTTATTCGTATCGATAAGCAGGTGCATAGAGCGGTTGACTCTTATTGCGTTGATATAGTCTATCGGCGTCTTGCCTATCGATTTCTTGAACATTTTGGTGAAATAGTCGGCGCTTACCATTATAATTTCGGAAAGCTCCTCTATGGTTATTTTATCTGCAAAATGATTGCCTATGTAGCTGATTACGGGACGCAGACGGAGAACGTTGTGATATACGCTCTTATCGTCGTCGGTCTTGCATACGCAATAATATCTTAAAAGCTCGGTCATCATACGGTATATATTCGAGCGGACGAGAAGCTTATAGCAGACGTCCTTTGATATATATTCCTCGTACGCCTCCGCCATAGCACGGCAGAGTATCGGGTGGGAGGGGTGTCCTTCGGTAAAGAGCTTGATTTTATTCTCGCTCTGCACGAAAAACATATAGAGAATTTCAGCCTCGTAGCTCAGCATATTCGTCTCAATTATAGAGGAATCAAAGCTGATGCCTCTTATGCCCGCAAGTCCGCCCTCGCTCTCGGCACGGAAAATCATATTCGGAGGCAAATAGAGAAAATCACCTCGCTTTGCCGTGATAAACTCCGTGCCTATCTGGATATTGACAGTACCCATAGTGATTTCGGCAAGCTCCATTTTATCCTTATTGTATCTCGCCTCAATGAGAATTTCCTCTCCGCTTACAGAGTACATTTCATAGGGGAAGTGCATTTCGTTGTTGTTCATACTACTAAACCTTTCCTTGCGGTATCAAATTGAGAATTATATATTTCGTAATATTTGCCCTTTTTAGCTAAAAGCTCCTTATGCGTGCCGATTTCCTCGACGCCGCCGTCCGAAAGGACGAGTATTCTGTCGGCGTTTTCGACGGTGGATAGCCTATGCGCTATGACGAAGCAGGTCTTCCCCTGCATAAGCCTTATCATAGCTTCGGATATGTCACGCTCGGTCTTTGAGTCTACGTTTGAGGTAGCCTCGTCGAGTATAAGCATTTTTGAATCTATCAGCATCGCTCTTGCTATGGTAAGCAGCTGCTTTTGTCCCTTTGAGATATTTACGCCCGATTCGTTGATTTTCGTATCGTAGCCGTTTGGCAGGGCGGTGATAAAATTATGCACGCAGGAAAGCTTGCACACTCGTTCGATATCCTCTCTCGTAACGCCGTCCTGACCGTAGGCGATATTCTCGGCTACCGTTCCCGAAAAGAGCCAGGTATCCTGAAGCACCATAGTAAAGCCTGTGCGAAGACTTTGCATAGTGTAATCGGTGATGCTCTCTCCGTCGATAAGTATAGCTCCCGAATCTATATCGTAAAAGCGCATAAGAAGATTTATAATCGTGGTCTTTCCCGCTCCCGTATGACCGACTATTGCCGTGACGCTTCCCTCGTCCGCTGTAAAGCTGAGGTTCTTAAGCACGCTTGAATCCTTGGTGTATCCAAAGGATACGTCCTTGAACTCCACTCTGCCGTGCGGCAAGGAAAGAGGTATTGCGCCCTCCTTATCGGCAGGCTCTCTCGGCTCGTCGATAAGCCTGAATACACGCTCGGACGCTGCTACTGCCGACTGTATGTCGGAATAGATATTGGCGATTTGGTTTATAGGCCCTGAGAATTTGCGTGAAAGCAGAATGAACTGCGAAAGCCCCGTCAGCGTAATAGACACGGGGCCTGCGCTCATATACAGCACAGCTCCTACTATATTCACGAGAGCAAGCGACAGATTGTTGATAAAATTGACGACAGGACCGCCCATAGTGCCGTTTGCCTCTGCCTTTACGTAGGCATCCCTTGCTGCTTCGTTTAAGCTGTCGAAATCCGACACAACAGCGCCCTCTGCTCCGTAAACACGGATAGTCCTCTGCCCTGCCGCCATTTCCTCGATAAAGCCGTTAAGCTCGCCGAGCGAGGCGCTGCGCTTTCTGAAAAGCGGGCGGACTATTCTCGTGACAATCGAGGTGAATAGGATTGACAGCGGTATCGTCAGGCAAAATACCAGCACCAAAACGGGCGATATTATTACCATAAGCACGAATGAATAAATTACGGTAGACAGGCTCGATATGATTTCAATAAAATCGTGCGAGAGCGATTCGTCCACCGTATTGACGTCGTAGGAAACGGTGCTTACTATCTCTCCCGCCTGCTTTTTGTCAAAGAAGCCGACGGGAAGCTCGACGAGGCTCGAATATATATCACCTCTCATTCGTTCGGCAATCCTCTGCGCTATTTTCGTCATTACGAGAGCTAAACAGTAGGAAATTGCAAACGAAAGTAGGTAAAACAGCAGCATTAACCCAAGATAAAAGTATACGCTATGCTCTCCCTCTCCTGCGATTGCTCCGATAGCAGAGCCTGCAAGAGAAGTCCCCGTAATTGACAGAGCGCTTGAGGCAACCGTAAGAAGCGAGGCTATAATCAAAAGGACTTTATGGCGAGAAAGATAGGAAAAAAGACGCTTATATATGTATTTGACGTCGTGACCTCTCAGCATATCTTTGCCGCCGCCACGGTTTCTCGGTCCTCTGTCAAGAGGATTTCGCATATCCATACCTCCCTTTTATTTTTGAAAAATGCTCACTCGCCCATTTGAACCTTTGCTATGCTTCTGTATTCCTCACAGTCACAAATTAGGCTTGCGTGATTTCCCTTGCCTATTATTTTGCCGTCCGACATAACGAGTATAAGGTCGCAATTCATAACCGAGGAAATCCGCTGGGATACTATAATCTTGGTCTTGCCCGTGAGCTTTGCTAAATTGCTTCGCAAAATGCTGTCGGTCTTATAGTCAAGGGCGCTTGAGGAATCGTCGAGGACTATAATTTCACTTCCCGAAAGAAGCGCTCTTGCGACGAGAAGCCTTTGGCGCTGACCGCCCGAAAGATTCGTGCCGCCCGTGGTTACTCCGTGTAAAAGCCCGTCCTCAAAGTCTTTTACAAACTCGCTGGCAACCGCCATATCAAGCGCCTCGCTGATTTGCGCATCGCTTTTGCCGCGGAAGAAATCTACGTTGTCACGAAGCGACAGCGCAGGAATAAAATCATTCTGAAAGGCTACGCCGAAAAGCGAGTAAAGCTCCTCCTTGGGTATGCTTTTTATATTCCTTTTATCTATGTAGATGCTGCCGCTGTCGGCATCGTAAAGGCGCAAAAGAAGCGATATGAGGGTGGATTTACCCGAGCCCGTAGCTCCGATTATGCCGAGTGTGTCGCCCTTATTTATGGTAAAGGAGACGCTATCTATATTTTTTCTTCTCTTATTGTAAGAGAAGCTCACGTTATCAAATATAATATAACCTTCACTGTCATAAGGTGCGCACGATTCCTGCTTTACAAAATTTTCGGAATTCAGCACCTCCTCTATACGGCCTGCCGAGGCAAGACAGCGTGAAAGCTGAACGAAGGTCCTCGTCATCATTATCATACTGTTTAAAATTATAGTAAAGTAGGTCATAAAGGCAAGAAGCTTACCCGATGCCGAAAAGCCTGCCTGCCTTGCAAGTATCGCTCCGAGAAGCACTACTACGCAAAATCCTACGTTAAGTATAAGGTCGGTAAGCGGCTTCGTCAGGGACATAAGCCTGCCTGCCTCGATTTCCTTATTCGCAAGAGCGCCGCTTCTTTTAAAGAAGCGCTTTTTTTCATATTCGGTCTTTGAGAGCGCCTTTATTACACGGATTCCCTTAGCGGTCTCGTCTACCTGAGTGACTATGCCGTCGAGAACCTCCTGCTCCTCTTGGTATATTGGGATTGCGGATTTCGTTATTTTATATACCGCAATAAATACGAGCGGCAATACCGAAATCAGCACTAAAGCAAGCCGCCAATCAATAAAGAGCGTAAGAATTACGCCGCCTACGGTAAGTATGGGCGCTCTTACTCCCATACGGAGAAGCCTGCCGAAGAACGAGGATACGTTGTAGGTATCCGAGGTAAGGCGTGAGGTCAACGATGCCGTACCGTATTTATCGGCAGAGGGCGCATCAAGCTCCATCGTCCGCCTGAAAAGCGAGGCTCTTATATCCCTGCCGAGATTGCCCGACGCTTTTGCGGAAAAACGGTTAGACAGTATATTAAGCACAAAGCTTATTAGCGCAAGGCTTAGCATAATTCCGCCGAGCAGCCATACTCTTTTTATATCGCCGCTCGGTACGGCGTCGTCGATTATCACCGCAAGCAGCTCAGGGATAAAAAGCTCGGCAAGAGATGCGAGCATTTTCGTGACGAGGCAAAAGGCTACGAGCCAGCCGTAGCGTCTTGCGTATGCGATTATAAGCTTCATTTGCCTCACCTCCGTCGAAAAATCAGAAAGTAGCTACCTCAACCTGCGGGCGCTCCGCACGCTCTATTTCGCTGACTAAAAGCACAGGACCTTTACCCTTGTATATTGGCGTTACCTGCTCGTCGAGCTTTCCTGTGACGGTAACCCAATCTCTCGTCTTAAGCTTAACCGCACCCATTCCTATGCCGACAAGACCGAGATAAGCAATATCGTCCTGGCAGCAGGTCATAACGTGTCTGCCTACGGCAAACTGCCCCTTGGGAAGCGAGCCGTCAAGCGCAACTATGCCCTTAAAGCGCACGCATTTGCCCTTGTATTTTGCAAAATCCTCGCTCATATCACGGTAAAAGATAGCAAAATCCTCGTCGGCTATATCGATAACTGGCGCTGAAATATCGTAGGGCAAGGGGTCCTCTATATTGTCAAATTCTATATTTCCAGATTTGTCCTCATAGCAGATGCTTGCCTTTCGGGAAACGCCCCTTACAAGCTTGTGCAGAGCATGTATATCGGTATTATTGTCTACTCTGTTGAACACTACCATTTCGGCGCTGGTAAGCTTGTCTACGACGAGCGAGCGCATATTCTTATTATAAGCTTCAAAGGTAGAGGAATCGGCTATCATAATTTCCTGATAAACAAGCCAGCTCTCGGGAAGCGCCGAATAGAGCTTATCAAGCTGCCACATTCCGTTATATTCGATTATTATAACGTCGGCGGAATATCTTTTCTGCCTTGCGGCAAGGCGCTCGGGGATAAGGTCGTCGGCTGAATCAAAGCTGCAAAGCGAGATATTCGGGGGCAGCTCGCCGCACTCAAATTCAATCTCGCCCTCCTCACAGCTGATTATGAGATAATTATGCGTTCCGTCGTTGAAATTAGGGTCTTTAAGAGTTTCCTTGATAAAGCTCGTCTTGCCTGCCTCAAGGAAGCCTGTAAAAAGATATACTGCGGTATCCATATTGCCTCCGTTAATTAGCGTTAAACGAGCGCTTTACCGCTTCTTTGTCAAGCGCCGAGCCTATAACGCAGATTCTGCCTATGATAGAAGCCGAGCCTCGTCTTATATCTATTTCGCCGGGGACGTAGTCAAAGTGAATCCAGTCGCCCTCCTTGGCTTCTACTATGCCCTTGGCACGAAGCACAGTTCCGATATCGCCGCCCTCGTCAAAAGCAGAAAGCGCATTTCTGATATCCTCCTCGGTAAAGCTGCGTGCAGTCTCGATGCCTATGCTCTCGAAAACCTCGTCTGCGTGGTGACCGTGACAGCCGCACTTGCAATCCTCGCCGTGCTCGTGATGATGCTCGTGGTCGTGGCAGTGGCATTCCTCGCCGTGCTCGTGGTGGTGCCCATGCTCGTGGCAGTGGCATTCCTCGCCGTGCTCGTGGTGGTGCTCATGCTCGTGGCAGTGGCAATCCTCGCCGTGCTCGTGACAGTGGCACTCCTCGCCGTGCTCGTGGTGGTGACCATGGTGATGGTGATGCTCCTTATGCTCGCCTTCAAGCTTCTCTATTGCAGAAGCAAGGGTATCCTTATTCTCCATTGCAGAAAGAATTTCAGCTCCATCAAGCTTATCAATGGGCGTGGTGATAATTACCGCATCGCTATTCTGCGAGCGGATTAGGCTTACGGTCTCGTCGACCTTAGCCTCGCTTGCGGTGTCGGTATGCGAAAGGACGATAGCCGAGGCATACTTTACTTGGTCGTTGTAAAACTCGCCGAAGTTCTTCATATACATTTTGCACTTCTTAGCGTCGCAAACGGTAGTAAAGCAATTAAGCACCGCATCCTCACGCTCAAGCTTCTCGACAGCCTTGATTATATCCGAGAGCTTGCCTACGCCCGACGGCTCGATTATAATGCGCTCGGGGGAATACTCGTCTATTACCTTAGCTAACGCCTTGGTAAAGTCACCGACGAGCGAGCAACAGATACAGCCGGAATTCATTTCGGTAATTTCAATTCCCGCCTCCCGAAGAAAGCCGCCGTCGATACCGATTTCACCGAATTCGTTTTCGATAAGGACTACCTTTTCTTTAGCGTAGGCTTCCTTAAGAAGCTTCTTTATAAGGGTGGTCTTTCCCGCACCGAGAAATCCCGAAAAAATATCAATTTTTGCCATAATAAGTATGCCTTTTGGGGCAATTCCTCCGTTATTATATATTTTTACTTAGATATTATACTATATTAAAGGTTATATGTCAAGGAAGTTTCGGTAATATTTTCTCAGTCTTATGAATATATAAAGAAAAAACGAAGGAGTTTTTATATGAAGGTACTTACGGTAAGCTTTTCACCGAGGAGAATGGGCGCTTGCGCTGCCGCCTTAAAATATGCAGGCGAGGAGCTTTTTAGGCTTGAGGCTATCCCAAAAGCGCTTTACGTAACCTCAGCCTCGGGCGTGTGTCTTGGGTGCTACCGGTGCAAGAGCGGTGAGGGGTGTATATCCGACGCTGTGAATATGCTGAGCGAGGAAATAGCAAAGGCCGACGCCGCAATTTTTGCGACGCCGACGCATTTCGGACTTGCAAGCGCTACTGCTTACGCTATGCTATCAAGAGTGATTATGTCAAGGGCAGGCGTCCTTATGAATAAGCCCGTATTCTCACTTGCCACCGCAAGGCGAGGAGGGGGTATGGGAGCTATATCCGACCTTGACAGGCTTATTGCCTTTTCGGGCGCTCCCTTAGCGGGCGGGTGCTACCCTACTCTGCTTTACGGCTCGTCTGAGGCCGAGATACTTAAGGACGAGGAGGGGCTTTTCAATCTCAGAGAAAGAATACGGCGTCTCGTATGGCTCGCTCGGTGCATAAAGGCGGGTGAGCTTGCGGGAATTGAGCCGCCCTCTGCCGAGGTGCGCCCGAAAACCGATATACACAGCGTAATGGGGCGAGGGTAGTAAGGGTTTCTCTCTCATTTTTAGCCTTTTATTAAAAGATTGCTTGTTAGTTTCCTGATTTTTGATTTGCTTCATTATTCGCTTCGCAAAAAGCGCTTCTTCTAGCCCCGAGGCTCTCAAGAATCGCACGCTCGGAAAATCGCACGTCACGCTTGCCTATCCTTTGATATTCCTCGTGCCCCTTACCGAGAAGAAGCACGTAGTCGCCGTCCTCTGCAAGCGCTAAGGCGTGCTTTATTGCCTCCTTGCGGTCGGTGATAATTCTGCTTTTACGCTTATTCATAAAATAAGACTGGATTTCCCTGCATATATCCTCCTCGGATTCGTTGCCGGGATTATCTGCGGTGATTACCGAAAAATCTGCGTATTCCTCGGCAATCCTTGCGTTTTCCCGTCTTCTTGAATTTGCTCTTTCGCCAACAGAGCCGAATACCGCTATAATTCTGCCAAGGCAGATTTTCCTTACCGAAAGAAAAAGGCTTCTCATACTGTCGGCGTTATGCGCAAAATCTATGACTATTCCGATATTTCCAAGCGTATAAAGCTCAAATCTTCCCTTTATTCTGGTATCAAGAAGCGCCTCCTGAAGCCTCCTTATATCTACCCCCGAAAGCTCGGATACGCAGGCTATGGCTAGGGCGGCGTTTTTGGCGTTATATTCCCCGAGCATACCAAGTCGGATATCCACGCCCGAAAGAGTAAATACTACGCCGGAATCGGCGCTGTATACCGAGGAAATCCTATATTCGTCGTAAGAGTTAGTGCCAACTCTTACTATTCTTTCTACGCCGTAGGACATTCTTTCCGAAAGCTCACCGTCGTCAAGCACAATAGCGAGCCTTGCGGAATAATCGCAGAAAAGCCGCCTTTTTGCCATAAAGTAATCACGCTCGCTTTTGTGCTCGTACGGCCCTACGTGGTCGTATGAAAAGCCCGTGTATATCACCGTATCAAAGGTAAGACCGAAAAGTCTGTAATGCGATAGCGCCTGGCTCGATACCTCTATAATGAAATATTCCTTCCTTTCGCTTATTGCCTGATTTATCATTCTGTATATCAAAGGTGCGCTTGGGGTGGTGTTCTCACGGCTCTCGTAATTTACGCTGACGCCGCCTGTGCCAAGCGTACTGATTTTAGCTGTTAGAATACCGCAAAAGCCCATTAGCGAATAGAGGAATTCCACCGTCGTGCTTTTGCCCTTAGTGCCTGTAATTCCGATAAGCTTGATTTTGCCTGCGGGGTCGCCAAAGAGGATTTTTGATATTTCTGCCAAGGTTTTTCTTGCGTTTTTACATTTTATTACAGTTTCTTTGACATTTCCTTTTATTTCCTTATCCGTAACGACACAAAGGCAGCCTCGCCTTATTGCGCTTCCTATAAAGCTGTTTCCGTCAAGGCGCTCGCCCCTTATTGCGACGAAAATATCACCCTTACCAACCTCCTTTGAATTCTCGCAAACACCCGATATTTCAAGCTCCTTAAAATTTTCAACCGCAAGGACACTCCCCCGAAGCTCGCTTATTATATCAGACAGAAGCATCAATCCTCCACCTCTTTTTCGTATCTTTTAAAGTTTATTCTTTGCTTGATTGAATGAAGAAAATTATAGACGATACGCCGTTTAGGTCTATCACTGATTTTATATACGGAGGTGTAGCGGCCGCTTCTGTAAAGCATCAGCGCCTCCTGCTTCAGCGCTCCGTTTTCCGCATACCGCTTTACTATCGATATCGGCACTGCAAGCCAAAGCGCTTCCCTTACGGAAAAGTTCTCCTTTACCGTGTTTCCCAAAAAATCATTCATAAGAAGAAAAGACATATCTATTCCGCAAGAGCGCAGGCAGTCAGAGCTTCTACCCTGCCTTGGGTTAAGCTCCAGACAGAAGCTTTCGCCCCCTTTTGTGAGAATATCAAAATTGGCAAAGCCGGTGTAGCCGATTGAGTTCAGCATATTTATCAGCTTATCGCAAAAGGCGTTCTTTTGCCTTACTATAATAGCGGAATAGTTCCCTCTCGCAGTGTTGCCCTTTTCCTCAAGCACTATATCGCCGAGCACCGCCCTTACTACTCTGCCCCTTGAATTTGAATAGGTGGTAAGCACCGACGCCGTCACGTTATCGCCCGAAATTCTTTCCTGAAGAATCAAAGCCTTGGCGTAGCCCGACGACCTTATCAGCTCGGCTGTCCTTTGCGCCTCCGACAAATCTATCGGAAAGTATACCTTTTTCATTCCGACGAATTTATGCTTCCAGTATTCAACCGAGTCGGAGGGCTTTAAAACGAATGGCGGCTTAAGCCTACCTGCCTCTGCCTCTATGGAGCTTACACCGTCGTCCGCCACGAATTTAGGGTAGCCTACGGAATATCTGTCGAGAAGCTTATAAAAGCTTGCCTTATCGGAAACGCTCTGCCAGATTTCAAACTCGGGGATATTAAAATAAAAATGCCCGCAAAGCTTTGTGCGGGCATATTCAAGCATCTCCATATACCAATCGGCGCAGGGGACGAGAATAAGCTCGGCATCGGCTCTTTCGCTGGCAAAATCAAGCAAAAGAGGCACGGCGATATTAAAATCGTCAAGTCCCTCGTGTATATGAAGCTCTATAAATTCAGAATTATCGGTAATCCCTAAGCGCATTCTCGAAAAAACAGCAGACTTCAAGCCGTAAATGCGATAAAACGAGTATGCAACTCCGTATGCGTTAAGGTCGCCGCCAAGCAGGACGGGAATGATTTTCTTCTCAGCCAAAGAATACTCCTTTTGGCTCTATTTAAAGCTCCCCCTCCATAAGAAAGCCTTGAAATCCCGACTTGCGTAGAAGCTCGTAGGCGGCTATGGCTACCGAATTTGAAAGATTCAGGCATCTTCTGTCGGGAAGCATTGGGATTCTTACGGTGCTTTCGGCATTTTCTGAAAGCAGCTCTCTCGGAAGTCCTACCGACTCCTTACCGAAAATTAAGAATACTTCCTCGCTTATCGGTATATCGGAGTAGAGCCTTTTGCCTCTTTGAGAAAAGTAATACATAGCCTTGCCGCCGTGCTTAGCCATAAACTCGGTATAGCTTTCGTAGTAATATACCTCAAGCTTATCCCAATAATCAAGACCCGCGCGCTTAAGCGTTCTGTCGGAAATTTCAAAGCCTATCGGCTTTATTATATGGAGCGCGCAGCCTGTGACGGCGCAGGTTCTCGATATGTTTCCCGTGTTTTGCGGTATTTCGGGGGAATAGAGCACTATATTTATTTTAGATTTCATTTTGAATTCTATCCTTTGCTTGCTTGTTTTATTCGTTTTTCTCTAATAAATGATATATCAGCTTTGAAAAAATGTCAAGTCGGTGGTTTTTTATAAAATATTTAATTATTTACATATTTAGTGTTTATTTTTTATCCTTTTTGTGGTAGAATATTTCCATAATTGTATTTTTGAGGAGAAAATAATGGGATTTCTTGCTTCGTTATTTAAATCTTACAGTGAAAAGCAGATAAAGAAAATTATCCCGACGGTGGACAAGATAGAGGCGCTTGCGGATAAATACGCCGCAATGAGCGACGAGGAATTGCGCGCCTGCACCGACAGCTTCAAGGCGAGGCTTCAGGGCGGCGAGACGCTTGACGGTATTCTTCCCGAGGCGTGTGCGCTCGTAAGGGAGGCAGACGACCGTGTGCTTGGAAAGCGTCCCTTCCGTGTGCAGCTTATGGGCGGTATTCTTCTTCACCAGGGCAGAATTGCCGAAATGAAGACCGGTGAGGGTAAGACGCTCGTCGCTACCCTTCCCGCTTATCTTAACGCACTCTCGGGCAAGGGCGTTCACATCGTCACGGTAAACGATTACCTTGCAAGGCGTGACAGCGAGGAGATGGGAAAGGTCTATAAATTCTTAGGTCTTACGGTAGGTCTTGTCGTAAGCGGAATGACACACGAGGAAAAGGTAGAAGCCTACGCTGCCGATATTACCTACGGTATGAACAGCGAATTCGGCTTCGATTACCTGAGAGACAATCTTGCAACGCACAAGGAGCATCTCGTTGCAAGAGGATACGATTTTGCCATTATCGACGAGGTGGACTCTATACTTATCGACGAGGCAAAGACGCCGCTTATTATATCCTCTATGTCGGACAAGGCTACGGGTATGTACCAGAGAGCCGACAAGCTCGTACGCACTATGCGCCCTATGGTGCTTATCGACACCGACTCAAAGGAGGACTACAACGCCTTTGAGGAGCATTTCGGATACGACGAGGAAAGCGGCAACCGCACTATTCTAAAAAGGAGCGCAGAGCGCTTCGAGCGGGTATTTTCGCTTGATTTATCAAGTGACTGCTTAAGCGCCGCCGATTTCGGCATCACCCTTACCGCATCGGGCAAGGACAAGCTTATTTCGGGCTTCGGCTTTTCCGACGCCGATTTCATATCCGACGGCGGCGAGGAGGTATTCTTCTCTGAGAGCGGTATTCGCCGTGCCGAGGATTTTCTTAACAAAGTAATCGTTGACGGTGAGCTTACGGAGCACGGCAGAGATAAGCTTATAAAATTCTTTAAGTTTGACAAGGATATGTTCGTCGGCGACGGCGGTGATTTCTATTCGATAATAGCCAAGGCAAAGCCCCACGCTATGAAGGCGCTTTCGCTTTCCGAAAAGGATTTCACCTCCTACGAGCGCAATTTCGTAGTCAACGAGAGGGCGAAGGTCGCATCCTTCCTTGAGCTTGGAGTGAATAACGCAAAGGAATTCTTCGGCTTTTCTGACGAGGATTTCAAAAAGAAGGAGGGCGGCGAGGACTATCTTCTTACTCCTGGCGGAAAGGATAGGCTTACCCGAATTTTCAAGCTTTCGCCAAAGGATTTCGTGGAGGACGGCGGCGATTTCTATATCAACCGTCAGTCAATCGTCAGAATTAAGGAGCTTTTCGCAAGAGAGCTGATTATCGACGAGCGAGAGGGCACGGTACGCCTTACCACGCTCGGCGCTTACAATATCAAGCGCCTTTTCGAGCTTTCGGACGACGACTTCGTAATAGATAAGGATAGCTGCACCGCAAGCCTTACTAAAGCAGGCTATAAGGCGGTAGCCTCCGACTATTCCCTGCTCGACAAATACTTTACCACGCTTGAAAACGGTAAGTATTTCTCGGTTTCACCCGACGGCGTTGACTTCTTCTTACGCTATACGGAGCTTAACGCTTCCTGCTTTGGCGGCAGGACGAGGCTCGGCGACGCTCCGCTTTCTGAGGACGGAGTGCGTGAAATAAAGCGCATTTTCTCGCTTAGCGACGAGGATTTGCTCGTGACGCCGAAATCGGCGTTTCTTACCGCCTACGGCGCAAAAAAGCTTGAGGATGCGTTTGAGGTTTCCTTAAGGGGACTTGTCGCTATTGACAAAAAGAGCGGATATTTTTCATTTTCCAAGGGAGAGGCAGAGTCGCTTTGCGAGCGCCTTTCTATAAATACGGCGGCGTTCACCGACAATTCCACGCTTAGCGGTCTCTTTATGCTTGAGGGCTTAATAGACAGGCTGAAAAAGGAAATCGCACTCGTTGAAAACGCTGACTTTATCTACATTCCGAAGACGGCGCTTTTCACAAAGGCGGGTAAGGAGAGGCTTTCCTCCGCCTTTGAGCTTCGCCAGAGCGAGCTTATTGAATGCGGCAAGGAGCTTCTTATACCCAAGAGTCAGTACGGAATATTCAAGCGCATAATGTCGCTTGACGAGCTTTACAGTCCTCTGCTCCTTACTAAGGGCGGACTTGACAAGCTTGCTTCGGCTATCAACTTTGATTATATAGTAAATGAAAAGCGAAGAACCTCTACGCTTACGAAGATAGGTATAGGAAAGGTTGAGAAATACTTTGAGATAAGCAATATTGCGCTTGAAGAAAACGCCGAAATTCTGCACCACGTGAATACGGCGATACGGGCTTACGGCAATATGATGCGAGACGTGCATTATATAGTAAAGGGCGGAGCTGTGTATATCGTAGACCAGTCTACGGGACGAGTGCTTCCCGGCAGGCGCTTCAGCGAGGGATTGCATCAGGCAATAGAGGCAAAGGAGCGTCTTGAAATCCAGCGTGAAAGCAAAACGACGGCAACCGTTTCCTATCAGAATTTCTTCAGAATGTATAGGAAGCTTTCAGGTATGACGGGTACGGCGCTTACGGAGGACGAGGAATTCAAGGAAATTTACTCGCTTGACGTAGTAGAAGTCCCCACCAACAAGCCCGTGATAAGAAAAGACCACAACGATATGATATTCCGCACGAGAAGGGGCAAGCTTGGCGCTATTCTTTCGCAGATTATCACCTGCCACAAGAGCGGTCAGCCCGTGCTTGTGGGTACGACCTCGGTAGAAAAATCCGAGGAGCTTTCCCGCCTGCTTAAGCGTGAGAAGATACCTCACAGCGTGCTTAACGCAAAGGAGCATAAAAACGAGGCGGCGATAATCGCCGAGGCGGGTACACCCGGCGCTGTCACCATAGCTACCAATATGGCAGGACGAGGCACGGATATTATGCTTGGCGGAAATCCCGAGATTTTTGCTAAAATAAAGCTAAGAAAGCTCGTCTGCTCCGAGAAGAAATACACTGCGCGCGGCAGCGCATACGCAAATATGCTTATAGACGGCGCAGACGGCAGCTACGAGAGCGACAATGAGGACTTAAACGAGGTAAGAGCGCTCTACCGCAAGCTTCTTGCAGAGGCAAAGGCTGAGGTTCTGCCAAAGGCAGAGGAGGTAAGGGCGGCAGGCGGTCTTTTCGTAATAGGCTCCGAGCGTCACGACAGCCGAAGAATAGACAATCAGCTAAGAGGACGAAGCGGAAGACAGGGAGACCCCGGTGAATCGAGATTTTATATATCCTTTGAAGACGACCTTATGCGTCTTTTCGGCGCAGACCGCTTCGACGGACTTTTCTCTAAAATCGGTATGGACGAAAATATGCCGCTTGAAATCGGCTTTATGACAGGTCAAATTGAAAAGGCGCAAAAGAGAGTTGAAAGCAAGCATTTCTCGGCAAGAAAGAGCGTGCTTTCCTACGACGACGTAATGAACGAGCAGCGCAAGGTCGTTTACGATATGAGAAGGGAGCTTCTCTTGGGAGAGGATATTGACGATAAGATACGGGCGCTTATTGAAAGGAGCGTCGGCGAAAGCTTTGACGAATGCTTCTTTAGCGAGGGCGAAAAGACGCCGAGAGATTTCCCTGCTCTTTTCTTCGGGGTGCTGTGCGAGGGCGATGCCAACGGATTTTCCGACGAAGAGCTTGAATCGCTTAATCTCGACGAGCTTCGCTCGCAGTATATAGAAAAGGCTTTGGCGCTTTACGACAGAAAGCTCGATATTACGGAATCGATAAAGGTAAATACCGACCTTGAATTTACCGAGGGGGACGAGGAGCTTAAAAGCCGTCTTGACACCCTACCGAGACTTGCGTTTGAGGAATACGAGAGGGCGGTATATCTCCGTCAGATAGATAAGGCGTGGATTGACCATCTTGAGCAGATGGAGGACCTTAAGAACTACGTCGGACTTAACAGCTACGCTCAAAGAAATCCGATTACGGCGTATCAGCTTGAGGGTGCAGAAATGTTCTCCGCTATGATGAGGACGGTAAGATACAATACCGCATCGCAGATATTAAGGTTTATTCCGTCGCCCGCTATGCTTATGAGAAGCCACTCGGCATACGAGCTTAACCGTGACTTAGCAGGTCTTAAATCGAAGGAAGCAAGGGCTCGCACGTCGAAAAATGCGCCCTGCCCCTGCGGAAGCGGCAAAAAGTATAAGCATTGCTGCTACGAAAAGGATATGGCTGAGGGGGATAGCTGATTATGGGCTTCGGCACGCTTTTTATAGGTTATTTCTTCCTGCTTAATATTTCCTATTTCACTTACACGGATATTATTGCGGGAATGGTCATTTTGCTTGGACTTTATAAGCTTTCCTCGGTGAATAAGCCGTTCCTTTACGGAATGATTTGCGCTATGTGCTTCGCTGTCTTTTCGCTGTTTGAATTCGTGATTACGGTGCTTGGAATTTTCGAGGTTTCATTCTCGGGAATTATGCTTAATTATATCGCTATACCGAGATATATTTTGCTGTTTGCGCTGACGGTATTTATATTCAGGGGGATTTCCGAGGTGGCAAAGGAGGTCGGCGCTGAGGCGCTATCAAAGCGGTCGGGGCTTTGTATTCCGCTTTCCTTAATATACCTTTTCTTTGCATTTCTCGACATTCCCGAGATAGCGGCGGCGCTCAGCGGCTCTAGCGCTTACGCATATATTTACTTTGCTCTTATAATTCTTTACATTCTTGCCGTAGCCTATAATCTTATTACGATATACAGAGCATATATGCAGATTTGTATGCCAAACGAAAAGGAAAAGGAAATAAAGGAGTCGAAATTTGCCTTTGTCAATAAATTCCGAGCCTACGAGGAAAGAAAATCTCGTGAGTATGCGGAATACAAGCTTGACAAAATGAAGAAAAACAACGAGAAAAAGAAAAACAAAAGGAAAAAATGAAGGATAATAAAATAAAAAAGAGCCGTAGCTATATTGCGGTGATAATAGCACTCGTTACGCTCTTTAATCCGAATATTAATTTAATAGATATTCTTCCGGATTTTATCGGATATTATCTTCTTTCGAGGGTATTTTTACGCCCCAGCTTTTCCTGTCCGCATTTCGAGGAGGCAAGGCGCGGATTTATCAGGCTTTTCTGGCTTTCCCTCCTTAAGATACCCGCATTTATAGCTATGATTTTAATTCGCTCTGCTAATACGCAGGATAACGACGTCGTTGCGCTTATGGCGCTCGTATTCTGCATAATCGAGCTGATACTGCTCCTCCCTACGGTAAAGCAAGCCTTTGAGGCGCTGATTTATCTTGCGGGACGCAGGGAGCTTAACTCGGTGCTTAGCGACGAAAATCCCAATTCAACGGCTTCGCTTCGCTCGCTTACGCTTATCTATTTCATTTTCAAGTGCGTCGCCTACGCAGCGCCTGAATTTCTCAGGCTTACCAGAATGATGGATATAGGAAGCCAGACCGTAGTCGCAACCGGCTCTAAAATTTATCCCTTTGCGGTAGTTGGAATTCAGGCAATCGGATATATCCTCGGCGCAGTATGGCTCGCTCGGGCAATAAGCTTCGTATCGAGAGTAAGAGCTGAGGGTAAATTCTACCCCGCCGTAATTGCTCAGGAGTCGGGAATCGAGGAAAACCGATATGAAAAGGCTATCCGTAAGTCCCACAGGAAAACGGCGCATCTTATGCTGGTTCTTGCGGCGCTTTCAAGCTTTGAAATCGTCTTTGATAATTACAAGGAGATAAATCTGCTTCCGCCGTTTTTATCCTACGCATTTATAATCGTCTGTGCTTGTATGCTGTGGCGCTTCGTCGGCAAGGGATATTCGCCACTTAAGCGTGCGACCGTAATTTCAGCCTCTATACTCTCGTTAGTATCGGTAGTGGGCTATGCCGTCAGCATCCTGTTTCTTACACGATTTGGCTATACGGCGCTTTATAAGTCGGTGCGAGATGCTGAGGCGCTCTATTCGGCTTACGAGATAATTTCGCTCGTTACTCTCATACTCTATCTGATTACGCTTATTCTCTTTACTCTCCTTATGAGAGCTTACATCAGAGAGAATTTCGGCATACGCTCCGGCGATAACCGATACGGAAGGCTTGAAGCGGAATACCACAGAGGGCTTAGTCTTAGGGTATCCGTATTCAGTGTCATTGCGGCTATTTGCGGTATTGCGAAATTCCTTGGTATAATATTCAAGGGAAGCCCTACGGCGTACGAGGGCGGTACTATTGAATCCCCCAGCATAATTATTGGCTCGGCTGTGCCTTGGTTTAATATCATTACGGTGGGGGCTTCTATTATCCTATCTTTATACGCAGTATATCTTTGCGGACTGCTAAATCAGGAAATCAAGGACGGCTACTCTGAATAAAAGTGAGCGGATAGCTCCGACATAGACTCGGAAGCTATCCGCTATTTTTATTTGATTTTGTAAATAATTCTAGTCAAAATTCTTGAATTTCAGCGCATCGCTGTAAAGCTTTTCGGCAATATCAAGCTTGTATTCAAGGGGGTGAGAGGGCGCATTATCAATATTATTTAAAATGGAAAGTATTTCCTCTACCGTACCGTCAAGATTTGAATTTTCAACAAGAAAATCAAAGCTCTCTATCCGTGATTTTATATCAAGATAATCCTCTATATTCACAAGGTGTCGCTTATCAGAAGCCGCTTCGGCATCACTCGGGGAAAGCGAGGACTTATGCCTCGATACGAGTCTCTCTCTTGCGGTATCGAGCGAAGAATAGAGGTACACGCAAATTACCGGATACGGCAGACTATGCGCCTTAAAGGAACGAACTCCGTTGTAATCAAGCACTAAAAGCGGAATATTTCCCCTGTCGAGAATCGAGTATATCTCACGCTTTGACGAGCCGTAGAGCGTGCCTGAATACTTGGTATATTCGAGCATCTCGCCCTTAGCTATAAGCGAGGAAAATTCCTCCTCGGTGGTATATATATACTCGCTGTCACGCCCGTCGCCCCTTTTCGCTCTCGTGGTGTGTGAGCGTGACATTTTAAAGCTTGGATTGCGAAGCGCAAGCTCGCTTGCTACGGTAGTCTTCCCTACCCCTGACACTCCAGCGATTATGAGAATGAAATCCGTCATTATCTTTTGGGAACGAGTCTTTCCTTACCGCCCATATAAGGACGGAGAGCCTCGGGGATACGTACAGTGCCGTCTGCCTCGAGATTATTTTCAAGGAAGGCTATGAGCATACGGGGAGGCGCTACTACGGTATTATTAAGGGTGTGAGCAAGGTAGGGCTTACCGTCCTCGCCCTTAACTCTTATCTTAAGGCGGCGAGCCTGAGCATCGCCGAGATTGGAGCAGGAGCCGACCTCAAAGTATTTCTTCTGTCTGGGGCTCCAAGCCTCTACGTCGATAGACTTGACCTTAAGGTCGGCAAGGTCGCCCGAGCAGCATTCAAGCGTCCTGACGGGGATATCAAGCGTACGGAAAAGGTCAACGGTATTGTGCCAGAGCTTATCAAACCACACGGGCGATTCCTCGGGACGGCAGACTACTATCATTTCCTGCTTCTCAAACTGGTGGATACGGTAAACGCCTCTCTCCTCGATGCCGTGCGCACCCTTCTCCTTACGGAAGCAGGGAGAATATGAGGTAAGAGTATAAGGAAGCTCTGCTTCGGGAACAATCTGGTCGATAAACTTACCAATCATAGAATGCTCCGACGTACCGATAAGGTAGAGGTCCTCGCCCTCAATCTTATACATCATAGCGTCCATTTCTGCAAAGGACATAACGCCCGTAACGACGCTTGAACGAATCATAAAGGGAGGCACTACGTAGGTGAAGCCTCTGTCTATCATAAAATCTCTTGCGTAGGAAATGACTGCGGAATGGAGGCGCGCAATATCGCCTATGAGATAATAGAAGCCATTGCCCGCTACACGCCTTGCGCTGTCAAGGTCGATACCTGCAAAGCGCTCCATAATTTCGGTGTGGTAAGGAATTTCAAATTCGGGCACTGTGGGCTCGCCGTACTTCTCTACCTCGACGTTCTCACTGTCGTCCTTGCCTATCGGCACGGAGGGGTCGATAATGTTGGGAATAGTCATCATTATCTTCTTAAGCTTCTCGTCAAGCTCTGCCTCAGTAGCCTCAAGCTCGGCAAGCTTCTGCGCCTGCTCGGAGACGAGCTTTTTGGTAGCCTCTGCCTCCTCGAACTTCTTTTGCGCCATAAGCGCACCTATGGACTTTGAAATCTTATTACGGTTGGCACGAAGGTCGTCGGCCTGCTTCTTTGCCTGGCGAAGCTTCTCGTCAAGCTCTACTGCCTCGTCAACCAAAGGAAGCTTCTTATCCTGAAACTTCTTTCTTATATTTTCCTTTACAAGCTCGGGATTTTCTCTTAAAAATTTGATATCAAGCATAGTCTTTCTCCAAAAAATCTTTTAATTGCTTATAATTATATAACAAAGCTCGTCCGATTTCAAGTCTTACGGCAAATTTTAAAACAAATTTTGATTTTGTATTGATTTTTCATTTATAATAAGGTATAATACTCTAAGTAAAATAATTATTGAGGAGTTAATCTAATGTTAGTATCTGCTAAGGAAATGCTTGAAAAAGCAAGAGCGGGCCACTATGCGGTAGGTCAGTTCAACATCAACAATCTTGAGTGGACCAAGTCCATTCTTCTTACGGCTGAAGAAATGAAGTCGCCTGTTATTCTCGGAGTTTCCGAGGGTGCGGGAAAGTATATGTGCGGATATAAGACCGTTGTCGGAATGGTAAACGGTATGATTGAGGAGCTTGGAATCACCGTTCCCGTAGCACTTCACCTTGACCACGGAAGCTACGAGGGCGCTATGAAGTGCATCGCCGCAGGCTTCTCGTCGGTTATGTTCGACGGCTCTCACTATCCTATCGACGAAAATATCGCAAAGACCAAGGAGCTTGTTGCTCTTTGCAACGAAAAGGGACTTTCCATCGAGGCTGAGGTAGGCTCTATCGGCGGCGAGGAGGACGGCGTTATCGGCGGCGGCGAGGTTGCAGACCCCGACGAGTGCAAGATGATTGCTGACCTCGGCGTTACTATGCTTGCAGCAGGTATCGGTAATATTCACGGTAAGTACCCTGCTAACTGGGCAGGTCTCAGATTCGACGTGCTTGAGACCATCTCAAAGAAGGTAGGCGAGGGTATGCCCCTCGTTCTTCACGGCGGTACGGGTATCCCTGCCGATATGATTAAGACTGCTATTTCTCTTGGCGTATCGAAAATCAACGTAAACACCGAGTGCCAGCTTGCATTTGCTGCTGCAACCCGTGAGTACGTAGAGGCAGGCAAGGACCTTCAGGGTAAGGGCTTTGACCCGAGAAAGCTTCTCGCTCCCGGCTGCGAGGCTATCAAGGCTACCGTAAGAGAAAAAATCGAGCTTTTCGGCTCTGCCGGCAAGGCTTAAGCAATTAAGCGAAAAATAACGCTTATATATTTAAATCCCGAAGGAGCATATGCGCCTTCGGGATTTTTTTATACTTCAAAGCCTTTGGAAAGAAATATTTTTTTGCAAATGATACTTGAAATCTTAAATAAAGCGTGCTATAATATGATTGTCACACCAACTTAATACGGATAACCCACAAAGGGGATATTATACCCTCATAAGTGGAAAGACTACTATTGGTAGCATTACCGATCGCAGTCTTTTCGCTTAGTGGGTTAAGATGGTGTGACAACTACGCGAGAGGTATTCTACGGTGTCGCTCGCAAGGGCGGCACCTTATTTTTATTATGAACGAGTGTGGTATTTGCTCATTTTTCGGGCATCGCTCAATTGACTTAACCGACGAATTATACGAGGCGGTATATCGGGAAATCAAGGCTCAGATTGAGGCGGGCTGCCGTATCTTTTACTTTGGCGGATACGGGGAGTTCGACAGCCTATGCTACGACATAGTGACGAAGCTTAAGGAAGCCTTGCCTGATGCTGATATAAAGAGAGTTTATTGCGTAGCTCAGGAAAGATATTTAAGGAAGAATACCCGCTATTTTAAGAGAGATAATTACGATGAGATTGTTTTTCTTGAGCCTGCCTTTTCCTGGTGGTATAAAAGCATTTATTACCGCAATCTTGCAATGATAGATAAAAGCGACGCCGTTATATTTTACGCCGAGGAGCGAGAAGAAAGCGGAGCTTATAAGGCGTATAAATACGCAAAGGGCAAAAAGGACAAGATTATTATAAATCTCTACAAAGCAAAAACTAACTGAATAAATCCCTTCTCCGTTGTCAATTATAGGATAACGGAGGAATTTATTATGGAAAAAGGAATTAGGTCCTGCGCATTTTTCTGCGCTATGATACTGCTTATCTGCTTGCTGATTGGAATACTGCCGACAGAGGCTGAGGCTAAGATTTACAGCGACACCCTGAGATTACATATTCTCGCCGAATCCGACGGGGATAACGACCAAAGGATGAAGCTGCTCTTGCGAGATTTTATTCTTAAGGAATACGGCGAATATCTCGGGGAGGCAAAAAGCAAAGCCGACGCCGCAGAGCTTATATCGAAAATGCTCACCGATATAGAGGTCAAGGCTAACGGATATTTAAAGAGCATTGGCTGCGACGCTGCCGCTACGGTAAGCCTTGGGGAGGAATGGTTTGACACGAGAGTATACGAGGACTATACTCTGCCCGAGGGCTACTACCAATCGCTTATTATTAAAATCGGCGAGGGCGAGGGGAAAAACTGGTGGTGCGTTATGTATCCGCCTATGTGCCTTGGCGTGTCAAGCAAGGGATATTCCTGCGAGGAAGAAAAGCTTATTACCGAGGGCAAGCGGAATATCAAATTCAAGATGCTTGAGGTGCTGAGCAGAGTTTTTAAATAGCTGTTGATTTTTTCATTTTAATATGGTATACTTTCATATACGAAAGAAATGATGCGTCAAGGCTTTGCACATTGCGCTTTGGCGATTATCTCTTTTGCAAAGCATTAAAGAAAGCGATACCGAGAGGACTGAAATGGGCGAGAAGATTTCGACCAAGACCATTGCCGACAACAGAAAGGCAAGGCACGATTATTTTATAGAGGAAACCTACGAGGCGGGAGTTGAGCTTTTCGGCACGGAGGTTAAGTCGCTGAGAGCGGGCGGCGTTAATTTAAAGGACAGCTACTGTGACCTTGACGGCGGCGAGCTTTTTGCACTGGGCGTGCATATAAGCCCCTACGAAAAGGGTAATATTTTCAATAAAGACCCACTAAGGCCGAAGAAGCTTCTTATGCATAAGCGTGAGATTATGAAGCTTACGGGACTGGTATCAAGAGAGGGCTATACCCTCGTTCCTCTCTCTCTTTACTTTAAGGGCTCGCTTGTAAAAATGGCGATAGGTCTTTGCCGAGGAAAGAAGCTTTACGATAAGCGTGAGGATATAGCAAAGCGTGACGCAAGCAGAATAATCGAGCGACAAATGAAGGATAGACGAGGCGGCGGGGATTACTGATTTTTCACCGTATACAAACGAAAAAGAGCGTAGTGCAAGGCTAAATTTTGCGATGCACTATGCTCTTATTTTTATGCTTATTTGTAGATAATTGTTGACATTATTCGTCATTTTCAGCTATTTTTCAGGGCGAGCGCGATTTCGTCTTCCGTAAGGCTTTTGTATTCCCCGACGCCCAAATTACAGTCGAGCGAGAGCGCTCCTATTCTGATGCGCTTAAGGTACATAACCTCCATACCGACACTGAGGAGCATTCTTTTCACCTGATGCTTTTTGCCCTCTTTTATGGTAATCATACCGACGCTGAGCGGGATATCTCCTCTTTTCGTATGGATAAGCTTATCGGGATTTTCTCTTATCAGCTTATCCCTTGCATCACGCATTTTTATTATCCGCAAAAGCTCAACCTTAGCGCCACGGCTTAAAAATTCCCTGCCGCCGCCTATTATGCGCTCGGATTCCAAAAGCTTGATTTTGTCCTCGGTAAGGATTCCCTTGGCGTAGAATAAATAGGTCTTCTCTACGCCGCTTTTCGGGTCTAATATCTTATGGGTAAAATCGCCGTCGTCGGTAATCAGCAAAAGTCCCTCGGTATCCTTATCGAGTCTGCCGACGGGGTAAAGCCCCGACCTATCCGCATCGGAAATGCACTCCATTACGACCTTATGACGTCTGTCGGATACGGCGCAAATCATATCCATCGGCTTATTCAGCATATAGTATCTCATTTCGACCTACCTCCGCCTCGCTTAGCAAGAAGCAATCGCATAGAATTCAAAACCGCTATAACGCACACGCCGACGTCGGCAAATACGGCAAGCCACATATTAGCAATACCGAGCGCCGCAAGAACCAGGACGAGAAGCTTTACGCCTATTGAGAAAATGATATTTTCCTTTGCTACGGCAAGCGTTCTTCTCGCAATTTTAATTGCCTCGGGGATTGCAGTCAATCGGTCGCCCATAATAACCAGGTCTGCGCACTCCTTTGCGCTATCAGCACCGATAGCGCCCATTGCCACGCCGACGTCGCTAACCGATAGCGAGGGGGTATCGTTGATGCCGTCTCCTACGTACATCGTCTTACCGCCTGCATTTTCTATAATCGCAAGAAGCCTTGAATATTTTTCCTCTGGTAAAAGCTCGCTTTGCACCTCGTCAATTCCGAGGCTTTTGCCTACCGCTTCTGCGCTTTTGCGCTTATCTCCCGATAAAATGACCGTCTTATCTACGCCAAGTCGGCGAAGCTCAAGAATTGCGGCTTTCGCCTCGGGTCGGACGGTATCAAAAAGACTTATGACGCCGATAAGTCCGTCCTCGTTTGCTAAATACACGTCATTCGCATTTTCGTCGCAGGATAGCATAACGCCGACGCTATTCATAAGCGCACGGTTGCCAAGATAATAGGTACTGCCAGAGATTTTTGCGCTGACGCCCATTCCCGCTATTACTCTGCTATCCGAGGGCGCTTCGGAATTTGGCGATGCTTCTCTGATAGCTAGAGCTATCGGGTGGGTTGATGCGTACTCAAGCGAGGACGCAAGGCTTAAAATCTCACTTTCGGTAAGGGCGCAGCAGGATTTTACGCTCTCTACCTTGAATTTGCCCGTAGTGAGCGTGCCCGTCTTATCGAAAACGCCTACCTTTACCTTTGATATCGGCGAAAAAGAGGACGAGCCCTTAAAAAGTATGCCCCGAGAGGCGGCCTTGCCTATTCCCGCAAAGAACGCCATTGGCACGGAAATAACGAGTGCGCAGGGGCAGGATATTACGAGGAAGCTTAGCGCACGGTAGAGCGCCTCCTGCCAGTCGGTAAGCTTAAATATCGGCGGAATAAGCGCCATAACGAGAGCGAGCGCTACCACTATCGGCGTATAGACCTTGGAGAATGCCGAAATGAAGGTCTCCTCCTTGGATTTGCGCTCGGTAGCCTCCATAGCCAGCGCAATTATTCTCTGCGCACCCGAATCCTCCGCCTCGGCGGTAACCGTCGCCCGAATAGCCGAGGAAAGCACTACCGAGCCTGAAACGAGGCTATCGCCCACGCTTACGAATAGGGGAGCGCTTTCGCCCGTAAGGTGCGAGGTATCAACGTCTGCGCTGCCCACCGTCACTCTGCAATCGACGGGCACACGCTCGCCGGCTCTTATAAGGATAGTGTCGCCAACCGAAAGCTCGTCGGCGTCTACTACCGATTCTTCCTCCCCATCAAGCCTTACCGCCTCGTCGGGGCAGATATCCATAAGCTCTCTTATAGTCCTTTTGGATTTTGCGACCGCCTTATGCTCAAAATACTGTCCAAGCAGGAAAAAGAGCATTACAGCCACGCCCTCGGTGTACTCACCGATTATAAAAGCTCCTACCGAGGCTATTGACATAAGGAATTTCTCGCCGAGAAAATCCCGTCTGAGAAGTCCTCTTACAGCGTCGTAAAAGACCGAATATCCCGAGGCAATAAGCGCCAGAACGTAGGCAATGATTACAAGCTCGCTCTCGACCAGCATATCGGTAAGAAGCGCAGCGAAAAAGAGCACGCCGCCAAGTATCAGCCTGCCGAGGTCACCGCATAAAAAATCTATAATTCTTTTCATTTCGTAACTTTTACAGATTTGTCAAACGCCTTTGCTATTTCACTGAGGCGAGGAAGAAGCGCATCTGCGTTACACTCGCTCTCTACCGTAAGCTTTTCGGTAAGAAAATTGATTTTTGCGCTCGATACGCCCGCCTCACGCTCCAAAAGCGATGCAAGCTTTGCCGCACAGTTGGGGCAGTCAAGTCCTGTGATGTTAAATTTGATTTTCATAAAAACCTCCATTTTTCCCTATGCTTTTACAGGGTTCGTCATTGAAAATTACCATTATTTAAGCTATGCAATCCTATTCTCTTATATGTTCAAGCCCACATTCGAGAATATCCACTACGTGGCTGTCGCTGAGGGAATATATCACTCTTTTCCCCGCTCGCCTTGAATAAACCAGATTGGATTGTCTTAGCGCCTTCAGGTGGTGGCATACCGCAGACTCCGACATCGAAAGCGCCTCGGCTATATCCGACACGCAAAGCGATTTGTGAAAGAGCGAAAAAAGCACGCTTATTCGGGAGCTGTCCGCAAACATCTTGAAAAAGTCGGCAAGGTCGAAAAGCTCGTTCTCCGAAATCGCTTTCACGCCGTCAGCCGCTTCGCCGACACTTGAGATTTTCTGCGGATTTTTCTCTGCTTCGTTCATTTTTACTCCTTTTCGATTTAATAATTCAACAATTGTTTAATCGTTTAATTGTATTATACTCCCTTCCCCGATTCTTGTCAAGGGGATTTTTCGTATTTCAGCCGTTTTTTATTGCATAGCGTATTATCATTAACGGAGGACACGCTATGAATTGCAACGTGGTTGCATGATTGATTGTTTAAAATTTTTTTATAAAACTATCGACTTATGAAAAAACAGCGTGCATAATTGTACTGTTAAAATATATACGGTATAATGGAATATGCAAAAAGCGTTAAGAGGATAAAAAACTAATTATCCGTATTTTGGACGAAATGGATGCTCTTATGAAATGTAGAATAAAAAGGAGTAAAAATTATGGTAGATGCAAATCAAATGAAACATGCGAAAATGGCGTACGATCGCCTTTGTGAAATGCTTGATGAAAGAGGGTGGAATTACGATAAAAACGAAGAAGATATGTCCATTACCAGTGGCGCAAGAGGCGACGATCTTCCCATAGATATTTTGATGAACGTTGACGAGGAAAAAATGCTTGTAACGTTGTATTCCAAAATGTCTTACATCGTTCCCGAGGATAAGAGAGTGGAGCTTGCTTTTGCAATCAGCGCAATTAACTATGCGCTCGTCGACGGTTGCTTTGATTACAACCCTTTCAACGGCAATATCGTTTTCAGATCGACGACCAGCATTATGGGAAGTCATATTAGTAAAGAGGCTTTTGAATATATGCTTTTGGTTTCTTGCGATACGATAGACATTTACAATGACAAGCTTTTTATGGTCATAAAAGATGCGATGTCTCTTGATGACCTTATAAGATTCATTATGGAGCAATAAGGGGGAAGAAAAAATGGCAAACGAAAAAGAACTGAAATTGGCAAAGGAAGTATATAAAAGCCTTGCGGAAATGCTCGACGAAATAGATTGGAGATACGGTAAAGACGAAGAAAAATTCATTATTTATTTCGGCGTAAACCGTAATAATATGGATATTCCGTTCGTAATCTTCGTAGATCCCGACAGACAGCTTATCAGAATTTCTTCCCGTCTTCCTTTTGAAGTGGATAAGGATTTAAGAGTGACGGTTGCGGTTGCGCTTAACTACGTGAACTATCAGCTTGCCGACGGTAGCTTCGATTTCAACATCGGTGACGGAACGATTTCGTTTAGAATGACGTCCAGCTTTAAAGAAAGCGTAATCGGCGCCGAACTTTTCTCGTATATGGTTAACTGTACGGTAGAAACCGTTTACCGCTATAACGATAAGTTTCTTGCGCTCGCAAATAATGAAATGGATATCGGACAATTCGTCGATAGCATTTAATTGCAAAATCTTTCTTAAAAGTGTTGCACTTCTATTGACAATTCACTATCGACAGAAAGAAAAAACAAGAGCAAGAACAGAAGGATTTTCTCCTCTTATTCTTGCTCTTTTCTGTTAGTGAAGTTTTTGCTATCGCAAAAGTGAAGTTGCAAAAGTTGCTAACAACTTTGCAGTGAAGTTTGTGCTACGCACAAGTGAAGTTAAGTTTGCCCATAACTTCGCCGTCAGGCGAAACTTCACTCACGAAGTGAACTTCACATATCGAAGATAACTTCACTTGCCCAAAGGGCAAACTTAGTTAGCGTGATTTGTCCGTTAAGGACATCACGCTATTTCCAAAAGCTCTTTTACCGCTATATCAAATTAACTTTGGTTGATTCAGCGCCACCTCAGCCAAGACCTGCTTTGCCAATAAATTCACCGACCTTCTCCGACGGAATCGTAAAGCCGTAGGCGAAATTGCCGTCGGCGTCAGCGCCCGTCGCAAAGTTGATACCGATAAGCTTCATTTGCGGATTGATAAGCGCACCTCCCGACGAGCCGCTCTCCATATACGCCGTGTGCCAGAGCACCTTGAAATCGACGTTTACCGTGTCGCTTCCCGCCGATACTATATCAACCTCTTTAAAATTCTTAATTTTGCCGAAGGTAAGCGTATTATGCTTGCCGAGCGGATTTCCTATTGCGGCTACCGCCTCCTCGTAATCGGGCATAGAGGTATCGATTTCGATGCATTTAAGCTTTTCCGTGCCCGCCTTAAAGCGCAAAAGCGCAAGGTCAACCGCGGAATCCGAGGCAATAAGCTCCGCCTCGTATTCGTTGCCGTATACGTCGCTGACCTTGTATTCACGCAAGAGCGCAAGCTCGCCCGATATAACGTGGTGATTGGTAATAACGTAGTAATATCCTCCCTGAGATTTCAGTACAGCTCCGCTTCCCGAAGCTGCGCTCACCGCCTGAGGCTTAGTGCCTACGTAGGAATAGCTGGTACAGCGAATCGACACGAATGCGCCGGAAATCAGCGAAATATTGCGTGAAAACGCTTCGTAATCAACCTCGTATTTTGCATAGAGAGTGGTATCCTTGGTAACGCCGCCCGATATATCGACGGGACGTGTATATTCACTGTCGGAATACCAGCCGGAAAAGATATATCCATCCTTTGTATCAGGCTCAAAGCTTATCGGCATACCCGATAGCACGCTGCGCTCGTCCGTACCGCCCGCATGGACGAAGCTGACGCTGCATTCGCCGAAATAGCAAGATGTTAGCGATATGAGGATTGCGAATACCGAAAAAAGGGCAAACGCTTTTATTTTTTTCATATATTTCGCTCCGTTTCGCCGCCGTATTATCAAGGCGGCTTCTTTTACAAATAGTATAGCAGACGAAGTAAAAATATTCAATACCGTTTACAGAAATTTAAATATTTATATTTAATGCTTTATTTTTGATAATTTCGTGAAATATTTTGCTTTTCTTGTTGACAAATCGCTCGGTATATGATACAATGTAAATTAACAATGCCAAGGGGCGGTGTCGCGCTCGGCATTAAAATCGGAGGAGAATCATGGACGACGGCGCGGATTGTAGTCCCAATACCGTACATATAATATAAAACGAGGCATAAGTCGGGCAGAATACCTATCGGGTATTGCGCGGCTCGTGCTTTTTTTGCTTTTTTTGATTAAGCCTCGATTTTTAATCGGCACAAATATAATAAATTCTTTTATTAAGAAAGGAAAAAAACACAAACAACACTATGTGGCCTGACAATGCTTATTTGCTCTTTATAATTGCTTTTTGCGTTATTATGAGCGCATACTTTTCAGCGACCGAGACCGCCTTTTCGACGGTCAACAAAATCAGACTCAAGACTATGGCGGAGGACGGTAACAAGCGTGCCGCCAAGGCGCTTAAGATTGCAGAGAACTTCGACACGATGCTGTCGACGATACTTATTGGTAACAATATCGTAAACATTCTCGCATCCTCGCTTGCTACGGTTTTCTTTATTCAGATTCTCGTTAACAACGAGAGCCTTGCTACTACCCTCTCGACGGTAGTGCTTACGGTTGTAATTCTCGTATTCGGCGAGATTACTCCCAAGAGCATAGCAAAGGAATCGCCCGAGAAGTTCGCTATGTTCTCAGCGCCGATTCTCAAATTCTTTATGGTAATATTCACTCCCCTTAACTGGCTCTTTAAAATGTGGAAGAAGCTTATTTCTCTGATATTCAAATCCGAGGAGGAGGTAGGAATAACCGAGGAGGAGCTTATCTCTATAATCGAGGAAGCCGAGGAGGACGGTAATTTCGAGAAGGCAGAGACCGACCTTATCAGAAGCGCAATAGAGTTCAACGAGCTTGAGGTAGGCGATATATTCACTCCCAGAATTGATATTACGGCGGTTAAGCTTGAAGCAAGCTTTGATGAAATCAAAGAGGTATTCGTGGAATCGGGATTTTCAAGACTTCCCGTATACGACGACGACCTTGACGATATCAGCGGTATTCTCTATTATAAGGATTTCTTTACTAAAAGCTTTGATAGCATCGACAGCATTATAAAGCCTGTGCTTTACGTTACCAAGAGCAAAAAGGTAAACGAGCTTATGAAGGAGCTTCAGGAGCAGAAGCTTCACCTCGCGGTAGTTACCGATGAGTACGGCTCGTGCGCGGGTATCGTAACCCTTGAGGATATACTCGAGGAGATCGTTGGAGACATCTGGGATGAGCACGACGACGTAGTTATCGACGTTCGCGAGATCGGTGAAAACGAATATATCGTAAACGGTAAGG
>JAZRCT010000008.1:0-25156 GCA_045659905.1 Eubacteriales bacterium | reverse complement strand
TTCGTGAGCAAGAAGGGCGCTAAGGCGCATTTCGTTACCTGTGATTCCTACGTCACTATGTCCGACGGTACGGGTATAGTTCATATCGCACCCGCCTTTGGTGAGGACGACAGCAAGGTAGGCAAGAGATACGGTCTTCCTTTCGTTCAGTTCGTCGACGGCAAGGGCGAAATGACTGCCGACACCCCCTATGCGGGAATCTTCGTAAAGAAGGCAGATCCGATTATACTCACAGACCTCGAGCGTGACGGCAAGCTTTTTGCCGCACCTAAGTTCGAGCACGATTATCCCCACTGCTGGAGATGCAATACTCCTCTTATCTACTATGCCCGTGATACCTGGTTTATCGAGATGACTAAGGTAAGAGAGAATCTTATAAGGAATAACAACACCGTCAACTGGATTCCCGAATCCATAGGTAAGGGACGCTTCGGCGACTGGCTTGAGAATATTCAGGACTGGGGACTTTCGAGAAACAGATATTGGGGCACGCCTCTTAATATTTGGGAATGCTCCTGCGGCAAGCGCCACTCGATAGGCTCTATCGAGGAGCTTCGCTCTATGTCGGACAATTGCCCCGAGAATATCGAGCTTCACCGCCCCTTTATCGACGAGGTTACTATCAAGTGCCCCGAGTGCGGCGGCGAAATGAAGCGTGTAAGCGAGGTTATCGACTGCTGGTTTGACTCAGGCTCTATGCCCTTTGCTCAGTGGCATTATCCCTTTGAGAATAAGGAGAAGTTTGACGAGCAGTATCCTGCCGACTTTATCTCCGAGGGCGTTGACCAGACACGCGGCTGGTTCTATTCGCTTATGGCAATATCCACCCTTATCTTTGATAAAGCTCCCTACAAGAACGTCCTCGTTCTCGGTCACGTGCTTGACAAGGAGGGACAGAAGATGTCGAAGTCCAAGGGTAATGCGGTAGACCCGTTTGATGCGCTTGAGCAGTACGGCGCTGACGCTATCCGCTGGTATTTCTACTCTAATTCCGCGCCCTGGCTTCCCAACCGCTTCTTCGGTGAGGCGGTAGTAGAGGGACAGCGTAAGCTTATGGGTACGCTTTGGAATACCTATGCGTTCTACGTGCTCTACGCTAATATAGACAGCTTCAATCCTACTGAGTATACGCTTGACAGGTCCACGCTTTCTGTTATGGACAAGTGGATTCTTTCAAAGCTTAATTCGGCGGTAAAGACCGTCGACGCCTGCCTTTACGACTATAAGCTCGTTGAGGCTACACGTGTGCTTGAGGGGCTCGTTGACGAGCTTTCCAACTGGTACGTAAGACGCTCAAGAGAGCGCTTCTGGGTTAAGGATATGCCTACCGACAAGGTAAATGCGTATATGACGCTTTATACCTGTCTTGTGACGATTGCAAAGCTTTGCGCTCCGCTTATTCCGTTTATGACCGAGGATATATACAGAAATCTCGTGCTTTCGGTAGACAAGAGCGCTCCCGAATCGGTACATCTTTGCGATTATCCCGTGTGCGACGAGAGCCTTATCGACAAGTCGCTTGAGGATAATATGGACGAGGTCGTTGATATCGTGGTGCTTGGCAGAGCTTGCCGTAACGCCGCCGCTATCAAGAACCGTCAGCCTATCGGTAAAATGTACGTTAAGGCAGACAAGACGCCGAGCGAGAGCTTTATCGAGGTTATCGCCGACGAGCTTAACGTCAAGTGCGTTGAATTCTCCGACAGTGTAAGAGAGTTCACGACCTATTCCTTCAAGCCTCAGCTTCGCACCGTAGGACCTAAGTACGGCAAGTATCTCGGCAAGATAAGGACTATGCTCGCCGAGCTTGACGGCAACGCCGCTATGGACGAGCTTGAAGCTACGGGCACGCTTAAGCTTCAGCTTTCCGATACGGTAGCAGAGCTTACCCGTGAGGACTTGCTTATCGAAATGACTAAAAAGAGTGGCTTTGAGTCGCTTGGCGATAAGGGCATTACGGTGGTTATAGATAAGAATCTTACCCCCGAGCTTATCGAGGAGGGTAACGTAAGAGAGATTATCTCTAAGGTTCAGACTATGCGTAAGGATTCGGGCTTTGAGGTAATGGATAATATCCGCCTTTCGTTCCTCGGTAACGACGAAATTTCGGATATAGTCCTTCGCAACGCCGACGAAATCAAATCCGAGACTCTCGCCGCAGAGATTGTTGATTCCGCTCTTGAATTTTCTAAGGAGTGGAATATCAACGGCAGGACCGTTACGATTTTCGTAGAGAAGATTTAATCGAATAATGAAATTAAAAGAGAGCGTTTCGCGTAAAACCGATTCGCTCTCTTGATTATTTTTAATGAATTAGCCCAGAGTTTTGTAAAGTTTAGTTATGAAATCGTCGGTATTGTTAAATACAATTCCTTGAATACCGACGGCCTCCGCCGCCTCTACGTTCTTTTGATTGTCGTCGGTCATTACTGCGTCGTTTTCGGTGATGCCAAGAGAATTTAATACGTAGTCAAAATAGCTCCTATCGGGCTTTGCAAGCTTCATTTCGGCTGAAATGAATACGCCGTCGAAGTATTCGTAAAGCGAATAATTCTCAAGGATATTGCGAAGAAAGCTAGCGCTTGCGTTTGAGATTATATATACCTTATAATTTTCGCGCAGCCGCCTTATATGCGAAAGAAGCTCGGTATTTATATTTACGAGAGAATAAAAATCCTCCTTGATTTTCTCCTTTGGGATGCCCGAAAGCTCCTGCATTTTTACATAAGTGTCCTCCTCGCTTATAAGTCCTAAGTCGGCGGGGACGAAAATATCTGCCTTTAGCCTGATTGCGCTTTCGGAATCGAAATGCCGAGCAAACCAAAACGGCGCAATCTCGCTGCTGATAACTCCGAAAAAGTCGAAGAGAATGACGCTTTTTTTGTTTTTCATAAAGCCTCCGATAGGTAAGTTTACCGTTAGTATTTTACCATATAAGGCGCAAATTTTCAATACTGTATTTTTTAGGTGTTAAATTTTAATTAAAATTTATAAATGCGTTATTGCAATTCCTTTTCAAAGATGCTATACTTTATTGTAGAAAATGAAATTCAAAAGAGAGGGTATTATGAGAAGCATATTCAATTTAAACGAAGGCTGGATTTTTTATAAGGGCGTATCCGATGTTTCTGTTTCCGAGGGCGGCGAGGCAGTTTCGCTTCCTCATAGCTGGAATGCTACCGACGGTCAGGACGGCGGCAACGATTACTTCAGAGGCACTTGCATATATAAAAAGACCGTAAAGGCTGATGAGCTTCCTGCGGCTGACAGATATTTTCTTGAAATAAACGGCGCTAATTCCTCGTCTGACGTATATATGGGAGGAGAAAAGCTTTTCCACCACGACGGCGGATATTCGACCTTCCGTGTTGATATTACCGACGGAATCCGTGCGGGACTTGAGCTTGCGATAGCGGTCGACAATGCGCCGAACGGCAGAGTATATCCGCAGATGGCGGACTTTACCTTCTACGGCGGACTTTACCGCGACGTTAATATTATTGCCGTATGCGATACGCATTTTGACCTTGAGTATTACGGCACGCCCGGCATTAAGGTTACTCCTACGCTTGCCGAGACCGGATACGACGTAAGACTTGAATCCTACGTCACGAATATGCTTGACGGAGATACCGTAAGATATACCGTTACCAATAAGGACGGTGAGGTATGCTCGGTAGTGGAAAGCGGCGGACTTGACACCGTAATTTCGCTTCCCGACGTCATTTTGTGGCAGGGAAGAAAGAATCCATACCTTTACACCGCAAAGGCAGAGCTTGTGCGTAACGGCGAGGTGCTTGACACCGTCAGCGCACGCTTCGGCTGCCGCACCTTTGATATCGACCCCGAAAGAGGCTTCATTCTCAACGGTGAGGAATATCCTCTGCGAGGCGTATCACGCCACCAGGACCGTCTGGGAATAGGCAATGCGCTTCTGCCCTGCCACCACAAGGAGGATATAGAGCTTATTCTTGAGGTAGGCGCTACCACCGTAAGGCTTGCTCACTATCAGCACGCACAGTATTTTTACGACCTTTGCGACGAATGCGGTCTTGTAATCTGGGCTGAGATTCCGTATATTTCAAAGCATCTTGACGACGGCTACGATAATACCGTATCGCAGATGAAGGAGCTTATCACTCAGAATTACAACCACCCCTCAATAGTAGTATGGGGACTTTCCAACGAAATCACGATGAACGGCGCAACCCCCGAGCTTATCAAGAATCACAACGACCTAAATGACCTTTGCCACAGCTGGGACAAGACCAGACTTACCACTATGGCGTGCGTTTCTATGTGCAGTATGGATGAGCCATACGTGCAGATTCCCGACGTAGTATCCTACAATCACTATTTCGGCTGGTACGGCGGCGACACCGATATGAACGGACCTTGGTTCGATAAGTTCCACGAGAAATTCCCGAATAAGCCGATAGGCGTCAGCGAGTACGGCTGCGAGGCGCTCAACTGGCACACCTCGAATCCCACGCAGGGCGACTACACCGAGGAATATCAGGCTTACTATCACGAGGAGCTTATAAAGCAGCTCTTTACGAGAAAATATATCTGGGCAACTCACGTATGGAATATGTTTGACTTCGGCGCTGACGCAAGAAGCGAGGGCGGCGAGAACGGACAAAACCACAAGGGACTTGTCACGATGGACAGAAAGTATAAGAAGGACGCATTCTTTGCATACAAGGCTTGGCTTTCCGACGAGCCCTTCGTTCACCTTTGCGGCAAGAGATATATAGACAGAGTAGAGGACGTGACACGTGTTACCGTCTACTCGAATCTTCCTGAGGTAGAGCTTTTCAGGAACGGCGAAAGCCTTGGCAAGAAGCAGGCGGAGAATCATTTCTTCTACTTCGACGTGCCTAACGTAGGCGAAAGCGAGCTTGTTGCCGTAGCGGGAGAATATACCGATAAGGGTGTAATCCGCAAGGTTGACGAAATGAATCAGGACTACGTCCTCAAGGAAAAGGGCGCAGTGCTCAACTGGTTTGACGTTGACGCTCCCGAGGGCAGATTCAGCTTAAACGACAAGATTTCCGATATTATGGATACCCTCCGAGGCAAGCTATGGATGCTTGGCGTAGGACTTACTATCAAGCGCAAGATGCCGAAAAAGTCCAAGGAGGGCGGAATGTCTGCTGCGGGCTTTGAGCTTAGCGGCGGAATTATGGAGATGCTTGGCGGCTTCACTCCCTTAAGACTTACCTCTATGATGGGAATGCTTAATATAAGCTTTACCAAGGAGGAGCTTCTCAAAATGAATAAGAAGCTCAACAAAATAAGAAAGCCCTCTAAGAAAAAGTCAAAGAAGGCGTAAATTTCATTTTGGGAGAGCTTTTATGGAGCTTTGGGATTTATACGACAAGCAAAGAAAGCCACTTGGTATTACCGTAAGACGGGGTGACGAAATTCCGAAGGGAAGCTACCGCCTCGTCGTTACGGTGTGCATATTTGACAGAGCGGGAAGAATGCTCATTCAGAAAAGGCATCACGATAAGGTAGGCTGGGGAGGTCTTTGGGATATAAGCGTCGGCGGCAGCGTTATTTCGGGCGAGGACAGCTCGTCTGCGGCGCAAAGAGAGCTTTTCGAGGAGCTTGGGCTTCGCTTTCCTATCAAGGGCGAAAGGCCGAAGGTGAGCTTTTCCTTCAGAGAGGGCTTTATCGACGCATACCTTATCGTGACTGACGAAATACCGATAAAATCGCTTAAGCTTCAGCCCGACGAGGTGGTAGACGTTCGTTACGCCACAAGAGCCGAAATTCATTCGTTTATCGACAGCGGAGAGTTTATCCCCTACGACAAAAGCGTTATTGACCTCGTTTTCTTTATGAGGGATACCGATATGCTTCAAAGGGAGTAGGCTTATGAAGAAAATAATGTTCGTTTGCCACGGCAATATATGCCGAAGCCCGATGGCTGAAATGATTATGAAAAGCCTTTGCAGAGAGCGGGGCGCAGAGCTTGAAATTTCTTCCTCGGCTACAAGCTCGGAGGAAATTTACGGCGGTGTCGGGAATCCTATATATCCGCAGGCGCAGCGTGTGCTTATGCGGCAGGAGATTCCGATAGAGCCGCACCGTGCGACGCTTCTCACCGAAGCCGACGGCGAAAGGTACGATTACTTTATCGGTATGGACAATATGAATATCAGGAATATGCGAAGAATACTTGGCGAGAGCGCCGACGGCAAAATCTT
The DNA here is from genome assembly GCA_045659905.1 of Eubacteriales bacterium. Lineage (GTDB taxonomy): Bacteria > Bacillota > Clostridia > Oscillospirales > CAG-272 > UBA1740. Next base: position 18,941 of record JAZRCT010000008.1, on the reverse strand, counting down.
CCGCCTTATGGATTTTACCGAGTGCGGCGGTGAGGTAAGAGACCCCTGGTATTCAGGCGACTTCGATACCTGCTATCGGGATATTTATCTCGGCTGCTCGGCTCTTTTGGATTACCTTACTAGGTGACCTTGGCTTATTAATTTAATAAATGCTCAAGCGTTGTTTTGACAAAACCGTGCTTGAGCTTTTCTATGCAAATTGAAATATAATTTGTGTAAAATGTCAACTATTGTATTCAAAAAAGGACTTTACAATGTTAAAAACCAAGAAGAATTTTACCGAAGGGCCGCTGTTTTTCAGAATGCTGCTTTTTGCGCTTCCCATAATGATGACGGGTGTTTTGCAAATAGTATACAGTATGGCGGACAATATAGTAGTAGGGCAGTTTTCAGGCGACCCCTATGCGCTCGCAGCGGTAGGTTCGACCTCGTCGCTTACCAATCTGGTGCTTAATACTCTGCTCGGCATTTCGGCGGGTACGGGTGTCGTGATAGCTCAGTACTATGGAGCGAGAGAGTATTCCTTCGTTAATGAAACGGTGCATACCTCGCTTACCTTTTCGGCAATCGGCGGCGTTGTTGTAGCAATTTTAGGTCTTATAATATCCGAGCCCGTGCTTATGCTTATGGGCACTAAGAGCGAGGTAATGGCGGGAGCGGTGCTGTATTTCCGCATTATTTGCATAGGTATTCCCGCAAGCAGCATTTATAATTTCGGCGCATCGATTCTGAGGTCTATCGGCAATTCTAAAATTCCGCTTATAATTCTTGCGTCGTCGGGAATAGTCAACGTTGTGCTAAATCTTTTCTTCGTCATCGTATGTAATATGTCCGTGGCGGGCGTTGCGGTTGCGACTATAATTTCACAGTATCTTTCGGCGGCTGCCGTGCTTCTGGTGCTTTACTTCAAGCGCTCGGAGTGCTACGGATTTACCCCGAAGCGCCTTCGCATACATAAAAGGCATCTTCTGCGTATGCTGAGATACGGCATTCCTGCGGGAGTTCAGAGCTGTATGTTCTCTCTTTCTAACGTCTTTATTACGAGTGCGGTAAACAGCTTCTCAACACCAGACCCTATCACGGCCAATACTATTGCCAACAATATAGATGCGATAAGCTTTACCGTAATGAACGCATTTTCCCAGACGGCTATGACCTTCTCAGGGCAGAATTACGGCGCAGGCAAGCGCAGAAGAATTAACAAGGTCCTGATTTATGCGCTTATCCAGATTATGCTCGTCGGTACGCTCGTTACCCAGCTTCAGCTTTATTTCGGCGAAACGCTTGCGGGCTTCTATATGAGCCCCGACCTTGAGAACCGTGAAAGCGTTATGGCAATCACCCTCGATATAATAGGTCTGCTTCTTAATACCTACTTTATCTGCGGGCTGCTTGACGTGGTGGGCGGCTCGCTACGTGGAATAGGCTACTCGCTTTCGCCAATGATAGTAAATATCGTCGGAATCTGCGGCGTAAGGATTTTGTATATATTCCTGCTTTTCCCGCTGGAAGCTCTGCATACTCCCGTCGGACTTATGTATTGCTATCCCATTTCCTGGACGCTTTCGCTTATAGCAATGGCGGTGATAAGAATAATAGCGGGTGTGAAATTAAGAAGGGTTATGCCCGACGAAGCGCCCTCGGCTGAACCGAAGCAGCATAGGAGCGCAGTATGATAAATATAGGAAGTAATAAGCTGAAATACGGCGTAGTCCTTGCGCCTATGGCGGGCTTCACCGACTTTGCAATGCGTGCGGTAGCAAAGGCGTACGGCGCTGAGCTGACCTACACCGAAATGATAAGCGCAAAGGCAATTGAATTCGGTGATAAAAAGACCTATGCGCTTTCAAGAATATACGCCGAGGAGGAGCGTGTTGCGCTCCAGCTTTTCGGAAGCGACCCCGATATTTTGGCTCGCTCTGCATATAAAATGCAGAATATAGGCGATACGGGAATTGGTATTTCGCCCGTAATGATTGATATAAATATGGGCTGTCCCGTGCATAAAATCTTTTCAAACGGCGACGGCTCTGCGCTTATGAAAAGTCCTGAGCTTATATACGAAATAGTAAAGAGGGTAAAGGAAAATATAAGCCTGCCCCTTAGCGTAAAGCTTCGTGCGGGCGTAGATTTGACAAGCCTCAACGCCGTAGAATGTGCGCTTGCTGCCGAGAGCGCAGGCGTCGACCTCGTGACGGTGCACGGCAGAACCCGTACTCAAATGTACCAGGGTAAATGTGACCTTGAAATTATCAAAAATGTAAAGCAGACTTTGCATATTCCTGTGATTGGCAACGGAGATATATTAGATGCAGGCTCGGCTTTGAATATGCTTTCACAAACGGGCGTCGACGGCGTTATGATAGGCAGGGGCGCAATAGGGAATCCCTTTATATTTGAGGAGATAATCTCGGCGCTTTCGGGCAAGCCTATGCGTGAAATTTCGGTTGAGGAAAGAATCGATACTGCGCTAAGACAGCTTTCGCTTGCCGTCAGGGATAAGGGCGAGGCTATTGCCGTGCGTGAATCAAGAAAGCAGATAGCCTTGTATTTCAAGGGCTACCGTGGCGTATCGGCTCTCAGAGATAAGATAAACCGAGCCGAAAGCTATATAGAAATAGAGAAGCTGGTTAAGGGTATAAGCGAATAAAAAACGCTCGTGAATACGAGCGTCTTTTATTTCAGCTCCTGCCGTATAGCAGCGATAGCCTTAATTCTTTTTAGTAGTATCCTCGCCCTCGCTGCGCTCGGTTTTTTGCTTGCGGCGTTTGCGAATGCGCTTTACGCACAAAAAAGCTACGGCGGCAGCTATTCCTGCTAAAACGCAGGTGATAATAACGTACGGCAGAGCGCTGAGCAGGAAGATAAAGACTTCAACTATAAAGCTCCATACGTTAGAAAATCCTGTCTTTAGATTTTCACCTATTCGTACAAAAGCGTTTTTTTCTTCTTCGACGGCGGCTTCGTTTTCGGTTTCGTTCACCGTAAGCTTTAGCGTAGAGTAGGCAATTCGGTTGTCGTAAACACGAATTTCGGCATCTATCTTTGCTATGCGAAGCCTTATCTCGGTAAGTCTCTTTTCGATTTCGGATATTTTAGTAAGGTCGCCCGATGCTTTAGCTATTCCGAAAAGCTCCTCGATAACTACCGCCTCTGCGCTCAGGGTGTCAAGCTCCGCCTTTAGCGTTGCATAGGTGAGAGTAACGTCCTGCTTCGTTGCCGAATAGTAGGTAAGCTTGCCTATGTCGGAAAGCTCGTCCTTGAAGGTGTCAAGACTTGCTGCTGGGATTCTTATTGAGATATCTGCGTAGCGAGTGCCGTAATGTAGGCTTCCTACGGCTTCTGAATCGGTATAACCCGAGAAAAGACTTATTTTTTCATAAAGCTTCTTTAAAAAGTCGTCAAAATTGCTCGTTGATATATTTGCGTTTGCGTTTTTTATTATTTTTGCATTCGGATTGTCAATGCTTCCCGTAGGAAGCGTGCTTATTCCGTTGTCCGAGCCGCCGTGATTTGAGCCCTGAGAATAATTATATTCGGGATTTTGTGCGGCGCCGTCACCTCGAAGCTCGGAGCTTTTATCGGAAGCAGCGCAGCCGATAAGCGCACCTAACGTGAGTGCCAGAATAAGGATAAGCGCAATGATGGAAAGTCTCTTTTTCATTTTATTTTCGTCCTTTCGTTTATTTATGATAGCTTGATAAGATATCCGTCGCTCCTTAATTCGAAGCTCAGGGTGTTTTCACCTGCGGTAACCTTGAAATTCTCGCCCGAAACGATTTCGTAATAAGAGCCGTCGAAGGTATATTCGGCGCCCTCGATTTTCAGAGCAAGCTCCGCCATAAAATATATTTTACCGTCGCTTGCGGGGAAGAAAACCTCGTTTTCCTTAAGAGAGGTGAGCAATAAGTCGGAGCTTTGCTCGTTCCTTTCTGTCATTATTCTTAAGTAGGTGTCGCCTCTTAATACTCCGTTTGCCTTGCCCTCGTCGGTACTGCCTTGTGAGAAGTCAAAGCCCGGTATCGTAGGGTTGTCGTTTTTTTCATTGTATATATCCGTAAGCACGCCGCCGATAACTCCCAAAAACGGAGAAATACATAAGGCAAGCACCAGAAGTGCCGCCGCTATCGGCATAAGACGGTAAAAAACGCTTTTGCGCTTATGCCCTAAGGCTTCGTTTATAAGCATCTCGTCGATGCTTCCTATCGCCCTCAGCATAATTTCTCCGTTTGAATTACCCGATTGCTTTTCATTCATTTTACATACCCTGCCTTTCTTAAAAATTCACGAAGCTCCGTACGCATACGGAACAGCGTGCTTTTGACCTTGGCACTGCTGACGCCGAAGTGAACGGCGGTTGATTTAAGGTCGCAAAGATAAAAGTATCTGTATATGAAAATTCCTCTTGCTTCTTCTTTTTTCGTTTTCAGATATTCCTCAATGAGAGCGGAAAGCTCGCCTGCCATCAGCATATCGCCGGGAGTCTCGCAGTCGGGGATACATTCGTCAAGCTCGCCGATAAAAAGCGTAAGATCCTCAGAACGCCTTTGTCTTACCGACCGTCTGTATCTGTCAAGGCTTAAATTCCTCGTTATCTTGGCGAAGAAGGCGAAAAGGTAATTTTCGGGATTTTTCGGCGGTATTTCCTGCCAGCTTTTTACATAGGTGTCGTTTACGCATTCCTCTGCGGTAAAGGCGTCTACTATTCTTGCGCTAAGCGCGCGAAGACGCTTGCCGTATTTTAAGTCGCTTTCGGATATAGCCGATTCGTCACGCTTGAAATAAAGTGCAACTATTTCACTGTCAGTCATATCGCTCCTCCTTTCCGCTCTATAAATGATAACGCTTTTTATTCCCCGAGGTTTCAAGAAAATTACATTTTTTAAGAGAAATTCCAATTTTTCATTCAACCAACAGAAAAAGAGAGGACATTTCGGTTTTTCCGATTTGATATGCTCCTTCCAAAAAGCGTCTAACTTTTGGGGTATATCAATTTGTTCTCTCTTTCTTTTTGTTATATGGGTTTGGACTTAGCCCATAATGCGTTTGACCGGTCAGATGCGATGCTCGCGCTTAGCGGTGCTTTTCAAATTCTCCATTAAGGGCATCATGCTATAATAAAGGCTTTTTCTAATGCCATTTAAACGGCTTTTTTGCTTTTAGTCTTTCGTAAAGCTCACGGTATTCCCGAAGCTGGTCATTATACATTTTTATCTGATTCGAAAAATCGTGATTCTTAAAGGAGGGGGAGGTTGTGAATACCCCGTATACCTTCTTCATTTGCTTGATTTTGCCGTTGATTTCGTTGACGAAAACTCTTGCCATTCCCGCTTGGCTATAACATTGCATAATAGGCAGCACCGTGCCCTTGCGCGCTAAATCCTCGAACTCTGCCAAAAGCTTGGGATATTCTCTTTTGTAATCTTCAAGCGTGGTCATATTGAAGCTCCTTCTACTCTTTATGGAAATATTTTATCATTATTTGCCAAAATTGTCAATAAGAGCGTAAAATTTGCGAAAGCTATTTACAAAATTCGTAATATGTGCTAAAATTGTATTAATATAATTTTTGTATAAGGAGAAACGCTATGTCGCTTGCGATTATTACCGGCGCATCGAGCGGTATCGGCAAGGAATTTGCCTATCAGCTCAAGGAAAAGCTTGGGATTGAGGAATTCTGGTTTATCGCCCGCAGCACCGATAAAATGAAGAAAATTGCCGAGGACCTCGGCGCTAAGGTGACGGTAATCACCGCCGACCTCACCAAAAAAGAGGGAATAGAGGAGTACAGAAAAAGGCTTCTTACCGAGCGCCCCTCTGTGGATTTTCTTATCAACTGCGCAGGCTTTGGGGTGTTCGGCTCGTTTGACGCACTCACAGAGGATACCGTTTCGGATATGATAGACCTCAACGTAAAGGCGAGCGTGCTTATTACGCATATGACAGTACCCTTTATAAAGCGGGGCGGCAGAATTATCGAGCTTGGCTCGGGCAGCTGCTTTACTCCGCTTCCGCATTTCAATATTTATTCGTCCTCAAAGGTGTTTATATTGCACTATACGAAGTCGTTGAATTACGAGCTTAAGCCCTACGGTATAAGAGCAACCTGCTTCTGCCCCGGATGGGTGGATACGGAGTTTTTACCGAAATCGCTTGACGTCAAGGGCGTACTCGTGCCGAAGAAAATGAAGCCCTTGCTTTCGGTATCTAAGGTGGTATCGGGCTGTATCAAAGCAAGCGTTAAGGGGCGCAGTATGTACGTCACCAATTGGTATACCAAAATGCAGCATCTGCTCTTTAAAATCCTGCCCGACGGTATTCTTACTAAAATGTGGCTCGGTATGCTGACGAAAAACGAAAAAGAGAGTGAAACGGAGGAAAAATAATGGCAAGAAGAACTCTTAAGGGCGGCACGCTTTTGTGTCCATTGCCTGCGGTAATGGCTACCGTCGGCACGATGGAGAAGCCTAATATAATTACGGTTGCGTGGTGCGGAATTTTATCCTCAGACCCGCCGAGAGCCTATATCTCGGTGCGACCCTCGCGCTATTCACACGGACTGCTTCGTGAGGGTGGGGAATTCGTAATAAATCTTACCACCGAGAAGCTTGCGCGCGCTACCGACTATGCGGGAATTTATACGGGCGCGAAGGTTGATAAATTCGCTAAGCTCTCGCTTACGCCGATAGAGAGCGAAAACGTCGCCCCGCCGACGATAAAGGAAAGTCCGCTTGCGCTTGAATGCCGTGTGTTCGAGGTTATATCAATGGGCACGCACGACGTCTTTATGGCGGATATACTCTCGGTCAGCGCCGACGAGGAATATTTTGATGACAACGATAAGCTCCGTCTTGACAAAGCAGGACTTATCGCCTACTCACACGGAGAGTATTATACGCTCGGCAAAAGACTTGGCAAATTCGGCTTTTCCGCCGCAAAGAAAAAACCGAAGGGAATTAAGAAAAAATGAAGCGAACCGAGGCAGTAGCAAGAGAACGCATTCTCGCCTTAATAGAGAGCGAATATGACAGCGATGCGGCGTTCGAGCGTGAAATGGAGCTTCCGCCAAAGACGGTAAACAATTGGCGCAGAGGCCGCTCGGCGTCCTTTATGAAGCTTTTACCTATGCTCGCAGAGGGCTTTGAGGTAAGCGTTGGAGAGCTTCTCGATATGCCGATAAGGCACGATACCTCGGAGCTTTCCGAGGATGAGCTTTCGTTGCTTTCAAAATACAGAAAGAGCGCCCATCTTACCGTGCGCTCAAGAGTAGCGCTTGCCAAGACGCTAGAGAGCGTAATAGATTTATATCTCGCTTCGGCAGAGACGCAGAAGATGAAGCGCCGCAAAAGCGAAAATTGATTTTGGGGGTTATTTAGTATGAAGGTTTCGACACAAACTTCGAAGTGTGAGAGCGTCTTTGGCGCAGCCGAGGCGGTAAGACTTCTTTGCGAGGTCGGCTTTGACGCTATTGACTACACTATGTGCGGCGAGAGGTGCGCGCTTCTGTGTGATGATTTAAATCCTAAGGAGGTTATCCGTGAGCTTCTTTCAATCACCAAGGGATACGGAAAAACTTTTAATCAAACGCATACGCCGTTTCCTCCCTATCGAATAGGCGACGAGGAGTATAACGTACGTACGGGAGAGCTTGTAAAAAGAGCTATCGGCTACACAGCGGAGCTTGGAGCGAAAATAACTATTGTGCATCCTATTGCCTTCCGCGCGCCGGAGAGGGAAATAATAGAGCGCAATATGGAGGCGCTTGACCCGTTCTTTAAGGAAGCAAAGCGCTCGGGCGTAAAAATCGCTATTGAAAATATGTGGGGAACTCACCCTGACAACGCAAGACGTATCATTCCAAACGTCTGCTCTACGGGTGATACCCACAGAAGATTCGTTGATGCGTTCACCGAGGTTTACGGCGACACGGTATGCTCCTGTCTTGACGTAGGACATTCGGGGCTTGTCGGCGACAGCGCAGACAGCGCGGCAAGAGCGCTTGGAGATACTTTGCTTGCGCTTCACGTCCACGACAACGACTTTTTCAACGATACCCACACAGCGCCGTTTTTTGGAAAAATCAATTTTGATAAGCTCACCGATGCCCTTGCCGAAATCAATTACAAGGGCGACTTCACCTTTGAATCCGACGCTGTAATGCTTCGTATGCCAAAGGAGCTTTACCGCCATATTCTTAAATTCCTGCTTGAAACGGGAAGATATTTTACCGCTGAAATAGAAAGAAAACGCAATTTACTCGGCGGCGTTTAATTATAATATATAGGCATATAAGACAACAATTATTCGCATGTATTTTAAAAAGCACCCTCTTATTCGCATAGTGCGAAAGAATGGAGAATCTATATGAAAATACGCAACGACTACGTAACTAACTCCTCAAGCTCGAATTTTACAATATCGCTTACGGCAATTGACGAGGCGGGAGAAAAATGCCGCTTCGCTATGACTGAGTACGATTTTGCCGACCCGTGGCGTTCGAACACCGACTTCGGTCAGTGGACGCTTCTTACCGACGTCAGTCTTATGATAGGCGACAAAAAGGTGAATATAAAAAAGCAGGTAGACGATATATGCGAGGAAATGTCAAAGGCTAAGACTATTGAAAACTCGGTATTCACAGGCAGGCTTTTTGATATTATAAAGGCGGTAGCCAATAAGGAGATTGAGAAGATTTCCTCTCACGACGACAAAATTTTGGCGCTCGCTATCGTAAAATGTATGAGCGATTACGATGCGGACCCCTCTAAAATTAAGGAGATAGAGATAGAGAGGGAATTGGTTATGACCGAGACTGACGACGAGACTGCAGCCTACGCAGACACCTTCTTCCCCGGCTGGGAGGAGACGCTCTTGTGCGAGGAGGACGACGAGGAATACGCTAAGCGCTACGACACCGACGTAAAATCAATAGTGGCTTACCGTGCGCTTATGGAAAGCAACTACGATTTTTGCGGTACGCTTCGTGACGTATGGCTTTACGACGTCAAGACGGGGACTGTAAAAAAGTCCAATTATATGAGATACGGATTTATAGATTATTAAGCGCTTCGTATTTACACTTGGAGGCTTTATGAAATCAAGCACGAAAAATGACGGCAGAAGCTACGCCGTCGATACCCGCGGCAGAGCGATTTTTGCCGAGGGGGTTACTAAAATTTCAAGATTTGCCTTTTCGGGAGCGGATAGGCTTCTTGAGGTTACTATACCAGAGGGCGTCGTTGAAATAGGCAACCGAGCTTTTGATTCCTGTGTGAATTTGGAAAGGGTAGTCTTGCCGCAGAGCTTAAAGAAAATCGGGCACGGTGCTTTCTTCGGCTGCTCGTCGCTCACCGAAATAAATTTTCCGAAATCGCTTGAAGCTATCTCGGCGAGAGCCTTTTACGCTTGCGCTTCGCTTACCTCGGTGAAGCTACCACCCTCCGTAAGCTCGCTTGGCGCTTATGCATTCGGCGAGTGCCGCTCGCTTAACGAGGCTTATCTCGATTGCGAAATTGAGAAGCTTCCGACGGGGCTTTTCTTCTGCTCGCTTTCCATAAAAAAGCTCACTCTCCCGAGGACGCTTACCGAGCTTCGGCGTGGGGATATAAAATGGCTTTATGCGCTTGAAATGAATAAGCACGGCGGCGGATATTACCTTCCCTCTGCCGATTGCGACACCTTTGCGCTCGTCGACAGCGAGGACGGCGAGGAGTGTGAAATGAAGATTTGCGGCGGATGCAAGATAATTCTCGATTACGCCCTGCGAGGCAGAAGCAGGCTTGTTAGAGTGGATATACCCGATACGGTATCCTTTATAGGCAAGTCGGCATTTATCGGCTGCTCCTCGCTTAAGGAAATCAAGCTGCCGAGCGCGCTTAAGGTGCTCTCGGAGAGCGCATTTTACGGTTGCCGAAGCTTAGTAATAATTGAGCTGCCGAGCGGTGTCACTAAAATTCCCGACAAGTGCTTTTATAAGTGCGAGAGCCTATGCCTCGTAGAAATCCCCGAAACGGTTTCTTCTATCGGTGATATGGCGTTTGCCTATTGCAAAAGCCTTGAGAGCGTGACGCTTCCTTCGGGACTTTCTCACCTTGGCGGCGGCGCTTTTTACGCCTGCTCGTCGCTTGCGACAGCGTTTATACCCGACGGAATTACCGAAATCGGAATAGCGCTCTTTATATACTGCAAGGGACTAAGGGAGGTAAGGCTTCCGTCAGGACTTGTTAAAATATTGCGTGCCGCATTTAAGGGTTGCTCCGAGCTTGGCTCGCTTTGCCTCGGCGAGGAGCTTTCGTTTATCGGTGACGACGCATTCGCCGGCTGTCGCGCTTTACGCCTGAGCGTTCCTGACAATTCTTATGCCAAGGAATATGCTATCCGTAAAAATATGGAGTTTTCCACGAAGAAATGATAATGATTATTTACATTATGAGGTAATAATAATGGTGTACTATCTGATTACTGCAATATGCTTTTCCTTGCTTGCAGTAGAGCTTGCATTGGTTATAGTCAGCATAATCTTTAAAACCAGAGAGGAAAGAATAAGCTTCGTGAGAAGCTTCAAGCGAGGCAAATGCGCAGTTATCTACGTCACGGCGCTCCCTCTTTACGTGATGGGCGGAATTTATGCGGGCGAGGGCTTTCTCAGTGCGTTTTTTAACGCTATCAGCGAGATGATAAATCTTGTCGTTCTTAAATTCGATATAGACAGTCTGCCTGCCCTCGTTTACGAAAATTCCTTTTACAAATTCACGCTTTATTTCTGCTTTTTCCTGGTTACGCTTAACGCCATACTTTTTTCGCTTTCGCTTATCGGTCAGCGGCTTTGGAATTTCCTTATGCGCGCAAAAAGGATTTTTTCAAGAAAGGAAATCCTTTATATCTTCGGCAACAATCCCGAAAATATCCAAATCTACGAAAGCGACGAAAACGAGCGTGTAAAGGCAATAGTAGGTAAAATCACACCGAAGGACGCCGAGGCGCTCTACGCCGCCAAATGCTCATATCTCTCGTATAGGAGCTATACTGCGGCGGCAGAGGCGTTGACAAAGCATTTCAGATACGGAAAAAGAAGCTTTGTCTTCGTGGTAAATACAGGCTCTGACGAATCCAATATTGACGTGCTGAACGCAATACAAAGAGAGCTTGACCTGCAGAGCGAGATAAAGAGGGACGAGCTTTTCTCAAGAGTAAAGGTGTTCGTATTCGGCGACCCGTCGCTTGAGAATATATATACCGATATGGTAAAAATGGGCTATGGAACTGTACATTATATAAATAAATACCGCAAGATTGCGATGGACTTTGTCGACAGGTATCCGCTTGCAGGCTTCCTCGACGAAAGGCATATTGATTATAAGACCTCGTATATTAAGGACGGAGTTAATATAAACGTGCTGCTTTTAGGCTTCGGCAAGACCAACCGCCAGCTCTTTCTTACCTCGGTTGCCAACAATCAGCTGATAAAGGGTACTAAGAGCGGCGCTGCCATCAAGCCTATCGATTATTACCTCTACGACAGAAACGATACTAATAAGGATAAAAATCTCAATCACACCGTTTTTCGCTACAAAAGAGAGATTGCCGATGCGGTAAGGAGCGACTATCTTCCGCTGCCCGATTATCCTCTGTGTGAGCATCATATGAATATGAGCGTCGACAGCCCCGAATTTTACGAAAGCTTAAGGCAGGTAGTATGCAGGAGCGGCGTATCAAAGAGCTTTGCGATAATTGCCTACGGCACCGACCTTGAAAACATAGATATGGCAAAGAAGCTCTGCGAGAAGCGCAGGGAATGGGAGCTTTCCGACCTTGTGATTTTCGTCAAGTCAAGACGGCTTACCAAGGAAGCGATGATGAAGGATATTCCCGACTGCACCTTCTTTGGAAACGAGGGTGATGCGGTATATAATATCGAAAAAATAGTCGGCGACAAAATATATAAGATGGCGAAGCTGAGAAACGAGGTTTACGACCTAGAATACGAAATCAAGCACAATAAGGAGCTTGAAATCAGCGACGAATATATGAATGAGCTTCGTGAGAGGTCGTACAAAAAATGGTATATCGACCGCCTTGAGCTTGAGCGTGAATCCAGCCTTTACTGCTGTCTGTCGCTTCGCTCGAAGCTCAATATGATGGGGCTTGACTGCGTACCGAAGGAGGAGAACGGCAGGGCGCTCACCGAGCTTGAATATCTTGATATATACGCAGGTGACGATAAGCCGAGCTTCGATTGCTCGGGACTTACCGCCGACGGTAAGAAAATAGTTAATTACCCTCTGGAGTTTTGCGCCTCCCGACGCACCAATATGGCAATTCAGGAGCATCTGCGCTGGAATAGCTATATGCTGAGTAAGGGAATTATGCCCGCAACCAAGGCTCAAATCAAGGGCGAGCGCACGGTAAACCGCAAGGGCGAGGAGGTATACACGAACGGCAAAAACTACGAATTGCGCCGCCACGGAAATCTTACCACCTTTGCAGGACTTATAGAATTCCGCAAAATGGTAGCCGAGCGTGACGGAATTGCCGACGAGCGCGAATGTGACGTAATCAGTTACGACTACCAGCTTCTCGACGACGCATATTGGCTACTTGACAGATGCGGATATAAAATTATAGATATGCTCGAAAAAAGAGATTAAAAGTAAACAGATATTAACAACAAGGGCGAGGAATGCTAAATTCCTCGCCCTTGACTTTGGTGATTCAAAATCATATTTTTACTGTATACTCGGTTATATTAAGGTGCGTTTCGCCGTCTATTTGAAGTGAAGTCGGTCTGTCGAATTTTACCGTAATTTCCTTACCCGAAAGCACTGCTATATTCTTTTCGTGCTTTACGTGCTCGCCGCTAAAGAGTGATGGGAAAATCATAAGCGTCTTAAGCTTGCTCGTGCCGTGAAATACGAGAAGCGAAACCGTTTCGCTACCTCTCCTCTGGTCGGGAGTAGGCATCATACCGCCGTCGTAATATCTTCCGTTCATAGTGGGGGCAATCCATACCTTTTTGAAGCTTTGCTCCTTGCCGTCTACTATTACCGTGGCATTAGCGGGCTTGTGGTGAAAAAGAAGTCCCTTTATAGCTATCGAGGTGTAATTCGGCTGCTTGCCCTCTGCCTTAAGCTTGTCGCCGACCTCACAGCAATATCCGTCTATACCGTAGCCGACGCCGTTGATAAATTTATAATCCTTGCCCTCTACCGTAACGGTGGGGAGCTTTTCGATGTATTCGTTGATAAGAATCGGAGGCTCTTTGCCTTTTGCGACGTCGTTGTAAAAATCGTTGCCCGTGCCGGTCGGGATATAGTAAACGTTTACCTTGATTTTCTCGTCTCCGACGGAATTTACGAATCGGTTTAGTGTGCCGTCGCCGCCGAAAATCAGAATTTCGTCGTCCTCATTAAGCTCTGCATTGAACTTCGCAAAGCTTTCGATGCTTCTTATATCTATAAGCGAGCATTCTTGTTCGCAGACGTTAAGATAGTCCTCTGCAACCTGATTTCCGTCGCCTCGTCCCGACAGGGGATTATAGAAAAGATACTTCATACTGTCACCCTCCAAAAGGTATTTATGAGTGAATTATAGCACGGGAAAATAAATTTAATATAAACTCTCCTTAGAGGAAAAAGTCGAATACCAGCATAAGGCAAAAGCCGATAAGCAGAGCAAAGGTAGCGCCTCGCTCGCTTCCGTGGGCGTGCGTCTCGGGTATCATCTCGTCGCTTATTACGTAAAGCATAGTGCCGCCCGCAAAGGAAAGCGCAAAGGGAAGTATGGCCGCCGAAATCGATACCGCAAAGTAGCCGATAAAGGTGCCTACTACCTCAATAACTCCCGTAAGCGCCGCAATTCCGAAGGTTCTTTTAGCAGACATTCCCGACGAAAGCATAGGCGCTATTATTACCATACCCTCGGGGATATTCTGAAGCGCTATGCCTCCTGCAATAATAAGCGCATCGGCGGTGTTGCCCGAGCCAAAGCCTACGCCTGCGGCGATTCCCTCGGGAAGATTGTGTATAGCTATTGCCGTAACGAAAAGCAGTACCTTATCAAGCTTAGTCTTTTTATGCTCCTCGATATCTCCGCCTGCAAGCTTGTGCAAATGAGGCACCAGCTTATCAATAACGTTGAGAGTGATAGCTCCGACGAAAATGCCCACAACCGTAATCAGTATTCCGAAATCTCCGCTACCCTCAAGCGACGGCAGGATAAGACCTATCACGGCTGCCGCAAGCATAACGCCTGCCGCAAAGGATAGAACGATATCCGAAAATTTATGAGATATATTTTTAAAAGCGAAGCCTATAATCGCTCCTATAACGGTAGCGCCGCCTACGCCGAGCGCCGTCAGAAGTACAAGTTCCATAAGCCACCAAAAATGAGTTTATTTATCTAAAGTATATACTGAGTATAAGAATTTGTCAACCGTTTTTCAAATGATTATTTACAAAAAGCGGGCATAAGGCATTCTCGCTTGCCTTATGCCCGAAATAAAGGAGAACTAAGAATAATCAAATTCTAAGCCTCGCTGAACATATCCTTGCCTACTCCGCAAAGGGGGCAAACGAAGTCGTCGGGTAAATCCTCAAAGGACGTTCCCTCGGGGATGTTATGCTCGGGTAAGCCCTCGTTTTCATCGTATTCCCAGCCGCATACGTCGCATCTATACTTTTTCATTTTTATTATATTCCTTTCTTGTATTTTTAGTTATCAGAGCACCAGCGAGGGAGCGGAATATACTCTTGTCTTAAGCTCGGAATTAAGCATATAAAGTCCCTTTTTGTCGTCGCCGTAAAGCTCGTATTTTGTAATGAGGTCGTTAGCGTTAGTTTCCTCCTCGCCCTGCTCGTCGATAAACCAGTCGAGGAATTTCTGCGTGCGGTAATCCTTGACCTCTGCCGCCGCTGTGTAAATGTCGTTGATAAGCGAGGTTACGTATTCCTCGTGTCTGAGCCCTTCCTTTAATACCTCGATATCGCTTGAAAGTGGCTTATCGGGCTTATCTACGGTCTTGAATTCGACTCTTTCGTTGTTATTCTTAAGATATGTGTAGATAAGCATTGCGTGGTCACGCTCCTCCTGGGCCTGGATGGTGTACCAGTTAGCGAAGCCGTCAAGACCTCTGTCAGTGAAGTAATTTGCAAAATCGAGATATATATAGGCGGAAAACAGCTCCTTGTTTATCTGGTCGTTTAAAAGGTCGTGAACTTTCCTGTTTAACATAGTATTTTTCCTTTCGTCTCAGTTTTATTTATTGATTATATATCCTTTTTCCAAAGCCCGTGAAGATTGCAGTAAGCGAGTATTTCAAGCGGCTTTTCTCCGTGAAGTGCGAATACTGCCTCGGGAGGCTTTCCGACCTCAAGCTCTTTTCTGTGCATTCCTCGGTCGGTGCGTACCGCTACCCACAGAATGCTGTGCTCCTCTGCCATCGGGTGAAGCACCGAGCCTACTATTACCTTTATTTCGTTTCCGTTTATTTCGTATTCGGGGATATGCTTCTCTCTGCTTGCCTCGACTGCCTCGGGCTTAAGCTCGGTCATTTTCTGTCCGCAGCACACCATAGGCACGCCTGATGCGTCGATAAGCTCGACGAGATTTCCGCATTTTTCGCATATATAGAATTTTGTGTTTTTCATTGTATTTGTCCTTTCGGTCTTTGTTTTGTGACTTAATTATACTCCGTTTTCGTGAGAAGTTCTGTGATTTGGTCACACAAATTCTAAAGCGTTTAAAAATTTAGCTTTGATAGGTATTCCTCTGCTATTACGGCGGCTACCGCACCGTCCGATGCCGCAGTCACTACCTGACGCAGAGGCTTAGTCCTGACGTCGCCTGCGGCGAACACTCCCGGGATATTGGTTCTCGTCGTTTCGTCCGCTATTATATATCCGTTTTCGTCAAGCGAAAGTATACCGTCAACGAGTGCGGTCTCGGGCTTTCTGCCGATGCTAACGAATACTCCGTCGACACGGATCTTATCCTTTTTTGAAAGAACATCGGTAAGCTCAATTTCTTTAAGCCTTCCGCTCTGCGTTATAAAAGACGTAAGCTTTGTGTTCCATCTGTATTCAAGGTTTTTAGCTTGGCTTAGCCTTTGCTGATTGTATTTTGACGCCCTGAGCGTATCACGTCTGTGAATAAGAATTACACGCTCTGCCAGTCTTGACAGATAGATTGCGTCTTCTGCGGCGCTATTGCCGCCGCCTACCACCGCTACCGTCTTGCCCTTGTAAAATCTTCCGTCGCAGTGAGCGCAGTAATGCACGCCCATACCCGTAAGGGTGTCCTCGCCTTCAAGCCCCAGCCGTCTCGGAGCAGCTCCCGTAGCTATTATCACCGAGCGTGCAAAATATTCCTTGCCGTCGGCAAATATCTTCTTTACATCGCCGCCAAGAGAAAGCGAGCTTACGGTAGCGTAGATGCTTTCCGCTCCGAAGCGAAGCGCTCCGTTTTTCATTTTCACACCAAGCTCAAAGCCGCCGATACCGGTATCGAAGCCGGGATAATTCTCGATAGTATCGGTAAGCGCCGCCTGACCGCCCTCGGTCATTTTCTCGATTACGAGAGTCGAGTAGCCTGCCATCGCAAGATATAATGCGGCACTGTATCCGGCAGGTCCGCCGCCGACGGTAATAGCGTCGTAAATCATTTTTGCTGCTCCTCTTTTGAGTTATTTGATAAGAGCGAGTATCTGCTCCTTTGGCTTTGCGCCGACGCTTCTCGTCACTACCTCGCCTTCCTTGATTACGACCAGCGTCGGAATGCTGAATACGCCGTACTCTGCCGCAAGCTCGCCTTCCTCGTCTACGTTTATTTTACCTACTGCAATATCGGGGTTCTCGCTTGCAATTTCCTCTATGATAGGTCCTACCATACGGCAAGGGCCGCACCAGTCGGCGTAGAAATCGAGAAGCACGCTTTCGTTATTTTCGATAAGTGATTTTAAATTTTCTTGGTTTATCTTGATAGAAGACATAGTATATATCCTTTCTTTCATTGGTCTTTTGATATTTTTCGTTGTTTGCCTAGGAAATATTCTTTTCTCGTCTGACTTATAATAGCATAGAAAAAACACTTATTTCGGTGATTTCGTCACAAAAAAAGAGAAGAAATACCCCGAACCTATCGGGATAAATCTTCTCGTTGTATAAAGAGTTGTATTTTATTTTAGCCTGCCAAAGCACGAAGCCGCTTTTTGTCAAGCAGCCGTATGCCCTTGCGTGAGGAATCGACGAGACCCTCGCTCGAAAAATATTTGAGCATTCTTGTAACGACCTCTCTTGCCGACGCCATATACTTGGCTATCTGCTCGTGAGTAAGGTGGATAGTATCGCTTTTGGTGTTGGCGCTCTCGTCAAGCAGGAAGATAGCGAGCCGCTTATCCATACTCATAAAGAGTATCTGCTGCATTACCCACATAACGTCGGAAAATCTTGAAAGCGCCGCTTCAAGCACGAAGATTTTTGCATCCTTATATCTGTTAGAAATATCCTCGAGCGCACAGCCGCCGATTACTACGCATTCGGAATCCTCCTCGGCGTCGACGAAGACGTCAAAGGTGATTGCGCTTAGCACGCAGGATGCGGAAAGCATACACATATCGCCTGCAAATATTCGGTAAAGCGTTATTTCCTTGCCCTCGTCGGAAAGCATATAAAGGCGAAGGCTTCCTCTGAGGACAAGTATTACTCCCGTGCAATCGTTGCCGTTATGCACGTTGTCCGATTTTGAAAATCTTACTCGCTGTGAGCTTCTTAGGAGAGTGCTCTTATCGGTGTCCGAAAGTCCGGAGTAAAAGGGAAAGGTAGCTTCAAGCAAACCTTCAAGCTCTTCTTTTTGCATTTTTAGCTCCTGATTTATAAATAATATTTTTGAATAAGCGTGAATAAATGACTACAATTATTGTCAAATAAGCTCGCCTTGGTCTATCCATTTAAAAGAAATATTTTCAGCCTTTGCGTTGGTAAATAGCTTTGCGGCAGAGGCTGGATTATTAAGAATACCGTAATCAATTCTCTTGCCGTTGGCAAACCAGCCCTCGCATTCTTCAAAGTGCATTTCCCGAAGATTATTGCAACCTAAAAAAGCGCTCTCGCCTATGAATGAAACTCCCCTTGGGATATTTATACTCTCAAGCGAGCTGCACTCAAGAAATGCGCACGCCTCGATTCTCGTCATAGTATCGGGAAGCTTTATTTCGGGAAGCGAGGCGCATTTAAAGAAGGCGTATTCGCCTATAACCGAAAGATTTAAGGGAAGAAGAATATTGCGAAGATTAGTAAGTCCGCCAAAGGTCGAGCGCTGGATTTCGGTGATAAGCCTGTTGCGCTTAAAGATTATATCGGTAATATTGGCAGAGTCAACGAAGGCGCAGTCGCCGAGCAGGGAAAGTGTGCTTGGAAGATACACCTTTTTTATTCCCGAAGCGAAGCTGAAAGCGCCCGAATGGATAGCCTTGACGCCCTCATTCAGTATAACGAGCTTGATATTTTCGTTATCGGTAAAGGCGTATTCTCTTACGGCGTAGACCTTTTGTCCGTCTATGACTGCGGGGATTCTCAGGATATTTCCCTTGTAATCTCCGATGCCGGTAATATTCGTATAGCCTCTTTTTGATACCTCGTATCCGATGCTGGAAATATTTTCTGCCGTTGCCATAAAATGCGCTCCTTTTCGGTGTTGCCTATATTTTACCACCATCCGGGGCGGAATGTCAATCCCCGACGGTAAAATGCCGCATTAAACGTTTAAAACGCCTTTGGCGAGACGGGGCGTCGCATTTAGGCATAACCTAAAAAACGAGGGGTATTGTGAAAGAAACACAGTACCCCTCCCGATAATAAGCGTAATTTTGAGGAAATTAAGGTTGAAAAACTCTTGTTTTTCCTCTTTTTTATTTGTTTTTTATTCTACCGCCGTTTGCTGAACTCTCG
>JAZRCT010000007.1:0-1969 GCA_045659905.1 Eubacteriales bacterium | reverse complement strand
TTACTTTTTACATTTTGCTACGATATAAAATCTCTCGTCGGTATCGGACACCGAATCGAAGTCAAAGCTCGAATAAGCGCCGATAAATTCAAAGCCCGCCGAAATAAGCTTGCTCTTAATCTGCCTGAGAGTATACATTCGCTCCCTTTGAATTTCCTCAAATCTCAGGTAACTGCCGTCGCCCTTTTCCTGAAAGAGCGTGATATAGAAGTCGCAAAGGCGGGATTTCTCATTGTAATAATTCTGCCAGGCGCAAAATACTCCCTGCTCCTCAAAGAGATAAGCTCGCTCGCCGTATATATTCCTGAATTTCCACTCGGAATTCAGGTCAAACACCAAAAGTCCGTCGGGTATAAGATAGTTATGCAAAAGTCCAAGGCAACGCTCGAGGTCGCTTGGCTTCGTAAGATGGTTAATTCCGTCAAGAGCGCAGATTGCGGCGTCAACCGTGCCGTAAAGCTCAAATTCGGTCATATCCTGACAGAGCCAGAGAATATTGTCAAAGCCCGCATTAAGGGCGCTTTCTCTTGCCCTGTCGAGCATTTCGGGGGAATAATCAATTCCCGTCATATCAAAGCCGAGCTTTGCAAGCTCGATAGTCATTCTTCCCGTGCCGCAGCCAAGGTCTAGCACAAGCGAAGGTCTTTCCTTCATATATAAATCCGCAGCCTTGGCAAAAAAGCGAGCGTAGGACGGATAGTCCACCGTCGAATTAAAGCTGTCGTAAAATGGCGCTAATAAGTCGTATATCATACTAAACACTCCGTGCGTATCTTGCGAAATATCCGAGCGAGGAAAGCTTTTTTTCGCAGGCTCTGGCTTCACCTTCGGTATTAAAAATACCGAATACCGACGGTCCGCTGCCGCTCATAAGCGTAGCCTCTGCCGAGCATTCAAGCATAAGACGCTTTATTTCGGACGCCTTATTACAGCTTGGCAAAATCACTTCCTCAAATATATTGTAGAGCATATTGGGGGAAAATTCACCCACAGCGCCGCCGTCAAGCCAAGCAATTGCCGCCTCGCCTCCGTGCTGAGCAGCAGGGGTAAAATCCGAAAATTTCCTATCAAGCAGGCGGTACGCCTCGGGCGTCGATATATGCTCGTCGCTTATAGCCACCACGGTGTGAAGCGATATATCGGGTACTCTCGTCAATATCTCTCCCCTGCCCTCGCAGATTGCGCTACCGCCGATAAGGCAATATGGCACGTCGCTGCCAAGCTCCGATGCAATTCTTATCAGCATCTGCCTTGTAAGTGGGCGTCTATAAAGCTTGTTCAGCGCACGAAGCACGCCTGCGGCATCGGTCGAGCCGCCCGCAAGACCTGCCGCTACGGGGATATTCTTCTTAAGGGTGATATTTATATTATCGGTAATTCCGAGCGCAAGGATAAAAGCCTTAGCGGCTCTTACGGCAAGATTTCTGTCGTCGGTAGGCAAAAAGCCCGCCCCCTCTACGGTAATACTGACAGCCCCCGTGCCTTTGCTCCGTGAGACGGTCACCTCGTCGGAAAGCGAAAGCGAGTGCATAAGGCTTCTTACGGTGTGAAAGCCGTCCTCACGCTTGCCCGTCACGTCGAGATACAAATTGACCTTGCAGGCGCAAAGCTCCTTTACTGCGTTCACAAAATCACCCCCGTCCTCGGTAAAATTCATTTATCTATGTAATTATACACTAATTTTCAAGGGATTGCAACAGATAATGCGATAATTTCCCGACAACTTCGCCCTATTTTGCGCACCGCTCGTATTATATAATCTATCATAGAGTATTTTTTTAATAAAACTATTGACAAACGCCGCTCTTTATGCTAAAATACCTATTCAGTACGAATAAATTGGTTATTCGTCTCCTTGCCGTCAGGAGCTTTTGACGGCCATAAGACCATAAGGAGGTAAAAGAAATGGAAAACAAGAATTGTTCTTACGAGCTTCTCTTCGTTGTAAGCGGCAATCTCGCTGAGGAGG
>JAZRCT010000006.1:0-2362 GCA_045659905.1 Eubacteriales bacterium | reverse complement strand
TATATTGTGCTTGGCGCTGCCACGCTTTTGATAATATCCTTTTTTGTAGCCTGCTACGTAGGCTACCGCAAAACCTTTTACAGAAGCAGCAAAAGGAAGCGTCTTGACCCAAAGCGAGGACTTCACCTTAAGGGCTACGCTCAGTTTGCCGACAAATCCGAAGCTGTAATAGATAAGCTTGCGACTTTGAATTATGAGGACGTATACATAACCTCGCACGACGGTCTTAGACTTCACGGAAGGTATATGCACAACAAGGACGGCGCTCCCCTTGCTATTCAGTGCCACGGCTACAAGAGTGCCTCGTCGAGGGATTTTTCAGGCGGTGCGCTTTTGGCGCTTGAGCTTGGCTTTAACGTGCTGCTTATCGACCAGCGTGCGCACGAGGAGAGCGACGGAAATACTATAACCTTTGGCGACAAGGAAAGATACGATTGCTTAGGGTGGATAAATTATTCGGTTTGGCGCTTTGGCGAGGATTTGAAAATAATCCTCTACGGCTTGTCTATGGGCGCTGCGACCGTGATTCTGACGGCGGCGCTGGATATCCCGAAAAACGTCCTCGGCGTGTTTGCCGATTGCCCATATTCGAGCGCACCCGCAATAATTAAAAACACGATTAAGGATATGGGACTGTCCCCCCGCATTATGTACCCGATAGTAAGACTCGGCGGTATAATATTCGGAAAGACCGACCCCGAAAGAGCCTACCCCAAAGAGGCGGCAAAGCATCACAGGGTGCCGATAGTGATAGTACACGGTGAGGGGGACACCTTCGTGCCGCATTATATGAGCGAGGAGATTTACGAAAATCTTAAGAGCGACGCCCGCTGCTCGTTTAACAGCTTTAAGGAAGCCGAGCACGGCATCAGCTTTATGCACGAAACGCAGAGATACTGCGATATAGTAAGAGCGCTCGCTGTTTCGGTGGGGGCGATAGATGAAAATACCGAAAAAATAAACGCCGAAAGGTTATTTCAATGAATATAAATGATAAAATGCACGGATTCGTCTTTGAAAAAAGCGAGAAAATTGAGGAAATCTCGGCGACGCTCTGGCAGGCAAGACACGAAAAGAGCGGCGCTAAGCTGCTTTTCCTCGACCGCAAGGACGATAATAAGACCTTTGCTATAAGCTTCAAGACTATCCCCGAGGACGATACGGGAGTATTTCATATTATCGAGCATTCGGTGCTCTGCGGCTCTAAGAAATTTCCGGTAAAAGAGCCGTTCGTTGACCTTTTGAAGTCCTCGGTAAAGACGTTTCTTAACGCCTTTACGTTTCCCGACAAGACTATGTATCCCGTAAGCTCGCGCTGCGACGAGGATTTTTATAATCTTATCGACGTGTATATGGATGCGGTGCTGCATCCGCTTGCCGTAGAGAAGCCCGAGATATTTATGCAGGAGGGCTGGCACTACGAGCTTCACGAGGGCGAGGACGAAATTCGCTACAAGGGCGTAGTATTCAACGAAATGAAGGGCGCTTATTCCTCGGTCGACGAGATAGAATGCGAATATATGACGAAGCTTCTCTATCCCGACGTGAGCTACGGCAAGGATTCCGGCGGAAATCCCGCGTTTATACCAAGTCTTACCTTTGAGGACTTTGTAAACGCTCATAAAAAGTATTACAGCCCCGAAAATTCAACTATAATTCTCGACGGCACGGTCGACCTTGGTAAAACGCTCTCGCTGCTTGACGGATATCTTGCGGAATACCGCAAGCTTGGCGTAAGCTTTGAGGTTGAAAGCCAGGGTGACGTCGGCTCTGTCTTTGGCGAGGAATTTTATGAGATTGCCGAGGGCGAGAGCGAGGAGGGAAAGGCACGCCTTTCGCTTGGCTTTAAGGAGTTTTCCTACTTTGAAAAGCGTGAATCCTTAGCGCTTGCGATAGCAATTGACGCCATAGCAGGCTCAAACGAAGCTCCGTTTAAAAAGGCAATGCTTGAAACGGGGCTTATCGAGGATATTTATTTCTCGCCTTATAACGGCATAAAGGATTCGTCGCTGATACTGACTATGAAAAATCTGAAGGCGGAAAACGCAAGGTCTTTAGCCGAAAAGGCGCTCTCGATTATTCGGGAAATAACCGAAAAGGGCATAGACAAAGAGGCGCTTACCGCCTCGCTTAACCGTCTTGAATTTAAAATCCGAGAGCAGGACGGCGCAGGCTACCCCTTGGGAATAGCCTATGCGATAGTGCTTATGGAATTTGAGCTTTACGGCGGAAATCCCGCCGAGGGGCTTCGCTTTGAAGACAATCTCCGCTTCTTAAGAGACGAGGCGCAAGACTCGGGCTACTATGAGGATATATTAAAGCGGGTAATGCTTGAAAGCAAAAGCCAAGCGACGCTTCTGCT
>JAZRCT010000005.1:0-13276 GCA_045659905.1 Eubacteriales bacterium | reverse complement strand
GGTACGTCGAGAGTTCAGCAAACGGCGGTAGAATAAAAAACAAATAAAAAAGAGGAAAAACGAGAGTTTTTCAACCTTAATTTCCTCAAAATTACGCTTATTATAAAAGGGGTACTGTGTTTCTTTCACAATACCCCCGTTTTTTATTCGGTTATGCCTAAATGCGTCAGCCCCTTCGTATTAAAACGATATACTGTCAACCAAATTCATTGACATATCGTATATACTGAATTTTCTGTTTTCGTATATGGCAAAGGTTTTTGGATTTGAGTTTTTCGGAATAGATATCGAGCCTGGATTTATGTAATAGTTTCCTCTGCCGAATTCTTCGATTTTTAAGACGTGAGTATGTCCGTGGAGCAGGATATCGCCTGCTGATAACGGTGGCACGGAATCGGTATTGAATTTGTGACCGTGCGTAGCGAATACGGTGACTCCGTCAAGACTGAGAAGCGCATAATCTGCAAGAATAGGGAAGCTCAGTACCATCTGGTCGATCTCGGTGTCGCAGTTTCCTCTTACGCACAAAATTTTACTTGAGTATTCGTTAAGAAGCTCGATTACCTGCTTCGGGGCGTAACCCTCCGGCAAATCGTTTCTCGGGCCGTGATAAAGAATGTCTCCGAGTATGAGTATTTTATCGGCGTTTATTTCATTTGCTTTGTCTATAACGAATTTTGCGGAATTAAAATCTCCGTGTATATCGGAGCATATAAGAATTTTCATAGCGTATCTCCTTTTCAGCCCATACATTCTACCACATTATTTAAAAAATTTCAACATATGTGAATTAATTTTTAAATAACTAATGACAAAATCGAAAATTGGTGCTATTATAACTTACACAAATTGATATTCTCGGAGTTGGCAATAGTCGGTTCCGATATATGTTGAGAGTCGGCTTTTGTTGGCTCTCTTTTATTTTTTGTATTATTGACAAAATATTTTTAATGTGCTATAATTGTGACTGTTAATAATTATAAAGGTGGTATTATTGTGGCTGCCAGAAAAAATGACTACAACGAGCAGAGTATAAAATCGCTCAAGGGTGCGGAACGAGTCCGTAAAAGACCTGCGGTTATCTTCGGTTCTGACGATATAATCGGTTGCCAGCATTCATTTATTGAAATTCTTGCGAACTCGGTTGACGAAGCAAGAGAGGGCTACGGAACGAGGATTATAGTCAAGAAGTTTCTTGATAATTCGATTGAGGTCGAGGATTTTGGAAGAGGAGTTCCGCTTGGCTATAACGAGAAAGAAAAAAGGTGGAACTGGGAGCTTGTCTTTTGCGAGCTTTACGCCGGTGGAAAATACGATAACGACAGCGGAAATTCCGCATATGAATTTTCTCTTGGCTTAAACGGTCTCGGTGCTACTGCTACGCAGTATTCAAGCGCGTATATGAACGTTAAGTCCTACAACGGAAAGACTCTTTCCGAGATGAATTTCAAGCGTGGAGAGCCTAAGGGAGATTTGATTGTCAGGGAGCTTGTCGCAGGAGAAAAGAAGCGAGGCACTGTAATCAGGTGGCTGCCTGACCTTGACGTGTTTAAGGAAATAGATATCCCGGTCGACTTTCTCGATGCGACGCTCAGGCGTCAGGCATTCGTCAACGGAGGCATCAAGTTTATTCTTGAAATTGAAACCTCCAAGGGCAGATTTGAAAAGAGAGAGTATTTTTATCAGAACGGTATAGCGGATTATATAAATGAAATAACCGATGGAATATCCACAACTCAGCCTGTGCTCTGGACGCTTGAAACCAGTGGCCGTGACCGTGAGGATATGAAGGATTATAAGCTTAAGGCTGAAATTACCTTCTGCTTTGCAAAGAAGGGTATGGCGGAGTATTACCATAACTCATCATTCCTTGAATACGGCGGTGCGCCTAAAAAGGCTGTTGCCAACGCTTTCAGCTTTGCACTTAATAAATATATAAAGTCGCAGAATAAGTTTACAAAAAAAGAAGAGGGTATTTCATTCGTAGATGTAGCCGACAATCTCGTTTTGATAATTAACTCGGCTTCTACACAGACTTCTTATGAGAATCAGACTAAGAAGGCTATCACAAACTCATTCATACAGAGAGCGCTTACCGATTTTATAAAGAAAAATCTTGAGATTTATCTTATAGAAAATCATTCCGCAGCCGAGATTATTTCCAATCAGGTTTTAATCAATATGCGAGCGAGGGAGACCTCTGAAATCACGAAGCGTGATATCAAAAAGAAGCTTGCGGGCACGATGGACGTATCCAACCGTGTAGAGAAGTTCATACCCTGTAAATCCAAAGACCCCAATATCAGAGAGGTGTATATAGTAGAGGGAGATTCGGCAATGTCGAGCTGTAAGCAGGCAAGAAACGCTGAATTTCAGGCTATAATTCCCGTCAGGGGTAAAACTCTCAACTGTATGAAAAGCACCTACGAGAAGATATTTGCAAGCGATATTATAGTTGACCTTTTGAGGGTTATCGGATGCGGCGTTGAAATCAACACCAAGAAGCCGGGCGATATCACGACCTTCAATTATGAAAATCTCAAATGGAATAAGATTATAATATGTACCGATGCCGACGAGGACGGCTTCCAGATACGCACGCTGCTTTTGACGATGTTTTACAGATTGCTCCCGACTCTTATTGAAAAGGGCAAGATATTTATCGCCGAGTCGCCGCTATTTGAAATAACCTGCGGCAAGGATACCTATTTTGCGTATAATGAGCGCGAAAAGGTTGAAATACTTGCAAAGCTCGGTGACAAGAAGTATGTGCTCCAGCGTTCAAAGGGACTTGGTGAGAACGACGCCGATATGATGTCGAAGACGACGATGAGTCCGCAGACGAGAAGGCTTATTGCAATAACTCCCACCGATGCTGAAAAGACGGCGAAAATGTTTGACGTGCTTCTCGGAGATGCGCTTGCGGAAAGAAAACAGTATATAACAGATTACGGACATTTGTATCTGCAGGATGCGGATATATGATAGAAAGGTAAAACTATGGCAAACTTAAAGAAATCAGACAAATTCACAGGAGTAAAGGGTCCTCTTCTGACGATAGTTATGGACGGAGTGGGAATAGCGGACGACAATGGAGCTAACGCCGTTGCGGCAGCTCATACCCCCACGCTTGATTGGCTTATGCAGAATTATCCTACTCTTAAAATCAAGGCTCACGGCACGGCGGTCGGTCTTCCCTCGGACGACGATATGGGAAATTCCGAGGTAGGGCATAATGCGCTCGGCTCAGGTCAGGTTTTTGCGCAGGGCGCAAAGCTTGTTTCGCAGTCGATTGAAACCGGTAAGCTTTTCACCTCCAATACCTGGCAGTCGCTTGTGGCAAACGTGAAGGATAATTCATCCGTGCTTCATTTTATCGGACTTTTCTCGGACGGCAACGTCCATTCGCATATAGACCATCTTAAGGCGCTTATAAGAAAGGCAGCAGACGAGGGTGTCAAGACGGCAAGAGTTCATATTCTTCTTGACGGCAGAGACGTAGGCGAGACCAGCGCCCTTGATTACGTCGTTCCCTTTGAAGCATTCCTTGCCGAGATGCGTGAATGCGGACTTGATATAAAAATCGCATCAGGCGGCGGCCGTATGCAGATAACGATGGACAGATACGAGGCTAACTGGGCTATGGTTGAGCGCGGTTGGAAGACTCACGTGCTTGGCGAGGGCAGAGCTTTCGCTTCCGCCGAGGAAGCAATCGTTGCTTACAGGAACGAGTTTAAGGTTATAGACCAGGACCTTCCTGCATTCGTTATAGCAGAGAACGGCGCACCTGTCGGTACGATTAACGACGGTGATAGCGTTATATTCTATAATTTCAGAGGCGACCGTTCTATCGAAATTTCAAAGGCGTTTGAAAGCGGCGAGGATTTCGATAAGTTCGATAGAGTAAGAGCGCCCAAGGTTATGTATGCGGGTATGCTTGAATACGACGGTGACCTTCATATACCCTCTAAATATCTCGTTAATCCTCCCGAGATTACCAATACTATGTCGGAGTATCTCGTGGGCGAGGGTGTTACCCAGCTTGCAATATCCGAAACGCAGAAATACGGTCACGTTACCTATTTCTGGAACGGTAACAAATCAGGTAAGTTCTCGGAGGAGCTTGAAACCTATATTGAAATTCCCTCAGACGTTGTGCCCTTCGAGCAAAGACCTTGGATGAAGTGCGCAGAAATTACCGATAAGCTTATAGAGTGCTTAAGAAGCGGTAAATATAAATCGCTGAGAGTCAATTTCCCCAACGGTGATATGGTAGGTCATACAGGCTCGTTCCTTGCTACCGAATGCTCTATGGAGGCACTTGATTTACAGCTTGCAAGAATTCTTAAGGTGGTAGACGAGCTTGAGGGTGCGGCTATCATTACCGCAGACCACGGTAACGCCGACGAGATGTATGAGATAGATAAGAAGACTAAATCTCCGAAGCTCGATAAGAACGGCAAGGCAAAGGCTAAGACCAGCCATACGCTCAATCCCGTACCCTGCATTATCTATGATAATTTCACCTCGAATGAATATAAAGTGAAGCTTGGCAGAGAGGACTTCGGTCTTTCGTCTGTTGCAGCAACTACCGTCAATCTTCTTGGCTACGAAGCTCCCGCAATCTGGGATGAATCTATGGTAGAGCTTTAAAAAAATGTTGACGTCTTATTCAGGCGCAACAAAAATGGTGAGGAAGAAAATGCGTGTTCTCAGTCAAGGATATCACGCATTTTCTTCCTCACTTTAAATAAAGGAGTAATTATGGATACCAAAATTTTCGTTGTAAGTCGCATAGAGGGAGAATACGCATATATTAAGGAGTGTAATTCTTCGGAGGAGCTTTTTATCGCTTTAGCTCTTTTGCCAAGCGGCGTTGACGTCGGAAGCCGACTTTTGCATAACGGAACAGAGCTTGAAGCTATCGATTGATTTTCAAAAAAGCGTTCGTATATTTTGATTTCATTTGTGCAATATAGACTAAAGATAACGATTTAATTGTACTCTTTTTACGAAAATATCATATAATGCAAAATAAATCGGAAAAGCTTTGATTTGTTCATACTTTAGACATAATAATCTGCTACAATATCAAAGCTTTGTGAAAAATCTTACGTTGAAAATTAGTTAGGCTATAATTGGAGGCAGATATGAATTTTGAAAATCTTGAGGTTGTTCATAAGTCTTTCGGTGATGGAGTTATCACCAAAAAGGAAGGGAAATATATTACCGTTGTTTTCGCCTCTTGCGAAAAGATATTCGTATATCCCGACATATTTGAGAAGTTTTTAGCTCCTAAGGATAAAGCCGTATCGGCGCAGATTAAGTCGGACCTTGAAGCTTCTAAGAATGAAAAGCAGAGAATTATTGATAAGAAAAACGCTGAGAATTTAAGAGCTATGACTCACGGCATCGTTATACCGGGCAAGGAGAACGTAACGCCTGATGCTGAGGACGAGGAAATGCGGTTTAAGAATACCGAATCTGAGGAAATTTAATAATAGCGCAAATATGCGTAAGCTATCCTTAATGGATAGTGTGCGTACGTACTAAATAATGAAGAGCGAGGCAGAATTTTCTGCCTCGCCCATTTTTTTAGGTTTTATTATTGCTGATATTTCTATTGGCGTATGTTTAAGAATTAAAGGGAATTCTTATAGTTCTTAGCGCTTACGCAGTAGTTGTAGAATTTAATTACGATGTCAACAAGCTCAGCGTTGTTCGTGTCTACGCCCTGATAGTAGAAGTTGATATGATAGTTAGCGCTAGCCGTACCCTTGGTAACGGTGATTTCCTCTACCATTCTGTATGCGTAAAGCGAGATATCTACGTAAGTAAGTCCTACGTAGCCCTCTTCCTCTTTTTCTTCGCCTACCGTGTATTCAAGCACGCTAGAGCCAATCTTAAAGGTGTAGTCGGAAAGGCTCGCACCATCGGGAAGATAGAAACGGATTGCGGGAGTAGCGTCAAGCACGAGCGTTGCGCCTGCGAGAATAGTTCTGTCGCCTCCCTTTTCGGGAACGGTTACTTCCTTAAGCGAGGTTTCGTTGTAGCCACCAAGAATCTCGTTTATGCTTGCTATGACGGTATCCTTATTTTCTACTTCAACGCCATTTTTGCTAAAGTAGGTGTATGCGCTCTTAATATACGAGAGCATATCCTTTGCAAGAGCCTTTTCTGCGCTGTTCACCTCGGTATCGTCCATATTAAGAAGCTTCTGTGCGTATTCGACGGTAGAGAAGGTGAACGTACCCTTAATCGGTGTTTCGTCAACAGTAAGCTCTACGACGAGCTTTAATTCCTTTCCTGCCTCATAAGCCTTAAGCTCGGTGGTGGAGAGGTAGTAGCCGTCAGTAGCATTCGTAAGCTCTACGGGAGTTCCGTTTACCGTTGCGGCGGTAAGGTCAGAATGCGCAGGAATGTAGATATTGAAGATAAGGTTGGAATCAAGCGTTACGGATGCCTTGGGAGTGAATACAACCTCCTCAATAGCCTTTGAACCGAGCTTGTATACGAAATATCCGTCCTCAGCTTCTTGCTCCACGATAGTAAGCTCGTAGCCCTCGGCGGATTCAAAGGCATAGTCGCTAAGAGAAGCAGCCGTAGAGGTGAGAATTCTCGTGTCGTTGGTTAAGCAATTCTTAAAGAGAACGCTGTCGCCCTCGGTAGCGTTTGTCATATTAAGGTCTGAAAACTTTGGAAGAATAATATCGCAGCCGTCAAATACGAGCTTTACGTCGTCCTTGGTATCGGTAGCTGTTTTGGAGGCGCTTACAATTCCAACGGAGCTTGAAGAATGATTAGTAACGTAGTCAAGCGTGCAATCGGTAAGATTTATATTAAAAATTGCGTTGCCCGCAGTAGCGTCACGTCCCCCTACTCTGAAAAGAAGCGCACCCGAATTAGCTCCGTACATAAATCCGATATTAACATTCTCAAAGTTGATATTCATAGCATAGTTATCAGGGAATCCGTCCCAAGTATAGCCCTCGATAAGAGCGTATCCGCGAGAGAGAATATTACCGTTCTTATAGGTTATGGTAATATTATCGCACGCATTTGAGCCTACCCAGTTTCTTAAAAGTGCGTATGCGTTCAAGGTGTGACCGTCAAGGTCTACCGTGATATCGCACGGTGACATTCCAAGCTGCTGAGGTAATCCGCTTGGACCGAAGTCATTGGTCATAAGTACAATCATTTCGTTAGCGGAAATAAGCTCGCCGTACATACGTGAATTATAAAGTGCGTTCACGTAGTCTTCAGCAGCGCTGTGGAACGCTATTTCGTCGGCGCTGTTCACAGTAAAGAGAAGGAAGGGATACTTAGAATTGCTTGCAAGTTCGGTAGGAACGGCGCCGTATTTGGTAGCGGTTCCTTTTTCAATACTATATACCTTAAGAGAATCTTCTCTGTCAAGCGTCTCTATCGCAACGAGCTTAGAACCGGCACTACCCGTGAAGGTGGTATAAAAATCGGGAGCAGCAACGCTCGGATGCATAAGAAGCTTATTAGTGTTTGTTTCGTTGAATACTACCGAATCGCCCTCGTTCTTGTTTTCGATATAAGTAAGGTCGGTTATAGAATTAGCTATAAACTTACAGCCATCGAAGCTAAGATTCATATCAAGAAGAGCATTCGTGCTGGCAGTCGAGGTTTTTGCGATTGACTTAAAGCCCGAAGGACGGTTGGTAACTAAGTCTATCGTACAATCCTTATAGCTCAGATTAATGATAGCGTTATACGTCGAAGCTGCTTCACCGTTGTTAGCAAAAAGATACTCAGCTGTAGAGTCTTGCGCATATCCGATATGTAGGTTCTCAAAATTTATATTTGTGGCTTGATTTTCGGTTGCAAAGGTGTTTTTAACATCAACATATACCATAGCAGAGGAAGCCTAATAAGGAACGTTCCGTTTTTGAAGGTAATAACAATGTCACTTCTTACAGAAGCGGCAAGATTCCAAGTAGAGCAAGCTGCTTTAGCCGTAAGCGTATTTCCGCCAAGATCAACCGTTATATCGTAGCCTGCTTTCGAAAGCTGCGTTGGATAGTCACCTGTATCAACAAAATCCTTACGCAAATACACTATCGTGCGTTCTACTTTATCATTGGTATCTCCGCATGCACCATATCTGGCATAGTTAATGGCTTTTGAATAGGTGTCACGAAGTGCTTTAAATTCCGTGGTGCCGTCCTTCCACTCGACGAATATCGCAAACGGATAATCCTTCGTAGTATCGTCGTAGGTGATAAGACCGTAGGGAGTAGGCTCGGTATTAGCGATAGTAGCCTTTTCTATGAAGGCTTCGCCAATCATCTGCTGAGTAAGAGCGTCATAGTGCCACACATCCTGCTGCACGGGGGTTGCCGAAGCTCCGGTTGCGGGGTCCTTAAGGTCTGTTGCAGGGTTAATCATAAATACGTTCTTAAGGCTGGTATCGTTTGCCACCGCTTCCTGCGCATCCTGAAGCGCGGTAAGCTCGCCGGTATGCGTTCCGTTATAATTAATTTTGCCGAATACGAAAGGCATATCCGAGCAGTTAGTGCCTGAAATTTCCGAAACGTCATTTCTTACGTCACTGATGAGAGTGGTAAGAAGCTCTTTGTATGCCGGCGTCATAACGTTGTTTTGGTCAAAGGTTTCAGCCTCGCCCTGCATCCACCACATACCGCGGATTCTGGGCGTGTAGCCTGCTTCGATAAGCTGAGTAAGACCTTCCTCAACGGTGCGCATAAAGTTGTCGTACATATCCCCTGTCTTATTACCGACGGTGGAAATGCCGTATTTCTCTATGTAAGAGGGGGAGGTCCAGGTTCCGTGATTCAGGGAAGCGTTGTTTGTAACGTCGGGATAGAGGAAAGTTGCGCCGATGGAATACTTGATAACCGCATTCATCTGAGACGAATTTCCTGCAAGCGCCGTAGCAATTCCGATTTCTGCGCCCGAGGATTCGGTGTTAAGACCGAGTCCAAGCGTCACAGGATAAAAGCCGTAGTCACGGTGCTGAGCGCCCTCGCCCTGCGAGAAATACCATACGTTAGATACTCCTGCATCAAGCATTGCCTTGTCGGAAGCATATGTATCAGAGGTGGGATAATTTTTACCAAAGCCCACGGCATTAGACTGACCGCCGATAAGCCATACGTCTACTACCTCTCCTGCCGTATCTGCTGTGGGAAGCTCGGGTGCGGCTGCCGAAGCAACTAAACCGAGTGCTACGCACATAGCGATTACAAATGAGAGAGTTAGTACAAGTGTTAAAATTTTGCGTTTGGTTTTCATTGTGTACTCCTTTTGAAAATAATAGTTTTTTGTTTCACGGGGTTAAATAGAAGTTCAGACGTTTTGATTCAAATCCCACACGCCGTCTGTGTTTTCCACTTGTGTGGTTTCCGTTCCTGAGGTTGTGATTATCTCGTCCTCGATTTTTAAAATCTCAAAAGCAGGCTCAAGATATTTTTTCATACCCGTTCTCCTTTCATTATAGACTTTATTTTTGCTTTTTTAATAACCTCCATCTTGCAAAAAAATACTTTTGCTAATACAATTATAGCATATACCTATTGACAAATCTCGTCATAAATGGTAAAATCATAGACAGAATGTGATATATAGATTTTATACATCTATATAAACTTTTAAGTAAAAGGGAAATTTGCTATAAGGAGGAAAATTATGTTTTTCCAGCTTTTCAATTTCGGTCTTGATAATGCTTTTACTTACCACCATCACGAAAGAAGCTATTCCTATCACGAGCATATGCATCAATACGCCGAGCTTGTTCTTCTGGAGAAGGGGGAGCTTAACGTGTGGGTAAACGGCAGAAATGAAATCGCAGGTCCGGGCGATTTTATCTTCATATTCCCATTTCAGCCTCATTACTATTACTCAAAGGAAATGAACGTGCTTGAAATGTATACCTTTTCTCCATCGCTTATTTCCAGATTTTTCGATAGCAATAGGGATTTGGTCGGGGCGAAATCTGTTTTCAAGGCGAGCGATTGTACTATGGGCGTCTTTAAGTCTAAGTTGATAGATAATAAAGAGCTTGATATGTACGGAATTAATACCTGCCTTTACGCTATGCTGTGCGATTTTACAAAGCAGGTAAATCTTATCCCCAACGAGACCGACGACAGGATGCTCACTAAGCTTATTATGTACGTAAGGGACAATATCACTTCGCCTATTCCGCTTACCAAAGCTGCAAAGGATATCGGATACAGCGCCAATTATCTCTCACATTGCATAAAGAAGACTATAGGCGTCAACTATGCGAAGCTTCTTGGATTTATAAGAGCGGAAGAAGCCAGAATTATGCTTGAAGCAACCGACAAAAGCTCAAATCAGATTGCGCTTGAATGCGGATTCGGAAGCGAACGAACATTCCATAGACAATTCAAGGAGTATTCGGGGCGTACGCCGCAGGAATACCGAAAGCGTCGCCGTGAAGAAATCAAAGAATTTAGGCATCCGTCGAATTTTTATCCTCAAATGGTTAAGGTTTAAGAATGTTAATTTGATATTCCTGAAAATACAGTAAAAAGTGCGTAAGCTCTTTTCTTTACGGACTTGACTATTTTCGTTCTCTGTACTAAAATATTGTTATACTAAATTAAGAGGTACTGCAATGATATTTCAAGGATACTTGCTGGCTTTGGCATACGGAGTGTTGTGCATATTGCTGGCAGGAGTTGTTTTTAAGCTCGGTGTTAAAAAAAGCATTACCAGAAAAATAGTGCATATCCTGGTCGGCTTCGAGTGGGTGATTTTATACATTTTCCACGGCGCAGGCTGGCATTTCTTTGCCGTATGTGCGATTTTTACGCTTCTTTTGCTCCTCGAATACCGTATGAGGATATTGCCTATGATGTCAAGCGATGGCGATAATGCGCCCGGGACGGTTTACTACGGAATATCAATGTCGATTATGGCGTTGGTTTGCGTTTTTGTGCCTCGTTGCATTTATCCTTTTGGAATAGCTGTTTTCTGTACCTCGCTTGGAGATGGCTTGGCGGGCGTCGTTGGAGCGGCACTTAAGAAATGCAATCCTAAGGTTTATAAGAATAAAACTTTGTTTGGAGCAATTGCAAATCTTGTAGTTTCTTTCTTCGTGGCGCTAGCGTTTTCTTTGATTTTTGAGATGCATATTCCGCCGATTTATTTGATATCAATTGCGTTTTTGGCGCTTGGACTTGAGCTTTTTGGAGAGCGAGGACTTGACAATTTACTGTTGCCGCTTGGAATTTTTGCTTTCTCGTCATTTGCGATATTGATGCCGGAAAATTGCATTCATTATGTAGCTCCAATAATTTTAACGCCTTTGGTAATTATATTTGCTAAAAGTAAAGAAGTATTGACAAATTCCGGAATAATAGCTGCTTTAGCACTAGATTTAGTTATAACTCTTGCGCTTGGAAATTTTGGATTTTTGCTTCTTCTTTCGTTCCTTTTGTTCAGCGCTCTCGTTGATAAAATTAAGAAGCACAGAATGAAATTCAAAGACGACGTAAGCGAAAAAAGTACAAAGCGTGACGAAATTCAGGTGCTATCCAACGGTATCGCTTCAATGTTTATGGCTATCTTCTTTTTGATAGACGCAAACAGAATTTTCGTCTGTGCTTTTGTTTGTGCGCTCGCCGAAGCGTTTGCGGACACCTGTGGCTCAGGCTTGGGAGTGTTTTCAAGAAAAACCTACAATATAATAAATTTTAAGCCGATTAAGTCGGGATTATCGGGCGGCGTCTCGCTTGAAGGCACTATTGCAAGCTTAATAGCATCATTTGCCTTTACCGCAATTGCCCTTGCGTT
The DNA here is from genome assembly GCA_045659905.1 of Eubacteriales bacterium. GTDB lineage: Bacteria > Bacillota > Clostridia > Oscillospirales > CAG-272 > UBA1740. Next base: position 1,465 of record JAZRCT010000005.1, on the reverse strand, counting down.
TGGTCTTGTAGGGATTTTTGAATTTCTGATAATCTCTGCGATAGCATTCTTTGCCTCGCTAATCGACAGCTTCTTGGGAGCGCTTTTGCAGGTGAAATTTGAATGTCAAAAATGCGGTGAATTGACAGAGAAGCGAATACATTGCGACACTCGTACTGTGAAAAAGTCTGGCGTTATGTTTGTGACAAATGACGTGGTAAACCTTTTTTCTACGCTGTTAGCTTCGCTTTTGACGATAGTTTTCTTCCTTTTAATATAATATAACAGCTGCCGCAGAAGCTCTGCGGCAGCCTTTCGTTTATTCAACAAAACGAAATTTAAAGGAGTAAAAGTTGGATGATGCTTAATTAGCCGTTAGTCTTGAGATTGTTCTCGTAAGACTCAACCATCTTCTTAACCATCTGACCGCCAACACTACCAGCCTGGCGGGCAGTGATGTCGCCGTTGTAACCCTGCTTAAGAGTAACTCCTACCTCGTTTGCAGCTTCCATCTTGAATTTGTCAAGAGCTGCCTTTGCTTCAGGAACGTTTACCTTGTTCTTAGACATTGTTAGAATCTCCTACAATTTTATATCTATATTAATCGAGCCTGCAAAGAACCGAACCTCTTGCAGGCCCGTGTTTCTTTGTGCTCTGTTAGTATTTTATCACGAATGCGGATAATTATTAGAAATATTAAATTCCAATTTAAGTAAATAATCATTTTGCTTGCATTTATTTATTTTGCACAAAAAGATGCTTATATAGTTGTGAAAATGTGACTTATGCGGACAAAATTCAGTTTTTGAAAAAATATTTCGCCAAAAGCTTGACATTTTGTTTTTCTTGTGCTAGAATATATGAGCTGTCGATTGCGGACAACCAATATCACAGCAAAGCTTGATCATTGAAAATTGAACAACAAATAAGAAATTTCTGAACAAACACTAAAAAGTGTAGAGGAAATCTCGTTTATAACTTTGAAACTCAAACAAAGTAAAAGAAAGTCAAGATAAACTCTAAAGGTATCAAGGCGAGCGAAAGCTTGTCTTCATATACAAATATTTAGAGAGTTTGATCCTGGCTCAGGATTAACGCTGGCGGCGTGCATAACACATTCAAGTCGAACGAACGTAGCAATACGTTAGTGGCGGACGGGTGAGTAACGCGTGAGCAATCTACCTTCCAGTGCGGAATAACAACCGGAAACAGTTGCTAATACCGCATGAAACGGCAGCACCGCATGGTGCAACCGTCAAAGGCTTGCTGCTGGAAGATGAGCTTGCGTCTGATTAGATAGTTGGTGGGGTAGCGGCCTACCAAGTCGACGATCAGTAGCCGGACTGAGAGGTTGAACGGCCACATTGGAACTGAGATACGGTCCAGACTCCTACGGGAGGCAGCAGTGGGGAATATTGGGCAATGGGCGAAAGCCTGACCCAGCAACGCCGCGTGAAGGAAGAAGGTCTTCGGATTGTAAACTTTT
>JAZRCT010000004.1:0-69766 GCA_045659905.1 Eubacteriales bacterium | reverse complement strand
GTGAAGATGCGCGAGGTGGGTTCTCGTCCTTGTCGGCTTCGACAAAATAAAAAAAGACCATCGTGTTTTGCGCGACGGTCTGAATTATTTTGAAAAATCACGCAGCCTCGGACAATGAGTAAGGGAAAACTAAAGCGGGATTTTCACCAAAGGTGAATATTCTCACGCTTGCCGCTTACGAGCGAGCTCGACGCGCTCTGCGCGGAGAATGCGAACCCAATTCGCGCCAAGGGAAAGTGCGAACAAGTATCAGTAACAAACGGAGTGCTAACATAGCGGGGATGCGCGAGGTGGGGTCTCGTCCTCGTCAGCTTCGACAAAATGAAAAAAGACCGTCAAAAAAACGGTCTTTTTGGTGGAAGCGGCGGGACTCGAACCCACCGTCTCCAGTACCCGAAACTGGCGCGATACCACCTTCGCTACGCCTCGAAACGTATAAAACTATTGAATTTTGTTGTGGTCAGTTATGTGGTCAACCCCGAATTTTGACCGTTTTTTCGGAGTTGGTGAAGTGCGAAAAACCCAGGGTTTTCAAGGCTTTTCAGCGTTTTCGCTATCAGTCGGTTGAACAAGAGACCACAAGTTCCCGAACGCAGCGCTCTACCAGCTGAGCCACACCCCGTTATTTAAATCAATTGCGGTTATTATTCTAGCACACATAAAGATAAAAGTCAAGAGATAAAGTGACTTTTGTTGCTACTTTTATTATGTTTTTGCAATAGTTAATTTTTAATAAAATGAGAGGTGTCAAAATATCTGTTTATAATTCAATTTTCTCCTGAAATAATTTAAGCTTTGACTATTTCAGGAGAAAATTATATGAACCTCAAAAGAAGAACAACGCTTATTACTATGTATACTTTTTGCTAGTTATCCTCGCCGACGAGCCGTTTTACCCATTTTTCACGGCGGAGCAGAATCATACCGAAAATTGCTTTAAGTCCCGCGGTCATCTGCGTTATAAAATAGAGCAGGAATATGCTCATTTGCGTAAGATATGCAAGCGACATACAAAGCGGAACGACTATTACCCACATATACACCGAATCAAAGAGAATAGTCACGAACACCTGACCGCCCGAGCGCATTGTAAAATATGTTGCGTTTGCGTAGGCGGAGAATGGCATCGAAAGTCCCGAAATAAGCATCATATAGGTTGCAAGGCTCTGCGCCGATTCCGAAACGTTGTATATCTTAGGGAATATAAGCGAGCTGAGCGCAAAGAGCGCCGCCATACCGACTGATGCAAGCACCGAGAAGGTCAGCATTTTTCTTGCCGTATCCTTGGCCTTTTCAAAATCCCCAGCACCAAGCTGGCTTCCGACTATTATCGCTATCGAGCTGCCGAGGGAAAGGTATACGACGCTGAAAACGTTGAATAGCGTCGAGCATATATTCTGAGCCGCTACGGCGTCAAGACCTCTTAAAGAGTAGGACTGATTTCTAAGCACCATAGCAATTGCCCAAAGCAGCTCGTTGAGCATTATAGGAAGTCCCTTCAAAATGATTTGCTTCGTCAGCTTAATCGGAACTTTGAAGGACTTGAATGCCGATACGAAATAAGGGAATTTATGCTTTCTTCTTGACGAGAATATTATCAGCACGAAAAGCTCGACGAATCTTGATGCGACAGTAGCGATTGCAGCGCCGGTAACGCCAAGCGCAGGGATGAACCAAAATCCGAAAATAAGTATAAGGTTAAGTAGAAAATTGGTGATGACCGCCAAAATGCTTGATACCATCGGCATAACCGTTTCGCCGGTTTCTCTAAGCGTGGAAGCATAGCACTGCGAAAACGCATACGGCAAAAGTCCTATAAGCATAACCAAAAGGTAGCTTTTTCCGTAAGTAAGCGTCAGAGCAAGGTCGCCTGAGCCGTCGCTTTCGTGAAGGAACATTCCGATAAATTCGTCGTCAAGAAAATAAAAAGCGAGAATAGTAAGCACCGTAGCTATCAGCGTAATAATAAACTTGAACCTGAGGGTGTTTCTTATGCCGTCGTTGTCGCCGCTTCCGAAATATTGCGCCGTGAATATTCCTGCGGCAGAGATAGCGCCGAAAATAAGAAGATTGAAAATAAATATGAATTGGTTGACGATAGAAGCTCCTGACATTGCCTCCGTGCCGATAGTGCCGAGCATCACGTTATCGAGCATATTTACGAGATTCGTAATGCCGTTTTGCACCATCATAGGAACGGATACGGCAAGTATTGATTTGTAAAATGCTTTATCGCCGAAATATCTTTTAGCTTGTAATTTCATTTTAGTCCATGTAAATCTTAATTTTAATAAAAAATGTAATCAATTAATAACAAAATGCTCTTAAACGGTGTATGAGCTTATTTCGTCGCTCGTGAGCTTCAGCTCGTCAAGGAATTCCCTTGCCGGGACTCTTAACGCTCCGTTTCCGAGCACGATAAGCTGCTCTTTGTAGTCGCTCGTTACGACACGTACTCGGTCGGGCTCGGTTATTTTGTAGGTCGCACGCTCAATGTATGCGTCGGCGGTTTGCCTCGCTTTCGTGTATATTACGCTGACCTCTCCGTATTCCTCGCAGCTTATGTCCTTGGTGTCTGTGTTGTAGGCGTCAAATACGATAATGATTTTGCATTTTTTCACACCCTTATAATTGCAGATAAGGCGTATAAGGGTATCTCTTGCGTGCCCAAGCTCTCCCACGGCAAGCCTTTTTAGCTCCTCGCTTGCAAAGATAAGATTGTAGCCGTCTATAAGCAGAAATTCCTCGCCCTTTGGCATCGCCTTTCGCCTTGGTTGCTTTTCCGATTTAGCGCTGTTTTCCTTTCTTTCAGGGAGCTTTCTTTGCTTGATTTTTCCGTACGTCGCCTCAAAGATGCGCATAAGCTCACGGTCTTCCTCGACAGTACCCTTATAATCGGTCTTAGTTCTTATTGCGGGGGAGCTGTCACTGCCCTCGATAAGCTCGTGCGGCTCTTCGGGATTTTCGGTATGCATTTTCGCATCGGCCTCGTACCAGGGCACGAGATAGCCTGCGCCGCCCTTGCAGAATACCGAATTAGGGTTTGCACGCTCGTCAAGCTCGGGATTGTATCCAACGGATTTTACGATTTCTTCTTCATTGTGGCAGGGGTAGTATTCACCTGCGGTGAAGCTGATTTTGCCCTCGCCGTGAGTGTATGAACGCAGAGTGCTCTGGTAGCTTCTCATTCCGAATACGGGTGCAAAGCCACGGACTCTTACCTCGCCGTCGGAAAATTCGGGCGGCTCACATTCGCCCGCCATCGTTTCCACGTCGTAAAGGAAGCGTCCTAAGCTTGCCTCCGGCAAGGTAGCCTCAAAATTGAACGTAGGCTCAAGCAGACGCATTTTTGCTTTCATAAGTCCTTGGTTTACGGCTCTGAAGGTTGCCTGCCTGAAATCTCCGCCCTCGGTATGCTTAGGGTGCGCTCGCCCTGCTATCAGGGTAATTTTCATATCCGTTATCGGAGCGCCTATAAGCTTGCCTCGGTGCGCTCTGCCCTCGAGGTGCGAGAGGATAAGCCTTTGCCAATTTGTCTTAAGGACGTCGGTCGGGGTGTTGGTATCGAATACCATTCCCGAGCCTTGCGGCAGCGGCTCAAGCCTGAGCCTTACCTCGGCGTAGTGCGTCAGCGGCTCGAAATGTCCGGCGCCGTATACCTTTTCCGTAATCGTCTCCTTATAGTGAATGCTTGCCTCGCCGAAATTCACTCTAAGTCCGAAGCGCTGCTCGATCAGCTTTTTCAGAACCTCCGTCTGTATCTCGCCTGAAAGCAGCACTCTTATCTGCCTTTCCTTAGGGTCGTATCTGAGGCCGAGAGTTGGTTCTTCCTCACCCAGAGGAAGAAGCTTAAGATAAGCATCGTATATATCCGTGCCCTCGTCAAATATCATTCGGTAATCAAGAGCGGGGGATAGGGCATCGTAATCGTCTCTGCAAGCACCAAGCCCGAGTCCTGCATAGCTGCCCTCGAGATTCGGGACTGCGACAATCATTCCCGCTTCAGCGCTCTTTAGCTGCTTGAATTTGTCTGCGGAATAAAGCCTTATTTGCTCAACTCTTTCTTCCTTTAGCTCGTCGCTTCTTGATTTGTAGACGAGCGTATCCTTAAGACGAAGCTCGCCTGAGGTAATCTTCATATATGAAAGGCGCACTCCCGATTCGTCGGTTGCTATTTTGTATATCTTTGCCCCGAATACCGCTTTTCCGTAGCTTTTTTCTACGCTGTATTTATCTATTGCGTCGAGTAGCGCCGATACTCCGATATTCCTTAGCGCCGAGCCGAAAAAACAGGGAATTACGCTTCGCTTTTTAATAGCAGCGGCAATATCGGGCGCACTCAGCTTACCCGTGTCAAAATAGGATTGCATAAGCCCCTCGTCGTAGGAGGCGCATTCCTCAAAAAATCTTTCCTTGTCGGTATCCTCAAGATTGAAATCACATATCCGCTTATCGAGATTGCACCTCAGCTCGTCTACGAGGTCTATTCTGCGTCTGTCGCAAATATCGGTTTTATTGACGAAAACGAAGGTTGGAATACGGCGGTCGCTCAGCATACCGAAAAGCGTCTTAGTATGCGGAGTTATGCCGTCCTTGGCGCTTACTACGAGTATTGCGTAATCCTCGACTGCGAGCGAGCGCTGAGCCTCGGGCAAAAAATCCTGATGCCCCGGGGTATCAAGGAGCGTTACTGCGGTGTCCTTATAATCAAAAAGCGCAAGCTTTGAGAATATAGTAATTCCTCTTTCTCTTTCTATGGAGTGACCGTCGAGCGCCGCCGTGCCCTTATCAACTCTGCCAAGCGAGGAAATAGCGCCTGCTGAATAGAGCAGAGCTTCGCAAAGGGTGGTTTTTCCTGCATCAACGTGAGCAAGTATTCCAAGCGTTATTCTTTTCATTAAGTCACTCCTTTCCTTGCGATTTAAAAGGGGGCAGATGCAAAACGCAATACTGCCACCCTCATATAATTTAGGCTATTTTTCGGTAATATGTAAGGTAGGATTTACAATTCTGTCGCAAGCGGTAACGCTTACGTCCCTGCCTGCCATAAGTCTCATACCGATATTTTCGATAAGATTTCTTGGCGGAAGCGGAAGCTCTCTCAGCTCCTTTGCGTTGATTTGCTTGGACTTTGATACGATAGACAGGTATCTGTCGTAAATCGTGGAATTAAGCAGCGCAAAAAGACCGAATACCAGTCTTGCGCACATTTCATCCTTCGTATCCTTTGTGTCTATAAAGTTGATTTTATTATGTGTCGATACGTACTGATTCTGCGGACGCTGAGCCGCAAAATACATAGCGGCGTTGAGAAATCTCTCGTCGCATTTTGCAGGAACTCGCTTTATGATAATCATATTCTTATTGCGCTGGAAAAGGGCCGACTCGACGGGCATAAGAAATTGATTTTTAGTATTCTTGGCAGGAAAATGTATTCCGCCCTGACGAATAGCCGACGGTCTTATAATCGGAATCGTGCCGGGAAGCTCCTCGTCAAATAAGATTCTGTCGCATTTCGAGTCTATAACGAGGCCCGTCGACATTTTAAGCCCGAGTGAGGATAGTGTTTCGGGAAAGCCGCTTATATACCTTACTATGCGCATTTCCTCAGGATTTCTTGGCAGGGTGAAGGATGCATCGTCGGAGCTTACTACGAAGCTGTAAGGAAGCGAGGATAGCGTCTTCGTATTCTCGGGTGTGCCGTCATCTGTGGACGCCGAAATCTCCACTGAGTCCTTTACTTCACTGTTTTTAAACGCAAGAACGATGTTTTTCTTAAGCGGAATCGCTCTCCTTGGATTTTTCTGCGAGCCGACGAAAAGATGTATCTTCCGCAGTGAAAGGAGCGAGGTTATATCACGCCTGAAGCTCTTTAAGGCAGGTGCGCCCGCTACCGAGGTGGGAAGAATAATAACGAGCTGACCGTCCTCCTCGAGATGCTCCGAGGCGACCTTTGCAAAAAGGTATGCGGAGGATAGCTTTACGCTTGTGATGCCTCCTGCACTCTCGGCTTCGGCAGAGCCCTTTTCGGTGAGCTCCGTCGGCGGATTTGAAATTATAATATCGAATTTATCCTCTACCGTATCAAAGAAGGTGACTGCGTAATGATTCTTGACCTCGGTAAGATAATTTTCACATAAGACGGTTGCATAAAGCCTTACGTCGTAATCGTGACGGCATTTCTTCCTTATTCTCTCAAGGTTGTCCTCAAGCATCGGGATAAAGCTTTCGTCATTTTCATAGCAGGTGACGAAAATCTGCTTTACGGAGGGAGCTCTTTTGCATATAGCCTCGATTGCTGCGGCAGAGAGAATACCCGTGCCTGCGCCCGGGTCAAGGATTGTATAGGAGGACTTCGTGTCGTCAAGCTCAAGCATATCAGCCATTCGCCTTGCGGTGTCACGCTTGGTGAAAAAGCGTCCTATTCTTACGTTGTCGTCCTTTACACGCTCTCTTACGAGCTTGCTTGTATTTCTGACTGCAAGTGCGAGCATTTTTACATTCCTCCTTTCTGCCTTGAATTATTTATACTATTGTAGCACACTTTCGACATTCTTGCAATAGATTTCTCAATTTTTCAAAAAATATTTGACAAAAATATAATAAAATGATATACTTAAGCTTAGATAACTATTTTCTTCAGGAGAAGTGCTATGAGCGCAGTGCAGGAAAAGACACATATTAAATTTTTACAGTGCAGCGATATACATCTTGATACCCCCTACACGGGCATATCCGCCGAAAAGAGCGAGGAGCGCAGAAGACAGCTTCGTGACTCCTTTATCCGTATGATGCAGTACGTTCAGAACAGAGGCATTGACGTCGTGCTTATGTGCGGTGATATTTTCGATACCGAGTATGCGACCAATACCACGGCTGAGGTGCTTATCCGTGAATTCTGCGCTTGCCCTGACACTACCTTTATAATTACTCCCGGCAGAACCGATTATTACAACGGCAACCCGATATACACCTCGGGAAGGCTTCCTTCAAATTGCCGTGTAGTTTCGTCATCTGCGCTTACCAGAATAGATCTTGACCAACTCAACGTCACCGTATATGCCTGGGCGTTTACGGAGCCTAATATGCCCGAAAATCCTCTTTACGGCAGGCGTGTTGACGACGTATCAAGAATAAATATAGTAGCCGGCTACGCCGACCTTGACGGAGCTATCGGCTCGCAAAGATGCCCGATTTCTACCGAGGATTTAAAGAATTTCGGCGCAGATTATTATGCCTTTGGCTCACGCCACGAGGCAAGTGACGTCGGTAGGATTGGCGCATCGTTTTACACATACTGCGGTTCGCTTGAATGTACGGGCTTTGAAAATCCCGGAATTGGCGGCGCAAATCTTATTATGATAGATACCAATGAGGAGTCGCTGTCTATTGACGTGCGCAAGTTTGCGTTTGGACATATGCGATTTTATACCGAGGTTATCGATATTACCGGTGTCAATGCGTACAATGAAATAATTAACCGCATAAGCCGCCTTATCAGCGAGAAGAAGTATGGAATAGAGACTGCTCTCAGAGTAGAGCTTGTCGGCTATCTTGACCCGAGATTTATCGTGCCTAAGAATTTTGAATGCGAGGCGTTTGGACTTTATCATTTTGATATTGTGGACAAGACGCTGCCGCTTTTCGGCACGGAGAATTTCAAGCGTGATATGAGCGTCAAGGGAGAGCTTTTCCGTAACCTCCTTTCACGCCTTGAGGGTGACAATGAGGAGGATAGGCTTGTGGCAGCCCGTGCCTTCCGTGTCGGGCTTGCCGCTCTTGAGGGAAGAGAAATCGATTTTTAAAAGCTCTGATAGTTTACGAAATGACAACTAAAAATTACAAAAGCACCTATAAGACAATGCGCCTTATGGGTGCTTTTACTTATTAAATAATGCTATAAATCAAATCTCAGAAGGGCTGTATAGGAAGTGCGCTTGGAGGGCTGTATCCGTATTCAACCTCTATGAAGTCGCCCTCGGCACGAAGATTGAATTTATCGGAATAGCCGATTGGCTTTTCCTCTTCCTTATATTCGCATTTAATCTGCTTGTCAAGAAGAGCTGTGCAGCCGAAGAATGCGTAATCCGAAATTTCATTAACGCAAGCTTTGATTTCTACACTCTCAAGATTTTTACATTCCGCAAAGGCGTAGCTTCCAATGCCTGATACGTACTGTGAAATTTTGAGATTTTCGACCTTGGATTTATAGAATGCATAGCCGTGTATTGAGTAGTTCGATTTATTAAATCCTGAGTCCAGAGTTATAACGGAGCTATTGCCAAAATATTTAATCAGATACACGGTAGAGCCGTTTTTGTAGAACACACATTCGTTTTGCTCGGAAAGCTTGCTTTCCTCGCTTGAATCTGTATAAACATCAAGTGCGTGCGCCGCAATTTTGCTCTGATGCTCTGCATCTATAACGAGTGTTTTGCTGAGATTATAAACCTCCACAAGGCTGTAGCAGCCAAGAAATGCATTGGACTTAATTTCGGTGACGGCTTCGCCTACTGTTACGGAGGTTAGAGAATAGCAATTTTTGAATGCTTCCTCGCCAATAACAGTGAGTTGCTGAGATGTGACGATTGTTCTTAGCGATGCGAGATTTGAAAATCCCTCGTCTTCAATTTCGGTGACGGAGAGTCCGCCGTATGTAGCGGGAACGGTAATCGTTGACATTCCCTCTGCGAGAGCGTTTGCTTTTACCGAATAAGCATTACCTATCTTTGTAAATACGAGGTAAGCGAACTCGCTTATATCGCAAACCGAGCAGACGCCGTCTTCATAGGTATGCTCTGCCTCAGAGTCCTTTACGCTGTGTCCGCAGGTGGCTGCATGCCAGTGGCTTTCGCCGTTGGAGCTCCATTCATCGGAGAAATTGTGGTGAGCGGATATCTTTATAGAAGAAAGCTCGTGCTCAGCATCGCTGTCGGAATAATATTTCTTGCACACAGAGCAGAAATAATGAGCAATATTTCCGTCCTCCGTGCAGCTTTCTGACTTCGAGTTGACGAAAGAAAGCTTATGCCCGCTCTTGATTACGGTGTCACCCGCAAGAGCAGTACCCGCCTCGTCAAGGTATGCAAGTCCGCAATCGGAGCAGATATAATGCTCGACTGTGCCGTCCTCCGTGCAGGAGGCAGCCTTGCCCTTTTTATGTACCATTCGGTGTGCGTGGTCGGACACCTTCCATTTGCCGTATACGGTTATTTCGGTCGCTCCGTTGGCAAATTCCGCTATTCTGTCGTATGAGAAGGGAATAGTGAAATCCTCATCGAAGAACCAGCCGTCAAATTCATAAGAGCTCTTTTGCGGAGCGTGAGGCACGGTTGAATCGGTGAATTGAGCATGGAGGTGACCGTCTATCATATACTTTATTTTAATTCCGTCGGTTGGGGTGTCGGTGCAGCCTGTAAGAAAAGCCGAAAGAATTAAAATTAACGTAAGTAAGACCAGTGAAATCTTTTTCATAATCTACTCCAAAATTAATCTTTTCTGTCAAGCCCAAGCTCCTTTAACGCCTCGGTAAGAGCTGCGATTATAGGCTCAAGCTCGCCTTTTGTGAGAGTGCGCTCGTAGGAAACGAAGGAGAAGCGCAGCGTAAGAGCGCAAGAGTCGCCCTGCTCGTAAATATCCTTAACGAATACATCGCTTAGCATATCGGTAACCGAAGCGGCAGCTGCCGTAACCTTATCGAAATTAACCTCAGAAAGCTGAACCGAGAAGGTAAGGTCGATATCGATTGCAGGGAATTTAGAGGGAACCAGGTAGCTTACGGCATTCTTGTCAAGCTCGGCAAAATATGCCGTATCAAGCTCGAAGAACACGATAGCACACTTTTTGTCAATAGCACCGCTGACGCTCGGATGGCAGGTAGCAACAAAGCCGATTTCCTTATCGCTTGCGCATACGCTAAAGCAGTTCATAGGATGCTCAAATCCGAATTTACCCTCGGTTGACTTGAATACGGGGGCGCAGTGAAGAATATCCGAGAAAAGCTCTCTTATAGCACGCACTGCGGTATTGAAAAGTGCTTCCTCGCCCTCAGCCTTACTGTAAAGCACGCAGCCGAGCTTCTTCCTTTCGTTGCAATAGCCGTCACTCTTGCGAAGACCCTCTACCGTATGACCTATTTCGAAGATAGCGAAGCTTTGCGAGTAGGAGCGGTTGCTCTTTACGAAGGAAAGCAGAGTGGGTATCATAGATACTCTGAGATACTGATGGTCGGGCGTCTGAGCGTTAATAATTCTTACGTTTTCGGGGGTAGCAATATTAAGCTCGGCATTTGCTGCACTGTCAGACCAGATATAAGAGTGAGCCTCGTGCATGCGGTAGGAGGATACGAGTACGTCCTTCATTCTGTCCTCGTAGGACTTCTGAGCCTCGGCTCTTACGGGGGATATAGGACTTACAGAGGTGCAAACGTCGAAATTGTCGTAGCCGTAAATACGGGAAATCTCCTCTATTACGTCAGCCTTGATTGTTACGTCCTTGGTTGCACGCCAGGAGGGAACGGTTACCCTGAAGCTGCCGTCAGCCTCGCATACGCCGAAGCCAAGACCGCAAAGCGTAGTCTTGATGGTATCGACGGGTATGTCGATACCCGTGTAGCGGTCAACGTAGGCTTTATCAAATTCCAGCTCAATTTTAGCGTATTTGTTGGGATATGCGTCGGTGAAGCTTGATATAACCTTTGCATCGGGGGCATATTCGAAAATCAGCGCAAGCACTCTCTCGGTGGCAAGCTTACAAAGCTCGGGGTCGAGCATTTTTTCATATCTCATCGAGGCGTCGGTACGCAGACCGAGCTTCGTGGTCGTCTTTCTGACGCTTACGCCGTCAAAGGTTGCGCTTTCAAGAAGAAGCGAGGTAGTATCGTCCTCAATCTTTGAAGCATCGCCGCCCATTACGCCTGCTATAGCAACCGGAGCGTCGCCCGAGGTAATCATAAGCATAGAGTCGTCAATATTGCGTGGAACGCCGTCAAGGGTGGTAAAGCTGAAGGGATTACCGAAGGTCTGAACCTCGATTTTGTCAACCTTAGCAAGGTCGAAGGCGTGCATCGGCTGACCAAGCTCCATCATTACGTAGTTGGTAAGGTCAGCGAGGAAATTAATCGCTCTGCTTCCGCAGTAGAAAAGACGGATTCTCATATCAACGGGGCTCTTCTTGCGGGTTACGTTCTCTACCTTAAGTGCGGTATAACGCCATACAAGGCTCGTCGCCTTTACGTCAAGCGACACCTCGGGAAGCGAGGAATACTTCTCTACGTCATCACGGACGGGAGCTTTAAGCGCTCTGCCTGTAATCGTAGCAAATTCTCTTGCGATGCCGTAATGTCCCCAGAGGTCGGGGCGGTTGGTGAGAGATTTATTGTCTACCTCGAAGATTATATCGTCGATAGCGTAGATCTTCTTTATATCAGTGCCGAGGGGAATATCGTCTTCGATTTCCCAAAGGCCCGAGTGGTCGTCGCTGATTCCAAGCTCAGCCTCGGAGCAGCACATACCGTGAGAGGGGAAGCCTGCAACGGTAGCCGCACCTATTTTGTGACCTGCGACCGAGCCGCCTTCGGTAGCGAGTGCCACCTTCATTCCCTCTCTTACGTTGGGAGCGCCGCAAACTACGTCGATAAGACCTGCGCCCGTATCAACCTTGAGAAGGTGAAGCTTTTTTGAATTAGGGTGATTCTCTACCGAAGCGATTTTTGCGACTATAACGCCGTAGGTGTCCTCGCCCTTGACGATAATATCCTCGACCTCGGCAGTGGAAAGAGTAAAATTCTTGATAAGAGCGACCTTGTCAAGACCTGAAAGGTCAACGAAATCGCCAATCCAGTTCATAGATAAAAACATATCAAAAGCTCCTTTCCAAGATTAAAGTGATTTGAACTGCGAGAGAACCTTAAGGTCACCGCTGTTAAAATCTCTTATATCCTTAATTCCGTATTTCATCATAGCAAGTCGTGTAAGACCGAGACCGAACGCAAAGCCGGTATATTTATCGGTGTCGATTCCACCCTCCTTAAGCACGTTCGGGTGTATCATTCCGCAGGGGCAAAGCTCAAGCCAGCCCGAATTCTTGCAGGAGGGGCAGCCCTCACCGCCACAAATAAGACAGTTGATATCAAGCTCAAAGCCGGGCTCGACGAAGGGGAAGAAGCCGGGGCGGAGTCTTACCTTTATATCACGGCGGAAAACCTCCGAGAGCATCGTCTTCATAAAGTATATAAGATTGGATATCGAGATGTTTTCGTCGATCATCATACCCTCCATCTGGAAGAAGGTATTTTCGTGGCAGGCGTCGGTGCTTTCGTTGCGGAAGCATCTTCCCGGGAATATTGCACGCAAGGGAGCGCCGTACTTCTTCATAATAGCGTTCTGAGCGGCGCTGGTCTGCGTCTTGAGAAGCTGACCGTTCTCAAGATAGTAAGTATCCTGCATATCTCTTGCGGGGTGATGCTTGGGTATGTTAAGCGCCTCGAAGCACTCGTAGTCGTCAACAACCTCCTGATAGTCCTCAATGGTGAAGCCCATAGAGCGGAATACGCTCTCTACCTCACGTGTAGCCAGCGTTATCGGGTGGTAAGAGCCAAGCTCCTCCGCCGTGCGAAGCGACGGATTGTATTTCTTCTGGCTTCTTATAGCAGCCTCGAGCGCAGCTCGCTCAAGCTCGCTCTTGCGTGCGGAAATCGCAGTCTCAACCTCCACCTTAAGAGTGTTGATAAGCATACCCGCAGCCTTTTTGTCCGCAACGTCACGAAGACCCTGCATAAGCGCAGCGATATGTCCCTTTTTGCCTAAAAACTCAATTCTGAGTTCTTCAAGCTCGGTGTCGGTAGCGGCACTGCCAAGCTTGTCCTGAAAGGCTTTTTGCAGATTTTCAATTCTTTCCTTCATTTTCTCGTAAGTCCTTTACATTGCTAATATATAGCTAAAATTAAGCAAAAGATATTATACTATAATTATTACGGTTTGTCAATGCCTATTCAAAAAGTCAATTACAGTCTTCGGCAGAATGCCGTCTAAGCCTTCGCCTCTTGCGATTCTTTCTCTTGCTTCGGTGGAGCTTATATTTTCAAATCCCTCGCCTGCATTCATATACACCGTATCATACCCGCCGTGCGCCTTATTCCAGTCTGCCTGCGCATTTTCGTAGGCAAGGTCGGATTCGTTCCTCACGCCCTTTACTATAACCTCAATGCCGTGCTCACGCATATAATCTATGACGAGTCCGTCCGAGTAGCTGACCATACAGTTCTCTATATCCTCGCAGGCAAGCATAAGCATTCTTACTCTGTCCGAGAGCGAAAAGGTGTAGCTTTTTTGGGGATTTGTAAAAATTACCGCATAAACCTCGTCGTATTCAAGCGCTGCACGCCTAATTATATCGAGGTGACCGAGCGTCACGGGGTCGTAGCTCCCGGGAAGAATACAGCTTGTCCTTTTTTCTTTATACATCTGCCTTACCCTTTCTGAAAAGGAGTATAAGCAGGAAGGTCTTAGAGCCGTAACGGGTATTCTTCTGTATCTCAAAATCCGAAAGCAACTCTTCGTCTATTTTCTCGGTTCCGCCCTCGATTGCCACGAGTGCGCCGTCGGCAAGCAAATCTGCCTTGAGCAGCCTTTCAAGCACCTCGTAGCAGCATTCGGAGGAATAAGGCGGGTCTATGAAAACAAGGTCGTATTTGTCACGTCCCGATGCCTTTCTTACGTAGTTTTTAGCATCCGAAACGAGATAGCGGCAATCGTCGAAAAAGCCGGTCGTCTTGGCGTTCGCCTTGATAATATCCATAGCCTCTCTCGAGGAGTCTATGAACGTACAACCAATAGCGCCTCTCGACATAGCCTCAAGTCCAAGACCGCCTGAGCCTGCAAAAAGGTCAAGCACACGCCGCCCCTCTATATCAAACTGTATTGAGGAAAAAAGCGCCTCCTTGACTCTTTGCGAGGTTGGGCGGGTAGCCTCACCCTCAAGCGTTTTAAGTACCTTTCCCTTTGCTGTTCCGGTAATAATTTTCAACATTATTTTTTACCTCTGAAATATTCAAAAATATTCTTTGCATCGGCGTCGGATAAGCCCTTGATTAGCGATAGCTCCTCCTCGCTCTTACCCTTGATATCCTCCAGTGTAAATGTAGAAAGCAGGAGCTTAGCCTTCTTAGGTCCAATGCCTTTTATCTTTTCAAGAGAGGAGCGTGTAAGGGTAGAAATCTTCGACTTTTGTGAAGTTTTGTAGGCAAATCTATGCGCTTCCTCTTGAATATTGTATATAAATCCGTATACGCCGCTTTCCTGCGCAATTGAAATTTCACCAACGCCGTCGGTGAGTGCTCTCGTCTTGTGGTAGTCGTCCTTTACCATTCCGAATACAGGGATATCAAGCTCTGCCTCCCTGATAAGCGGCACAACGGCGTTTACGTGTCCTACACCGCCGTCGAGAAGTATAAGGTCGGGCTTTGCGCCGAGCGAGCCGTCCTCCTCTCCTATGTGCGATAAGCGGCGTGCTATTGCCTCTCTCATAGATGCGTAATCGTCACGGCCGTCCGTGGTGTTTATCTTGAATATGCGATAGTCGCTTTTCTTCATTTTGCCGTCGGTGTGTACCACCATTGACGCCGTAATACATTCGTCGCCGATATTTGAAATATCGTAAGCCTCTATTCTCATAGGCAGGCTGTCAAGACCTAAAATTTCACAAAGGCGCTTAAGGTTTTTATCCCCTCTTTCGCCATCAAGTATGTATTGCCGTGATGCTTCTTCTGCATTTTTTCTTGCCAGGTCGCAAAGCGCTCTTGCTCCGCCTCTTTCGGGGGTGCGCACTGAAATGCGTCTGCCCTCAATAATCGAAAGGTATTCCGAAAGCAACGATAGGTCGTCCTCACTTATTTCAAAATCGAGCAGTACCTCCTTTGGCACAGCTCCTATTCCGTCGTAATAATCGGCAATAAGATATACGGCGTCCTCGGAATTGGTAAGCTCGGCGGTGGAGAGTATAAATTCGTTTTTTCCGACCACAGCCCCCTCTCTTACCGAAAGGAGCGCAAGCACGCTCTCCGTCGGGGAATTGTAAAGCGCAAAGGCGTCACGAGTAATCCTTTCGTCAGATACGATATGCTGCTTTTCCCTAAGACGCTTAAGCGCCGCTATTCTGTCACGCAGAATCAAAGCTCGCTCAAATTCCATATCCTCTGCCGCTGCGTTCATTTCCGAGGTAAGAAGCTGAACTGTGCTTTTTATCGCTCCGCTAAGTATATGCTCGGCGCTGCGCACCAGAGCCGTGAATTGCTCGCTTGATATCTGCCCTGCGCAGGGCGCTATGCATCTGCCCATCTGCTTATATATGCAGGGTCGTTCCTTGCCTATATCCCGTGGGAAGCTTCGCTTGCAGGTGGGCAGTGTGAAAATCCGCTTTACTATTTCAAGAGCCGAATAAGCGCCCCCTGCGCTCTGATAAGGTCCGTAGTATTTTGCCTTGTCCGAGTGTCGCTCTCTTGTGACGGTAAGCGTCGGATACGCTTCCTGACTCACCCTGATATAAGGATAGGTCTTTGAGTCCTTAAGACGGATATTGTATTTTGGCATATGCTTTTTGATAAGCACGTTTTCAAGCGTCAGCGCTTCAATCTCGCTATCGCAAAGTATATAATCAAAATCTCTGATAAGGCTGACGAGCCTTGCGGTCTTCGGTGTGGCGGGAGTGCCCGTGAAATAGCTGCTTACACGGAATTTTAAGCGCTTTGACTTTCCGACGTAGATAATATTATTATCCTTGTCCTTCATAATGTAAACGCCCGGAGCCTCGGGCAGGGAATTAGCCTTGCTCCTTAAATATTCATTGACAGTCACCTGACACTCCTCCTTTCTTAAAGCTTGTATGCCATCTTATACAAAGAGGCTGAGCCAAAAACTTGACTCAGCCATCTTCCTTTGCGGAATTATACTCCAAGACCGCCTTCAATGAGCTCGGAAAGACCGTTTACCGCATCCTCCTCGTCATCGCCGTCGGCAATAATAGTAATTTTAGTCCCCTTGCATATTCCAAGTGAAAGAACACCGAGAAGGCTCTTTGCGCTTACGCGGCAGTCTTCCTTTTCAATCCAGATAGAGCTTTTATAGGTATTTGCCTTTCTGATAAAAAGAGAAGCGGGGCCTGCGTGAAGTCCTACTCCGTTTTGCATTGTAACGCTGCGAGTGATCATTGGTATACACCCCTAAATATAATAAGATAAAGTAAGTATAACAAATGTTAGTTTAAAAATCAACCCTTTTTTTGAAAAATTTTTTATAAAAACGGCTAATTTTTCAGTAAGAAATTCCCAGAAACTCTCTTTTGCCGTGAGAATCCCCCAAAGCTAAAGCTCTGAGGGCTGAATTCTTACTGAAGATATTCTTCCCTCCGCATAAAAATCGAGGTAAGATAGAGCGATTGGCTGATTAGTACACAAAAGCTTACCGCCGACGCTCATAATTCCTGCGCTGTGGCGGAAGCATTGGCAGGACAGATGCAATACGCCGTTTTCAAATCCTAGTATATCAAAGCTGAATCTTCCGTCCGCAAGAGCAATACCCGGGAGCTCGGCGGCGTATTTTATTTTATCTGTTTTTACCTCAATTTCGGCAATTTCACGAGCACTTTCGTCCTTTGGAATAAGGATATGCGAAAGCACCGTCAGAATAAGAAAAATAACAAGCGTCAACGTCAGCGCATCGTAAGGATTCATCCCCCTTTTATTATTCACGGCAGCCTCACCTCGTCGATTTCAAGATAAATTTTTTCGCTTCTTAAGGCGTTTTTTGAAGGAAGTCTTTGCGCATCAAGTGTCAGCTTAAAGCAGACGGTCTTATCCGTCAGCCGTACCATCTCGATTTCTTTTACACTGCCGACCTTGCGCTTCGTAATTGCGTCAAACATAACGTCCCCCTCGCTTACAAGCTCCGAGTATTCTGAGGACATCGGTAGGGTGCTTACGCTAAGCTCGCCTAAGTATTCCTCTTTACCGTACATAATATTCTTCATAAATCCAAAGGCAAACGCCGCCAGCGAGAAAAGGACTAGGAAAATAAAAAAGTCGGTAATTCTTCCTGCGAGCAACGTTCTTTTCATTAGCTTATCCCCCAAAAACGCCAAAGCAAAGGGCTGTCACTTTTGTAATACCGAAAGTCCTGTTTAAGAGAGGAGGCTGTCCTGAATGAGTTTTACATTCAGGACAGCCTCATAAGAGATTTTGCAAGAGCTTTTTCGGTCTTGCCGCTCTGTTGGCTATTCATATTTTATCCGATAGCTGGGGAATTATTACGCACCGAGTGAAATATCAAGTGAAGCCGATTCCGAGGAGCTGGCATCGCCCGAGAAATAAAGGGCGTCGTCACGTTCTCTTTTTGATATACGGAGCGTTGCGGACGAAAACCCGAACAAAAAGAAGAAAAGATAAATCATAACGGGATTGTAGAAAATATAGTCGGTCATTCCAAAGGTGAGAAGCGCAAATACCGACAGCGCACCCGCCGTCGCCGTAGAGGTGAGAGAGGAACGTGAAATATATTTTGCATAAGTAGCTATGTGCCTTGTCCTTACAAGCATAAGAAAGCCGAAGAGCAAAAGCGAGGTAGCACCCGCTTCAATTCCGATTTCAAGGAAAAGATTGTGGCTGTGCGGCGCAGTTACAGCGTCCTCCGCATACTTGACGAATTCCTCCTCGAAGCTCTCGCTGCCTATACCTATGCCGAAAAGAAGATTATCTCTGAGCATCGTAAGCGATGAGCGCCAGATTGAAAGGCGTGAGGCGATAGAGCTATCGCTCAGGTTGGCTATCGAGAGAATTCTGTTGATAAACGCCGACGGAATGAAGCTCAGTCCTATGGGCAAAAGTCCTAAAGGAATAAGCAACGCCTTAGGCGCACCCTTGGCACGGAGCACCAGAAGCGCAAGGAATGAAATAGCAAGTGCAACCCAAGCTCCTCGAGTAAAGGTCAGCGCCATTGCAAACAGATTTACGGCAAAGCAAATGAAAGAGTACGCCTTTCCCGAGGGGCGCTTTTTGTAAAGTGCGCCGATTCCCGAAAATACGATAGCAGGAATAAGGAACACTGCGTATACGTTGGGGTTTGAAAAGGTTGCCGTTGCTCTTGCCGTAATTTCGTTCGCAAACGAGCCGTCAACCCATTCGGGGTGTGAAACGGGATTTACAAAGTATGCTATCACTGCATAGATTCCCACGCCAAGAGACGAGAAAAGGAAAATGTTTGCGGCGTTGTCGGCAAGCCTTTTATTTACGATAATATTGCTCGCAAGGAAATAAGCGCATATTAAAGAAACAATTATAAGCGAGCCCTCGAATGATGCTAAGCCCTTATTGAATATTCCGCTTACCAGCACGAAAGCGCCGAAAAAGACTATTAGAAGGTCGTAAATCTCAAAATGGTAAAGTCGCTTTCCAAGCAAGACTTTTATTAAAAACGACAGAAGATTTACAAGTGTCACCGCACAAAGCAAAATAGAGGTGTGCTCTGCAAGCGCAATAAGCGGAAGCGCAAGCACGGTGGTCATAAAGCAAAACTCGGGTGAGGAGATTGAAAGAGTGATAAATATCGCCGAAAAAATTACTAAGAGTGTAATAGGCAAGGAGGTGAAATATCCTACGACCGATGCAACTATTGCAATGAAAATGGAGGTTGCTATATTTATTTTTGGATACTTAGCTACGGGTGTCTTTACTCTTTTGAGGCAAAAAAGTTCAAAAAATATAAAATCCGTAAACTTTAATTTGCAAAAAGCCTCACAAATCGGTATATCGAATGCAAAAAGCGGAATAGCAATTATCGAAAATACCGAGCCTATAATAATAGAAAACGTGCTCGGGATATAAGCCTCTGCAAAGTAACCCTTGCCGAATGTCAACAGCAGAGTAAGAAGTCCGAAGGATAGGAGCATCGCTCCATAGGAGCGCAGCGAGGTGTAGGAAAAGGACTTGAAAATTTTGACTGCAAGCTGCATTGCTCGGCTGGAGGAAAGCTTGCGTAAGGACTTACTGTCAACGCCGCTTATGAGCTTATCACGAAGGGCAAGTGTGGTCTTGACCGTCTTGCTTTCGCCGAAGCTGACCTCCGATGCCTCGAAGCCGAACAGCCAGTCGAGAAACGGTGACTTTTTCATTCGTCGCTATCTCCTTTTCTTTTTATTTTCATTCTCGCTATATGAAAGCCCGGGATTTGATAAGAGCAAATCTGGACGGCGCTCCTTCGTGATTTTAAGCGCCTCGGATAAGCGCCATTCGTCGATTTTCTTATGGTCGCCCGATAAAAGAATTTCGGGGACTTCAAGTCCTCTGTACTCCCTCGGCTTCGTGTATTGCGGATATTCAAGAAGGCCCGAGGCTATGCTTTCGTTTTCATAGCATTCTGATTCCGCAAGCACTCCGTCTTTTAGTCGGGATACGGCGTCTATCACGACGCAGGCGGGGATTTCTCCTCCCGTAAGCACGTAGTCGCCGATGGAGATTTCCTCGTCTATAAGCGTGTCGATAACACGTTGGTCCACGCCCTCGTAGTGACCTGCCAGGAATATAAGCTCGTCGTATTGCGAAAGCTCCTTCGCAATTTCGTGATTGAAGATTCTGCCCTTGGGCGACATATATATAGCTCTGGTACTTTTACCCTCGCCGATATTCCTCTTTACCTCGTCAAAGCAATCGAATATAGGCTGGCAGGACATAACCATTCCCACGCCTCCGCCGAACGGAGTATCGTCGACCTTTCTGTGCTTGTCCTTGGAAAAGCTGCGGATATCGTAAAGAGAAAGCTCGATAAATCCGTTTTTTCTGGCTCTGCCGATAATGCTCGTGCCAAGCACCGATTCTATAAGCTCGGGGAATAGCGTCATTACGTGAAATTTCATAATCAGTCAAAAAATCCGGGAATAGGTTTTATAAAAACGCCCTTATCCTCGTCTATCTCCTTGATGAATTCGGGCACGTCGGGCAACAAAACCTCGCCGCTTTTCGTGCTTATATGATAAAGCCTGCCTCTTGCCGCATCGGTTATATCGCTTACAGTGCCGTAAAGAACGCCGGTATCGATATCGTAGCAATTAAGCCCTATTATGTCTGCAAGGAAATGCGCTCCTCTCTTAAGAGGAATATCCTCTCTTTTAAGATACAGAGTGTAATTTTTCATTCCCTGAGCGGCTTCTCTGTCGACAATACCGTCAAGCGACATTAATACCGCAGGACCGTGAGGCACTGCCGATTCAATTCTCATTTCACGATAGCCGCTCCCGTCGGCAAGGAATATGCGCTTTTGCGCCGTGAGAACATTAGGTGAATCGCACCAGCACTCCACTCTTATAAGACCTCTGACGCCGTGAGCGCCGAGGATTTTTCCGCATTCAAGATAATCCTTTTTCATAGTAGATATTTTAGCATATATAAGGGAATTTGTCAATATTTTAGAGAATTATAGAGAGCCTCGTACTCCCTTAGCATACAGGAGAGCGAAAATTGCTCCTCGAAGCTGTGCTTCGCACCAAGGGAAAGCTTTTCATAAAGTGCGCTGTCGGTAACGAGCTTATAAAGAGCGGCTTCCATAGATAAAAAGTCGTCGGTGCGAAATAAAAGTCCGTTTACGCCGCTTTTGATTTGCTCCTTGTTCCCCCCGAAGTCGGACGCTACCGTGGGGATTCCCAGCGACATACATTCGCTAGTAGCAAGGCAGGAGGTCTCCGTGCCTCTTGAAGCGTTGAGGTTTATATGAAAAATGTTCTGGTAAGGCGAGGGATTCTCTACGAAACCAACGAAGCTGCAAACGTCGGAAATTCCAAGCCTTGCCGCCTGGCGCTTTAAGTTCACTTCCTCTGAGCCTCCGCCGACGATAACGAGTCGGATATTCCGTATTTTTGAATAAAGCTCTGCTACCGCACGCAGGGTAAGGTCGTGACCCTTGATAGGCTCAAGGCGTGAGCATACGCCGAGTATTATCTCGCCTTTCTTTATTCCGAGCTGTGCTAGCAGCCGTCCTCTTTCCTCGTCGGTAAGCCGACTTATCGCCTTGACGCCGTTTCTTATAGTGCGTATTTTGTTTTCGCTTACGCCCTCGGCAAGCAAATTTTCGGTAGCACATTCCGCCGTGGATACTGTTATATCGGTAAGCCTTTCGTATATTGCCCGTTTGAAAAACGATGCACGGCTTTCCTTTAAATCCTTGGCGCAGTGCCTTGTTGATATGCACACGCAGCCACCGAGAATCCTGCCAGCCAGCCTTGCCGAGAGACTTGCGTGAGAGTGAATTACGTTAGGACGGCTAAGCTTAAAATGGCGAAGAAGCGTAAGCGTGTCAGGCAAGGAAAAGCTCCGCTCGCCGCTTATATCAAGCTCGGTAAGCCTTGCTCCTATTCCCGAAAGACGGCGCTTCAGCATAGAGCCTCTCGGTATTATTATTTCCGTATCGAATTTTTCGCAAAGTCCCTCGCAGATTGAGGAAAGCAGCACCCCCGCCCCACCTATATTCGAGTCGCTTATTACCTGAGTAATTTTCATATTATATGCTTTAGTTCTCCCGATGCTTGATTTTCTATACTGCGGCTAATCCGTGAATAAAAACGTAAAAATGACAACCGTAGCTTACATATAAAGAAAAAACGCCCGAAGAAAAGATATATCCTCAAGCGTCTTATTTATGTATGATTATTTTTTGCGTTTAAGCCTGAAATATTCAGAAAGCATCTCCCTTGCTTCCTCTGCCATAACCCCGCCCGTAACCTCGGATTTATGATTTAACGGCAGAGAATTAAGGTCTAAAAGTGAGCCTAAAGCTCCAAATCTTAAGTCGTTTGCCCCGAATACTACTCTCGGTATTCGGGCGTTTATTATAGCTCCCGCACACATAGCGCAGGGCTCAAGCGTCACGTAAAGAGTAGTGTCGGGAAGCCGCCAGCCTCCAAGCTCTCGGCAGGCGTCCTCTATTGCAAGTATTTCTGCGTGATGCGTTGCACAGCGTGAACTCTCTCGCCTGTTGTGAGCCTTGGCTATTATCCTGCCGTCTCTTACGATTACAGCGCCTATCGGCACCTCGTCCTCACTCGCCGCAAGCTCGGCCTCTCTGAGTGCGGCGCTCATAAATTCTTTGTCCTCGGGGGAAATCTTGTTGTCGTTTGAAGCGTCCATTTTTTTAGTCCTATCTTACTTTATAAGTGCCGTTATCGCAATAAAGAGCGAAAGCGCAATAAGAGCAATCGGAGCAAAGCTCAGCTCTTCGTCCTCACCTCGCTTGAATATATCTGCGATATCCTTGTAGCAGGCTCTCCTCTGAACGATAAAGAATACCGATATCAGCGCAAGTGAGCCGAGCGATATGAAAATCCAAAGCGATAAGTCGGGGTAGAGCATCGTGGTTACCGAGAGCGCATTGTTGATAAAATGAATAACGAATGCAGGTATTATGCTTCCCGAATGAATAGTCACGTAGCCAAGCAAAAGACCTGCAAGGAATGCGTAGGGAATCTGAAAGAGATTCGTGTGGCAAAGCGAAAATGCTGCTGCCGAGAGGAGAATAGCAAGCCTTTTTGAGTAGGGTGACATTATTTTGATTGGAAGATATCTGAATAGAATTTCCTCAAGCAGTGCAGGAAGAAGTGCGTGGGTAACGAGCGCTAAATAAATCGGCTCACCCGTAATTGCCGTCGGCGAAAAGCCGAATGCTCCCATTAGAAGTGAGGTGAGATAAGCCACGAGGGCGGTAATCGCCACGGCGGGGAAAATAAGCAAAAGAGCACTTTTTATTTTCTCCTTGCTTATGGAAAGCGAGATTTGCGCCGCTTCTGCTTTGCTGCTACCGATAAACGAGAATAGCATAAGTATTGGCAGAGCATAGGCAAAATAATACAGAATTTCCGAAATTATTCCCTCGCACGCACCCGAAAATATAAGACACAAAATAAAGGTAAGGTCCGCAAATGTGATTACCTTAATAGCTGATTTCATTCTTTGTCTCCATTATTAGATTCTTCAAGGCTGAAGCGAAGCTTTCCTGAGGCTATATCGGCATCCTCAAGGCGTACGCTGACACAGTCCCCGATTCTGTAAACCCTCTCGCCCGCTCTTACAGAGAGATTCTTCTCCTCGAAGATTGCTCCCGCACCAAGCTCCGTCATAGGTATAAGCCCCTCGCAGGTATTGTCGAGCAGAGCGTAAGCTCCGTGCGAGGCTACGCCCGAAATTCTTGCGGGGAAGACCTCACCGATATGCTCCTTCATATAAATAACCTTGTATAAATTCTCAATACGGCGCTCAGCGCCCTCGGCACGCACCTCGCAGTCGCTTGCTGCCGCCGCCGCTCTCTTTGCGTAGCCTCTGTACCTCTCGGGCGCTTTATTCCCGAGAAGCACTGCATTTATTATTCTGTGCGTAGCAAGGTCGGAAAGGCGTCTTATAGGCGAGGTGAAATGACAGTAGGTGTCTATGGCAAGTCCGAAATGCGGCTTTTTAACCTCGGAATATTCCGCCTTTGACATAGAACGGAGCATTGCGTAGGATACTGCAAAGCCTAAGCCCTTTTCCTTTGCCTCGCATAGCAGAGCGCTGTAATCCCTTGCGCTTGCGTCCTCGGCTGCTATACCCTTTACGAAAAGTCCGAGATTTGATGAGTATTCTATAAAGTCCTCCCGCTTTTCCTCTGGCGGAGCTGAGTGAACTCTGTATACGCAGGGGATATTTTTTTCATACATAAGCGTTGCTACCGCTTCGTTTGCGGTAAGCATAAATTGCTCTATAAGCCTTTCGGCATCGCCTCTTTTGCGCTTTATAATATCCACGGGAGCGCCGCTTTCGTCAAGAGCTATATACGCTTCCTCGCTCTCAAGGTCTAAAGAGCCTCTTTCGCTTGCGTTTTTGCTAAGAATACCGTAAAGCTCCCGCATAACCGAAAGTGAGTCAAGGCAGTCCTTGTATTTGTCGAGAATTTCCTCGCTTGCGGTATTATTAAAGATTTGATTTATCTCGGAATATATGCCCTTTACACGGCTTCTGATAACCGTACTTTCAAGGCGTGCGCCAATGATTTTGCCTTCGTGCGATATGTCTATTATAGCCGACAGCGCATACTTATCCTCGCCCGCATTAAGCGAGCAAGCGCCGTTTGATAAGCTTTCGGGCAGCATCGGTATTACCTTGTCGGTAAAGTATACGCTCGTTCCCCGTGCCATCACTGCTCGGTCAAGCGCAGTCTTTTCCCTGACGTAATGCGATACGTCGGCAATGTGAACGCCAAGTGTGTAGCCCTGCTCCGTACGCTCTATCGAGATTGCGTCGTCGAGGTCCTTTGCCGTTTCGCTGTCTATCGTGAATACGACGCCGTTTATTCTGCGTCTGCCAACCTCGGATATTTTCTCGGCTGCAAGAGCCTTTGCGATATCAAGCTCCTCCTTTGAAAATTCGGTGGGGATACCGCACTCGCTGAGAATAGCAAGGTAATTTGCGTCCTTGGTGTCGGCAGGCCCGAAATTGTCGAGAAGCTCGCATTGCATATAGCCGCATCTTACCGATTCACGCCTGATTTTTACAAGTATTTTATCGCCCTCGCTTACTCCATAGGCATCGCTGATTACGATATCTCTCGAGCTTCTCACTCCGTCGGGAATGAGGTAGCAGATATCCTCTCTTCGTCTGCCTCTTTTGATTTGTCTTACGACGGCAGTGCCTATGAGAGTTTTTCTTACCTCACTTAAAATCCTTAAAATCTTGCCCTCCGTGCGCCGTTCTCCGTTTGCGCCCGAATATTCACGAAAGGAAATCTCAACCTCGTCCGAATCCACGGCGCAGCCTACGGCAGATGCGGGGATAAAGATATCGCCGTATTCGTATTCTTCGCTTGTGACGAAGCCGTAGCCGTTAGAGCTTTCTCTGAATATTCCCGACACTCTGTCGGTGGAATAAGCGCTACGGCGCATAGATACTGAATTTGTGAAGCTAACCTTACAGCCGTCGGTGCGTACGCCGATTTGCTCGGCTATTTTCAAAAGCTCCCGCTTTTGCCTGTCACGGTCAGAGCGCTTCTTCAAATTGCTTCTTTGAGTAAATTTTTTAAAATTCTTGTTTTTCATTATCCTTTTACAAATTACAAATAAAAAAGCCGAGTCGAAAAACGACTCAGCTTTATTGCTTAGTATTTAACGTCTTCGGAAAAAATCTCCGCATACTCCGAAATGCTGGTCCATTCGTTCATGATATTTGAATAATCAGGCTGAAGGACGTAAACGAAGGTTACCGCAACTGCGAAAACTATGCAGGCAATCAAGGTAATTCTGAAAAGAAGCTTTCCGGTATTCTTACCCTTATCCTTGCCGTAATACGTTTCGGAGCCACCTGCGATAGTGCCCGAAAGTCCCTCATTCGATTTCTGGAATGTTACTGCAACTACTATTACAACTGCGCAAATGAGCAGTATTGCAAGAAGAACGTATTCCATTTTTATCTCCTTTGCTATGCTTATTTTCTCTCTGTTTGAGAAATTCAATCAAAATATATTGTTATTCTAACATACAAAAGCAAAAAAATCAATACCTTTTTTGAAAAAATAAGCCAAAATAAAAAAATTCCGTCAAAAACAGAGAAAAAGCCTTACCAATGCGGTTTCATTGGTAATAGTACACAAAAAAGTTTGTCGCTTTGCCGATTTTTAAAACTTAAGATTGAATTTAAAATCTTTTAAAACTATAATAAATCTCGAGAGCGTAGCTCTCACTAAAGATTTAAAGAGGAATAGCCAAAATGTTTAGATTGTATAGCGATAACGGATTTTCCGCAGAGGATATTATTCCGTTCTCCGATTTTCGCCTGATGCTCGACCGAGATGGCGAGTGGGTTATAGATAAGGACAAGGGAGAGAGCGTGGTACGCTGGGCAGATAAAACGCTTGCTGAAAATCCCTTTCCCGAAATTTTGCCGGCATCACAGTTTAAAATGTTTCAGGAGAACGGCAACAGAATGATATGGGAGCGCCCTTATCACCAAAGGAGAGCAAGACTCTTGGTGCTTGCGTTCGCCGAAAAATATAAGGACGACGGTAAATACCTCGACTGCATACTCGACTATCTTTGGGCGATACTCGAGGAAAGCACTTGGGTTATTCCTGCGCATCCGTGGTGTGTTCCCACTGCGAGAAACAACAAGCTTCCCATAGTAATCAAGGAAGGCGTGATGCACGGAATAGACCTTTTCTCGGCGACTACCGCTTCAACGCTTGCTACCGTTTATCTTCTGGTAGGCGAAAAGCTTGACGAAATCTCGCCTGTAATATGCGAGAAGCTGAAATACGAAATCGAAAAGCGCATTATCCTGCCGTTTTTACAGCTTAAGTTTGGCTGGACGGGAGCATTCGGCGGCAAGGTTGGCAACTGGGGACCCTGGATAACCTCAAACGTCCTGTTCGTGACTGCCGCGCTTGAGGAGAGCGATGGCAGACGAAAGGCGATAGCAGGTCTTGCTATGGAGTATCTTGACAATTTCACATCGGAGGTGTCGGCTGACGGCGGCTGTGACGAAGGTCCTCATTACTGGACGAAATCCGCAGGTGCTTATTACGACGCTGCCGAAATTCTTTACGATATGTCTGGCGGCAAGATTGATATTTTTGGCGAAAAGCTTCTTCTCGATATGTGCGAATATGAGCTTAAAGCCTTTATAGACGGCGATAATTATCTCAATTTTGCCGATTGCGGACCGAAAACCAAAAACGATGCGACGCTTATCCGCCGTATGGGCAAGCGCCTTGGCTCGGAGCGCCTTGTCAAATTTTCCGAGACCGTAGCAAAATATAATTTTATGTCGCTCGAAGCAAACCACGGATACAGAGTATACAAGCATATGCTTGATAAGACGGTCGTCGGAGAGGAAAGCTTCGGACTTACCCGTGTGTGGCTGCCGGGGCTTAAGGTAATGATTTCAAGAGAGCAGCCCGAGACGGATAAAGGCTTCTATCTCGCTCTCAAGGGTGGAAATAACGACGAAAACCACAACCATAACGACTTAGGAAATATAATAGTGTACTACTGCGGCAAGCCCGTATTTATAGATGCCGGTCCTGGTGAATATAATAAATTTACCTTCTCGGATAAGCGTTATACTCTCTGGAACAATCAGTCGGGCTACCACAATACCGTTACTCTTAACGGCGTGATGCAGCTTAACGGAAAAGATTACCGAACGCAGAACGAAATATACGACGAGACTACGGGCGGAGCTTCAATGGAGCTAAGCTCTGCTTACCCTGACGAGGCTAAGGTCAAATCGCTCGTAAGGAGCGCAAGACTCAGTGACGGCAGAATAGAGCTTCGGGACAAGGTAGTATTTGACGGTGAGGGCGAAATCGATATCCATTTCCTTACTCACAAAGAGCCTTCAATCGAGGGCGGCAGAATAATGCTTGCCGAGGGCAGAAGCTTGATATATGACGCAAAGCTTACGCCAAAGGTTGAAAAAATCGATGCGGAAAAGCCGTTCGACGAACGCTGGGGTACGAATAAACTTTACAGAATTCATCTTAAGGCGAATACCGTATCTGACGAATATGTAAATTACATAGAATAAAAGAGGCATTCGCATTTAGGTATAACCGAATAAAAACGAGGGGTATTGTGAAAGAAACACAGTACCCCTCCCGATAATAAGCGTAATTTTGAGGAAATCAAGGTTGAAAAACTCTTGTTTTTCCTCTTTTTTATTAGTTTTTTATTCTACCGCCGTTTGCTGAACTCTCGCCGTACCCTCGTACTCCTTCGGTCGCAAACGCCGCTTTCCTACCTAAATTCGTTCGCCCCAAGGTTCTGTTCTCATTAAGAATTCGCTAAATCTTTATTTCTTGCCGCATTTTCTCGGATTTTGCTTTGATTTTATTGAATTCTTAATGAGACAGCCCCCTAACGTAAAGAAAAGAAATGTTTACAATTTAAGCTAGTTTTTCTTCCAGGTTGACGGAGAAAAAAGTATCAGCATAGGGAATACCTCAAGCCTTCCAAGCAGCATTGCTAAGGAAAGCATCAGGGTGGAAAAATCCGAGAAGCAGGAGAAATTACCGACAGGACCGATGTAATTTCCAAGTCCCGGACCGACGTTATTAAAGCAGGTAACTGCCGCTGTGAAATTCGTTAGCGGGTCTAGTCCGTCTATTGAAATCAGCAGCGTAGTTGAAAGAATAATAGCGCAATAAAACGCAAAGTATCCAAGCGACGAGCATACTAAATCGTCGCTAAGCGCCTCGCCGTCCATTCTTACCGTATCTACGGAATTCGGCTTCAGCATTTTCCTTAGCTGTTTTTTCATAGACCTAAGAAGTATAACGAGCCTTGAAATCTTAAGTCCGCCCGCCGTAGAGCCTGCGCAAGCGCCGAGAAACGTAAGCAGGAAAAGCAGGGTTTGTGAGAAATAGGGCCACTCTATATAGTTTGCCGAGGCACAGCCCGAGGTCGACATAATCGAGGTGACCTGGAAGAATGCGTGCCGCACGGTGTCTCCGAACGAGCCGTCAATAGCATTGCTCGTCCAAAGATTAACGGTTATTGCGGTGGTGGCTATAAGACAAATAATCAAGTACGCCTTAATTTCCGTGTTCTTGATAATTGGCTTAAAGCTTCTTATAAGGATATAAAAATAGATATTGAAATTTATACCCGCAAGGAGCATAAATATTGCGACAATCCATTCTACCGCAGGATTCATATATCCTGCAATAGAGGCGTTCTTTACCGAAAATCCGCCCGTTCCCAGAGTGGAAAACGAGGTGACGACTGCGTCGTAAAGGTCAAGCCCGGCAATAAGAAGCGAGATTGCTTCAATCAGCGTCAGAGCGATGTAGATACCGTAAAGAATAAGCGCCGTCTGCCTTAATTTCGGCACGAGCTTTCCCTTGGTAGGTCCCGGGACCTCTGCTCGCATAATATGGATAGTAGAGCCGTTTACGGGAAGCACCGCAAGAATAAATACGAGGACTCCCATACCGCCAATCCAGTGGGTGAAGCTTCTGAAAAAGAGAATACCGCGAGGCAGTGATTCTATCTCTTTAAGTATCGAAGCTCCGGTGGTGGTAAAGCCTGATACGGTCTCGAAAAGTGCGTCTACATAGCTTTTGATTGCTCCCGAAAATACGAAGGGCAAAGCGCCGATAAGAGAAATAAATATCCAGGAAAGGGCAACGCCGACGAAGCCCTCCTTGGCGTATATTCTCTTATTGCTGGCTTTTTTAGTCAAAAGCACACAGGGAAGACCTGCCGCAATCAATATCAGCACCGTATATAAAAAGGGAAGTATGCTTTCCTTATAGATAAGCGCTACCGTAAGCGGTAAAAGAAGCAGTCCCGCTAAAATCAGAAGCACCGAGCCGACAAGGCGCAAAATAAATTTATAATTCATCGCAAAACGTCCTTAATGCTGTCTACGTTCTGTATCATAGTAACTATTATAACACGGTCTGCAGGCAGAATTTCGTCATCACCTGACGGTATTATTATTTCATCGTTTCTTACAATGCAGGCAATAAGAGTATCGTCCTTACGCTTTATATTACGAATCGGAATTCCCGTAAGTCCGTTTATATTTTCCTTGATAGCGAATTCAAGCGCCTCAATCTTGCCGTCCATAAGTCGGTGAAGCGCCAAAATTTCCGATGCTCTTGAGTCGGCCTTTGCACGCACGAAGCGTAAAATTTGGCTGGCGGTAGAATATTTCGGCGATACCACGCTCTCAAGCCCTACGCTGCGAAAAAAGTC
This sequence comes from Eubacteriales bacterium, assembly GCA_045659905.1. GTDB lineage: Bacteria > Bacillota > Clostridia > Oscillospirales > CAG-272 > UBA1740. The sequence goes on along the minus strand of JAZRCT010000004.1, from coordinate 40,012 downwards.
TATATAAGGAAGCGAGCCTATCATAGTGACTATCTTAGGCACGCCCTTGGTCTTTGCGAACATAGAGGTGATAGCGTTCTCCTCGTCAAGTGAGCTGAGGGCGAGAAAGGCGTCTGCATTTTCTATTCCTTCCTCAAGAAGAAGCTCCTGCTTCGTGCCGTTGCCATTGATTACCGTCCAGTTGTACTGCTCGGCAAGCTCTTGACAAAGCGCTTCGTTTTCTTCAATTACGGTGACCTGAGTTTTGCTTTTACGGAGAAGCTCGCCAAGATAATAGGTAATCCTGCCTCCGCCGAAGATAATTACCTTTTTGACAGGGCGCTTATAGCTTTTTATTTCCTTGAAGAATTTTGAGGTGTTGTCGTCAGAGGCGGTTACGGCAATAACATCGCCCTGCTCTATGACCGTGCTTCCGAGAGGGATAAAGCAGCTATCCTTGCGTCTTATTCCGCAAACGAGGAAATTAGAATCAAGCTCGCCCCTCAGCTCGTGAAGCGACTTTCCGACGAGCATAGAATTTTCCGAAACCTTGAATTCCACCGTCTCCACTCTGCCGTGGCAGAACGTATCTATCTTCGATGCGGTGGGTAGCTTCAGCACGCGCGAAATCTCTCTTGCCGCCGCATATTCGGGATTTATGGTGAAGGAGAGCCCCATCTCGTCCTGTGTGAGTGCGGTAAGCTCGGAATATTCGGGATTTCTTACTCTTGCTACCGTGTTTTTCGTGCCAAGCTTTTTAGCGGCAAGGCAGCAAAGAATATTTACCTCGTCCTGCGCCGTGACCGCAATAAGAAGGTCGGCTTTTTCAGCCCCCGCCTCACGAAGCAGAGAAATATCAGCGCCGTTGCCTAAGAGTGCGCCGATATCGCAGGAATTGCTTAAATCGTCGAGCGTCTTCCGATTGTGGTCTATTGCGGTGATGGTATGCCCCTCCTCTGCAAGCTCAGTGCAGATAGCAGAGCCGACAGTACCGGTTCCTACTATTATAATTTTCATAGAATAATCCCCCTATGGGTGTTTTGCACTTAATATTGCGCTATGCTTTTATTTTGCGGTGCTTTGGGATTTGTAAATATCCGTGATGTTGGCTAGTATCTCAACGACCTTGTCCATACCCTCAGCGGTGATATGCTCGTAAGGACCGTGGAAGGCGTAGCCGCCAGTGCCGAGATTGGGGCAGGGAAGTCCCATAAACGATAGCCTTGCGCCATCGGTTCCGCCTCTGATAGGCTCTACTGTGGGAGTGATTCCCGCACGCTCGGTAGCAAGCTTTGCATTGTCTATAAGATGCATACAGGGCGCAATTTTTGTAGCCATATTTTTGTACTGCTCTCTTATTGAAAGCTCGCACGTGCCCTCACCGTATTTTTCGTTGATAATTTCTTCTATATGTGCAAGCGTGTTAAGTCTTGCCATATAGGAATTATGGTCGTGGTCACGGATAATGTAATAAAGCTTTGCCATACCGACGTCGCCGTTTATGTCGGTAAGGTGATAAAAGCCGTCGTAGCCGTCGGTGTGAGAGGGTGTCTCAAAGCCGGGAAGCATAGAATTGATTTCTATAGCTACCAGCGCTGCGTTTATCATAGTGTTCTTTGCGCTTCCCGGGTGTACGTTGAAGCCCTTAATTTCAAAGCTAGCCGATGCCGCATTGAAGTTCTCGTATTCGAGCGAGCCTTCCTCGCCGCCGTCTACCGTATATGCAAAATCAGCGTCGAAAAGCTCAATGTCAAAATTGTCAGCGCCTTCGCCTATTTCCTCGTCTGGTGTGAATGCGAAGCGCAGAGGACCGTGAGCCAGTCCCTCGACCTTGATTTTTTCCACTAGAGTCATAATTTCAGCGATACCCGCCTTGTCGTCAGCTCCGAGCAGAGTGTTGCCTCTCGTCGTGATAAGCGTCCTGCCCTTAAGCCTTGAAAGATGCGGGAAGGTAGAATTGCTAAGCACCGTGCCAAATTTATCAAGCACGATATCCTCGCCGGAATAATTTTCGTGGATAATCGGATTTACCCCCTCGCCCGAAAAGTCAGGAGAGGTATCCATATGCGCTATAAAGCCAAGCTTGGGAGCGGCCTCAAAGCCCGCCGTTGCATTAAGTCTTGCGTATACGTAGCACTTGTCCGATACCTGAACGCCGTCGCAGCCAAGCTCCTTAAGCTCGCTTGCCAATGCGTTTGCAAGTGTAAACTGATTTTTCGTGCTGGGATGAGTAAGTGTATCCTCGTCGCTTTCGGTATTGAATTTAACATAATTTAAAAGTCTTTCGTATGCACGCATAATGCACCTCGCATATAATTTTAAAATACTGTAGATAAGATTATAGCATAGTTTCATAAAAAGGTCAAGCATATTTTGGCAAAGACTGAGAAAAGAGAAAACCCCGAGAATTTTAAAAAACAAAGCAAAGCGCACTCATTAAAGAATTATTGGTTTTTGCGTATTGCATTTACTAAATTTTTTTGCTATAATAGTACGGAATGAATTTAGAAGCTGTGGCTTTAGCTTCTCGCAAGAAAAGAAAATAAAGGAAATTGAAAGATGTATTTTGATTATAATATCAGTGACGAAACGGTAAAGCTTGCCGAAAAAGCGGAGGCTGATTGCAAAGAAATGTTTACAAAAATAGACGAAAACGCTATGAAATGCTCGACTAAAGTATTGGATGCATTTCAGAAATTAAGAGTCTCCTCTGCTGATTTTATAGATATCACGGGTTATGGATACTCGGATAGCGGCAGAGATAAGCTTGAGGCTCTTTACGCAAGGGTGTTCGGCGCTGAGGACGCTCTCGTAAGACCTCAGCTTATGTCGGGTACGCACGCCTTGGCGGTAGCGCTTTTCGGAATGCTTAAGGCGGGCGACACTCTGCTTTATATATCGGGTGAGCCTTACGACACCCTAAGGAGCGTTATCGGCACGTCGGGCGATAGCCGAAATTCGCTGATTCGTCACGGCATCAAATATGAGGAAATCGAGCTTGTAGGTGACGATTTCGACCTTGACGCTATAAGAGAGCGTGTTTCGAGGGGTGACGTCAAGGTATGCGCTATTCAGAGAAGCCGAGGCTACTCGCACAGATTAAGCCTTACTATTGAAAAAATAGCCGAGGCGATAAAAGCGGTAAAGTCCGCTTGCCCCGATACTCTTGTAATGGTTGACAACTGCTACGGAGAATTTTGCGAGGACAGAGAGCCTACCGAGGTAGGAGCGGACGTTTTCGTTGGTTCTATGATGAAGAATCTCGGCGCAGGCTTTGCTACGAGCGGAGCTTATTGCGTTGGCACTAAGGAGGTTATCGCCGATATAGCTGAGCGATTCAGCGCCCCTTGCATCGGTAAGGATTTAGGCGCTAATTTCAATCAGCTCGCATCCTATTACAAGGGATTTTTCGTAGCTCCGACTACGGTTGCGGCTACCTTGAAGTCAATGGCATTTGCCTCGAGAATGCTTGAGCTTGCAGGCTATACCGACGTCAGCCCGAGATACGACGAGATGCGCACCGATATCGTGCAGACGGTGGATTTCCACTCGCCCGAGGTTTTGATAAAATTCTGTACGGGTATACAGAAGGGCTCGCCCGTTGAGGCGTACGCTACTCCTTATCCCTCCGAAATGCCGGGATATCCTCACCTTGAGGTAAGTGCGGCAGGCACGTTTATCACGGGAGCTACCAACGAGCTTTCCTGCGACGGACCGCTGACCGAGCCGTATACCGCATATCTTCAAGGCGGACTTACCTACGAGCACGGCAAGCTCGGAATAATGCGTGCTATCGACGAAATGCTTGACCGTCATACCGAGCAGGGCGACGGATACGGGGAGCTTTAAAGGCTTGCCTTTAAACCGTCTTTGCTCAGGCGTGTCATAGTAAAAAATTTCCGAAAAATGAGCTTTAGCTATTGACAGTTCCGAAAAACTGTGATAAACTAGCTTCGGTCACAACAGAATATGTCAGGGGTGCTGATTTTTTCGGCTGAGATGCATTTTTGCGAACCCTTTAACCTGATACGGATAATACCGGCGTAGGAAGATGTACGATAGGCTTGATGTTTTTTGCCTTTTTCTGCCACACGGGATATATCCTGTGTGGCTTTAATTATTTTCACCCGAGGGTGGCTTCTTTGGGGAAAAAGAGAAAGGAAGAAATAGAAATGAAAATGAAAAGCCAAAAAATATTACGCATAGCGGTCGAAGCGGCGGTAATGATAGCCCTCTCGACCGTACTATCCACACTCAAGCTCGTCGATATGCCCTACGGCGGCTCGGTCACATTTGCCTCAATGATTCCCGTTGCGGTAATAGCCTACCGTCACGGTATGCTTTGGGGACTTGGAACGGCAGGCGTGTACGCAGTAGTTCAGCAGCTTCTGGGACTTGAGAATTTCAGCTATCTGCCCGTGCCTACTCCGATAGCAATCATAGCCTTGTTTGTGTTTGACTACCTCATAGCCTTTCTTGCAATCGGTCTTGCGGGTATTTTCAGAGGAAAGCTCAGAAAAGAGGGAAGAGCGCTTTCGGTGTCGGCAGGACTTGAATTTATGCTTGGAGCGCTGCTTGTCAGCGTTATAAGATATCTTTGTCACACCGTCGCAGGAGCTACCGTGTGGGCAGGACTTCCGATACCCGACGGCGCTGCTCTCTTATATTCGATAGGCTACAACGCTACTTATATGATACCCGAAACCGTAATAAATTGCTTCGTAGCCTTTTATCTTGCTTCGGCGCTTGATTTTACAAGACTCGATTTGCGTCCTTACAGAAAAGAGGAAAGAGGCTCGCTTACGCTTGGTGTGTCGGGCTTGTTCAGAATATTGGCGCTCGTTTCGGCTTCGGCAGCGGTCGTTACCGACGTTTGTCTTATCTTTGCCCATATGCAGGACCCTGAAAGCGGCGATTTTACCTTTAAGTTTCTTAGCGAGGTAAATTATACCGCTTTGATAATAGTAACCTCCGTTTGCCTTGCTATTGCGGCAGGCTCGGTGATTGCAGCGTATATAATTGACAAAAAGAGCAAAGTAAAGGCTTAAAATAAGCTAATAAGAGAAGAAAAGGCCTTGTAAAAACAGCCATACTTTGCGTTCGGCATAATGCATAGTGAAATTTGTGCATTATGCCGATTTCCTTTTTGTTAATTGCGCAAACTTAAATATTTTGATATAATTATTTAAAATGACATCTTATGTTTTGACGTATATGCCGGATTTAATATTTATGCGGGAGGGTTATATGAAGTTTAAGAAAGCTCTGGTTTTACTGCTCACTTTTGCGGTTGCGGCATTTGCGTTCCTTTCTTTTACGGCTTGCACTGCTCCCGAGGACGATATTCCGCTTGACGGCCTTGTGCTTATCAGGAATAATGTAGCGCAGTTCAAGGTGGTAATCGCCGGCGGCGCAGGAAGTGCGGGCAGACGTGCGGCGAATAATCTCGTCACTACCCTTAAGGCTCTCGGCGTTGAAATATCAGATGCGATAGAGGATAAGGATGCTACGGCTGTCAGCGACTGCGAAATAATAATAGGCACAGGCGTGCGCAACCGTCCCGATGCCTGCGTAGTCACTGCGGATTATCTGGGCGAGGAGGGCTATACCGTAAAGGTAGTCGGCAAGAGGGTAATTATTGCGGGCGGTACTACCAATCTTACAAGAGATACCGTAAACGATTTCGTTAAGGACAATCTCGGTATCACCGATAGCACTACCGACTTAAGAAACAAAAGCATACCGGAGACTCTTAAGGTGGAGGTGCTGACCAAGTACGAGCTGGATTCGCTTAAGATTGGCGCTTTTGATATTTCGGAATTTTCGATAGTTTGCGATCAGAACGACGCCCTGGTATATCCCTCTATGGCTACAACTCTTCGCACGGACATACGGAAGCTTATAGGTAAAAAGCTTCCGTTCGTTGACGAAAGAAATAGTGATAAAATTTCTCACAAAATCGTACTGAGGACTATTCCTTTCTCGGTTGATTCGCAGGGAAAGCGCACCTACGATGACGGATTTTATGCATATTACAAGGACGGAAGCCTCTATATCGAGTGCGAATACACCAATGCTTTCCTTGATTCCTACGAGAAGTTCTTTAAGGAATTTTTCTCCTCAAAGAAGGGGGACGTCGTAATTCCTGCGACGCTGAATTACAGCGAGCACGTCAGCACGGTTTCCTACTGTGTATACGGCGGAGCGGCAGGTGACGGCGTTACTAATGATTTCCTTGCAATACTGAAAACCCATCGATATGCAAACAAAGGTGGACAAAAAGTCATAGCAGACCCCGGAAAGGTCTTTTATATTGGCGAGACGGGCGGCGCTGAAATTCCCATTATGACCGACTGCGATTTCGGCACTCAGGTTCATCTTGCGGGCGAGAAGGACGCATTCGGCGTAGCTACGGACGACCCCAAGCTCTATATGGACGAGCCGAACTTCATAATAGACGATACTATCCCCGCAATTTATTCTTACAGCGGAAATCCAATATTCAAAATAGCAAGAGACAACCCCGCCTTTTCCTTGACGGTGGCTCAGCTTATGGAATTAGGGCTGGTTGAGAAAGCCTATACCGACAAAGACGGCATTGAAAGAATAGTCTACGCAAAGCCCGATAACTCGGTAATAGTAGGGGAGGGTGATACCTCTATTCCTTGGATTACGAATTTCACAGGCGGCAAAAGGTCGATGGTTTCCTTCCACAATGCGAAGAAAAGAGATTTCATAAGATTCGGTGCCAACGAAAATTCGGGCAACGTAAGACGTGATTTCGTGATAGTTGACGAGGACGGAAATATCGACGAATCAACCCCTGTTGTTTTTGATTTTACCGAGCTTTCGTCAATTAATATTATTCCTATTGACGATACCCCCATTACGATAAACGGCGGTCACTTTAAAACTATTGCCAACCAAGCGCTTGAAGTCGTTACCCACCGGCTCAACGGCAAGCAGGTTACCTACGACGATTACAGAAACGTCTACCATTCTTACGGCAGAGGCTTTAAAATAAGCCGTGCTAACGTGACGTTGACAAATATCCGTCACAAGATTGAGGGCGAGGCTGATCCGATAGACAGAACTACCGGAAAATATGCTACGAAGGGTTGCGGATATCCCTACTACGGATTTTTCTTCTTCGATACGGCAAACAGCGTCGACGTGATAAATTGTGACCTCACGGGTCACGTAGTATACTACGAGGATAAATCCGAGCACAGCAACAGCTCGGGCACGGCATCTTCTAGCGTTGCTATGGGTACTTACGATTTCGTCGTAGAATATTCTAACGATATCAGCTTTGACGGCCTTGAAATGAGAGGTACTGACATCGGTGACGGCAAGTATTGGGGAATAATGTCCTCAAACGGCTGCAAGAATTTGCATTTCAACAACTGCATCATTTCAAGAATAGACGCTCACCGCGGCTTCTGGAACGTAAAGATTGAAAACACCACGATAGGACAGCTCTTTAACGTAGTAGGTGGAGGAACGCTTGAGGTTATCAATACTCAGCGCCGTGTGGGAGAGAGATTCTTGCGGCTTCGCGGCGACTACGGAAGCTCCTTTGAGGGCGATATAATTATCAAGAATTGTCTGCTTGACGGCTTCAAGAGCTATACAAGCGCAAAGGGCGGTTCAAGGGAAAAGGACAGAAGTATTCAGACAGGATACATTATCTACGTTGACGCCGTTGACAGTGCAAAAAAAGCCAAGAACGAGGATAAAGTGTTAGATCCTACTGTATATTACAAATGGGATTTCGGATACGATTGCTATCTTCCGACGACTGTGACGATAGAGAATTTCGTAAGCAGAGTGAAGGGCAGCACGTATATATTCAATAAGGTGCAAAACGGTCACTTCAATACCGATGGTGACGAAAGTCCCTATGGAATTACCCAAAAAATAAATCTTATAGCAAACAGTCAGAATCTTCCGACCTTCCTTAAGAAGAATGAGAACGAGGAGTGCGATACTCACAACCTTCTGACAGCGCCCTCGGGCAGCGACTATTCACTCATAAGAGGCGTAGAGGTTGAAAAAACCTCTGAATAATAAATACCTTTTGCCGTCCCGCTTCTGCGGAATGGCAAAAGGCGCAAATATAATCGGTAATAAAAAAGCAAAGACGGAGGATAGTCAGATATCCTCCGTCTTTAGCATTATACGGTCTCGGCAGGCTTTTTTCTTCTTCTGCGGTTGCGGCTCTTTCGCTTGAAATGACTTTTTTCAAGTGCCGCCTTGTGAGCGTTAAGCGCTTCTGCGCTTGCCTCGTCAATAGTAAGCTTTGCACGCCAAGTGCCGTTGAAATTTTTGTGAAGCTTCATTATAAGAAGCATATTTCCGTGATTTTCGCAGGAATATACAAAGGTGTATTTCTGTCCCTTAGAATGAAGCGTGTCCCCTGCCCGAAGAAGCGTCGACTTGCAGTGCGGGCACAGAGGCTTAGTGACGGGAGTATCCTCAAGCATTTCGTCTATCGTGACGTAGCCGTCGTCACCTGCATCGGCATCTCCAATCGTAGCTGAGTACAGATGCTCCCTCTCGATTTTTCCGTAGTTTGCAATTCCGAGCTTGACGTCAAGCTTTTCGGCAACAAGCGCCGTGAAATAGGCGTCGTTCAGCGCATCGTGCGCAGGCAGCCTCTGCGGAATTTCAAAATATTCCATAGCGTATTCAAGCGAGCGCTGCTTTGACTGACCGTCGGTCTGCATATTAAATATCGGCTGTAGGTCGTACGCCTTGTCAAGCCAATCGGATTGAAGCTTATGAATATGGAAATTTTCCTTCATCATCGGGATATCGTCAGGTCCCCAGGTCAAGAACACGAAGTCGTCGCCGCACCAGCGCTTGAAGCTCTCGATAGCCTCGGGAAGCGTGATTCCCGCATCCATCTGCGCCTGACTTATGCCCGTAAGCTCGCTTACGTGTCGGTGAAGCTTTTTAAAATACTTTGGCTTGACTATCGCCTGATATGAGCCGCACGGCTGCATATTGGAATCGAGCTTTACTGCGCCTATCTGAATAATCTCGCCGCGCAATCGGCAGGCAAGCTGCCTTTGAACCGCCAGCGCCTTTTGGGCGTACGCCTGATTCCATTCAAGGTCAAGTGTTATATAATACATTACAAATCCTTCGTCTGAAATTCATACCAGTATATTATACACCTCTCTTTTGCTATTGTCAAGGCAAAAGGATAAACTGCGGTGAATAGTTAACAGATTATTTTAATTTTATAGGAGATATTTAAAATATTTCTTGACAAGATTTTAACTCTTGTGTATAATTATAGAATAAAATACCGAAATATTTTCATTTTCAGGAAAGGGCGATTGCAATGGAGAAAATCGTAAGAATACCAGAAATATTCGGCTCGCAGGTTTTTAGTGAAGACGTAATGCGCGAAAGATTGCCTAAGGAGGTCTACCGCTCTCTCGTTAATACGATTGAGGAGGGCAAGGAGATAGATGCAGGCATTGCAGACGTTGTAGCGGGCGCTATGAAGGATTGGGCTGTCGAGCACGGCGCAACCCATTTTACCCATTGGTTCCAGCCCCTGACAGGAGTTACTGCCGAAAAGCACGACGCCTTTCTTACCCCGGTCGAGCACGGCAAGGCTATAATGGAATTTTCGGGTAAGGAGCTTATTAAGGGCGAGCCTGACGCATCTAGCTTCCCCTCGGGCGGTCTTCGCGCCACCTTTGAGGCAAGAGGCTACACCGCCTGGGACCCTGCCTCCTACGCCTTTATCAAGGACGGCTCTCTTTACATACCCACCGCCTTCTGCTCGTATACGGGCGAGGCTCTCGATACCAAGACTCCGCTTCTTCGCTCGATGGACGCTATAAGCGCCGAGGGCTTGCGTATAGTCAGACTTTTCGGTGACGATAAGACGAAGCGTATTACCACCACCGTTGGAGCCGAGCAGGAATATTTCCTCGTTCGTGAGGAGGATTTCAGAGCAAGACGGGACCTCTTTTATTGTGGAAGAACTCTTTTTGGCGCTCCCGCAGTCAAGGGACAGGAGATGGAGGACCACTATTTCGGAAGTCTTCCTACCAAGGTTGGCGAGTATATGCACGAGCTTGATATGGAGCTTTGGCGTCTTGGCATCTCAGCAAAGACGAAGCATAATGAGACTGCGCCAGCTCAGCACGAGCTTGCTCCCGTTTACAACACGACGAATATAGCAGTAGACCATAACCTTTTGATTATGGAATATATGAAGAAGCTTGCGCCTAAGCACGGTATGGCTTGTCTGCTTGCCGAAAAGCCCTTCCTCGGAATCAATGGCTCAGGTAAGCACAACAACTGGTCACTTGGCACAGATACGGGCGTTAATCTTCTTAAGCCCGGCAAGACACCCGAGAAGAATAAGCGCTTTTTGCTCGTGCTTGCCGCAGTTATAAAGGCGGTTGATGATTATCAGGATCTTCTTCGCATTTCTGCGGCTACCGCAGGCAACGATTGCCGTCTTGGCGGTGATGAAGCGCCCCCTGCGATTATCTCTATTTTCCTCGGCGACGAGCTTGACAATCTCGTTAGGTCTATCATAGAGGGCAGAGAGCTTTGCAAGTGCGATAAGAAATATATGTCGCTCGGTATCCCCTCTGTTCCCGCTATAAGAATAGATAATACCGATAGGAACCGTACCTCTCCCTTTGCATTTACGGGCAATAAGTTTGAATTCCGTATGGTTGGCTCGTCGCAGAATATTGCGCTTGCCAATATCGTGCTTAATACGGCGGTTGCAAAGTCGTTCTCGGATTTTGCCGACGTGCTTGAAGCTGCATCGGATTTCGATAGCGAGGTTGACAGACTTATTTGCGAAACGCTGAAGGCTCATTCGAGAATTCTTTTCTCGGGCAATTCCTATTCTGCCGAGTGGGAGCTGGAGGCTGCAAGGAGAGGACTTTCCAACTTCAAGACCTCCCCTGAGGCATACGCTCATTTTGACGACGAGGCGAACGTTTTACTCTTTGAGAAATTTGGCGTAATGAGCAGGACCGAAATCCGCTCCCGCCGTGAGATATTCTTTGAAAGCTACCGCAAGATTAAGAATATAGAGGCACGCACGATGCTTGAAATGACGATGCGTGATTATATCCCTGCGGTAAGCGCATATCTTGGCAGACTTTCTTCCGAGATTTCGTCGCTTGTTGCGGTAATTCCCGACGCTTGTGTTGATGAAAGAAGGGCGCACGCCGATACTCTTTCAAAGCTGCTTTCCAAGACCTACCTTGACTATTACGAGCTTGAAAGGGTAGAGAATTCCGCCGTAGCTCTCACCGACGTCGAGGAGGCGGCAAATTATTACAAGGATATGGTTATACCCGCTATGGACAAGCTCAGAGCTACCGTTGACGCAATGGAGGTTCTTTGCGCACGTGAGTTCTGGCCTGTGCCTACCTATGGCGATATGACCTTCGGCGTATAGATTTTACAATCTAAGCGCACGGCTTTGAGCAAAAAACTAAGCCCAAACCCTTATAACGACAAAAAAGATAGCAAATCGGTTCTAGCCGAAATGCTATCTTTTTTGTGGTGAAGCTTTCGCTTTTGCGAAAGTGAAGTTGCCGTGCAGTGAAGCTTGCGCTACGCACAAGTGAAGTTAAGCTTGGAATTTCGTCGTTTCAGATAAACAGAGGAATAATAAGCTCGGCGATAAGCACGGATAGCGCAGCGCCCGAGGCTACTACGATAAGGCTTTGCCTGAAATAAGCAAGCAAAACTGCTACAATACCTGCAATAATTCCCGATAAAAGGTAGGACGTTGAATGAAAGATTGCAGGTATTGCCATTACGGCAAGCACTGCGTAGGGAATGTAATAAAGGAAGGACTTTATAAACCTATTCTTTATTTCCTTTCTTATAAGAAGCATAGGCAAAAGTCTTAAAAGATAGGTAACGCCCGCCATAATCAGAAGTGAGAAAAGAAAGTGGAGAGGATTTACCGAGGAGGTCATTCTGCGCTCACCTCCTCTTTTGCTTTATCAGGCTCGTCGATAGGACGGATTATCGCCATAATAACGCTTGCTACGATAGCACAGATTATTATAACGAAGCCCGCCGACACCTGACTTAGAACGGGGGTGTAGTAGAACAGCGCCGAAAGCGCCACCGCAATAAGCACCACGAAAAGCACCGGGCGTGAGTCACGCGCGGCAGGCACGAAAATTGCGATAAACATTGCGTACATAGCAATTCCAAGCGCTGAAACTATTATTTCCGGTAGAATATTGCCCGCTATTGCGCCAAGAAGCGTTCCGAGCGACCAGCCGAGATAGGGAAGCACCAGCAGGGAAAACATATATTTCTTCCCGAGGGGCTGCTGCTTTCCTATGCTTACCGCAAATATTTCGTCGGTAAGCGTAAATGCGAGCAGGAAGCGCTCGTGAAGCCTGATTTTCTTATCCAGCCTTTGAGATATCGAAATTGACATAAGCGAATATCTTAAATTTATGATAAGCTCGGTAAGCGCAAGCTCTATATATCTTACCCCAGAGGTGATAATCGGTACTGCGGCAAGCTGCCCTGCCGAGGTAAGATTAGTCATTGAAATAAGCAGAGCCTCAAGTATAGAAAGCCCCGACGAGGTGGCAGTAATGCCGAAGGCAAAGGAAATGGCGAGATAGCCAAGACCTATCGGCATTCCGTCACGAAAGCCCATTCTTGGATTGTTTTGTACTGTATCCATTGTGCGATAATCTTCTTTTTTTGTCTTGTTTTTGTAAATATTAGTTAGCGTATTGCTTAAATTGATAGGAATAAAGCCTTGAATATTCGCCGCCAAGTGCCATAAGCTCGTCGTGCGTTCCACGCTCGACAATTCCGCTTTCGTCAACTACGGCGATTTCGTCAGCACCTTTTACGGTAGAGAGCCTGTGAGCTACTACTATTACCGTTCTTCCGTAAGAGAGGTCCTCGAGCGACCTTTGTATCTGCATTTCGGTAATATTGTCAAGAGCGCTCGTCGCCTCGTCAAGTATAAGGAGCGAGGGGTTTTTTAAGAATACTCTTGCGATAGATACTCTCTGCCGCTGACCGCCCGAAAGCTTAACGCCGCGCTCGCCGACCTCCGTATCGTAACCCTGGGGGAGTGCGGATATAAATTCGTGAATGTTAGCCCGCTTTGCGGCTTCTATAATCTCTCCGTCCGATACCTCGCCTGCTCCGTAGGCTATATTGTCCTTAATCGTTCCGTCAAACAAAAATATATTCTGCGACACGATTCCTATGTGCGAGCGGAGGCTGTGAAGCTTTATATCTCTTATATCTATTCCGTCAAGCGTGATTCTGCCCTCACTCACGTCGTAAAATCTCGGTATAAGATTGCATAGCGTGGATTTTCCACCGCCTGACGGACCTACCAGTGCCAAGGTCTTTCCTGCTTCTATTGAGAGCGAAAGATTGTTGATTACGTTGCGGCTGCCGTCGGCGTCATAATGGAAGGATACGCCCTCAAAGGAAACGTTACCGACAACCTTATCAAGCGTGACAGTACCGCAGTCAAGCTCGTCCTCCTCGTCCATAATCTCGGAGAATCTTGCAAAGCCCGTCATACCCTCCTGCATCTGCTCAAAGAGCGCAACGAATTTCTGCACGGGGGTTAAAAACATTCCTATATACAGTACGAATGCGGTAAACTCGCCTGCGTCTATTTTGCCGTTAAAGAGGAAAAGTCCGCCGATAAAAATTATAGAAAGATAAAGGAAATCGTTGATAAACGCCATAACCGTCTCATATCTTCCCATAGCCAGCATAGCTCGGCGCCTGAATTTTGCAAAAAGGCCGTTTGCTCCGTCAAACTTTTCTATTTCGTAATGCTCGGCAACGTAAGACTTGGTTTCTCTGATTCCCGATATCGAATTTTCAAGCGTAGAATTGATTACCGAGGTCTGCGCCCTCGATTTTTTCATAGCCGCCTTCATACCCTTCCTTGAAAATACGGCAAGCAGTATTATAAGCGGAAGAAAAGCGAACATAATGAGAGTAAGCTCTAAATTTATGCCGATAAGCATTATGAGAGCGCCAATCAGCATAAACACTATGAGAAACAAATTCTCAGGGCCGTGATGCGCAAGCTCCGAAACCTCAAAAAGGTCGTTGACAAGCCTTGAGAGCAAATCACCCGTCTTGTGATTGTCATAGTACGAGGTAGGCAGCCTCTGATATTTTCTGAAAAGGTCACGCCTCATATCCTGCTGGAGCTTAATTCCCATTACGTGACCGTAATAGCTTACTATAAACGTGCAGACGGATTTTATAAGATAGATGCCGAGCAGCAATAAAGAGAATATAATAAGCCGTCTTGGAGTGTCGTCGTTTATATAGACGTTTATTATATCCTTAGCAAGCGTCGGATAATAAAGATTGCATACCGCAATCACCATCGCCGCCAGCATATCTATAAAAAACATAAGCTTGTATGGCTTATAGTAGCCGATAAATCTTTTAATCATAATAGTATCCGTATTTGAAGAGCAGAATTTTCTCCTCCTCGCCGTCCTTTGGTTGCTTTTTTAAAATCAAAGCCTGCTTCGTTTTTTCAAAGTCAAGCTCGCCCGAGGCGCAAAGCGAGGATATCGTTTTCGATATAATCGCTGAGCCGAAGCCTCTTGACATCAGCTTTGCATAAATTTTCTTTGGTCCTAAAAGGTCACGCTGTGCAAGCGATAGCACGGTTCTCTCTACTGTACGCCCCTCGTCGACGTAGCCTAGCGATACGCACTGCTCGACGGTACTTTTCGAGACCTCCTTTGAAAATCCCAGAGATAAAAGCTTAAGGTAAAGAGCGCTTTTACTCTTGTCCGCGCATTCAAGCACCCTCAACGCCCGCTTAAGCGCACGTCGGCGCTCGTCCTCGTAAATAATCACCTCAAGCTCGCCGTTCCCTATATAACACCCCGAAAGGGGACTGCCGATTTCTCGGTACGTCCCCTCGGATATTTCATATTTATTTTCCTTTTCGCCAATCCTCAGCGTAATAAGATATACGCCCTTGGATTTAAGCTTGACCGATAAAACAAAAGTATCGCTCACGGTATATTAGTCCTGTTCGTCAAAATCCTTGATTTCGAAATCGTCGTCGTCAGCGATTGCCTCGCCGTCAAAGCTGTCGCTTGCGGCACGCTCTCTTACAAGCTCCTCAAGCTTCGCCATAAGCTCCTTGTCACTCTCGATAAGCTTTCTTACGTTGTCCTTGCCCTGACCTAAACGGTTGCCGTCGTAGTAGAACCAAGCGCCGCTCTTCTCGACGATTCCAAAGGCAATGGCCATATCTATAACCTCGCTTGACTTTGAAATTCCCGAGCCGTAAAGAATATCGAACTCCGCAGTCTTGAAGGGAGGAGCTACCTTGTTCTTTACAACCTTGCACTTGGTGTGTGCGCCGTAGACCTCGCTGCCGTTCTTTAGGGATTCCGAGCGTCTTACGTCGATTCTTACGGAAGCGTAGAACTTAAGCGCACGGCCGCCCGTGGTAACCTCGGGATTTCCGTACATAACGCCAACCTTTTCACGAAGCTGGTTGGTAAAGATAACGATGCAGTTTGACTTAGCGATAGAGCCGGAAAGCTTTCTCATTGCCTGAGACATAAGTCTTGCCTGAACGCCCACGTGAGATGCGCCCATATCGCCCTCGATTTCCTGTCTCGGTACGAGAGCCGCAACCGAGTCGATGACTACGATATCAATAGCGCCCGAGTTTACAAGTGTTTCGGCAATTTCGAGCGCCTGCTCTCCGCAGTCGGGCTGGGATACGAGAAGATTGTTGATATCAACGCCAAGCTTCTTCGCATAGATAGGGTCGAGTGCGTGCTCTGCGTCAATGAACGCCGCATCTCCGCCCTGCTTCTGTACCTCTGCGATTACGTGAAGCGCAATAGTGGTCTTACCCGAGGATTCAGGGCCGTAAATCTCGGTGATTCTTCCGCGGGGAATTCCGCCGATGCCGAGTGCAAAGTCGAGTGAGAGCGAGCCTGTCGATACCGCCGAAACGTTCATAGCGGCATTTTCGCCAAGGCGCATAATCGAGCCCTTTCCGCATTCACGCTCAATTCTTTGCATTACGGTCTCAAGTGCCGCCTTTTTATCGTTAACCTGAGCGGCGTCCTTAGCCGCACTTTTTTTAGTTGCCATATTTATCTCCTTTGGTTTTGTGTACTCGGAGCATAGCTAAAGGCGAGAGGTAAGCGCCTCTGCCGCTTCTTGCTCCGTGACCTTATTATACCTGACGAGGTGTCCTATAAACTGTACTTCTTAGAAAAGCTTGGTAGCGCCGGTATTGCGTATGCGAAGCTTCATAACAGCGCCCTCGCCGAATACCGAATTCATAAGAGCTGCGTACTCGTCCACTAACTTAATGGGAACGAACGCCTGAATAGTACCGGCAAATCCGCCGCCGTGCACACGGTATGCTCCGCCCTTGCCGGTAAGGAAGCCCTCGGTAAGAGCGAGAGCGAGAGAAAGTCCTTGCTCCTTGACGTTGATGGTCGTATATACGTTCTGAAGGAATTTGAAGGAGGAAGCGCCCGAAGCAATAACGCCCGAGAAGAAGCCCTCGATATCGCCTGCCTTAAGATAATTTCTGATTTCGCCTACACGGTCGTTTTCACGAATGAAGTGAATAGCTCTGAGTATTGCTCTGTCGCCGACCTTTTCTCTTAAAGCAGGAATAGCTCTTACAAGCTCGCCCTCGGTAATTCCTCTGAGAATATCTCTGCCGAATTCCTTAGCTACAGCCTTCATTTCGTAGGGTACTGATGCGTAATCGTCGTTGAGGTCTGCGTGGTTGCCGCCCGTATTTACTATGCAAAGTGCGTAGTTGCCCTCACCGAGCGGGTCGCTTATCGGCTCAACTATCGGATTCTTATTGTCCTCAAAATCAATATAAACGAAGCCTCCGACAGCGCAAGCCATCTGGTCCATAAGACCGCAGGGCTTTCCAAAATATACGTTCTCCGCAAACTGAGCAAGCTTAGCTATTTCAACGTTTGAAACCTTGCCGTCGTTGTAGAGGTAATTAAGCACGTTGCCTATCATAACCTCAAACGCCGCAGAGGACGAAATACCGCTTCCCTTAAGCACCTGAGTAGTAGAATAAGCGTCGTAGCCGCCGATTCCATAGCCGTCGTTCTTGAAGCCCTTGGCAAGTCCTGCGATAAGCGAAACCGACTTATACTTGGGAAAATTGTCGGGCTCGTCGATTGCGGAAAGATTTACTACGTCCTCGTTGTAGCCCTCGGACTTAAAGCGGATTATTCCGTCGTCGTTCTTAGCCGCTACTGCGATAATATCTCTGTCGATTGCGCCCGCAAGCACGCAGCCGCCGTTATGGTCGGTGTGGTTGCCCGAAATCTCGCTTCTGCCGGGTACAGAGAAAACGCATATATCACGGTCACTGCCGTAAAGTGCGCAGAATTCGTCGATGGCCTTGATAAATCTCGCCTTCTGAGCATCGGGATTCTGATAGAGCGTCGGGTAATTCTTTTCAATCGCTCCGTTTGCTATTAGTGTCTTAAGTTCGCATGCTTTCATCGTTCAGTCCTCTTTATGTAAATTATTTTTTATCGTGAAAAATTTTCAAGTATCAGGAATGCTTCCGTGCATAGCTCCTCCTGCGTTTTAAGCGTGCCGTCGATTCGGTCGGGATAAAGTCTTATCGCCTCCTTGTCACGCCGAAACCAGGTGAGCTGTCGCTTCGCATAGTTGCGTGTTGCCTGCTGTATTATCGGAATTGCGTCGTCTATCGGCTTGCCAAGCTGATATGCATCTATTATTTCCTTATAGCCGATAGCAAATCTTGCCGTGGCGTCCTTGGTGAATTCACCGCTGTGAAACAGAGTTAGCGCTTCATTTACAAGCCCCTCACGGAACATAGCAAGCACTCTTTCGTCGGCTCTCCTATAAAGCGTATCTCTATTGTGAAAATCAAGCGTGATATGCAGAATATCGAGCCTTTCGTCAGGCAACGCTGAAAGCTCGTCAAGGGTGCTTTTCGGCATACCCGTGCGCTCGCATATTTCAATTGCCCGTATCACACGCTTTACATTGTTGTAATGAATGGCGTCGGCGCTTTTTCGGTCAAGCTCACGCAGCCTTTGGTGCAGTGCGATTTTGTCCTCCTCGCTCTTTATCGAAGCGAGAATTTTATCTCTGTATTCTACGTTCGCCTCGGGGGCTTCAACGTCACCTCGCCGCCTCAGCGTGTCGAGATACAGCCCCGTGCCGCCGACGAAAATCGGAATTTTGCCTCTCGATGCAATCTCCTCGGCGCACAGCAGTGCGTCCTGCTTGTAGCTGTGAGCGCTGTAAGGCTCGCTCGGCGAAAGGAAATCCAGCATATGATGCCTTACTCTTGCTTGCTCGTCCTTTGTTGCCTTTGCAGTGCCGATATCCATTTTCTTATATATCTGCATCGAGTCAAGGCAAATGATTTCACCGCCCAAGCGCTCGGCAATTTCTAAAGACAGCGAGGTCTTTCCCGAAGCCGTAGGTCCTGTTATTGCTATTGCCCTTATCCTGCGCATTTGTTGAGAAAATCGAGAATGTCGCAGAAGGCTTCTTCCTTGCAGGTTTCATTGAAAAGCTCGTGCCTTGCGCCCTCATAAAGCTTAAGCGAAAGGTCGGTGCAGCCTGCGACCAGAAGATGCTTGTATACGTATTTTACGCCATTGCCGTACTCGCCGACAGGGTCCATATCGCCGCTCATTATAAGCGTCCTAAGGTTCTTGGGATAGGCGTTAAACCATTTCTTTGAATTTGACGCCGTAATCATTCTGAAAAGCTCCTGATAGCCCTCAAGCGTGAATATGAAATTAGTGTATTTATCGTCGATTCTTCCGCTTACGATCGCTACGTCCCTTGTAAGCCAGGCAAATTCGCCCTCGGATTTGTCGAATTTGGAGTTGTATCCCGAAAATGCAAGATTAGCTATAAATTTCGAGCGGTAGCGCTTGCCTCTGAAAAGAGCAATAATAGAGATGAGCGCCTTGCCGAGAGGGAGCATAAGCTTGTGCGGTCCGCCCGTGCCGTGAATGATATGTCCCGCTACCGTGTGAGGATAGCGCTCGCAATAAAGCCTCGACAGAAAAGAGCCCATACTGTGTCCCATAAGCACGACGGGCAGGGAGGGAAAGCGCTCTCTTATTATGCGGTTCATCTGATGCATATCCTGCAATAAGCAGAGAATTCCGTCTTTTTGCGCAAAGAAGCCGAGATCCTCGTCGGTTGACGCTGTTTTTCCGTGACCGAGATGGTGGTTGCCCGCAAGCGCAAAGCCGTTAGCGCAAAGATAGTCCGCAAGCGCCAAGTAGCGCTCGGTGTAGTCAATCATTCCGTGCGACAACTGAAGAACTCCTAGGATTTCTCCTGCCGCAGGCGTGTAAATTACTCCGTATACACGGCTTTTACCGTCGGATGAGGGATAGGTTACTTCATACTTTACATAATTCATATTTTGACTCTCCGTCTTGAATTAGTATCTTTTGCGGTTGATAAAATCCGCAACCTCTTCGCTGGTCGGTATAGATGAGGATGCTCCTTTTTTTGATACTGTAACGGCAGCTGCGGCAGAGCCGTAGGTTGCAGCCCCTACTATATTTCCGCCGTTCCTTAAATATTCAAGTGCGAGAGCAGCGGTAAATGTGTCGCCCGCCGCAGTGGTATCAACCACTCTGTCCGCCTTGAATGCGGGAATAAGGTCGCAATGCTTTCCGTCGTATATAAACGAGCCTCTCGCCCCGAGCTTAATGACTATGTATTTGCACTTAATCTTTGAGTAGAGCTGATATGCCGCTCTCAGGCAGGAATCCGTGCCGGTAGGATTTACACCCGTGTATTCAAGAATCTCTGCCTCGTTTGGCGAAAACACCTCAACCTTGGGCAGATTTTCCAAGGGATAATCCTTTGATGCCGGGGCTGCGTCTATGAAAATAGGAATGCCCTTTGCAGAGGCTATCTTTGCGGCCGAAACCGCCACTGAGAAGGGAATTTCAAAACCTAGATATAAGGCGTCAGGCTCAAAATCAAACGCCTGAAGCACGTTTTCGCTGTTGAGCTGATTGTTTGCTCCGGGATACACCACTATTCGGTTAGAGCCGTCTGCCTCCTTCATTACTACCGCAAATCCCGTAGGATAGTCGTGGTCTACCTTAACGTAGGAGGTGTTAAGCCCCGATTCCTTGTAGTAATTGAAAAGCCTTTGACCGTGAACGTCTGCGCCGAGCTTAGTGCAAAGAGCGCATTCGCCGCCGAGCCTGGTAACGGCTATTGCAGCGTTAGCTCCCTTCCCGCCGGGCGTGTAGGCAACGCCGCCATCGTCAAGCAGAGTTTCGCCCTTGTCGGGAACTCTGTACATATTCAGAGAAAGATCCATATTGGAGCTTCCGATAAGAAGAATTTTCTTTGACATCTGATATCCCCTTTGTCAAGTTTTTGCTTAGGTTAGCGCCGTACCTTTTGCGCACTGCGCCAAATTAATCGCCTACTGAGAGCCTGTATGCGCGCGAATCCTTAGTGAGCGAGGACGCAAGCGACCTTTCACGGTCTCTGCAGGTGAAAATAAAGCTTTGGTGACCCGATTCCGCAAGTGAGCCTATTGCCTTCATCATTGCTGATGCTCTGGAATTGTCCTGATTGGCAAAGGTTTCATCAAAGCAGATAGGAGGCTTTTCGGAATAAAGCATATCAACTAAAGCAAGCCTTAAGGCTATGTAGGTAAGGTCTCTCGTGCCGCCCGACAGATAGTCGACGCTTCTGTCTGCCGCCTCGTCGGAGGTAAAGCTGATTTTTAAGGCCTCGTCGACGTTGAGCTTAGAATATTTTCCGTCGGTCATAACCTTGAGTATATCCGTAGCGTAGTCGGCAAGTCTCGGAGAAATTTCCGCTCTGAGGTTGTCGGATGCGGAATTTATGGCACGAAGTGCCACGAAATAAGCCTTGTGCTTTGCACGAAGCTCGTCAATCTTTGTTTCGAGCGCCTGAATCTTTGAATAAAGCTCACCGGGGTCGGTAGCACGGAGCTTAAGCGCCGCAAGCTCGCTTTCGACACTCCAGGAGAGTCTTTGCTGCTCCTCGATAGTGCCTCTTGCCTCGGCTATGCCCGTGATTATTTCCTCGTGATTTATCTCGGATAAAACCTTGCGCTTGAGAGGCGGCACCTGCGCTCTTATATCTATCTCGCTCTTGTCTGCGAGAGTGCGCCTTATCTCACGAACGGTGATTTCCATATTGTTCTTCTCGTCGAGAAGCTTTGCTTTCTTTTCGAGGAAGAGCCTTACTCTGTATTCAAGCTTGTCGAGATATTCGTCAAAGCCCGAAAGAGGAGGACTTTCTCCCCATCTGATGGCAATCCTTATAAGCTCTCCTCGAGCGCTTTCGCTGTCTGCCTTGGCACGCTCAAGCGCAAGCCTTGCATTTTCAAGATTGCTAATCATAGTGTCACGCTTTCTTCGTGCGTCTGCTATAACCGCAATTTTTGCCGCCAGCTCCTCAGCGCTTTCGGTGCCGAATTGCTTGGCAAGCTTGGCTTCTGCCGCTCTGTGACCTAAAAAGCTGTATAAAAGATAGCCGCTTCCCGAAAGCGCAAGCGCCGCTACTGCAATGAGCGCCACCTTAAGAATGGGCGATTCGGGCTTTAAGGCTATGAGCGCTACGACGGCTGCGATTGCAGCAAGAGCGCCCGCTATTACGCCGAAAATGCTGTAAAGCTTGGATTTTTTGCTTTCGTCGAGACTTTTTCGGATTTCATCCTCGCCGCCAAGGGAGTCGGATATCTGTATTGCACCCTCAATTTCCTTGGTGATGCCTATTGCATTCTTTTCCTTAGCATAGGCGTCCTCAGCATCGCAAAGCCTTGTGTAGCTGTCGTCGACGGCTCTTCTTGCTACTGCGATTTCGGTAAGATAATCCTGAGTAGGCACGAAGCCCGAGACGGTATTTTCCTCAATGAAGCTTACATAAGCGTCGTTTGCCTGCTCGTTTTGCTCCTCAAGCTCGTGAAGCTTATCGAAGGTCTGGATAAGCATTACGTTGCGGTAGCACTCGTCAAGGTCAAGCAGTCTTTCACGCTTTGCCTCAGCTTCTTCCTTACGTGCCTTGATTTCGTGAAGCTCGGCTTCCTTCTGAAGAATCTGCTTGTTGGCTTCGTCGGTGGAATGGAGCCTTTCCTCAAGCTCCTCCTGACGCTTTACGAGGTCGTATATAGCCCCTCCGGTGTTACCCTGATGGTAAAGCGATTCCATCTTCTCCGAAATACGAGATTCAGCTCTTTGTATGTTTATTCTTTCGTTGCCCGAGAAAAGTATATTTTCGATAGATTCCTTTACCGAGCCCTCCTTGATTGAAGCATCGCCGAGCTGACCGACGAAGGCGGTATTCTCAAAAAGCTCACGGTCAACGCCGAAGAAGACCTCGCCTGCGGGAAGCTTTCCGAATGCGGGAGTGCCGCTTTCAAGGTCAATTATGGAGGATTCCTCTTTATATGTAGTACGTCCCTGCTGCTCGCTGGTAACTGTCGAGCGGGTGATAAGGTACTTTTTGCCCTTTACCGATACGTTCATAGAGCCTTCGGCTATTCCGCTTTGCCAGTTGATACGGTGGCGTCTTTCGCTGAGCACGCCCTCCGATTCGGTAGCCTCAAAGCCGTAAAGCATATATTTTATAAAGCCCGCAATCGTGCTTTTTCCCGATTCGTTGTGTCCTTCGATTACGTTGACGCCATCGGAAAATTCGAGCGTCAGATTTTTAAGTCTGCCGAAGCACTTTACGTCAATTTTTTCAATTATCATAAATCTGCGGTCCTTTCTTAATCTTCGTCGTCGAGCGAGCCCGAAAGAAACTTGATTGAGCGTTGTACGGAATCCTTTGAGTTGTACCACGGCTCTTCCTGATAGCTGTAATCAAATTTCTTGCAAAACCAGCTCACGTCGCAGGACAGCGTCTCAAGGTATTTATTTTCAATATCCTGAGCGGTGTCGAAAAGCGATTTATAAAGCCTTTTTGGCATTTTCTTTTGCGCATAGCTTATCATTTCGTGATAATGTGGAAGACAAAAATACGGCTGAGCCTTGAATTTCTCGACGAAATCGTCGTCACGCTCGTAAAGATATATTGCCGTAGAAATCATCCCGTCAAGGTTGCGCTTTATTCTTGAGCACACGTAGCAGTCGCAATTCAGCTTTGATATCGACGCCAGGCTTGAAGCTGCGGTATCACCGATAAGCGTCCTGTGAGCGACCTTTTTCTTCACCTCTGCAAGGTGGCTTTCGAGAATCAGTCCCATACCAAGCATACGCTTGCGTACGAGCATCATTCCGTAATGCTTGCCGCAAAAGCCCTGCTCGTTGGTCTTTATCCTTATGTCTGGCTCCATCATTGAAGCGCCGAGAATAATATCAAGCTCGTCACGCTGCAGACGCCTGTAAAGACGGCAGAAAGGACACCCTAGTGACTTATCGTCACGGCAGGCGTCAAATTCCTCGTTTACGGGAATGGTGAAAATCTGTTCCATCAACGGTCCCTCTCAATAAAAATTTCCACTTGAAATATGTGGGTGCGTGTGCTAAAATAAATATATATAATATATCAAGTTTATTATACACTATTATTCAATCGTTTTCAAGGGGGATTTATAAAATTGTTTTACAGAAATTCGCTCGTTTACAGAGAGGATAAGCTATTTGGCAGAGAGTGTCTGATTGCCGAGGGGCTTGGCGAATACGACCTCACCGATACTATGGAGTGCGGTCAGTGCTTCCGCCACCTCAGGATAGCGGGCTGTGACGGCAGGGCGTATACGGATTCAAAGGATGCGCCGATATCGAGAGCGATGGAATTAAGCGAAGCAGGCGACGGATACTGCGAATATTTTACCGTGGTGGGCGAGCTTGCCGTAAGAGTAGGGCAGAGGAGAAGGGGAGAGCTTATCTTTTACGGTCTTAAATCCTCGGATATTCCGACTGTTGAGAAATATTTTTCATTGAGAATTGATTTTGACGCAATAAGAGAGTATATCAAGGGCAAGACCGATTCCGTTACGCTCAGAGAATACGCTGATATCGCAAGCGGTGTTGCGATCCTTTCTCAGGATACCTGGGAAACGCTCTTTTCCTTCATAATCTCGCAAAACAATAATATCCCGAGAATAAGAAAAATTATCAGGAAAATATGCCTTGAATACGGTGAAAATCTGGCTATGCGAGAGGGATTCTCTGCTTGTCCGCTTTCGGGAGAGTGCCCGAATGAATCCGAGTGCCGTGAGTGCGGCAGATGCTATACATTTCCTACGCCTGAGGATATACTTTCATTACCGTCACGCCTTGAGTCTGCCAAGACCGGCTTTCGCCAAAGATACCTTATGTCAGCGTGCGAGCTTGTCAGGAGTGGCGATTTGAAGCTTGACGAGATAAAAAGCAGATGCAGCCTTGATTATACTCTCTCTGAGCTTAAGAGGGTTGTCGGCGTCGGCGACAAGGTTGCTGCCTGTTGCGCACTGTTTGCTTTCGGCAATTACGACGCATTTCCTATCGACGTCTGGATTCGTCGGGCTATTGACGAAAGATTTTCAGGACGGCTTGATATTTCAGAGTTTTCTGAGTATGCGGGAATTGCGCAGCAGTACATATTTCATTCGATAAGAAATCTTGAAAGGTCCGAAGCAAGCGAGGGCTAAAGCTTAATCGTACAAATCATAAAAAGATATAAAAAACGCTTTATTTGCCAACTATTATTGGCAAATAAAGCGTTTTACTATTTAGAAAGTCAAATTATCTCTTTACCTCTTCCATAACGAAAGCCTCGAAGATATCGCCTTCCTTTATGTCGTTGAACTTAGTAAGACCGACACCGCACTCGTAGCCTTCTGCTACCTCACGAACGTCGTCCTTGAAGCGGCGTAGCGAGGAAATCTTATCCTCAAAAATTACGATACCGTCACGAACAATCCTGATTTCAGCGGCTCTTGTAATTTTACCGTCCTTGATATAGCAGCCCGCAATTGTTCCAACGTTGGGAACACGGATAGTCTGCCTTACCTCGGCGTGACCGAGCAGCACTTCCTTGAAGGTAGGCGCAAGCATACCCTTCATAGCCGCCTCGACCTCGTCGATTATTTCATATATGATACGGTGAGTACGGATATCGACAGAATTTCTTTCAGCCGAGTCAAGGGCATTCTTATCGGGGCGAACGTTAAAGCCTACTATAATAGCGTTAGATGCGGTTGCAAGCATAACGTCGCTTTCGGTGATACCGCCGACAGCCGAGTGAATTACGCTTACCTTAACTTCCTCATTCGAAAGCTTAAGCAGAGACGCCTTTACAGCCTCAGCAGAGCCTGCAACGTCTGCCTTTACAATAATGTTAAGACTCTTTACGCCCTCGGAAATCTGATTGAACAGCTCGTCAAGATTTACTCTTGCGTTGGCGTTCAGGATTTCCTGACGCTGCTTTTCACGACGCTCCTCTGCAAGAGCCTTAGCCATTCTCTCGTCCTCAACCGCATTAAGCTCGTCGCCTGCCTGAGGAACGTCGTCAAGACCTACGATTTCTACGGGAACAGACGGACCTGCGCTCTTGATATTCTTGCCCTTGTCGTCTACCATAGCACGTACTCTTCCGACTGCGTTGCCTACGATAACGTAGTCGCCCTGATGCAGCGTACCGTTCTGAACGAGTACGGTAGCCACAGGACCGCGGCCTCGGTCGAGCTTGGATTCAATTACAAGACCCTTTGCACGGCGCTTGGGGTTAGCCTTAAGCTCCTTAACCTCTGCAATAAGAAGCACGCTCTCAAGAAGGTCGTCGATACCCATTCCGGTGTGCGCCGAAACTGGCACGCAGATAACGTCGCCGCCCCACTGCTCGGGAACAAGCTCGTACTGCGTAAGCTGTGTAATAACGTTGTCGGGATTAGCCGCAGGCTTATCCATCTTGTTGATGGCTACAATAATATCAATGCCTGCCGCCTTTGCGTGGTTGATAGCCTCAACGGTCTGGGGCATTACGCCGTCGTCCGCCGCTACTACGAGTATGGCGATATCCGTGGACTTAGCGCCTCTCATACGCATAGCTGTGAACGCCTCGTGACCGGGGGTGTCAAGGAAGGTGATATCCTTGCCGTTTGCCTTTACTCTGTAAGCACCTATTGCCTGAGTAATTCCGCCTGCCTCACCCTTGGTAACGCTCGTGTGTCTGATTGCATCAAGAATAGAGGTCTTACCGTGGTCAACGTGACCCATAACGCAAACTACGGGAGCACGCTCAATGAGGTCCTCTGCGTTGTCTTCTGCCTCGGTAAAGAGCTTTTCTTCCTTGGTAATTATGATTTCCTTAGTAACCTTTGCGCCAAATTCGTCAGCAATAAGCTCTGCAGTAGCGTAATCGATTACGTCGTTTACCATCTTCATCTCGCCCATAAACATAAGCTTTTTGATAACCTCAGCCGAGGTCTTCTTAAGTCTTATAGCAAGCTCGCCGACGGTGATTTCGTCGGGGACGGTAATTTCAAGCTGCATCTTTCTTGCTCTTTCCTGCTCGAGTTTCTTTATCTTTTCCTGAGCAGCTCTTTCCTTATCCTTAGCGCTCTTTTGATTCTGACCGCGGTTGTCCTGCTTCTTGAGCTTCTGCTTCTGTGAGGAGCTTTCGTTGCCGTTTACGATATTGAAGAATTTTTCGTTATATTTGTCGTCGTACTTAGAAAGGTTGACGTCGGAGGTACGCATATCGACGACTCTCGTCTTCTGTACCGAGTTGTCTGTATATTCGCCGCTGATATTTACGCCGCCTTTGACCTCTTTCTGATTGATGCTTGGGGTAATAGTCTTGAACTGCTGCTTCTGCGCACGCTTTTCTTCCTTTTTCTGAGGCTTCTGCTGTACCTTCTCGGGAGCAGCCGGCTTCTGACGAAGCTCCTCCTGAGCCTTCTGCTTTTCAAGCGCTATAAGAGTGCCGCCTGCCGCCTTTACGCTGTCGCTCTTAGGTGCAGGAGCAGCTATCGGCTCAGCCTTTTTAACATCAGGCTTCTTAACCTCAGGCTTTGCCTGAAAATTGTTCTTCTGTGCGCCGCCTCGAGATAAACCCTCTGCCTGCCTTTGCATATTTTCACGCTTTTTTGCAAAGGGGTCAAAGGATGCGGGAGAATCATACTTGGAGTAAGAGCCTCTGCTATCGTTTTTCTTAGGTCTGTCGGGCTGCTTAGCCTTTGGAACGAATGCGTCCCTAGTCTTAGACTCAGCTTCAGCCTTAGCCTTAGCCACAGCTTCAGCCTTTGCCTTTGCCTCGGCTTCAGCACGAGCCTTAGCCTCTGCCTCTGCCTTAGCCTTTGCTTCAGCACGTGCCGCATCTGCCGCAAGCTCCTCTGGAGTCTTTTTCTTTATTATTTTATTTTGCTTGTTAACGTACTTTTCAAAGTCCCTTATCTGATGCATAAGAGTGAACTTCTGCAAGAAAAGGTCGTATTCGTCCTTACTTGCGGTAGCGCCGCTCTTTTTATCTATGCTCAAAAGTGCGAATATTTCGCATACGTCCTTTGACTTAAGGGCAAAATCCGTTGCTATTTGAGAAATCTTTATCTTATCTTGAGCCATTTAAGCCACCGATTTCCCTTGTCGGGAAATATCCTTTCAATGTGTAGTAATATTGATAGCCTCTTTGATCTGTATGGCAAATCCGTCGTCGCATACTGCGACTGCTGCGGGAGAGTAAATCTTCCCGATTGCCTGACCTAGGCGCTCTTGCGTGATATCAACCGTCAAAGCGGTGATTTTGTAAAACTCGCTTTTGGTTAAGAGCTTTTTTTTAGTTGGCTCGGAGGTGTCAGAGCAAATAAGCAGAAGCTTTATTTTACTCTTCTTATTTGCCATTGCGCCGCAAATAAGCTCCGTTCCTGTCATAAGCTTGCCCGCTCGCATAGCGAAGCCAAGCATATTTATCACTCTGTCGCTATTCATAAAAGCTCTCCTGAAATTTTCGAGTAAACCTCGTCGGAAACCGAGCATTTCAGAGAACGCTCTACGTACCCGCTCTTTCTTGCCTTTGCAAGACATTTTTCGCTTTTGCAGATGTAAGCGCCGCGCCCCGAGAGCTTACCCGTCGTATCAAGTACAACCTCGCCTGACGGAGTTCTCAGAATCCTGACGAGTGTGGATTTCGGGAAGCGACCCTGACAGCCTGCGCATTTTCTTTCGGGCACGTGCTTCGTTGCCGTATCCTTCATATTACGACTTGATATCTATCTTGCAGCCGGTAAGTCTTGCTACGAGCTTTGCGTTTTGACCTTCCTTACCTATTGCAAGAGAGAGCTGATCGGGAGATACCGTGATTTTGCAGGAGCGCTCGCTTTCCATCTCTACCGAGAGAACCTTTGCGGGAGCAAGAGCCTCAGCTACGTATTCTGCAAGATTTTCGCTGTATTTGATTATATCGATTTTCTCGCCGCTTATTTCTTCAAGAATAGAAGCGATTCTCATACCGTTCTTACCGATACATGCGCCGATAGCGTCAACGTTGGGATCGTTTGATACCACTGAAATCTTTGAACGGCTGCCCGCCTCACGGGCAACACCCTTGACTACTACGTCGCCTGCCTGAATTTCGGGAATTTCAAGCTCGAAAAGACGCTTGATAAAGTTGGGATGTACACGGGAAAGAGTGACGATAGGTCCTCTTACCTCTCCGCTCTTAACCTCGGAGATAAATACCTTAAGTCTGTCGCCTACGTTGTGCTCCTCACCGGGGATCTGCTCGCTCTTAAGAAGCGTAGCGTAGCCTGTGCCTGTGTCAAGGATAAGATTGCCGTTTGTCGAATCAACCTTGTCGACGATAGCGGTGATGATTTCCTCACGCTTCTCCTCGTACTCACGGGTCTGAATTTCACGCTCGGCATCTCTTATTGCCTGAACTATCATCTGCTTTCCTGCGGTTGCGGAAAGACGGCGGAAATTCTTTGTCTTAAGCTCGGTCTCAACAACGCCGCCAAGCTTGTGACGTCTGCTAAGCGCTTTTGCCTCGCTGAGCGAAATCTGATTGATTTTGTCTACTACCTCTCCGTCGGGAACTACCGCTCTCTGAGCGAAAACTCTGAAGTCCTGCTTGTTCTGGTCAAGCTGCACGCGGATAACGGTCGAAGGACCGACTTCCTTTCTGCACGCATTGGCAAGAGCAAGCTCGATTTTTGCTATCATATAGTCCTTAGGAATGCCTTTTTCCTTCTCGATAAGATCGAGGGCTGTGAAGAAATCTGCGTTCATTTTTTCTTTATACCCCGTAAAATTACGGTCCTTTCAATTATTAATCCTGATTAGTTGTCAAAATATACGGTCTTAAGCTTTGAAATTTCACTTTTCTTAAGTTCGGTACTTATATCATCGCTTTCTATCGTGATAATATCTCCGTCAAAGGAACGAAGAATACCTACGACCGACCTTATGCCGTCCTTGGGAGCGAAAAGCTTAGCTTCTACCTTAAGTCCTACCGAGTGAATTACGTGATCGTCACATCTTAGCTCACGCTCAATTCCTGGCGAGGAAACCTCAAGGTAATAAAAGCCCTCTATCGGGTCTTTTTCGTCAAGTATGGGATCTATTGCACGGTGTACCTTTTCGCAATCCTCAATATAGATGCCTTCGTCATTGTCGATGGTAATTTCAAGGTGGTAATCTGCGCCTATCTTCTGATAGGTTATATCCCAGATTCGGTAGCCAAGACCTGTTACCGTAGGCTCAATAGCCTCCCTGACGGTATCCTTGATGCTTTTTTTCATTAAGCGAATCACTCCTTCCTCTTTACAATAAATCAAGAGTGACTCGCAAGCCACTCTTGATCATACTCTATTCTACATTATATATTATATCACTTATTTTATAAAAATCAAGCCTTTTACGAGAAAAATATAAAATATTTGATGCGATACAAAGGAGATGCGAGCTTTTTACTCCATTTGCCACTTGCCCTCAAGAAGCAGGGGAGTGATATCTTTGTTTTTTCCGCGGTAGAGCTTTTTGTTGCCGGTTATTTTTGCAAACTCGGCAAGTGCTCCCGCAAGCTCGTTTTCAAGCTCGGAGCGCTCGGCTTCAAGTCTTGATACCTCAAGATCTCTTTCGGTAAAGTTTATTTCGTATAAGCTCTTGCTTTTTTTGTTTTTCATTTCTTTACCTCCTTATTTTCCGAGCCAGCCCGAAAACAGTCCGCCAACGTAGCTTACTATCTGATCGCTGAAGAAAATAGCCGCTACCACAGCAACTATTATGAGAGCGAGTATAAAGGTGAAGAAAATCTGCGCCTTGATGTTGGGCCGCTTTTCATTCTTCATTTTAGCCTTATACATAAGCTTGTTAATGTCGTATTTCACGTAACCGATGCTCTTCTTGGTGTTCTTGATTTCGGTGTTGAGCCAACGGCGAGCCTCGCCCTTTGGATGCTCGTGCTTCTTGCGGTAAATACATTCCTTAAGATATGCATTAAGGTCTATGTGCTGGTTCATAAGAGCCCAAACTTCTTCCTTAAGGCTTCTGTCGATGTTGTACTTCTTGGTCTTCCGGTAATAGGGAACGAGCTTGTTGAACATATGAAGCGAGGCGTTGATTCTGAGCATCGCAATCTTGTTTCTTACGTTCTTCTTGCCCTTGCCCTTGTCGTTGTCACGGTAAAGTGCTATAAGGCGCTTGTCGATTTCGCTTCTTTCGGAGCAAAGCTTGACGATACGCTGTCTTAATACGCTAAGACGTGCACGCTCTGCTTCGTTCTTTACTTTCGATACGTCAACGCCGTTCATTACCATAGCGTAGCGTTTGTTCTGCTTCTTGGTTTGCTTGATAAGCTTCTTCGCACCGCGGTTCATAACACGAAGCTTAGAGCTTGAAATTCCTCTGTGACGGCGCTTAGCCTTGGTGTTCTCATCAAAATGGAACTGCGCTAAGGTAAGCTCGTATTTGATAGTTCCGGTTCTGTATGCGATACGTTCCTTGACACACTCGTTGTCAAGCTTAATCATCTTCTTGACGTCGCTTTCGGTAACTGCTATCGAGGTAGGCTCAAGAGAGGTATTCTCACCTCTTTCGTAATCACGCCTTACCGCTTTGTCAAATTTGAGATAATTGAGCTGCTCACGCCTTAAGAGATTTCTTTCCTCACGTGTGAGCTTTCTTCCTTTGTTTGAATTAAGAAGCTCGTAGTGGATAATCGGAATAAGGGGAGTGCCCTCTCCTGCGATTATGCGTTCGGAGATTCTTTCGTCAACTCTGGGAGGATTTGTGCCGGTCTTGTCGGCAAACGCATCGATAAGACCGTTGTATTCTCCGGTAGCTTCGGATACGAGTCTATCGTACTTTTTCGTGTATTTGTTGCTTCCTGCGATTATTGAGCAGTTGAGGTTTGCTATATAGGATTCAAGAAGCATACGTCTTACGCCGAGCCTCTCGACAAGCACCTCTCGTTCGTCGCCACGCTTGCGCTCAAGCTTCCTGTCCAGCTTGATAAGCTTCTCCTCGTGCTTCTGGCTCTTGCGGAGACGCTTGCGGAATTCGTGCTTATCCATTCGGTCGAGGTGAGCATCGGTAAGCGAAGTGTATGCGGCAAGAGCAAGCTCATCCTTTTCGGAAAGCTTGTCGTAATCCTTAGCCTCGTCCTCGTTATATATCTTTCCGTCGGGGGCGGAGTAGCTTACGCTTACGATGCCGTCCTTGTCGGTAGAGGAAAGCACGGTGGGCGCTGTGTCGTATGGGGTTGTATAGTCTTCGTAACCGTCGGAGAGATTTGCATAGCCGGAAATAGATTCCTCAAGCTCACGCTTGCGGTCCTCGTGCTCCTTTTGCATTTGGTCACGGCGTGCCTCAAGCTCTGCTATTTCCTGCTCGTAGGCTTCCTTTTCTGCTTGGAGCTGCTTCTCCCGCTCCTCTCTGTCGGCTTTCTGTTCAGCGGCGTATGCGTTCATTATAGCGCTGTGCTCAGCTTCACGGAGATTGCGAAGCTCATCCGCATTAGCCTCCTCGCTGCCAAGAAGCTCGTCTTCGAGGCTTTGTTTTTTCTGCTTAAGCTCGTTTAGCTCGTTTTCCTTTGCGCTAAGCTCGTCGTCAACAGGCTCGGCTTCATCGCCGTTGAGCTGGCTTGCGGCAACAGCGCTTGTAGCGGCAAGAGCGACAGCGCCCAAAGCGGCTGCTTCTGCGGCATTGTCATTAGCTTCGGCTTCGTTGTTGACCTCGGTATCAGCGGCAACGTTCGCAGGCTCGTCTGCATCTTCCTCAAGCTCGTCAAATACGGTAGGTCCGTTAGGAGGCAGAAGCCCAAGAGCTATCAGCTTTTCTTCCTTCTTCTTATCCTTGCGAAGCTCCTTTTTCTCTCGCTTAACCTTCTTCTTGTCTACAAGACCGAGAGCCTCGTAGGTATAAACGAAGCCTGCATCGTATTCAAGATTAGAAATATCTCTTTCGGGAGCGGAAATGACCTCGCCTGCATCCTCAGGCTCGGTGAGCATTTCCTCAATCTCGGATTTCTTTTTGTTAAAGTCATCGCCAAAGTCGGCCTTCGTGGTTACAAGCTCGTAAGTGCCAAGCCCTGCAAGGAGTGCGGCAAGCTTGCTATCGATTGCACTGGGTGCAGGCGCAGGCTCTGCGACGGGTTCTTCTGCGACGGGTTCTTCTGCGATGGGTTCTTCTGTGACGGACTCCTCCGCTTCGACCGCTTCATTTTCCTTCTTATCAATTATTACGGGCGCGATAGGAGCAAGAAGCTCCACTGCGTCAATTGATATATTGTAATCCATTTCTTCTTCGGGAGATTCCTCGGCTTCGGGAGCTTCTTCAACCTCTGCAGGAGCTTCCGCGGGGGCAGCGGGAGCTTCGGGAATTTTATCTTCGGGATTGTAAAGTGCGCCCTCTGAGGCAAGGCTTCCGCCAAGTCCCTCAAGAGCAGAGAGGTCAATGCCTGAAGGCTCGGAGATTGCATCTTCCTTTGCGGGCTCTGCTGCGTCTTGCGCTTCCGTCGTCTGAGCGTCAGTCTCAGGACTTCTTTCGGATGCAAGGCTTTCACCGAGACCGTTAAGTATAGAAAGGTCGATGCCGGAGAATGTGCCTTCTTTTTCCTTAGCGGGAATGCCGGCAATAAGCTCTTTTCCGTCCTCGGTTATGTATATAGGACCCTCGGGGGTCATTTTGAAGACCTTTCTTTCGGGCTTGGGAGCGTTTTTAAGCTCCTCGGCAAGAAGCTCGCTCGCCTTCTGCTTTTCGTTGAATTTGTTGAGAAGCTCGGCGTTTTTTTCGTTGCGCTCCTTGGCTGCGAGCATAGCGTCGTCTTCCGCCTGCTTAAGAACACTTGAGTCGTCTGCTGTCGCGGCTACCTTTTTCTTTGAGGTACGCAGCGCACGGCGGCGGTCCTGGTCGTCCTTGAGCTTTTGACGGTAGTTTTCGGCGTAAGCAAGCTGAGCCATCTTTTTCTCTCTTGCGATACGCTTAGCTTCGTCGCTTTCCTGACGGCGTCCGCTCTCCTCCTCCTGCTTAAGTCTTTCGGCCTTTACGCCCTCGAGCCTTTTGCGTCTTTCCTCTTGACGGCGTGCTTTTGCCTCCGCTTCGGCTTTTGCCTTTGCGGCCTCCTCGTTCATTTCTTCGGTGGGCGCGCCCTGCAAGGTGGCATTTATTACGCCTGCCTTCATTTCTTCGCTCATCTTCTTTCCCCCTAGTCTTCTTCTTTTTCGTTGTAAAAATTAAGTAGAAAATTGAGTATGTCACGCCGCAGTATAATGCCGATAAAGCAATCACGGTCATCAACTACGGGTACAAAATTGTGTTCCTTTACGTTGTCTATCAGTACCGACATCGTAGTGTTGTGGCTGATAGGCTTTGGATACCCCTCCTTCATAACGCAGCTTACGGGGTAGTCTTCGGCGGCAGTTTTGTCAAAGTTGCCTTCGTTTATAAAAAAACCAAATATATCGTCGGTTCTCACGGTTCCTACGTACTTACCCGCATCGTCAAGCACGGGGATTGCCGTATAACGGTGATATGCCATTTTCTCCAAGGTCTGGCGAACTGTGCTGTCAAGCGTGATATGCTCAACCAGACTTTTTGGAATGACGAAGCGCAAAATATTTACACTCATAGCTACTCCACCGCCTATATGCTATCCTTGGCAAGCGCAAAGCGCCGCTCCGATTGCGGTAGCATACTGTGATTGATTGGGAATTATGAAATTCAATCCCTCGTTTGCATATATGGAGTTAAACTGTACGAATTTTTCCTTACAGATGTCAAGCTGTGTAAGATTTCCCGTAAGAACTATATTCTTGACACCAACGCTTCTTGCACCAAAAACTGAAATCATACCGACGGTTTCAAGCACCATATTGACAAGCCCCGCACCTATATCCTCTTTAGTTGATATGTCGGATACGTTGCCAAAATTTGAAGCGGTAAGGTCACGGGATAGCTCGGTGAGATTGTCGCTCTTGGTCATATCCGAAATGCGAAGGTCTATCTTTGAAAGCTCGCCTGCCTTAGCCATATCCGATATATGCTCGACGAGCTCTGCTCCGAGAAGCAGCTTTGACAGTCCCATAAGAGTACCGCCGCCGACACCTGTACCGCCGAGGTAATTCATTTTTCCGTCTGCGGTTGCGTGCACGAGCGCCGTGCCAGTGCCCATACTGATGCAAAGCGCTGACGGTAGCTTTGAAAGATAAAGCCCGCCAAGCCCCAGCGCCCGAAATTCGGGAACTTTAGTGCACTTAAGACCGTACAGCCCTCTTTCGACGAACGCCGAGCCGACACCCGTCATCATTATATCGTCAATGTCGGATAATGGAATACGGTTTTCGTCGGTGAATTTTCCAAACGCTCCGTATATAGAGGTTATAGGGTCGTTTGCCTTGATAAACTGCGGCGTTATAAGCTCCTTGCCGTATTCGTCGGATTTAAAGCCGACTATCTTCGTCGTGCTTCCGCCGACGTCAATTCCTATTATTACGCTCATCAGAGAGAACCTCCGTGCGCTTTGCGCTCATTCATAAGATTTTCAAAGGAAAGGCCGTATTTATCTGCAATATCCTTTGCATATGACTTACCGTCAGGCTTTCTTCTGACGATTTTAAACGAGCGTTTTCCTTCTTCTATTCCCGCCACGAGTGTGTCTATCATAACGCCGCCCCGAGTGCGTGATTTTTCATTGATTTCCTCTACCATCGAGGCAAGCTCGTGAAGGTGGGTAGAGAAGATTCCCCTGACCTTTATCACCGCAAATGCGGTAAGAAGCTCCGACGCTATGTACGAAGCCTCGTATGCGCCCGTGGATGAAAGCGATTCATCAAGAAGAATCATACTGTCCTCGGTAACGCCGTCGAATATCTCACGCAGTCTTGCAAGCTCCTCGCCGAGTCGGCCCTTGTCAAGAGTGTCGTCCGCTCCCTCGGGAAAATGAGTATATATTGCGTCTACGGGGGAAATTTCACAGCTCTCAGCGGGGACGGGAAGACCAAGCATACAAAATGCCTGAGCCGCTCCTACTGCAACCGTATGAACGCTCTTTCCGCCTCTGTTAGGACCTGAAATCAAATATATTCTTGCTTCGTTGTCAAATTCAAAATCGTTGCTGACGATTTCCTCCTCAATAGCCAGAGCAACTCTTGGGTTGTAGAGAGCCTTTGCCGAAAATACCTTATCCGCCATAGGGAGCACCGTCGGCATAACCACCTTGCAGCCGGGGTGCAGGGACAGCCGCCTTATGACCTCGGTTGCCTTGGATACGAACTCTATTTCCGGCAGCATACGCAAAAGGAAATCGGTGTTGTCAAGCACGTATTCACCGACTATCGCACGCCAGCCCTTTATCGAGGAGCGGAATACGTCCTCTATTGCTGTATGGAAGGCTGCAGTAAGCGCTTCACGTTTGTTGTCGCTCTGCCCCTTACCGAAGGGAGAAAGCTCTGCTATCGTGGTAAACGCATCATTCTTAAATGAAAGCCTGAGTATCTTGTCAAGCGTCTTGCCCGACTTGAACTGATCGGAATTTACCGAAATTACCGCCGCCGAGGACGGACGTAGCTCACGGTCGAGATTCACGCCAATAGTAACGCTCTTTACCTCGTGTACTCTTGAGGCGAGATTTGAAAGCTTCTTATTAAGCTCGCTGTAATACTCGGAGGACGCAAGCTCGAGGACGAAGCTTGCAAGCTCAAGGAATGCAGGGCTTTTGATTTTATCAATAATCGGCTCAAAGCCGTTTTTAAGGGTGTCAATGCAGGAAACGTAAAGCTCAATTTCGGTTATGGAATAAAGGTAAGAATCGCCCGAATTCGAGCTTTCCATATCAAGGCGTCTTAATTCCTGAATGTCGTCGAGTATCGGGTGAACCCTCGAGAGGGTGTCCTTAAGCTCGGGAATATTCAGCATATCCGATATAGTCTTTTGCCTGTACTCTATGATACTTTTATCGCTGGTGAAGAAGTCGCAAAGCAGGCTGTTTTTCAGTGAAAAAAGCTCGCTTAAGCCAAGCTCGTCGCATACGGCTTCGGATATATCGGGTAAATTATCACGGTTGGAGTGATAAATCAAGGCTTCTTCCGTTGGGTAGAGGAGGCTTATGAATTTTTCTTGCATCTTTACTCTCTTTCGTGCGCTGAACTCAAAATAATAAGCCTATTGCACGCGTAATTATAATATTCTTTTATAAGTTTATCATAAAAATATCGCTTTTTCAAGTCTTTTTTTAATATTTTTGGGTAAAAGAATGTTTTTGAGAAAGCTGCCGCCGCCAATCGTTTGTTTGCACTTGCGACAGCAAACATAAAAAATGTTCAAACAGCTAACTGTAAAAACAAAAGAAAAGCAAGCTTTAAATGCATTAAATGCAAATAAAAGCTTGCAAATTCGTGATTAACTACTCGAATTATTCACCATCGCTGTTTTCGACATTATCGAGAAGTTCGTTGTAGGTTTTGAAAACGGCGTCTATAATATCGTCGTCAAGTACAATTGAAAAGCTGTCGCTTCCGTTTTCGTTTCTTGAAACCTCAAACACGAGACCCTCATCCTCCTCCATACCTTCAATAAGTACGACCGGCTGGAGTATAGCATAAAACTTGCCCTTGTGAGCGATTCCTGCAATTTCAACGAAATCAATATCCTCGCCGTCTGCCGAGGTGAGAGTAATGATATCGTCGTCGGCGGTTTCAAGCTCCTCGTTGAATTCTTCAATTCGGTTTTCCATAATATTCTTCCTTTCAGAAAATAATGTATTCTTCGGTATAAGCGTTTGTCCGTGTTTAACGTAAAGAGGCACTGCATAGGATACGCAATACCTCTTTTTTTATCAAGCTTTAGATAACTCTTACTCTGATTATTCCGTCTATCTTCTTGATAGCCTCTACAACCTCGTTGGGAACCTTAACACCCATTTCAAGAATGGTATAAGCGTTTGCACCCTTAGAGCCGCTCGACATATTTTCAATGTTGATACCCACGCTCGAGATAAAGGTTGTAATGCGGGAAAGAACATTTGCTATATTCTTGTGGCAAACGCAGATTCTTTCAGCGCCGGTGTGAGGAATTGAAACGGAGGGATAGTTTACGGAATTCTTGACGTTACCGCAGGTGATGTAGTCAACGAGCTGCTCTGCCGCCATAACTGCGCAGTTGTCCTCACTCTCCTCGGTAGAAGCTCCGAGGTGAGGAATGTTGACGATGCCGGGTACGCCGAGAGTGGCCTCGGTGGGGAAGTCGGTGACGTAGGATGCAATCTTGCCCGAAGCAAGAGCTTCCTTAAGGTCGTCGGAATTAACGAGGTCTGCTCTTGCAAGGTTGATAATGCGTACGCCGTCCTTCATCTTTGCGATAGTGTCCTTGTTTATCATACCCTTCGTATCCTTAGTGGAGGGAACGTGGAGGGTGATATAGTCAGACTTTTCGTAGATTTCGTCGTAGCTGTCAACCTTTTCTACCGCACGTGAAAGGCTCCAAGCAGCGTTTACGGTGATATAGGGGTCGCAGCCAACGACCTTCATTCCGAGAGAGCGTGCGGAGTTAGCAACGAGACCACCGATAGCTCCAAGTCCGATAACGCCGAGAGTCTTGCCGAGAATCTCTCTACCTGCGAACTTGCTCTTGCCTTTTTCCACAGCCTTTGCTACGTCACTGCCGTCAGCGCCGAGGGTTTTTGCCCATTCGATACCTCCTACCACGTCACGGGAAGCAAGCACGAGAGCCGCAATTGCAAGCTCCTTAACTCCGTTAGCGTTTGCGCCGGGAGTATTGAATACTACGATGCCCTCGTCAGCGCATCTGTCAACGGGGATATTG
This sequence comes from Eubacteriales bacterium, assembly GCA_045659905.1. Classification (GTDB taxonomy): domain Bacteria; phylum Bacillota; class Clostridia; order Oscillospirales; family CAG-272; genus UBA1740. The sequence goes on along the minus strand of JAZRCT010000004.1, from coordinate 1,739 downwards.
TTAACGCCAGCACCCGCTCTAGCGATAGCGATAAGCTCGGGATTGAACTGCATATCGAGCATATTTGCCGAGCGCACCATAATAGCATCGGGAGAAGCTACGTCGTCGGATACCTGAAATGCGTCCTTGTCAAAAACGTCCGTGCCGACCTTAGCAATTTTATTTAAAAGCTGAATCTTAGTCATTTCAATGTTTCCTTTTCAGAACCGAACAATCGGTGAATTTAGATTTTTGGATTTTCCTGAGCAAACTTCTTCATAAACGCTACGAGCTTAGCAACGCCTTCTTCGGGCATAGCGTTATAAATAGAAGCTCTCATACCGCCAACCGAGCGGTGACCCTTAAGATTCTTAAGACCTGCCTTAGCAGCCTCGGATGCGAACTTCTTATCAAGCTCAGCATCACCGGTAACGAATACTACGTTCATCATAGAACGGCATTTCTTATCAACGGGAGCGGTGTAATAATTCTGGCTGTCGAGGTAATCGTAAAGAATGGACGCCTTTCTCTCGTTGCGGCGCTTCATTTCCTCAAGACCGCCGATGGAGAGAATCCAGTCAAGCACGAGCTTGCACATATAGATGCACCAGCAGGGAGGAGTATTGTACATAGAATCGTTCTCAACCATATTCTTATAGTCGAGCATAGCAGGGGTGTCAGGCCTTGCATTTCCTACGAGATCCTCACGGATGATAACGATAGTAAGACCTGCGGGAGCTACGTTCTTCTGAGCACCTGCGTAAACCATACCGAACTTGGTAACGTCAAACGGCTCTGAAAGAATGCAGGAGGAAATATCGGCTACGAGCGGAATATTTCCGGTGTCGGGTATGTAGTGATACTTAGTACCGTAGATAGTATTGTTGAAGCAGATATGAACGTAGTCTGCATCGGGACGGAAATCGCTCTTGGTGGTCTCGGGAATAGTAGAGAACGTAGGCGAAGCTCCTGCGGAGGATGCAGCGATTGCGATATCGCCGTACTTCTTGGCCTCTGTAGCAGCCTTCTTTGAGAACTGTCCCGATACTATATAGTCTGCGCATTTATGCTCGGAAAGAAGATTGAGCGGAACGGCAGCGAACTGAGTGGAAGCGCCGCCCTGAAGGAAAAGCACCTTGTAGTTCTGGGGAATATTCATAACCTTGCGGAGCGACTCCTCAGCGGAGTGAAGAATCTCCTCGAAATCAAAGGATCTGTGGCTCATTTCCATTACGGACATACCGCTTTCGCCGTAGCAAATCAAATCCTTCTGCGCCTGCTCAAGAACCTCGAGAGGGAGCATAGAAGGGCCTGCGGAAAAATTATAAACTCTTTCCATTTTGAATAACCTTATTACCTATTGGTAATCCTTTCAAAAATATGTTTTAAAAAAATTATTATAATTATATACCTAAGTTAATTTTTTGTCAATAAGCAAACGAAAAAAAGAGCCCTATAAAAGAATTTATTTTCCGGTAAATTGAAAAAAACGAAGCGATTAAAGCCACGGCGAAAAAATATTTTTTTAATTTGTAAAAATGGCTTGACTTTTAAAAAACGATGTGATATAATGCTAGAGCGAGTTTGTGAGAACAGCTTACGGCGGATTAGCTCAGTTGGCTAGAGCGTCCGGTTCATACCCGGCAGGTCGTTGGTTCAAATCCGACATCCGCTACCACTCGCGGCCCGTTGGTCAAGCGGTTAAGACACGGCCCTTTCACGGCTGTAACATGGGTTCGATTCCCGTACGGGTCACCAAA
>JAZRCT010000003.1:0-106755 GCA_045659905.1 Eubacteriales bacterium | reverse complement strand
ATCAAGCTTGGTTGGGGCTGTCGCATTTAGGCATAACCGAATAAAAACGAGGGGTATTGTGGAAGAAACACAGTACCCCTTTAATAATAAGCGCAATTTTGAGGAAAATAAGGTTGAAAAACTCTTGTTTTTCCTCTTTTTATTAGCATTGATTTTATTGAATCCTTAATGCGACAGACACTTAAGCTTATTTAATTAATCTACGGATACCCTGATATCGCCCGTATTTATGGATATTCTGATATCACCCGTATCGGTTGAAAGCCTGCAAACGCTGCCCTCCGAGGAGCTTGGCAGATTGACGTGACCTGTGTCGGTCTTTGGATAAAACACCTTTGGTGAAAGCAGCGTGCCCGTGATATCGCCCGTGTCGGTTTCGACGAAGATTTCGCCTGCATCGCAGCCGTTGAATATTACGTCGCCGGTGCTTCTTTCAAGCTCGAATTTTCCGCTTGCAATTACTTGGCTCAGCGTCAGGTCGCCTGTGCTTCCGTCTGAAACGAGCCTCTCGCACTTCGTATTGCTGACGGCGACGTCGCCGGTGCTGACGTATATTTTAAGCTCGCCTTTGAATTCTCCGTCGTTTAGCGTCACTCTGCCGGTGGATACCGAAATCTCAAGCGAGGTCGATTCCGTGCGCTCTACGCATACGTTGCCGGTCGTCGCCTTGATTTTGATATCTCCGCCGGCATTTGCGCAGCTCGTAACATTTCCCGTAGAGGTTTTGATTTTTATGTTGCCTGCCGATGCGGCAAGATTGCTTATATCACCCGTGCTTGCATGAATATCAATATCGGAAAATTTGAAATCCGAGGCTATTGCAATATCGCCCGTGCTTTCGTCGATTTTCAGCGCGCCGTATTCAGCCTTTGGAAGATAAACTGTGATTTTCGGCGCTCCGAAAAGCCAAAAACCAATATGCTCGTACCATCTTCTCGTGTCGTTAAGCTCTATCCTTAGCGCTCCGTCGGATACCGATACGGCGTGTTGCATATTTTCCTTTTCGTAGCATACCACACGGCAAAGATTGTCCTCGGCGGGAATAATCTCGATGTCTGCGGTGCTTGTAATAAGCGATACGTCTTTAAATTTCTCGGTTAGCTCGTGCGTATTCGTCGTTGGCTTCTTCCCGAAGATAAGCGAATTAAGAAAAATCACAAGCGCTAAAATTACGATAATTGCCGATATAATTACTAATACCTTAATAGGTGTACTCATTCCTTTTTGCTTCCTTTCTTAAATATACTAAGTATACGATTGTAGCTGTATTTTGTAAACGATGCCGTACATTCAGTCAACTTTTTGCATAGTTTAAATAGATATTTAGATAAAAATTCAAAGATTAAAAACGGTAGCTCCACAGCCCATATAACGCCTATCAGCGACCAAAGCACAAGATAAAGCGAGGCTACTACTATAAGCGCCGCCAGCATAATAGGAAGCCATACGGGCGAGCCTATCGCAAGAAGCACTGCTTCCGAGGCGCTAAGCTTACGCCGCTTTACGGTGTCCAAATCCGCTTCCTTTGCCGAATACTCCGAGGTAATCTGCTTAGCTATATCCTCAATCGAGCCTATTTTTGCTATCGCTTCCTCCTCGCTAAGCCCCTCCTCGATGCGGTCGTCTATCATTTCAAGATAGAAGCTTATACGCTCCTTTGCCTCCTGCTTCGGGATTGAATGAAGGCTTGCTTCCAGCTTTTCTATAAATTCCTGAGTGTTCATTATTTGTTATCCTCCTTTGTTAGGCAAGAGCGAGCTTGGATTATTCTCTCTCGCTTATGAATCGGTAAATCGATACAATCTCACGCCATTCGTCCTTGAAATCCTCAATTCTGCCGAGCCCTGCCTTGGTTATGCGGTAGTATTTTCTGAGCCTGCCCCCGTGCTCAGCCGTCCTGACGGTCAGCATGCCTGCTCCCTCGAGCCGCTTAAGAATAGTATAAAGCGTTGATTCCGAAAGCTCGATATAAGGCTTCAAATCCTTTATTATCTTGTACCCGTAGGATTCGCCGTCCTTGATTGCCGCCAGCACGCAAACGTCGAGCAGTCCCCTTTTCATTTGAACGTCCATAGAATACCTCCTGTTGCGTAATACATCATATCACGAAGTATTGCGCTTGTCAACCCCTTTGTAAAAAAATACGAATTTCACAAAAAACGATACGAAAATTCATAAATTCCTCATTGATAATTTTCTAAAAAAAGGTATAATTAAAGTGGTGTGGAAAATTAGGAAAAGGAAACTTTCGGTAATTTTCCGAGGTGTCAGGTGGATAAATGAAGCAAAAATATGACGTAATTGTAATTGGAGCAGGGAACGCAGGGCTCTCCTGCGCAGCTACCGCCGCAAAGGGCGGCTTAAGCACTCTTTTGATTGAAAGAAACCCCGTCCCGGGAGGATGCGCAACAAGCATAAGGCGAGGCAGATTTGAATTCGAGCCGTCGCTTCACGAGCTTGCTAACGTCGGTACTGCCGACGCTCCGGGCTCTATCCGTAAATTTTTTGACGGTATAGGCGCCGAGGTCGAGTGGTGTACCGAGGACACGCTGTTCCGTGTAATTGCCGACGGCGAGGATGGCTATGACGTAACTATGCCCTCGGGGATAGATGCGTTTTGCGACGAGATGGAGCGCATCGTTCCGAGCAGTAGGGATAGCGTAAGGAAATTCTTTTTGTGCGTAGAAAAGGTCAATCAAGCTATTGCCTATCTCAGCAGCGGAAGCGTAGACCCCGGGGTTCTCGCTACGGAGCATACGGATTTTATGCGACTTGCCTCTCACTCGGTAGACGAGGTGCTTTCCGCCCTTGAAATGCCGAAAAAGGCTCAGGATATTATAAAAACCTATTGGTGCTATCTCGGCAGTCCTACTGATGAGCTTGATTTCGCTCATTACGGAATGATGGTAGAGAGATACGTCAAGTATAAGCCCGGAATGCCAAGACTGCGCTCTCACGAGCTGTCGCTCGCTATTGAAAAGGTGATAAGAGATAACGGCGGCGAGCTGCTTTATAGCACCGAGGTTGAAAAAATTCTGGTAAGTGACGGCAGAGCAATCGGCGTCGTGGCGGGCGGCAAGGAGATTTATGCGGACCGAGTAGTAGCCAATTGCTTTCCCGACCTCGCATATTCGAGACTTATAGACCGAGAGTGCGTGCCCGAGAGCGCCTTGCGGCTTTGCTCGGCAAGAGAAATTGGAATGTCGTTCTTTACGGTATATCTCGGCTTGAATCGCTCGGCAGAGGAGCTTGGCATAAAAGACTATTCGGTTATTTTTTACGGCAGTTCCGATTCGAGAGCGCAGTTTGAGAGCTGCTCGGATATAGACGGCAGTATGATGATTGCCAACTGTCTTAACGTGGTGATTCCGGATTCGTCGCCGTCGGGAACTTGCACGCTGTTTTTAACCACTATGCTGACCGAGGAAGCCTGGGGCGAGGTTGGCGCTGAGGATTACAAGTCGCAGAAAAACAGAATTGCAAAGCGGCTGATTGAAAATTACGAAAGAAAGCTCGGAATAGAGATTTTGCCCTATATAGAGGAAATCGTAATCGCAGCTCCGCCTACGTTTGCACGCTACTTAAATACCCCGAACGGCACGCCGTACGGATACAGACTTACGCCGTGGGATACTATGATAAACCGCATAATGAGCCTGAAAAACGAGTCTCCTATAAAGGGACTATATTTTACCGGCGCTCACGCCGAGCGCGGCGACGGATATAGCAGCACGTATGCGCACGGAAGCTCGGTTGGCGGCCGTATCTTAAAGGAGGTAAAGAGAAATGGCTGATATAATAGCTTCGCTTGACCCGAGAGCATTTTTGGGACTCGCTGAGAAAAGACGGGCTGCGGTAGAGCTTGGAGAGGGGATTATAGGAGAGCATTCGGCAAACAGACTTGCAAATGAGCTTCACCCGAAGACGCAGCATCTTACCGTTAAGGAAATAATCAAGCGCTCTGAGGACTGCAATACCTACGTGCTTGCACCCGACGCCGAGCGCGGGACGAAGCGTCTTGCGTATTTCAGCGCAGGGCAGTACCTTTCGGTAAGGGTTGAAATCGAAGGCAAAATTTACAGCCGTCCGTACTCGCTTTGCTCCTCGCCAAGGGAGGCGTCGGAAGGTAGCTACTCTATTACCGTCAAGGCGGTTGAGGGCGGCACGGTCTCAAATTACATACTGAGAAGCTGGAGCGTAGGCACGACGGTTGAGGCGTCCCAGCCTATGGGCAATTTTACGTACGAGCCTCTGCGTGATGCAGGATATATAATCGGAGTGGCGGGCGGTAGCGGAATTACGCCCTTCGTTTCGCTCGCTAAAGCAATAGCAGACGGTGACGAGGATTGCTCGCTTACGCTGATTTCAGGCTTCAGGGATAGGTCTTGCGTTCTGTTTTACGACGAGCTGCTTGAGCTTTCCCGCAGCTGCGACAGAGTGCGTGCGGTATTCGTCCTGAGCGAGGATTTTGCCGACGGATTTGAGCATGGATTGATTACGGCTGATTTAATCGGAAAATATGCTAAGGACGCTGAATATTCGCTTTTCGTCTGCGGACCGCAGGCGCTTCACACTTTTATAAATAATGAAGCGAAAAGGCTTGGCATAGAAGAAAAATATCTTCGTCACGAGCTGCTTGGAGAAGCGTTCTTAAACGAAGGCAAAGACGAAAGCATTACCGTCACCCTGATTCGCAAGGGAGAAGCGACGAAAATAGTCGGCACTGCCAATAAATCGATTTTGCGTATTCTTGAGGAGGGCGGAGCAGCACCCTCTGCGGGCTGTAGAAGCGGTGAGTGCGGATTTTGCCGTGCAAGGCTGGTTTTTGGAGAGGTCTTTATCCCGAACGAAATCGACCGCAGAAGATTGGCCGACGAAAAGCACGGATATATCCACCCCTGCTGCACCTATCCCAAAGGTGATATTACTATCGAGGTAAATGAATAAAGGCTAGATAAGCGAAGATTTGTAAACGTAAGACTGCATTTAATCGCATAAATTATAGCTTGATTCCACATTTAATTTTATAGCTGAACAAAAAACAAGGCTGTCCTCAGTGCTGAAAAACGCACTCGGAACAGCCTTTATGCTATATCACGTAAGAAAGTAAATTCAGAAATAAAGCGCCGCCTCGCTCAGCGTGATGTCCTTAACGGACAATCACGCAGTCAAATCCGTCTTCGACGGGTGAAATCCTGCTTTGCAGGGTTATATTTAGACGGATTTGATTTCATCCAAGGTCTTGACCTTGGATTTCATCTGAACGAAGTGAAGATTTCATCTGCATAGCAGATTTATTCCACCGTAGGTGGATTTAATTGCATTTGCCGTCGGCAAATGCCTTATTCCCACTCTATCGTTCCCGTTGGCTTCGGAGTCAAATCGTAGAGCACTCTGTTGACGCCCTCGACCTCGCTCGTGATTCTTGCTACGATTTTAGCAAGCACGGAGTAGGGGATTTCTTCAATTGTGGCGGTCATAGCGTCCTTGGTGTTTACGGCACGGATAATTGCGGGCCAGCCCTCGTAGCGGCTGTCGTCCTTAACGCCTACGCTCTTTATGTCGGGGATAACGACGAAATACTGCCAAACTCTTTCAGCAAGGCCGCATTTGTCGAATTCGTCGCGGAGTATTGCGTCTGCCTCTCTTAGCGCTGCAAGTCTGTCCTTAGTGATAGCGCCAAGGCAGCGTACTCCAAGACCGGGACCTGGGAACGGCTGACGGTATACCATAGCGTGGGGAAGTCCCAGCGCTTCGCCAACAACTCTTACCTCGTCCTTATAAAGAAGCTTAAGAGGCTCTACAAGCTCGAAATTGAGGTCCTCGGGAAGACCGCCGACGTTGTGGTGCGACTTTACCGCTTTTTTGCCCTCTGCCTGCTTTACGCTCTCTAAAATGTCGGGATAGATAGTGCCCTGGGCGAGATAGGATATGCCCTCGAGCTTTCTTGCCTCGTCGGCAAAAACGTTGATAAATTCAGCGCCTATGATTTTGCGCTTTTTCTCGGGGTCGGAAACACCCGCAAGAAGATTGAGGAATCTGTCGGTGGCGTCGACGTAAATAAGATTTGCGTCCATCTGATTCTTGAAAACCTCGATAACGTTTTCAGACTCGTACTTACGCATAAGACCGTGATTGACGTGTACGCACCAGAGCTGCTTGCCTATCGCCTTGACGAGAAGCGCAGCGACGACGGAGGAGTCAACGCCGCCTGAAAGAGCGAGAAGCACCTTCTTGTCACCGACTTCCTTTCTAACGGCTTCCACCTGCTCTGCTATAAAAGCATCGGCAAGCTCCTTCGTTGTAATTCTTTGCATTGATTCCGGACGCAGATTATTTTGCATATATTTATCCTTCCTGCCGCAAAAGCGGACGCTAAAATTGCTGATTTTGCGCTTTTCTGAAAGCCGATAATCGTTTTTTAAAGGCTTTCCTTTATACAGGAATTATTATATTACAATTTTTTAAATAAATCAACACCTTTTTGGAAAAAATAAGGCTAAAGCTCAAGAAAAAGATTAAGCTAAGGCCAGATTAATCACCTCCCTTTTCCGCAGAACTAAAAAGCAGGCTTAAGGGCTGTGAAAAATATTTTAATACTATTGACATAAAGCTTCAAATCTGTTATAATTACCTCAAATACAAATACTTTGTTAAGGAGAAATAAAAATGAACAATCTTAAGGGAACTAAGACCGAGCAGAACCTTATGACTGCTTTCGCAGGCGAGTCTCAGGCGAGAAATAAGTATACCTACTTTGCATCGGTTGCAAAGAAGGAGGGCTACGAGCAGATTGCGGCTATCTTTGAGGAGACCGCTAATAACGAAAAGGAGCACGCAAAGCTCTGGTTCAAGGCGCTTGGCGGACTTTCCGACACCGCAGGCAACCTCGTTGCTGCCGCTGAGGGCGAAAATTACGAGTGGACCGATATGTACGCTACCTTTGCCAAGGAGGCCGAGGAGGAGGGCTTTAAGGCTCTTGCAGCTCAGTTCAGAATGGTTGCGGCTATCGAGAAGGCTCACGAGGAGAGATACCGTAAGCTCCTTTCCAACGTAGAAATGCAGACCGTATTCGCAAAGGGTGAAATGACTATGTGGGAGTGCCGCAACTGCGGACACCTCGTTATGGGTATGAAGGCTCCTGCGGCTTGCCCCGTTTGCGCTCATCCTCAGGCATTCTTTGAAGTAAGAAAAGAGAATTATTAATTCAATCAAGGCTTGTAAGGTTGGCTCGGCATTCGGGCCAACCTTTATTTTTCAGCATCAAAATTTCGGGGGTATACCGTGAAAATATTAATTGTTGACGACGAAGCGGAAATAAGGACCGTCCTGCGACTTATTCTTGAGGGCAAGGGATACGAGGTAATAGAGGCTCAGGACGGCATCAGCGCTATAAATATGCTGAGGGAGCACGCCGACTTTGACCTATGCATTATGGACGTAATGATGCCTAAAATGCTCGGCACTGAGGCGACGGCGAAAATCCGTGAATTTTCGGATATTCCGATTTTATTTCTCAGCGCAAAATCAATGGACGTGGATAAGGAAAACGCCTACTCGGCAGGCGGCGACGATTACGTGGTGAAGCCCTTTGGCTCAAGAGAGCTGGTTATGAAGGTAGAGGCGCTGATAAGAAGATATACCACCTATTCCGCAAAATCCGACGAGGAAAAAAATCTTATACGCATAGGCAAGGGAATAGTCATAAACCCTTCGGAGCGTACGGTTGAAAAGAACGGTAAGACGGTCGAAATGCGTGACAAGGAATACGAGGTGCTTTTGTATCTCGCAAAGTGCAGAGGCAGAGCGGTTGACGCATCCGAGATTTATTCGGAGGTATGGGGAGAGCTTCCCCTGCTTACCGCAGGAAATACCGTCACGGTGCATATACTTAATTTAAGACGGAAGCTAGAGGATGCGGGAGCCTCCGCAAAGCTTATAAGGACCGTATGGGGAAAGGGCTATCAAATTGATTAAGAAGCTAAATTCGCTTATTAAAAAATGGGCGTATTCGCTAAGAGCGAGAATGATTCTCGTTATAATTGCGGGCGCTCTTATGGGTACGATTCTTTATATTGCGGCTCGATTTCTTATGGTTACGGTGGTAGATACCTACTATACGGGCGAGGAGGCGAGAACCAGGCGTGAACTGCAATATGTAGACGAATTGCAAGCTTATATTGACAAAAACGAGCTTTCTTCCTCCGATATCTCGGCAATATCGGATTGGATGAAGCAGAATAGATACACCTACATTATGGTGTATAAGGACGAGGAGCTGCTTTTCTCGGGCGGTATCAACGACCCTGATGCCGATATGCCACAGATGCCGGGCGCAAGCCTCGACTATCCGACGCTTGACGAGATAAAGGAATACGCCGAGAAGAACGACCAGCATATACTCCGTGTGAGCGACGGAACGATATTTGCCTCGGTCTCGGATTTCAGCGAATATCTTTATTACGACGTTATAAACATAATAAGTCTCGTCATAGCCTTTGTAGTACTTGCAATAGTGCTTATGACCTACTTTATGGGACTTACCAAGCGCATAACCGAGCTTTCACACGACGTCACGGCGGTGTCGAATTACGATATGAATCACCGTATAAGAGCAGACGGCAACGACGAGTTTGCGGCGCTTTCAAGGAACATAGAGCAAATGCGCAGCGCAATGGTAGAGAATATCGACAAGGAGCGTGAGGCAAGAGAAGCGAATGCAGAGCTTATCACCTCTATGTCGCACGATATAAGGACACCGCTTACGGTGCTTCTCGGCTACATTGACCTTATGAAGTCGAGAGAGACCGACGGCGTAATGCAGGGCTACATCAAGGCTACCGAAAGCACGGCGCTTCGCCTTAAGGAGCTTTCTGACGATATGTTCAGATATTTCCTTGTGTTCGGCAACCGTGAAATGGAGGTTGACGTGGTCAAATACGATGCGAGGACGGTAGTGGAGCAGCTCTTTTCCGAGCATATCCTGCTGCTTTGCGAGAGGGGCTACACCGTTACCGAGGCAGAGGGCAGCAAGATAGACGAGGGGCTTTTCGTCAGCACCGATGCGCCCAAGGCTATGCGCATTGTGGATAACGTCTTTTCCAACATATATAAATACGCCGACCCCGATACTCCGATAGAGCTTTCGGTAAAGACCTACGGCGGTAAGCTTGAGGTGAGGCTTGAGAACAAAATAAATCAAAACAAGAACAAGGCGGAGAGCAACGGTATAGGACTTAAGACCTGTATGAAAATGGCGGAGGCTATCGGACTTGGCTTCGACTACGGTGCTAAGGGGGACAGATTTATTACCGAAATACGATTTCCGATTGTGGACGGAGAGTAGCCTTATGATTAGCTTCAATCTTAAATTTTCCGACCTTGACGGCGATATAAGAGCAAAGCTTGCGCAAGGTGTTTTTCTCGGGGAGGATTCCGACACAGATTTTTGCGTAAGCGGCGGATTTCTTTTCGTAAGAGTATTTGACGATTCGCTGGGATATATATTCCGCTATCCGATAGCGCTTTCGGGCGCGCAGTCCGAGAGGGAGGCGCTTGATAAAATATCTGCGTACTGCCTTAAGGAAAATATCCCCGAAATAATATTCGAGGTAGAAGCTGCGAAGCTGCCTTTATTGCTTACGGGGGTAAGGCACGCCGAGCTTCACGCAATGGACGAGGGCTTTTTCATAGTCGAAATAAAGACCGAGCTTTCCTTACTTGAATCGGATATTGATTTTGAATGCGAGGGACTTTCGCTCTCGCTTCCGTCGCAAAAATACGCAAACGATTATTATAGGCTCGTTTCGGATAAAGCGCACAATGAATTTTACGGCTACGAGCTTACCGACGATAATCCCGATATCACTCCACGGGATATGGTAGCCGAGCTTTTGCGTGAATACGGCAGCCGCCGCTCGCTTACGCTTTTTGCTGCGCATAAGGGTAAATTCGTGGGCGAAGCCGTGATTTACGATTTTGACGGCAGAGGCTCTGCCGAAATATCCTTCCGTGTTGATAAAAATATGACGCACAGAGGCTTCGGCAAAAAAATCCTCTCGTCGCTTTTGGATATCGCCGAAAATCTCGGTCTGCTTTCGCTCCGAGCGAGAGTGCATAAGGATAATGAAATCTCGCTGTCCTTAATAAAATCTCAAGGCTTTGCCGAGGTATGCACCGAAAATTCGGTAATTTATTTTAAGCGAGAGCTTTCAATTTAAAAACAATTCCCGATAAACGCTTTCGGGGTTTAAGGGACGCTTTGGCTGCAAAGCGCCCCTTTTACTATTCTATATAATATAATCCTCTATTCTTCTATATAAAAAGTAAGTAAAAGAATTTTTCGAAAAAGTATTGACAATGCTAAATTAGTGTGTTACAATAGGACGACATAATCGGGGAATATGGGTGAATTATGCCATTTTCTCGACTTTGTTAGGCACTTTGTTACAAAAAATTGTACGGTTTTTAGGCAGTGGTGCTAAAAAATATTTGAAGAAGGAGGAAAATCATGCCAACCTTTAACCAGCTCGTAAAGAACGGTAGAAGCGACAAGGCTACCAAGTCCAAGACTCCCGTGCTTCAGAGAGGCTTCAACACTCTCAGAAATGAAGCTACCGACAAGAGCTCGCCCCAGAAGAGAGGCGTTTGCACTAAGGTTACCACCGTTACCCCCAAGAAGCCTAACTCGGCTCTTCGTAAGATTGCCAGAGTAAGACTTACCAACGGTATGGAAGCTACTTCCTATATCCCCGGTATCGGACACAACCTTCAGGAGCACTCCGTCGTTCTTATCCGCGGCGGCCGTGTTCGTGACTTGCCCGGTGTGCGTTACCACATAATCCGCGGTACGCTCGATACCCAGGGTGTTGCTAACCGTAAGCAGGGACGCTCCAAGTACGGAGCAAAGCGTCCGAAGAAATAAGCGTTAAGGTACGCTTCGGACTAAATGTGCTTTCGTGCTGTGAAGAAAATATGGTATGCATTTTTTCCTATCATATACATCGCAAAACGAGCACTTGCGAATTGAAAAACATTCGAGTACCTATGAGATCATTATTTTATGAAGGAGGGAAGTACAGTGCCTAGAAGAGGTCAAATTTCCAAAAGAGACGTGTTACCCGATCCGCTCTACAATTCCAAGCTTGTTACTAAGCTTGTCAACAATATTATGTACGACGGTAAGAAGGGCGTAGCACAGAAGATAGTTTACGACGCATTCGCTATGATCGAGGCTAAGAGCGGCGAGAACGCTCTTGACGTATTCGTAGCTGCGCTTGAGAACGTTATGCCTGTTCTCGAGGTTAAGGCTCGCAGAGTCGGCGGTTCTAACTATCAGGTACCCATGGAGGTACGTCCTGCAACAAGACAGACACTTGGTCTTCGTTGGATAATCAACTATTCCAGAGCCCGTGGCGAAAAGACCATGGCAGAGAAGCTTGCCAATGAGATTATGGACGCTAAGGCAGGCATGGGTGGCGCTTTCAAGAAGAAGGAAGACACCCACAAGATGGCAGAAGCAAACAAGGCTTTTGCGCATTACAGATTCTAATTAGTATAAAGAAGGAGATTATAGTTCAATGGCTAGAGAGTTTTCACTTGAACGCACAAGAAACATCGGTATCATGGCTCACATAGATGCCGGTAAGACAACCACTACCGAACGTATCCTTTTTTATACCGGTAAAACCCACCGTATAGGAGAAACGCACGACGGTTCGGCTACGATGGACTGGATGGCACAGGAGCAGGAAAGAGGTATCACGATTACCTCGGCTGCTACCACCTGCTATTGGGTTCCCACCGAGTTCCAGAACGATCCTGCTAAGGCTGCAGAGAATAAGTACAGAGTAAACATCATCGACACCCCCGGTCACGTTGACTTCACCGTTGAGGTTCAGCGTTCTCTTCGTGTCCTTGACGGCTCGGTTACCGTTCTTTGCGCAAAGGGCGGCGTTGAGCCCCAGACCGAGACGGTTTGGCATCAGGCAAACGAGTATAAGGTTCCCAGAATGGCATACATCAACAAGATGGACATTATGGGCGCTGATTTCTTCCGTGTTGTCAAGATGATTAAGGACAGACTCCACGCAAATCCCGTTCCCGTACAGCTTCCTATCGGTGCAGAGGCGTCGTTCCGTGGCATCATCGACCTTATGGAGATGAAGGCTGACGTTTACTACGACGACCTCGGTAAGGATATGAGAATTGAAGAAATTCCCGAGGATATGAAGGAGCTTGCAGAGGAATATCGTGCAAATATGATAGAGTCTATCTGCGAGACCGACGACGACCTTATGGACAAGTTCTTCAACGAGGAAGAAATTACGGTAGCCGAGCTTAAGGCAGCACTCCGCCGTGCTACTCTTGACAACAAGGTAGTTCCCGTATGCTGCGGTACGTCCTACAAGAATAAGGGCGTTCAGAAGCTCCTCGATAACATTATCGAGTATATGCCCGCTCCCACCGACATTGAAGCAATCAAGGGTGTTAACCCTGACAGCGGCGAAGAGGATTGCCGTCACGCAAGTGATGACGAGCCCTTCTCGGCTCTTGCATTCAAGATTATGACCGACCCCTTCGTTGGAAAGCTTTGCTTCTTCCGTGTATATTCGGGTTCTGTCAATAAGGGAACGGCTGTTTACAACTCCACGAAGGATTCTGATGAGAGATTCGGTCGTATTCTTCAGATGCACGCCAACGACAGAGCGGATATCGACACCGTTTATGCAGGTGATATCGCAGCAGTCGTAGGCGTTAAGAACACCACTACGGGTGATACCTTCTGCGACGAAAAGCATCCTATTATACTTGAGTCGATGGTATTCCCCGAGCCTGTTATCCGTCAGGCTATCGAGCCTAAGACTAAGGCAGGTCAGGAGAAGATGGGTATAGCTCTTGCAAAGCTTGCAGAGGAGGACCCCACCTTCAGAACCTACACCGATGACGAGACCGGACAGACTATCATAGCAGGTATGGGTGAGCTTCACCTTGAGATTATCGTTGACCGTCTGCTTCGTGAGTTTAAGGTAGAGGCAAATATCGGTGCGCCTCAGGTTGCATACAAGGAGACCATTCGTAAGAAGGTCGATCAGGATACCAAATACGCTCGTCAGTCAGGTGGTAAGGGTCAGTACGGTCACGTTAAGATTACCGTTGAGCCTAACGAAACCGGCAAGGGCTACGAGTTCATCAACGCCGTTACGGGCGGTGCTATTCCCAAGGAATATATCCCCGCTGTTGATGCAGGTATTCAGGGCGCAATGCAGGCAGGTGTGCTTGCAGGCTACAACGTAGTTGACGTAAAGGTAACCCTTTACGACGGCTCATATCACGAGGTCGACTCCTCGGAAATGGCGTTCAAGATTGCCGGCTCTATGGCATTCAAGGAAGCTATGAGAAAGGCAGACCCCGTTCTCACCGAGCCTATTATGAAGGTATCGGTAACTACCCCTGAGGATTATATGGGTAGCGTTATCGGTGACGTAAGCTCTCGTCGTGGACAGATGGATTCTATGGAGACCATCGGCCCCGGCACACAGAGAATTTACGCTCACGTTCCGCTTGCTCAGATGTTCGGTTATGCGACCTCGCTCCGTTCTATGTCTCAGGGACGTGCGGTTTACGTAATGGAGCCTGACGGATTCCAGGATGTTCCTAAGTCCATTCAGGAAGAAATTATCAAGAATCGTGCTGCTAAGTAAAGTATTCTTTACAAATGGGGAGCAAAAAGCTCCCCAACAATAAAAATAATTTTAAAAATTAAAAATAATATTCTTGAGGAGGATATTCAAAATGTCAAAGGCTAAATTCGAAAGAACCAAACCCCACGTTAACATTGGTACCATCGGTCACGTTGACCACGGTAAGACCACTCTTACTGCTGCAATCACTAAGACTCTCTCGCTTTCTAACGGCTCTGAGTTCCTTGATTACAGCCAGATCGACAACTGCCCCGAGGAGAGAGAAAGAGGTATCACCATCAACTCCAGACACGTTGAGTATGAGACTGACAACCGTCACTACGCTCACGTTGACTGCCCCGGTCACGCAGACTACGTTAAGAACATGATCACCGGTGCTGCTCAGATGGACGGCGCAATCCTTGTTGTTGCAGGTACCGACGGCCCTCTCGCTCAGACCAGAGAGCACGTTCTTCTTGCTCGTCAGGTTGGCGTTCCCGCAATCGTTGTATTTATGAACAAGTGCGACATCGCTGACGAGGAGCTTCTTGAGCTCGTAGAGATGGAAATCAGAGACCTTCTTAATGAGTACGATTTCCCCGGCGACGACATTCCGATCATCAAGGGCTCTGCTCGTGAGGCTCTTAATGCGCCCAACGATCTTTCCAACCCTGCTTATGATTGCATCAAGGAGCTTATGGCAAGTGTAGACAGCTACATTCCTACTCCTGACAGAAAGGCTGACCTTCCTTTCCTTATGCCCGTTGAGGACGTATTCTCCATCTCCGGCCGTGGTACTGTTGCTACCGGTAGAGTTGAGAGAGGTACTGTTAAGATGGCTGATACCGTTGAGATCGTAGGTCTCACCGAGGAAAAGGCTACCACCGTTGTAACCGGTATCGAGATGTTCCACAAGATGATGGACTTCGCTGAGGCTGGTGATAACGTAGGTCTTCTTCTCCGTGGCGTTCAGAAGAACGACATCGAGAGAGGTCAGTGCCTTTGCAAGCCCGGCTCTGTTCAGCCTCACACCAAGTTCGTAGGACAGGTTTACGTTCTTACCGAGAAGGAAGGTGGCCGTTCTAAGCCCTTCTTCTCCGGTTACAGACCTCAGTTCTATTTCAGAACCACCGACGTTACCGGTATCATCAACCTTCCTGAGGACGTTCAGATGTGCCGTCCCGGTGACAACGTTAATATGAACGTTGAGCTTATCACTCCCATCGCTTGCGAGAAGGGTCTTCGTTTCGCAATCCGTGAGGGTGGCCGTACCGTTGGTTCGGGCGTTGTTGGCGAAATCCTTGCTTAATTTTTCAAACTAGGCTATATTGGCATAATTTGAAATATCCCGACTTCTTCGCAATGAGGGAGTCGGGATTTAATTTAATATCTTTGGGGATTGGTGAGAAGCGGCGCTTTTGCCTGGCTTCAATTCCATACCGGCAGTATAGTCTGCGAAGAGCAGCTCCTACGCCTTATACTCTGCTGAGTGCGTGCAGTAAAGGGTGTTATAGGAATGCTCCCGACGGGGTGAGATTCCCCGACCGACGGTAAAGTCCGGATGGGAGAAGAATTGGTATATTCTATAATAGTATATGCATAGAGTATATCGGGAAAAGTCCCCAAATTCAGGGGACTTTTATTTTTTAGTGCGGAGATTTATTATGGCAAACAAAGGGAATTCTGCGGTGAGAATAATCACCGGTGTTGGTATCTTTTCGGCGCTTGCGTTTTTGGTATCGCTTATATGCGAGGTAATACCCGCTGTTTCGGGATTTTTGTCAATCGACCTTAAGGATGCTATTATATGTATCGCCTCGTTTATATATGGGCCGATAGCGGCGCCGCTGATTTCGCTGGTGGTGGCAGGCGTTGAGCTTGTTTCTATCGGAGCTGACACGGGCTGGTACGGCTTCGTTATGAATTTTGCATCATCTGCCGTCTTTTCAACAGTGGCGTCGGTTATATATTGCAAGCGCAAGTCGGTGAATACCGCTCTTATAGGTCTTAGTCTTGCGGTTGTGGCAACGACGGGCGTAATGGTGCTGCTTAACGCATTCGTCACCCCGCTTTATATAAAGCAAATAGGAATACCATTTGACGTAGTAAAGAATCTTCCTATACTCTTTTTACCCTTTAACTTTGCAAAAACGCTGCTTAACAGTGCCTTTGCTATGCTTCTTTATAAGCCTGTTATCGGCGCATTAAGGCAGGCAAGGCTTATCCCGCGCTCCGAGTTCAAGACTACCTTTAATAAGGCGACGGTTATCACCCTCTCGGTGGGCGTAGTCTTTTTAGCCGTTGCAATGGCGGTGATGGTATATCTCGTAGTCACCTTTGGATGGAGATAAATATGGAAAGCAAAAGATTTTCTAAGAATGATAACGGATTTATCTGCAAAAATTGCGGCAATGAGGTTCTGCCCTTAGGCTACACCTCAAGAAATCATTGCCCCTTTTGCCTATGCTCGCTTCACGTTGATATAAATCCCGGCGACAGATTAAACGATTGCGGAGGAATTCTCCGCCCGATAAGCGCCGAGCCTGATGCGAAGCACGGCTTCGTCCTGATACATAGGTGCGATAGGTGTGGAAAAACGGTTCGCAACCGTACCGCCCACGAGGCGAAAACCCAGCCTGACGATATGGATTTGATAATTAAGCTTACCGCTATGCATTGATTTTTAAGCTCAAAGGAATCTGCCTATGCAGTAAGCGGGAAGATAAAAAAGAAAAGTCCGCAGCCGACGTTATAGGTCGACTGCGGACTTTTTAGCTGTAATAAGTATAAGCTTAGTCTAACCACCAAACCTTGTCGTTGAGTGCGATGCAGATAATGTCAACGAGCCAAAGGAAGGGGATACCAACGAAGATAAGTACAATAGAAAGAACGATGCCGAGGGTGTTCTTCTTCTCAATGCTGCAAAGAAGTCTGTAAACAACCCAAACGATGTCGAGCATAGGAATGGCAAGAATTATCTTCAGAATCTTGGGAAGACCGTTAAGAGCGTTGATGATGTCCTTCATACCAAATCTCCTTTCATATATTTACTGATTACATTATAGCAATATTGAAAAAAATTGTCAATATTATATTAAGCCTTTTTGCCGATATAAGCT
The DNA here is from genome assembly GCA_045659905.1 of Eubacteriales bacterium. GTDB lineage: Bacteria > Bacillota > Clostridia > Oscillospirales > CAG-272 > UBA1740. The sequence goes on along the minus strand of JAZRCT010000003.1, from coordinate 89,954 downwards.
CATAAGAAATTTTGGTAAAGACCGTCCTTTGCAGCGCCCGTGCTCATAGGCTGAAAAACTACTTTCCTACGCAGAATTTCGAAAAGATATCCTTCACGATTTCCTCGTTTACGCTTCTGCCGTCAAGCTCGGATATAGCCGAGAGCGCAAGCGAAATATCTGAGGAGGATATATCCGCCGGAAGTCCTGACAAAAACGCATCCTTAGCGCATAAAAGCCGCTCAATAGCAACGCTTACCGCCGAATTCTGTCTTGCAGAGGATATTACCGCATCGTCCCTTATTCTGATTTCCTCGTTTAGGAAAAGGCGTCCTATAATGCTTGAAAGCTTGTCGGCAGTTGCCTCGGGCTCGTCCTTTGCGCTTACCGTGAGCGCCGTGCCGAAGCTTTCCTTGATATAGGCAAGCTTTTCTTCGTCTGGTGCGCCGCAATCGCTTTTAGTAAGCAGTGCGATTACCTGCTTGCCCTTTTCCTTTATTATATTAATAAGGAAGCTTTCTTCATCGCAAAGCGGTGTATTGGCATCGAAAAGCGCAAGCACAAGCTCGCTTTTATCAAGCATATTCAGAGAGCGCTCGACGCCGATTTTTTCTACCTTGTCGTAAGTGTCGCTTCTGACACCCGCAGTATCGGTGAGGTGAAGCAGCACGCCTCCGAGCGTAGCGTCACGGGTAAGCAGGTCACGGGTAGTGCCCGCAATATCGGTAACTATTGCGTACTCGTCGCCGAGGAGCGCATTGTAAAGAGTGCTCTTGCCCGCATTAGGAAGTCCCACTATCGAGCATTCAATACCCTCGCTGATAGCACGCCCTGTGCGGTAGCTTTCCTTAAGGCGCTTAAGCTTAGAGAGCGCAAGGTCGATTATTGCGACACATTCTTCGTCGCTAAGCTCGCCTAGGTCCTCATCGGGATAATCTATCCTTGCGTAAATAGAGGACATAAGCGAGGTTAAATCGCTGCGAATTTCCGAAATGCTTCTTGTGAGTGCATCTCTTGAGTCCTTTGAGTAAAGCTCAAGCTGTTGGTCGCTCTTTGCTTCAAGCAGCATACCTATTGCCTCGGCGTCGGTAAGCGAAAGCTTGCCGTTAATAAAGGCACGCCTTGTGAATTCTCCGCCAAGCGCAGCGACAGCGCCCGAGGAAAGCACCGCTTCAAGCACCCGTCCTGTGATAAGCACGCCGCCGTGACAGCTTATTTCCGCCATATCCTCGCCGGTGTAGGAGTGAGGGGCGGGAAAATAGGTGCAAAGCGCATCGTCGATAGCAACGCCCCCCTTGATAACTCTGCCCCAAATCGCAGCTCTCGGATTTTCACTAGGCGTCCTCCGTCCCATAGGCGAAAAGCATTTGCCTATGACCGCCGCCGTATCCTCACCGCTTATGCGGATAATCGCAACCCCACCCTTGCCGGGTGGGGTTGAAATTGCGGCTACCGTTGAAAATAGCTCTTTCATTACTTAATATCGTCATCCTCGGCGATATCGTCGGCAGGATGAGTCTCGACTACCGTAACGGTCTCTCCGTCGCCGTCAAGGTCTGAGGTAACGGCGGGGTGAGCTGCAAGCTCATAGGTTACGTCGTCAGCGTCGGGAGCGAATTCCTCCTTAAGAGAGGTGCGTCTCTCCTCGTCTGCCTCAAAGATGCCCTGAGGCTTCTTGTCGGTAAGATAAATTACTATCTTTCTGTTGTTGTCAGAGCCGATAGAATTGGTGCTTACACCCTCGATTCCCTGAATCTCGGAGTGAATAATTCTTCTTTCGTAAGCGCTCATAGGCTCAAGCATAACGCTTCTTCTGTTGCGAAGCGCCTTCTGCGCCATACGGCGTGCAAGCGCACGGAGGGTTTCCTCTCTCTTCTGACGGTAGCCCTCGATATCGATGGTAACACGGCTCTTGTCACGCTCGCCGTTGATATTCTTCTTTGCAGAAGCAAGGTTTGCAAGATACTGAAGCGCATCGAGTGTATCGCCGTGGTGACCGATAAGGCTTGATGCGTCGTTGCCTACGATGGTAATTCTTCTCGTGCCGTCCTCGCAGGCGTAAAGCTCTGCCGATGCGTCAAGACCTATATTCTTAACGAGCGTCTTAACGAAATCAAAGGAGGTGTCCTCGCCGTCCTTAACCTCACGGCGCTCCATCTTAAGCGAGCATTCGGGAATTACAGCCTCACGGGGGGTGTTGTCCGTTGCTCTTTCCTGCTTTGCGGCAGGCTTTTTATTATTGTTCTTCTTATTTGCGCTTTTGCGGGGAGAATCCTTCTTCTCCTGATTTTCATTTCTTTCACGGCGGGGACGCTCACGCTTGGGCTGGGGTGCGTCGGGCACCTCCATAGTAGCCTTTACTCTTGCGGGCTTAACGCCTATGATACCGAATATTCCGCGGCTTCCGAGAGCCACTATTTCAAAATTAACGTCGTCAAGAGGACCTGCGCCGAGGGCAGCTCTGGCATTTTCCTTTGCTTCCTCGATGTCCTTGCCTGACGCTTCTATTTCTCTTAACATCGTAATGCCTCTTTCCTTTAGTCTTTTATTTCGGGTTTGTCCTGTCCCGCCAGAGTCTTGCCCGTAGACTTGCTATCGGGAGAATCGTTATTTATCGTGGGAAGCTCCTCGTAATCGTCGTCGTCAATGTAGTGGAGCGATTTGTACTTGGGCTGAGTCTTAATAATATTCTTCTGAGTCTTTTCCGCCTGACGCTGAGCCTTTCTTATTGCCTTGATTTCCTCGTCGGTGTATTTCGGAATAGGCATAACGAGGTGAAGAATCACCGTCTGCGCAATACCGAAGATGGACTGAATAATCCAGTAAAGACCGAGCATAGCCGAGAAGCCAAACGCAATAAAGAGCGTCATAAGCGGCATCATAAGGTCCATAATCTTAAGCGAAAGCTGAGATTGCTCGCTGTCGCCGCCTGCCGCAGCCATCTGCGTGTTGCCCTGAAGCTTTCTCGTGATAAACATAGTGAACCACTGGAATGCAGCGGCAAGCACGGGAATTATAACGAGAAGATTGAAGTTCGTAATATTCGGTGTCTGCGCTAGGTCCATACCCCACAAATGGAAGTTGGGGAATACCGACGTGCCGCAGATAGCCTCTATCTCTACCGCATAAGCGCCGCCAAGCTCGCCTGACATAAGGCTTTTCAGTACACCGATAAGCGCTATCTGGTCCTGGGGAGCGTAAAGCTGATTTCCTGCCGTGTCCTTCATAGCCTCAACGAAATCAAAAAGACCTTGAACGGTCTCGCCACTCATTCCCATAAGCCAGTAAAGCGGCTCTCTGATAACGTTGTAAAGCACGATAATGATAGGAAGCTGAATAAGAAGCGGAAGACAACCCGAGAGGGGACTGTATCCCTCCTTGCGCTGAAGCTCCATAATTTCTTCCTGCTGTTTGCGGAGCGTAGCCTGGTCGTTTCTGCCCTTGTACTTTTCTCTTATAACTGCGATTTTGGGCGCGAGCTTTGCCATTTTTATCTGGTTCTTGTGCTGCTTGATAGAGAAGAACGAAAAGAGAAGCTTGAATATGAGCGCATAGAAAATAAGCGCCACTACGTAGCTTCCCGACCAGCCCTCTATCCAGGCGAGCACGATGCCCAAGCCTCTTAATAGCCAATCAAACATTTTTTAAATCCTCTTTAGGTTATTTTCTTGGTTAGATTCAATCACCCTGTCAGTCGCTTGGCAAAGAGTCACCTTTGCCGGTACTGATAAAATTGCTGACGGATTCGTCTTTAGTGCCTTCTTCGGTGCCGCTGACAGACGGCTTTTCCTCAAGAGCTAAGGGTAGGTCCTTAAACTCTTTCCTTGCCTTCTTTCTTTTGCGGTCAGGCTTTTCCGGCACCGGATCCTCACCGCCCTTAGAGAAGGGGTTGCACCTCAGAATCCTGTATACCGTAAGCCCAAAGCCTACGAAAAAGCCACGCTTCATAAATGCGTCGAGCGCATACTGCGAGCAGGAGGGAGTAAATCTGCAGCAGGGTGGCTTCAGGGGAGATATAAATTTGCGGTATAGCTTAATTATACCTATCATTAAATGCTTCATTTATATATCCCCGTGCGATGGCACACCGTCCTTGATAAGTCCCAGCTTTGAAAAGGCGGTGATAAGCTCCTTTTCAATCTCCGTGCTCTTTTTGCTGACGGAGCTGTGGCGTGCTGAAATAACGATGAGGAAGCCCATTTTTAAATTTCCTCTCTGCTCAATTGAATAAAGTGCCGCCCTGATAATGCGTCGGCATCTGCTTCTCGTTACTGCGCCGCCAATTTTGGTTGAAACCGTAATTCCGTAACGGTTGGTAAATCTGCTTCTCGTATCGGATTTCATAAGTCGCTTTGCAGCGTAATCGGGCAGCATATAAACTGCCAGAGCCGACGTCACGGCTCTTTTGCCCTTAGCGTACGCCTTCTTGTATAAGTGATTTTCCGTAATTGCTCTGAATTTCATAAAAAATCCCCTATTTTCTGCGGATTATCCGCATTTAAACAAAAACCCCGATAAACTCAAAGCTTAGCGCCGATTTATCGGGAGGTTTTGTACGTCGCTCTTTGGCGACCGATTAGTAGGTCAGACGAGCTCTACCCTTGGCGCGTCTTCTTTTAAGAACTTTTCTGCCGTTGGCGGTTGCCATTCTCTTTCTGAAGCCGTGTTCCTTTTTTCTCTGTCTTTTCTTAGGCTGATATGTTCTCTTCATGATTGCACCTCCTTAATATGATATTGACGTTTTTTTTGGCGTATCAAAAGATAACCCATACGAAAGCAGTTTATATTATATATCAAAGCTTAAAAAAAGTCAAGTGTTTTTTATATTTTTTCTTTTTATTTCCTGTACATATTATAGACCGCCGCAAAAATAGAGACGTCGGGACGAGAATATTAAACATTCTTAAATATAGCCGGGGGGATAGTTTTGTTCACAATTCGTTCATTTTTAAATGCTAGAATGTATGCGTGAAAAAATGAAATCAAAGAAAAGGACTGACTATGGGATATCTTGATATTATCAATATCGTCTTTGGTGCGATATTTACCGTGTTTTCGTTAATAGTCGTGCATTTCGTGGTGTTTGCTATCGTGGGATTGTTTACCAAAAAGAAGTTCCCTCACACCGATACAAAGCTTAAGTACGGCATTATAATCCCTGCAAGAAACGAGGAGTCTGTCGTCGGCAATCTTATCGACAGCGTAAGAAAGAATAATTACCCTCAGGACAAGCTTGATATATTCGTTATAGCGCACAATTGCTCCGACAATACCGCAAACGTGGCAAGAGAGCACGGCGCTATCGTGTACGAGTACAATAATCCTGCCGAGAATACTATGGGATATGCATTCAAATATCTCTTTGAGCGCATTAAGGAGGATTACGGTATTCTTTCCTACGACGGATATTTCCTCTTTAACGCCGACAATATTCTTGACGTAAATTACTTTGATAAAATGAACGACGCATTCGTCGCTCGTGATAGAAAGAGCGTTATTACCTCGTTCAGAAATTCCAAGAACTTTGGCGAGAATCTTATTTCCGCCTGCTACGGACTTTACTTTATGTACGGCTGTCACTTTGAGAGCCGAGGAAGAAGCGTGCTTGGCTGCTCTACGAGAGTGCAGGGTACGGGCTACGTAATCAATTCCGAGATAGTCAAGGACGGCTGGCAGTACGTTACGCTTACCGAGGACTGGGAATTTACCGCAGACAGAGTGCTTAAGGGCGAGAAGATTTACTACTGCGACGAGGCGGTGTTCTACGACGAGCAGCCTACGAGCTTCAGAGTAATGTTCCGTCAGAGGACAAGATGGGCAAAGGGACACCTGCTTGTATTCCTTACCCGATTCCGTGATATGATGAAGGGACTTTTCACACCCAAGAGCAAGGGCGGCGTCAAGAATAAGGGCTCGGCATACGACATATCGGTCAATATTCTTCCTGTATTCGTAATTCTTGCGGTTGCTACCTTGCTTCAGATAGTTTGCCTTATGCTTGCTCCTTTTTTCGGAGATTACAGCTTTAGCGACGTGATGCTCGGATATCTTAAGCAGCAAATACCCGGCTGGATTATATCCTATGCGACGGTGCTGCTTGCTACTATCGTGCTGTTTATAGCAGAGCATAAGCGCATAAAGAACGTAAATCCGTTCTTGAAGATACTTGCTGCCATCGTATGGCCTATCTTCCTTGCGCTATCGGGACCTTGCGAGCTTGTGGCTCTTTTCTGGCGCAACCTTGGCTGGAAGCCTATTCCTCACAAGAACACTACCGATTTCGATGCGCTCAATAAGGCGGAGGCTACCGCAATAGAGGCAGCCGCTCCTGCAGATAGCAATGCCGCTATCGAAGCTGAGCCTGTGGCTGAATCGATAAACGCATAAAATCAAATTCAACGATTAAAGGACGCTTTTTGCAAAGCGTCCTTTACATTTTCTAGCACTAATAAAAATTTTTAGCACTTAATTTGATAAACCTTTCGGCGCAAAGTAAAAAACTCACAATGCACATTTTTGGGGAGTGATATTCTTTGCTCACGCAAAGAGTGATATTGCCACTTGCGTGGCAGTGATATCCAAAGCTCACGCTTTGGGTCGAAAAATACTCCCAAAACGCTTTCGGGGTGTAAGGGGGACTTTGCCTGCAAAGTCTCCCTTTAAAATATCCTGGGACGCTTTGGCTGCAAAGCACCCCCTAAAAACCTAAACAACTCGCACGCGCGTATTGACAAAGCATTTGCTTTGTGCTACAATATAAGGGTGAAAATATTTTCTATTGAGAGGTTAGTCCTATGAAGGAAATCAGAAGTGACATAGCGAAGGTGCTTGTATCCGAGGAGGAAATCAACGCAATCGTAGACAGAATTGCTGCGGAAATAGACCGTGACTATGCGGGCGAGGACAAGAAGCTTGTTTTGCTTTGCATACTCAAGGGCTCGCTTCCATTTATGGGCGACCTTATGAAGCGAGTTACCGTACCTGTGGAGATAGACTGTATGAAGGTATCCTCTTACGGCAACGGCACGGAGAGCACGGGACAGATACATATAGCGCTTGACCTTATAAGACCTGATATTGCGAGCTGCGATTTGCTGATAGTAGAGGATATCGTAGACAGCGGCGTTACGCTTTCGCATCTTACTAAATATCTTGCCTTCAAGGGCGCAAAGAGCGTCAGAACCTGCACCCTGATTGACAAGCCGTCCAGAAGAAAGGTAGAGTTCAAGCCCGACTACTGCGGCAAGGAAATTCCCGACGAGTTCGTGGTTGGCTACGGACTTGACTATGCCGAAATGTACCGTGCGCTTCCTTACGTGGGCGTGCTTAAGCCCGAGGTTTACGAGAAGTGATTAAAGGACCTACGGTAGGCTTTTACACTCTTGGCTGCAAGGTGTCGCAATACGAGAGCGAGGCTATTGCAGAGGAATTTATGCGCCGAGGCTTTTCGGTGTCTGATTCCTCATTGCCCTGCGATTTTTACGTGATAAACACTTGCACGGTTACCGCTGAGGGCGACCGCAAGTCGAGGCAGATAATAAGACGGCTGAAGCGGAAGAATCCCGAAGCCTTCGTGCTTGTGTGCGGCTGCTATTCCCAGCGCTCACCCGAGGAGGTATTTTCTATGCCCGAGGTCGATGCCGTGATAGGCACGGAGGGCAAAATGAAGCTCCCCGATATAGCGCTTTCCCTAAGAGCGGGCGAGAGGTATATATCGGTCGGCGACCTTAATGGCGCTGCCTTTGAGCCTATGACCGTAAAGGGCGCTCCGAGGACGAGAGTGTACGTTAAAATAGAGGACGGCTGCGAGGCTAAATGCTCCTACTGCGCAATCCCCTCGGCGAGAGGTAATGTGAGAAGCAAGCCCCGTGAGGCTTTGATTGAGGAAATAAGAGCGCTTTGTGATTCGGGCGTGCGTGAAATCGTGCTTACGGGTATTGAAACCGGCTCTTACGGCAAGGATTTTGATAAAGAATACCGTCTTGCGGATTTGATTATGGAGCTTGAATTGCTTGGCTTCCCCGAGCGAATAAGGCTCGGCTCGTTAGCGCCCGAGCTTGTGGGGCGTGACTTTGCCGACAAAATAAAGGACGCAAAAAGGCTTGCGCCGCATTTTCATATATCAATTCAGTCAGGCTCTGACGGAGTGCTTCGCAAAATGCGCAGGCGCTATTCAAGAGCGCAGCTTTTAGAGAATATCGCAAGGCTCAGAGAATATTTTCCGAAAGCGAAGTTTACTACCGACCTTATGGTAGGCTTCCCCGGTGAGAGCGAGGAGGACTTCCTTGATACTCTGTCGATAGTCGACGAGGCGAGGCTTTTCGACGCCCACGTGTTTGCATATTCAAAAAGGCACGGCACCGACGCCGCCTTATACAAAGAGCAGATTTCGGAATCTGTAAAGCACGAGCGCAGCGAGCGGCTGATAGCCAAGGTAAGAGAGGCGAAGCAAAAAGCGCTTTCGGCGCTGCTTCTTAGCGGAGAGACTCTTTCGTGCATATTTGAAACGAGAGCGGACTCCGGCGGCTTCGTCGGACATTCTGATAGCTTTATCGAGGTTGAGTGTCTGCCGACAGCTGACGATTTAAGAGGCGAGATACGGGAGTGCAGACCTGTCGGCATCAAGGATGAAATGCTGATAGTCGAAATTATTTAAGCATACATTTTGTAAATAATTATTTAAATACACGGAGATTTATTATGGAAAACAGCAAAAAGACAATGGACAAAATCGTAGCTCTTTGCAAGACAAGAGGCTTTATATTCCCCGGCTCGGAAATATACGGTGGACTTGCTAACAGCTGGGATTACGGCCCTCTCGGCGTTGAGTTTAAGAACAACGTAAAGCGTGCCTGGTGGAAAAAGTTCGTTCAGGAATCACGCTACAACGTGGGACTTGACTCGGCTATTATAATGAACCCTCAGGCTTGGGTAGCTTCTGGACACGTAGGCGGATTTTCCGACCCCCTTATGGACTGCAAGGGCTGTAAGGCACGCCACAGAGCGGACAAGCTTATCGAGGACTACGCATTTCAGAACGGCACAGACGATAACCCCGCTGCCTGGAGCTTCGAGGAGATGGCTAAGTTTATTGCGGACAAGGGAATAGTCTGCCCCATCTGCGGCGGTAAGGAATTCACCGATATTAAGAAATTCAATCTTATGTTCAAGACCTTTATAGGCGTTACCGAGGATTCCTCGAGCACCGTATATCTTCGCCCCGAGACGGCGCAGGGTATATTCGTCAACTTTGCATCAACCCAAAGAGCGACGAGAAGAAAGCTTCCCTTTGGCGTATGCCAGATAGGTAAGTCCTTCCGTAACGAGATTACCCCCGGTAACTTCACCTTCCGTACCCGTGAGTTTGAGCAGATGGAGCTTGAATTTTTCTGCAAGCCCGGCACCGACCTTGAATGGTTCAAGTATTGGAAGGACTTTTGCCATAAGTGGCTTCTCGACCTTGGTATGCGTGACGAGAATTTGAGGCTTCGTGACCACGACCCCGAGGAGCTTTGCTTCTATTCCAAGGCTACTACCGACTTTGAATTCCTGTTCCCGTTTGGCTGGGGTGAGCTTTGGGGTATCGCCGACAGAACCGATTACGACCTCGGTCAGCACGAAAAGTTCTCTGGCAAGGATATGACCTACTTTGACCCCGAGACCAACGAAAGATATACTCCTTACGTTGTCGAGCCCTCGCTCGGCGCTGACAGAGTTGCGCTTGCATTCTTAGTTGACGCATACGACGAGGAGCAGCTCTCCGAGGGCGATTCGAGAGTAGTTTTAAGACTTCACCCTGCATTAGCACCCTATAAGTGCGCAGTGCTTCCTCTTTCAAAGAAGCTCTCTGAGCGTGCGCTCGAGGTATACGACCTTCTTGCTAAGAGATTTGCGGTTGACTTTGACGAAACGGGCTCTATCGGTAAGAGATACCGCCGTGAGGACGAGATAGGCACACCCTTCTGCGTTACCTACGATTTCGAGAGCGAGAACGACGGCTGCGTTACCGTCCGTGACAGAGATACTATGGAGCAGGTAAGACTTCCCATAGCAGAGGTTGCGGCTTATATCGAGGCTAAGCTTGAGTTCTGATATGAATACTCCTGAGAAAATTGCCTCATTTACGGTAAATCACGATTATATCACTCCGAACATCTATATTTCACGCATAGACGGCGACGTTACCACCTACGACCTTCGTACCCGTGTGCCTAATGCGGGTGATTATATGGATAATATCACTATGCACTCGGTCGAGCATATGCTCGCTACCTATATCCGCTCGGGTGATATCGGCAGTGAGGTTTTATATTTCGGACCTATGGGATGCCGCACGGGATTTTATCTTCTCGTAAGAACGAGCGACCATGAGCGTGTGCTTCTTGCAGTTAAGGACGCTTTAAAAAAGGTAATAGAGCACGATTCCGAGATTTTCGGCGCAACGAGAGTGGAGTGCGGCAACTACCGTGAGCTTGACCTCGACTTTGCTAAGCGTGAGTGCAAAAGATACCTTAACGAGCTTAACAGATGCAAGACGCATTTCGACTATCCGAATAAAGCCTGAAATATTTTCTTAAAAAGGAGCTTTAAAATGAAAGCCGATATCGGAATTATAGGCGCTATGAAGCCTGAGGTTGATAAGCTTATATCAATGCTTACCTCGCCTAAGGTGGAGCGTGTCTGCGGTATAGATTTTTACTGCGGCGAGCTTCTCGGCAAGAGCGTATGCATAGCCAAATGCGGTGTTGGCAAGGTATTTGCCGCCATATGTGCTACGGCTATGATAATGACCTTTTCGCCATCGCTTATTATAAACACGGGCGTAGGCGGCGCATTGAAGTCGGGGCTTAAGCCCACCGACATAGTTATAGCGGGAAGCCTTGTCCAGCACGATATGGACACCTCGCCGCTCGGCGACCCGAAGGGATTGATTTCGGGTATCAATAAGGTGTTCTTCAGTGCAGACAACAGAGCACTTCATATTCTCTCCCATTCGGCCGAGGAGCTTGGCTATTCATACAGAATAGGTATCGTTGCTACGGGCGACAGGTTCGTTGCAAGCGCCGAGGATAAGGCTGGGATAAGAGCGCTGTTTGATGCCGACGCCTGCGAAATGGAGGGCGGCGCAATAGCTCAGACGGCGTTTGTGAACAGAGTTCCCTTTGCGGTAATAAGAGCGATTTCCGACTCGGCTGACGACAGCTCGAATATGGACTATGCGAGATTTTTACCTATCGCCGCAGAGCGCTCGGCAAATCTTACGCTCGCTTTAATTGAGCATTACTAATAAAAATCAAGGCTATCTCGCTAAATTCTGAGATAGCCTTTTTGTTTGTTTTTTATTCCATAAATGTAAATACAACTAGTCAATTTGCCCCTATTCGCCGTCCTGCCAGAAGGCTTCCGCCTCTCTTTTCAGCTCGTTTGCATCGGATATAAATCTCATATCCGAAAAGAGCGTAGGGGCGGTATTTTTATATATCGGGTCTGAGAAACGGTCGTCTATAAGCACGACTATTCCACGGTCCATCTCGCTTCTTATTACTCTGCCTGCCGCCTGAAATACACGGTTCATACCGGGGTAAATATAGGCGTACTGCATACCCTCCTCAAGCAGCTCGTCGTAGTAGGATCTGATTGCCTCACGCTCAAAGGTCGGTGTCGGCATACCTATTCCGACCACCACGGCTCCGATAAGCTTATCGCCCGAAAGGTCGATTCCCTCGGAGAAGATGCCGCCCATCACGCAAAATCCGACGAGGTAGCCTTTATCCTCTTTGGCGAAGCTTTCTATGAAATCCCGCTTTTCCTTTTCGGTCATACGTGGCGTCTGGAGTAACGCCTTAAGCTTGGGGTACTTAGCACAAAAGAGCTTGTAGAGTGCCTCTGAATAAGCAAACGAGGGCGAGAAAATCATATAATTTCCGCGCTTTGCCGAAAGCGTCGCCGCCACCGCACGGCATACAGCAAGGAGGGTGTCCTCTCTTTCTATATATCTCGTGCTTATTTTGTCCATAACGAAGACCGAAAGCTGCTCCTTTACGAATGGGGAGGGAAGCGTCAGCTGATTTGAGGAGCGGTCGCCGCCAAGCACCGAGCGGTAATAAGACAGCGGCGTAAGCGTGCCCGAGAAGAATACGGAGCTTTTGCCGAGCGCAAGGCGCTCTCGTATCACCCTGCCCGTGTCAATGCAGAAAAGCTTGATTTCTATATTGTCGCCGTCCAGAAAAACGAAGGTCTCAAAGCCGTCGTCGTACCTCGACAGAGCCGTATTGAATTTCTTAATCTCGGAAAGGAAATCTCTGATAAGCGAAATCCTGGGCTTCTTATCTGAATCCTTTGCGGTGTATTCTCTTTGAAGGGATTTTTCCGCAGTGTGAAGCAGCGAGCCTATTATCAAATAAAGCTCCGCAGGATGAGCTTTTGTGTGGTAGGCGGCGTACGCCTTGCCCTCACTGTCAGTCCTGATTTCGTCCTTGACTAAGGGATATAAAATTTCTTTAAGCGCAGAGTGGGCACGCTTGATTTCCGTCTTAAGCTCCGAGCCGTCCTGAAGAAGCGGCGACGCCAGAACCTCACAAAGCTTATCGGTCGATAATGCGGCACTGTACATTTCCCGTGCTCTGTCCTGAAGATTGTGCGCCTCGTCTATAAGAAAGGCGTATTCGCCTCGCTTCGAGAAAAAGCGCTTGATATAGACCTGCGGGTCGAAAAGATAATTGAAATCGCAGATAATTATATCGCAAAGCTCGCTATATGAAAGCGAAAGCTCGTGCGGACATACTCCGAAGTCCTTTGCCGTTCTCCTGATTTCCTGAAAATCCACCACCGTAAGCGCCTTGTCGAAAAGCGCAAAGGTAGCCTCGGTAAGCCGCTTGCCGAAGGAGGCGTCGCAGAGGTCACGGTCACGGCGGCATACCGTACCCCTTTGGCAAAGCCGCTCCTTTGATATAAGTATCACCGCTCGTATTTTTACCCCTTGAGCTTCAAATAGCGTAAGGCAGTCTTTTGCCGCCTTGGCGATAGTCGTCTTTGGGGTGAAGTAGAATACCTTTTCGCATTTTTCCTCGCCGAGCGCACGAATGGCGGGAAAGAGCGCCGATACCGTCTTGCCCGTACCCGTCGGCGCTTCGCTGAACAGCTCGCCGCCCTTGGCTATGGTCTTATAGGTCTGTCTTATAAACTCTCTTTGTCCCTCACGCACGCTGCGGTAGGGGAATGCTGCCGATTTCATAGTAGGAAGACGCAGTGTGACACGCTCGATTTCGGCTCGTGCCTTTTTTCTTAAGCCCGTCAGGCATCTTTGGAGGAAGCTCTCGGCACGCTCTGCCGTGATATATTCGACCTCGCTGTGCTCGTCGCCCGAGTAAAGAGGGGTATATTTGATTTCTGCTTTGATTTTATCGGTGCTTTTTCTTCCTGCTTCAAAAAGAAGCTTTGCCGAAAGATACGCTTCGCCCCGTGCAAGCTCAGATTCCTCCTTGGTTGGCTTTTTTTCGTGGCTCTCACGGAGAAATATAAGGCGCAGACCTTCGTCCGTAGCGTCAATATCGGAATACAGAGAGAAGCTTATATCGCCGTCCTGAAAATCGTAGCTGAAGCGCTCTCCGCCTCCCTCGCATCGCACGGCAGGTTCGTCGGTATAGCCATTATGGGCGGGGGAAATTCCACGCCTTGCGGTAGCCACAAGCTCGGATACGCCAATGTAAATTTTGTCTTGTGTGCTATCGTATCTCATAGAATATCCCCCTCTCTTTTGATTTTTAAGGGCATAAAGGAGAGCGCTGCTTTTTGAGCTTTTTACCCAAAGGCTTGCCCTCTGTCCCTTTATACGCCTGCGCCAAGCCCTGACTTAAGCTTAGCGCAGATTCTGTGCATTTCATTTATAAATATTTTAGCATATTCTTGCCGTCTTAGCAAGCGGTATTTATAAAAATATAAATAAAGAAGGTGCGCTTATTCGCTGCTTGTCACCGAGCGCTCGGCAAGGAAGCTTTCGAGCAAATCGGCTTTGGTATTAAGCCATACGCTGAGACTGCACTTTGCATAGGCGTAGCCTGCCGAATAGCCCTTGAAGCCGACTATCGGAAGTGCGCTCAGCTTAAGCAGTGCGGTAAGCACGTCGGAGGCGCTCATATCCGATTTTACACGTAGGATTACCGACACCGTTACGCACATACAAAGAGTAGAGGGCAAAAGCTTCGTAATAAGGCTGAAAAGCTTTTTGCGAAAAGGCGCTTCAAGCCCTTGAGATTCCGAGGGGCGCAGTCCGCCAAGTAGCTTTTCAGGCGTGAGTGAGATTGGCTTTTTCTTGGCTATTTTGTAAAGTATGCGTTGCTTTTTTCTGGAGAAACTCTCGCCGTTCATATATGCGTTCAGCTCTTCCTCTGTAAGCCCGTGCGAGAATAAAAGGCTTCGTCTTCGGTAATCAAGCTCACGCCTTGTGTAGTCTTCAAGAAAGTCCCGAAGCTCGCCTATTTGCTCGCCTCGGATTTTCTGCCTCTGTATATCAAAGCGCTCCTTTGCCGCTATGTACTCGCCGCTTTTCTGCCCAAGCCTTTCGCCTGCGTCCTCAAGGGAAAAGTAAATTATATAAGAGGACACTAAGAGCAAAATAAGAGTCGGCAGAGTATTTCCTATATCAAGGCTTGCAAAGCTAACCTCAGTAAAGGTGACGAGAAGCGTCACGGCTATGCATATCAGCGCTACGATTTTGCCGATATTGTTGATAACGCTCTCAAGCGACGGCTTCAGCGTGTCACCGAAATCGAGGATTTTGCTTTCAAGCTCGTTAATCCTCTTCATTTGCTCCTCCCTTTTTCTTCGATAGCTTAAAGAATACCGAGCCTAAAAGGTTGGTAGTAAAGCCTACGAAGGAAATTACCGTCATTTCGTCGGCAATTTTTGAGAGCGAGAAAAACAAAACAAAGATTATAAGCCATACCATATAGGCGGCAGGCGTCTTAAGCTTGCCTTTGATTATTCTTATAAGCGGAATAAGCGAGAGCAGCAAAAGGATAAGCGCCACGCCGCTCAGCACGCAATCGCTTCCACGCTCCTGCCAGAGCGGAAAATAGGAAAGCACGCAAAGAGCGGTGGGAACGGTTGATATCAGAAGCCCGATAATTCCGAAAATAAGTCTTCTTTTATCATACATTTTCTCGCTCCTCTGTCTTTTTGGTGAAGCAGTCTTTCATAGCCGCAATCCTTTCGGCAACACGCTCCTTTTCATAAGCGGGAAGCGAGGAGGACATAAATATCTCGTAGAGCATTTCAAGCTGAGAGGAGAGCACTGAGAACAGCTCGTCCGTGCCCTTATATGTATGTTCGGCGAGAATAAGCCTCTCGGATAGCAAGGTCAGATTTTCCTGAAGCGAGGTAAGGCGCTCGTTTGCCGAGGCAAGGCCGTCGCTTACCGTCGATGATAGGGCAAGGCTGGTTTCCTTTTGCGCCTTTGAGTGCTTTTCAATTTCTGCGACCTCGCCCTTTACTACCGAAATCCCGCCCGAGAGAATAGGCAGTATGCCACGCTTGTATACGAAAATTACGATACCCGAAAGCAGTGCGGTAATTGCTGAAAGAATTTCGCCCGAGTGGTTGCATATAGCAGAAAATGCGGTAGAGAAGATATTTGCTTCCTCACCCTCGGCTGCCTCCTCTGTATTTTCGGAGGACTCTGTGCTCTGGCTTCCCTCTGCACCTGACGCTATCGTATTTGTGTCACTCTCAAGCGCAAACGCCGAGGTGACTGTGAGCGCAAGGAGCAGAGCGATAATAATAGGTATAAATATTAGCTTTTTCATTTTTTCCTTCCTTTAGTTAAAGAGTAATAGAATTTTGAGATTCACTTTTTACTTTTAAAGCCGAAAGCTCCCCCTCAAGCGAGCTGATGCGCTCCTCAAGGTTTGAGATAAGAAGCTCAAGGCGGGATATATCCCTACCGTCGGGGATCGGCCTTAATATTACTCCCTGACGCTTGATAAAGGGCGAGCATACGAGCGAGCGTGCGCCTACTGTGTAAATAGGAGTGTAAAGTCCGTCGGTAAGCGCACAGAGGTTCACTCTTGCTACACCGCTCTTTACCTCAAAACGCTCGTCGCCGATGCGTATATGTCCCGACGGTAGGTCGCAAAGCTCGATTATAACCTCCTCAAGACCTGCGCCTGAAACCTCCCTAAGGATTATTGCGCCCTCCTCCGTAGGAAGTGAAGCAAATCGCTTTTTGTAAACAATCCTTGTCATATATTGTTCCTTTCTTCTGGTATTATGGTTATTATTTTGTAAGTAGCGAGCGTTTTATTCCTGACTTAAGATATAAGCGTCAACTCTTGACTTCCACTCGGATAAGCTTTCGTCTCCTACCGAGAGATACTCGCAGAAAATACCGCTTACTATGTCCGAAAAAAGCTCCGACAGGCTATGCTCCTCACGAATCCCCGTCCTAATGTCGGCGGCAACGGATTCCTCGGGGAGTGCCTTGATATCCTCTATAAGCGAATTAAGACGCTCGATTATAAAGAGCGGAAGCCGGTCAAACGCCGCCTTCATATCGCTTGCGGTAAAGCCTCGTCCGCCGTAGGTGACGGGTGAGGTAGGACGTGTTGGCAAGGAGGAAACCTTAAGCTCGGAGATTTCATTTTCGGTGATTTTTTCTGTTTTCATTTTTATTCCTTTCTTTATGATTTCTTTATTCTGCCCTTTACTCGGAATCGGTAGGCAATATTGTAGACCGATATCGGGGAGTTGAATTCAGCGGAGGTTACGGTTATCTGCTTTTCCACCCAGCTTTTTTCCTTTGCGTTAAGCGGTCTTGTGAAGCTGTCCTCGCAGTCAAAGGAAAGCTGTGAAAAGTCAAGCCCGTCAAAGCAAAGCGTGCCTGAGGTAGTGAATAGAGCTTCCTTTACCGTACCGCGGTCGGTCTTTATTTCACAGCTCAGCTTTCCGCCCGAAAGGGAGCGAAGCTTTAAGGTCATAGAGTGCTTGACGGTGGATTTCGTCAGATGCGGGATTCCGCAGTCGTCCCGTTTGGTTTTCAGGATATATTTCGGTCTGTGCCCTGCAAAGGAGTAAAATTCCTTGGCTATGCTTTTTCCAAAGCGGCGTCTGTATTCCTCGGCGTCAAAGCCGTCCTCAAGATAGTATGAGTCGGGAGGAAGCCCTCTCTTGTCGTTGTTGAAAACGCAGATATCTCCGCTCCCCGTACCGAAAAAGAGCAGCGTGCCGTCAGAGGAAAGCGCAGTGAGGGTAGAGAATTCGCCGCCGTAGCGCTCCTCAGTCTTATATACGCATATATGCTCGCCGCCCTCCTCGGTGTAGTAGACGGTAGCTCCGTCCGAGCGTACTGCGGAATATACGGTCTTGTCGCTTGGCACTTCAAGGTCGCAAAGCTCCGCTTTAGCATTGGAATATCCGTCTCCAACCGAGGCATAGCGGTATTTTGGCAGGTCGTTTTCGTATGTGCCGATATCCGAAAGAAGATACCATTCGTACTCCTGAATTCCGTTCTCATAATAGCTCTGTCTTGGGTCAGCAAGAAATATTTTTCCGCAAGCTCCAATCACAAGATAGCCTAGCCAAACCGTCATATCAGCATCACTTAAATCCAAAGAAAGTAAAACTTTATTTACTTTATTCGAAATTATTGACACGTTTCTCTCAAGATTAGTCCCAAGCTTTCCAAGTCGGATAAGCCCTTGACTTGAAAGGAAAAGCTGTTCGTCGAGAAAGCTTATCGCAGAGTGCGCAAGGGAAAGCCCTGAGTGTATATATTCGGTAGGATATATCCTCGGCACGAGGTCTATGCCCGTATCCCTTGCCGAAAGGTAGGAAATGGAGCATTCACCGCCGTCGTCGGTGTATACTGCAAGCGAGCTTTGCGTGGGTAAAAGGTTGGTTACTCTACCCCTCGTTACGTCAAGATAATCGTATTCGCTGAAATAAAAGGGATTTATGTTTCCCTTTCTGTCACGAGAGCTGAAGAACAATAGCGAGGGGTGTCTTACGTTGCCGCCGAGGAAAATTCTGCCGTCGTAAACGGCGGCGACCGTTGAAAGACCTATCAGCCTGAAGGTGTCGAAGAATACCGAATAGGAGCTGTTCATAAAGCCGCTGTATTCGGTATAATCAAGGCGGCTGTTAGATAGCTTTGCCTTAACCAGAAATTCCTTTCCGTCGAGAGTGCTTAAGTCAGCGGCGTAAATTTTTACCGACCTTGAAAGCCCGTTTTCTCTATAAGTCACGCTGAAGTCAAGCTCCTCACCGCCTGCCGTCACGCTGATAATTTCGGTGACGGGACCGAAAATCGGAATTGAAATATACCCCGACAGAAGCTTTTTGCCGTATACCATTTGATAGCCGGATATATAGGATACGTTTTCTATTTTGTTAAAATCACTTTCGTCCGAGGCGTAGCTGATTTCGCTTAGCGAAAGGCATTGCGAGAGCGGAGAAGAGCCAACCTTGGTAAGCCCAAGTCCTATATGCAGCGTCATTAGCCCCGTGCATCTAGCAAAGCAGGCGTTGTCGATAAGTTCTACCGAATCCGAGAGTACTACCGTGTTAAGCGAGGTACAGTCCGCAAAGGCAAACTTGCCGAGAGTTTTTACGCCCTCGGTTATAATCACCGCCGTGAGCGCAGTGTTTCCCGCAAAGGCGTGCGGAGCGATTTCGGTTACCGTATAGTATTCGTCGGCGAGCTTTATCCTGTTGGGGATATATATTCTGCGCTCCTTAGCGTCGGTAATTCCCGTGACACGGCAGGTTTTATTCTCTATATCGGTTATCTGGTAGGTGAGCGATTCCGTGCCGTAGGTGTGCTTGTAGGCAGAGCCTATCGTATAGCTTTCGTAAGAGAGGCGTGTCAGCATATTGCGTCCCTCGGCTTCCTTTCCGTTGATATAGGTGTAGGGAATATAAATTCTGCTGCTTTCGTCGACGATTTCGCTAAAAGCGCCATCCTTGCCGAGCACCGCAAGCCTCATTCCGCCGAAAAAGAGCATTTCACCTCCAAAGCTTACGGCGGTAATATCGCCGTCGAGGTCGCTCATAACCAAGGCGGGGGCATCTCCTCGCAAAAGCGCCTCTCTTTCGGATATATAAAGCTCCGCCCCTGCCTGAATCACTATATATTCGCTGTCTGAATCGGGCTTATAAATAAATATTTTTTTGATTTTTTCACCGAGCGAGGCTAATTTCCTAAAACCGGGAATGCTCTCTACCGCATCGCCACCCTCGCCGTCGTAATCCTTATACATATTCTCGGCGTAAGCGAAGCGAAAGCGGTCGACCGAGCTTGCATCGCCCGAAAGGTCTATTCCTCTCATAGAGGAATAAATTACGCTGTATTCGCTGCTCGCAGAGTGGGAAAGCCCACCTTTTTTAATTCCCGCCATCACGCCCACCTCAGAACGTCAGTAAACGGAGTGCCGACCGTGCGCCCTCTAAGCTCCTTTGCCTTAGACATAGCGTCACGGTAGAGAGTGAGATAGTACGCCGCACGCTCGGGCTCGTCTTCAAGCCAGAGATATGAAGAGGTAAGGAGTGCCACGAGATGCGAAACCTCCTCGGGAACGTCGATTTTCCCGTTCTCGTCGCCCTTAACTATCTCTCTTGGGCGGCGGTTGTAATATATCCTGATTTCGCCCTCGAAATCCGAGGGAAGAAACAGCTCTCCACCGCTTATTTTAGCCTCGCTGATAATAGCTCCGTTTCCGTCCTCGGGAAGCCTAGAGAGTGAGAGAAAATCCGCTGCGGCATTCTCTATCGAAAGCGTCCTTTCAAGCGACAGCGAGGGGATATCCTCCTCGTTGGGGCCTGACAGCTCGGAGAACACCGCAAAATCCGATACGGTATAGCAAAAATCCCCCTTGAAGGTTATTTCGCCGCTTCCCGCTATAAGCCGGCGCACGGGTGAAAACGGTGAATTAAAAGGGATAGTA
Source organism: Eubacteriales bacterium (assembly GCA_045659905.1). GTDB lineage: Bacteria > Bacillota > Clostridia > Oscillospirales > CAG-272 > UBA1740. The sequence continues at coordinate 70,038 of JAZRCT010000003.1, read as the reverse complement.
TGCTCTCCGCTTCGGTCACTTAAGACGGCCTCACCTGCTCCGCTTACGGTGAAGCTTAACGCTTTGCCGACTACGCTGATTTTTTCTTCTTCGCCTCCGATATGCCGAAACACTCCGTAGGTCGAGGAAGGAATAAGCCTCGTTACAAAGCTCTTTATCATTCGCTCGGAGGGGTATTCGGTGTAAATCAGCCTCAGCGCACGGTTTGCGCAGGAATAGAAGGCGTCGGTCACCTCCGCCCCCTCGTCAAAGCCGAGTGCGAAGACCTCTTTCGTTAATTCTTTTAAGTTCATAAATGCTCCTTCATTATTAAGAAGTTAATTTTCAAAGAAGCGCCGCACCGACTTTATGTGGCACGGCGCTCCAAAAAAGAATATTCAGCTCAAGGCCGAGATTATCTTAAAGCGCAGTAGCGCCGCTGAGCTCCTCATCTCCTGCCTGTACCGCAAGGAGAATGTGCTTGTAATTTCCGAAGCCAACGCCGAAACGGCATCTGCCGCCCCAGATGTAGTTGCCCGTGTGATGGTCAACCCAGTTGGTTACGGTAAGGGGAACTCTGTTGAAGAACATATTTCCCGAAAGATTCTTATTCGCCTCGCTTGACATAATCATAACTCTGTCGTCCTCTGTCTGCCAGTTGGGCATAATTACGATATTCCAGTTGCCGTACTGAAGGTTGATATCGTTGTAGCCGTTGCCGAGCGCACCCTCAGAGCCGCATACCTTCTTGGCGATTGATTCCGCCATAGGACGGTTGCCGGGAAGGATAATCGTATCTGCGGTGTAGCCGAGAGGCTCACCGTTTTCGTCCTTCATATTTCTGATTTTTACCGAAAGGTCGGCGAGCGCATTTTCAAATGCAGTGGTGCTGTAGCTGCCGCCCGAGGAGAATATGTTTCCGTAATAGTAGTTTGACTGAGTGCCGTTTTGCGTACCGGCGCCGTACTTGTGCGATGACGAGAAAAGCGGAAGACCGTCGGGTGCGGTTAGGTCGAGCGTCGCTCTCGCAAAGTATCCGAGAGGGGCATATGCATTTGAAAGAGCGTATTCGCAAATCTTGTGCATAGTCTTATAGTATGCACGGGTGAAGTTTTCTGCACGGCGCTTTGCATCCTGAGCAACGCCGTAGTTTGCGTCCTCCATCATTTCAGCCGTGATGGTAAACTCCTTCATAAACTGTATGTGCTCGATAAACTTACGGTAGGTTTCGACGATAGAGTCGTTTTCACCTCTGCCGCCCTCGTTTACCGACTGGAATATGTCAAATTCGTTCTGACCTATGATGGTCTCGCCGAATTTATTGCTCCTCTCAACGTTGAAGAGCCAGTCGCAGATGCCTCCGCGCTTTGTTTGCATATTGCTTTCGTGCTCGATAACCATCTTGATTGGTGTTTCAAGCTTTCCGATAGCAGAATTATTCAAATTGGTTGATTTTGCGTAAACAATCATTTTAAACTATTTTCCTTTCATTCAAAAAATACGATTGCGGTTCCGTCTCTGGATACGATTACGGAGGCTACGGTTTCAATGTCGTCCTCGTCGGGCTGTGCGACGCCGACACCTCCTGAAATTATAAGCTTCTCACCGGGGTATACGAATCCGTCTGTCATAAGCTTGGTCTCAAACACCATATCGCTGGTAACCTTGTAGGCAAGAACGGTGGTCTCGCCGACGTCGCTGGCTGCGGCGGAAATATGAGTAGGACGCATGCTAGGGCCGCAGCGAGTCGTATTGTCCTTTTCGAAAATTAATGCTTCACCTACCGTAAAGGCAACCGTGGAAGCCTTTTTAAGCTTTACGATTTCGGGGGTGTTGCTGGGTGAATCGTTGATTTTAAGTAATTTAAACATTTCTTTTCCTTTCTTATTTTACAGGTGAAAAAATTTGCGTTATTTTATAACGCTTTTGTAGAGCTTTTGAATTTCAGTGTCCGAAAGTCCCGAGAAAAGCTCTCTTGCTTCCCTTAGTGCCTCGGCACTCATAGAAGCTCCGTCACTCACAGCGCCCCTCGGCACGGAGCTTTTTAAGTGAGCGCGGTTGTCGTATCTTGCGCTCCTTTTTTGCGTTGCGAGGAACGCCTCCTTAACGCTAAGCCCGAGGTCACGCAGTGTTGCATACCTTAAGGGATTTTCAAGCTCGGTTACAGACCTTAGTGAGCGGCATTCGGGGAAAAGCTCCCTGATTTTAGCTATATCCTCTGCCGCAAGCGCCGCATAGTCGGTGTCGTCGGAGGTCTCGCTGTCGCTATCAGTCTCGGCTGAAGGCTCGGCACCGCCTTCGCTGTCCTCTGTGAGGGGCGCTGGCACATTCTCTGCCGATTGCACAGCCGTATCCTCCGTGCGGGATACCGCCGTATCCTCTACTGAAGCTTCAATTTCGAGGTCTGATTCCTTAAGTGCTTCGTTCATACTTTATCTCCATTCTCAAGAATTTTGTAAATAATTATTTTCAAATCAAGTCTTTAATTATTACTTAGACTTCTTTGCTTTGCTGATTCTGAGGTCGTCACCTCTGGTTACGCTAGCCTTAGGCTCGGAGTCGGAAATCACTCTCGGACTTTCGATTCTTCCGCCCTTATTGGTGGCGTAGGGTGAATATTTCTTATCCTTCATATAGTTTATCCTTTCTTAAGTTAGATTTAATTCTGCTGTCCCTTTATCTCGTCAAAATAAGCGTCCTTGTCGAGCGATTCGTACCACTCTGCCTCCTCCTCGGTTATGCGGGATACCTCTTCAGCTACTCTTTTTGCGTCAAGCTGTGAAAGTCCCAGAGAAAGTGCGTAGTATTTAGCTCCTCGGTAGGAATAATTTTTCTCCTTGGCGTATTTTACAGCAGAGCTTATGGTGCGCTTTCTTGAAATAAGCACTCCGAGCTCGGCGATATCTCCCGCTCTCTCCTTAGGGATACCGATAAGGATAGCCTTTCTTTCTGCCTCCTCCGAATCGAATACGCCGTCGGTGATAAGTGAGTCTATGAATCTTTTGTTTAAGGCGCTCTGGACGGTCTCGTAATTGTTAAGGTACTCGGCGTATCCCGAGTAGGCGTTTGCTTCCGCCTCTAAAAGCTCTCTTTTGGCAAGAGTTATTCCGTCCTTTGTCTCTGCCGCACTTTCGCCTCTCAGATATTCTGCGTACCCCGAGCGGGATAAGCCCTCACGGGAGAGCTTCTCCTTAAAGGCGGTATCGGTGACCTCGTCCTTAAGCTTGCTTACGGATATTTTGGCGAGTGCGTCGTTATATTCGGAGCCGTAAGCCTGCTTTTCTTTTTCTATATATTCCTTAAAGCTTTTCAGTCTCGCTGCCATAGGGGTTATCGCCCTCCTTTCTTATAAGCTCGGTAAAGTATTCCACGTTCTCCCTTGCAAAGGGGTAGTGGGCACGCTCCTGCGTCTGCCAGTAGCGAAGCAGAGTAGAGGGGTGCGTAGGGTCGCCAAGCGTTCCCGATTTCAGGTTTTCAAGGTTTCTTTCCCACAGCGCCTCTCGCTGGTATTCAGCGCCGCCGTTTTCGTCAACCGAGAAAAGGTAGGCGTCGTCATAAAAATACTCGCCTGCCTCGGCATCGTAGTCTAGAAAATCGTACCTGTTGAAGCGCTCGTTATGAATTCTGCCGAAGCCGTCCTTGTAGGCAAGCATACGAGGCTCGTCTGCAAAGGCGAGATAATGCTCGAAGATAATTCTGTAAAGCTCGGCGTAGGCGGTATTTTTCATCTGCCGCTTTGATTCAAGACGGCCTGACGCCTGCGAAATCTGGAGCTGTCTTGCGTAGCCCGATTCGTTTCTGTTCTGGGATATTCCAAGGTAAGCGTCGGAAATTCCGATTACTCGCTTTGCGTGCTCGTACAGCCTTTCCGCCTCGGCAATGTCTGCCGAAATATCGGGCGTGGTGTCAACCTTTCCGTACTGAGCCATACTCTCGCCGGGCTTCATTTTTATCACCTGACCGAAGATGGAGTTGTTTACGGCAACGCTTGAATCCTCAGGGACTACGGGCGTTACTCCCGAGCGCAGAAGCTTTTGCAAAATTCGGCTTTCTACCTTATTGATAGCCTGCTGCTCAGGTCTTATATAGTCGCAGTCGCTCTGACCGAAAAGCGAGGCGTGTGTTGAGGTATTCTTCCTTATTACTATCGGGAAGCGACGTGGAAGATAATAATTTACGCTTGCATCCGGATAAACGCCCTTGGGGTCGCTAACAAGCTCAGTATCCTCGTTTTTGACAACAAAGGTTGGCTTTTCACAGCTGCAAAGGTCCTCTCTCTGCGAGCATTTCTTGCAAACCTTAATCTTCCTTTTATAATAGCCTTCGATATCCGAGAGTGTAGTAAGTCCCGAGAAGACGAACTGCGATACATGACCGTACTCGTCCTTGTAGAAGCATACCGTCACGCTGACCGTATCGGCGAGTCCGTCCTCACCAAGCTCGCTTTCGCACTCGGCAAGCGAAGCCTCCTCGAGGCTTATTCCGTATTTTCTTATGAGCGCGCCTCTTGTGGTCGTGAATCTTAAGAAGCAGTATTCCATATCCTCGACCTCAAAGACGCAAGGCTCGGGAATAAAATCCTCGGGCGGAAGACAGTGGACCTCGACCGTGCCGATTTCGTTTCCGATTTTGCTTTCGTTGTTCCATTCTGCGTACCATACGCTACCGCCGAAGATATAGGTGTACCTTTCGTCAAGGTCGTTCAGCTTCCCGAACGGAAGCCTATCTCTGGTGGCACGGCAAAGACGCTCAATGGTTTCGGCAAGCCTTGCCTTGCTCTCGCTGTACGAGGGCGGGTCTGCCTTGGGGGCGGGAATTTGCGAATTTACCTGGCTTTCGACTATTTCATAGGTGATATTCCGCACGGTGAGGGCGCGCTCGGAGCTTCCGTCGATTTCGGTGCTTCCTTTATATTGGCGCATATTTCTACGGAAGCCCTCACGACAGTCCTCGTAGGCGGATTTAGCGTTTTCATAGAGCGATTTGAAAAAGTCAAGCCGCTCCTTTTTGCTTTTTAATTCGATTTTCACTGTGGTTCTCCGTATTTGTCTAATAGGTATTTTTTCTCATCACAGGAGGCGTTCTCGTAATCCTCCCACATATCGAAGCTCCAGCTTCTGCGCTTGGGTGAGTATGTTGGCTCGTTCGGTCGAGAATGGAATATCGCAAAGCCTCTTAAAGCATCGGGTGCGTGGGTTATGTCGTGCGGCTCCGTCGCACAGTCGGTAGGACGGATTTTGTCCACGCAAAGCGAGGGAAGACACCTTATAAGCTCGGTGCAGTTCGAGAAAATCTGAAGTCCGACTCTGCCGCCGCGGGGAAGCAAAAGCTCCTTTATGGCAAGCCAGCCTGCCTCACGGTCGTTTGAGGTTTTAGTAAAGGTCACCCCTCGCTCCGAAAAGAGCGACGCTTTCGTCTTTCCCGTCTCCTGACTTCGTGAAAAAAGGTCGGGGGGAGCAAGAGTGGCGTAGATATCCTCGCCCTTGACGGTTCTCTCGGTGATAGCCGCAGCCGCCTCACTGATGGGAAGATTCGATTCGCAGTATTCTCTGTATACGTATGCCACACGCTCCTCGGATACCGCAATCCAAAGGCAGGCAAGACGGTCAAGACCGTAGTCCACCGTTCTGTACCTGCGCCAATGGGGCGGTATTTCAAAGGGCTGGCAAATATGCTTTTCTCGGTCAAATTCCGTAAAATACTGTCCCTCAAAAATATCCCAGTCGCCGTAGAGGAGCGCCCGCCTTTGAGAGTCGGGGAGCGTCATAAGACGGGATTTATACTCGGGGTCGCTTTGCATAAGAAAGATATTGTCGTCTATAAGAGACGGAATAAAAATTCTTTTCATACCGTCCTTGCCGATAAACGCCGTGTCGGGCGGCGATGGGTCCACGAAGCGAGCCTTCACCCAACCGTGCCCTATTCCGCCGGGGTTGGTAGAGGATTTGATTTGCTTAGGGAAGCTGTTAGCTCCCCTTACTCTTGAGATGAGATATACGTATTGCGCCTCGGTAAAATGGGTAAGCTCGTCAAAGCGAATGACGTCGTATTCGGCGCTCTGATACTGATACACGTCGTTTTCGGTGGCGCAGTAGCCGAAATCTATGACCGAGCCGTTTTTGAATTTTCCCGTATGGGTTGAGGAATTAAAGGTGTAAATGCTTTTAGGAAATAACGCAAGCGAGGTTCGTATCAGCGACTTGTCAAGCTCGGTAAATGTGCGTCTTAATACCAGCTGCTTCGATTTGGGATACTTAAGGGCAAAAAGCAGAGCATCCACCATCTGACCGTAGGATTTTCCGCCGCCTGCCGCACCGCCAAAAAGCACCTCCTGGCAATCAGCCTCTATAAATTTCCTTTGCTTTTTCGTCACCGATAATGAAAGCTGCACTATTCTATCACCGTAAGTGAGAAATTAAGCGAGCCATCGTCGCTCACCTCGGATTCGCTGAGCAGAAATTTTGCCATTGATGCATCGGCACGCTTGGTAATTGCTAAGTCTATAAGGTAATCCCTCCTGATTTCAATGCATTCGCGCCAAGCTCGTTCAAATTCCTTATGCTTGCGAAAGTCCGACAGCTCCTCAAGCGTCACCCCCGAAAGTCTTGCAAATTTCGAGAAGCTTGGCAACCCCTTAGGGTCGTCGTAGCCTGCGAAATAGGAATACATTTTTCGGGGCAGCTCACCGTCATACCTCTTTTTCCTTTTGTTCAAATTCAAAAATCTCCTGTTCGCCGCAGAATTTCAGCTATGCCCTGTGCACCGAGCAAGGCCGAAAAGCTCTCGGCATTATTTGCCGAAGAAGCCGCAGCTGCGCCGCCGCTTTTTCCTCGGTAGCTCAATTATAGCCGAGATTTTTGCCAAAGTAAGTACACTTGCCTTCCAAAAGTAACCCGAAATGTGACTTAAAACTTATGCAGGTTGCATAAAAAGCGACAACAAAAAAAGGAAGCCGAAGCTTCCTATATTTAAAATATTTAATATATATAAAAGAAATCGTCCCAAAGCTTAGCCTCCCGCTTTAGGGGAGGGGTATATCCTCGCTTACGCTCGGGTGATATTGCCACTTACGTGGCAGTGATATTCCTCGCATATGCAAGGAGTGATATTCTTTGCTTACGCAAAGAGTGATATCCAAAGCTTGCGCTTTGGGTTGAGAAAGCCTTACAGCAAAAAAATACACCCCAAAATGCTTTCGGGGGGTAAGGGGAGACTTTGGCTACAAAGTCTCCCTTTTTAAATTCTTCGTCTGCCTTTACATCACAAGCTCATAAAGCGAGAGCAGCTCATCCTCGATTTCGCACTTTCTTTCCTCGATTTCGGCGGCTCTTTGGTAATTCGTCGCTGCTTCGCCGAAAAGCTCGGTGTCAAGCGCCTCAAGCTCTGCCTCAAGCTCTGAAATCCTCGCCTTCGCCTTTTCGATTTTGCGCTCCTCGCTTCGCTTCCTTGCGGCCTCCTTTTTTCTTGCCTCAAAGTCGACCTTGCCTGCGCTTACGGCAGCCGATTGTGCCTTTGCTTCAGCCTTTCTTTGCTTAGCTGCCTCCCGTATACGCATATATTCCGAGAAAGCGTCGTCGTACTCCTCAAGACTGTAATCGACAAGCCCTCTTTCGCTTTCCGTATCTATTTCGATAATTCTCGTGGCTATCCTATTGATAAAATATCTGTCGTGCGATACGGCGATTATAGTGCCCGAAAACGCCAAGAGCGCATTTTCAAGCGCCTCGGTGGAATTTATATCGAGATGGTTCGTCGGCTCGTCCATAACGAGCAGATTTACTCTTTTAAGTATAAGCTTCGCAAGCGTAAGCCTTGCTCGCTCGCCGCCCGAAAGCGTGCTTATAGGCTTGTCCATATCGTCAGCGCCGAAAAGAAAGAGCGCAAGCGTGCTTCGCAGCTCAAGGTCGGTTTTGTCGGGATATTCCTCCCGCAGCTCTGAAAAAACGGTATTGGTGAGGGTAAGACCTCTGTTTTCCTGGTCGTAGTAGCCGATTACGATATTGTAACCGAGCGTGATTTTTCCCGACGTTGGGGTAAGATACGAATTTATAAGCTTCATAAGCGTAGACTTTCCGCAGCCGTTTTTGCCGAGGAAAAGCACTCGCTCGTTCTTCCTTATAATAAAATTAAGGCTCTTTAATATATCTCTTTTCCCGTAGGAGAATGACAGCTCTTTTGCTATAAGCACGTCGCCTGCGCTCTCGCTCTCCTCCGCAAATTTCATACGGATAGACCGCTCGTCCTTCGGCGCAAGCTCGACCTTTTCCATTCGCTGAAGCTGCTTTTCCTTTGACCTTATGGTGACGAAATTATGCTCTCGGTTACATCTTCTCTGGAATTCGATATTAGCCCTTATTCTGGCTATCTCCTTTTGCTGCTCCTTGTATCTTTTTTCAAGAGAAGCCGCCTCCGCAAGCTGAAGCTCCTTGGTCTCGGAGTAATTTCCGAGATAAAGCCTCGCCCTTGCGTATTGAATATAAAGCGTCTTTTTCGTCGTCCTGTCGAGAAAATATCTGTCGTGTGAAATGATTATTACGGTCTTTTTATAATTTGATATGAAGCCTTCAAGCCAGTTAAGAGCGTCAATGTCAAGGTGATTCGTCGGCTCGTCGAGCATAAGAATATCAGGCTCGGTGGTAAGCAGCCTTGCAAGCGCAAGCCTTGTGTACTGACCTCCGGAAAGCGTGGAAATCTTCCTTTCTATAAGCTCCTCCTCGAAGCCGAGACGCAAAAGCATACTTCGGCAGCGTTGACGGAATTCCATACCGCCCTTATTCTGAAATTCCGAATTAAGCTCTATAAGCTCGCTCGTCTTACGCATAGCCGTATCGCCGTCGCCGAGGTCTGCATAGCGATTAATTTCATATTCGCACGCCTTTATTCTTTCTTCAAGCGAGATAAGCTCGGGGTGGGCGGTATACATATATTCAAGCGCCGTAAGCTCTGAGGGCAGCGCCGACAAATCGGGATTTTGCGAGAGCGTACCGACGGTAAAGCCCTTTGCGGTATATACAGCGCCAAAGCTTGCCTCGTACTCGCCCGAAATAATTTTAAAAAGCGAGGTCTTTCCTGCGCCGTTGACACCGATAACGCCGACCTTGTCACCTGCTTCTATTGCGAAGCTAACGTTATTTAAAATATCCCTGTCGCCAAAGGAAAGCGAGAGGTCGGATACCGATAAGGCTATCATAGAAAGCTCCTTTTCTAAAACAAACTAATATATTTTAGCATAAATAAAATATAAATACAATATTTAAGTAAAATATAATTTAGTATTGACATAGGCGGGGATTGCGAGTATAATGTAACTTGTTCATTAAAAATAAAAAGAGGTAAAGAGAATGAAAAAGATTTTCGCACTTATTCTTGCAGTAGCAATGTTTGCTACCTGCGCTGTTGCTCTCACCTCCTGCGGTGAGAAAATCTATGTTCAGACCAACGCATTCTTCGCTCCCTTTGAATATTACGATGGAACGGAAATCGTAGGCGTTGACGTTGAAATTATGGAGCGTGTCGGCAAAAAGCTCGGCCGTGAAATCGTATGGCAGGACGGAGATTTCGGTATTATTATCGACACCGTTGAGAAGGGACAGACCGCAGACTGCGGCGCTGCAGGACTTACTATCACCCCCGCTCGTGAAGAGAAGGTTGATTTCTCAAAGCCCTACTACACCTCGGTTCAGTACGTAGTTCTCCCCCTTAATTCCGACGTTGCTACCAAGGAAGTAGACGGCGTTTCTTACGTTGTATGGGAGGCGCTTGCAGGGAAGGCGGTCGCTACTCAGACCGATACTACGGGCTGGATTTACGCAGACATCGAGATTGACTCGAACGAAGGCGTTCTCCATGGCACGGGCACTACCCACACCGCTATGGATTCCGCCAACATCGCTACCGAGGCTCTCGGACTTACCATTGACGCCGTAATCGTAGACGAGCTTCCTGCTCAGTATCTTGTAAAGAACAGCGATAAGTACCTTCGTTGCTATCCTCTCTACTACTCGGGCGCAGACGGCGAGGCTGACGCACCCGTAGAGGAGCAGTACGCAATTGCCGTTACCAAGGGCAACACTACGCTTCTTAACGCTATAAACGAGGTTCTTGACGAGCTTCTGGTAAAGGGCGCTGACGGCAAGACCGAAATCGAAAAGATGGTTATGGCTCATATGGGTATGGGCGAGTAACTCTTAAATTCAAATAAATGAGGAAAAAGAACTGTGATATACACGGTTCTTTTTCTGGAAACGGACTAAAAATGAATTTTTTTGCTGAAATAGGCGAGCTTTTTTCGACAGCTAAGTATATGAAGATGGTATTCGAGGGACTTGGAAGGACCATCTTAATTTCGGTTTTTGCGGCTATCCTCGGACTTATACTCGGTACTATCGTTGCGCTCGTCGGAATGTCCGAGAAATCGGGCTTTATGAAAATTCCAAAGGCAATCTGCAGGGTGTACGTCACGGTAATCCGAGGCACGCCTATGGCGCTTCAGCTCTTTATTATGGCTTACGTGGTATTTGCCATAAGAGGCTTTCCGCCGGAAGTTACGGCGATAATAGCCTTCGGTATAAATTCGGGAGCGTACGTCGCAGAGAATATAAGAGCGGGTATTTTATCGGTTGATATCGGTCAGACCGAGGCGGGACGTGCGCTTGGACTTACCTCGGGAGCTACTATGTCGAATATAGTCATTCCTCAGGCGATAAAGAACGTTATCCCCGCAATAGGTAACGAGCTTATAGCTCTTATCAAGGAGACCTCTATCGTAAGTATGATAGGAATGTTCGACCTGACGCAGGCGGCGAAGGTTATCGGCGCAGGTACTAATATGGCAGGATATTTCGTGCCAATGACGGTCGTAGCACTCTTTTATCTTGGCATAGTATATCTTCTTACCTTTGGCATAAAGGCTATCGAAAGGAGGCTTCGCAGAAGTGATAGGCGTTAAATCGGTTACGAAATCATTTGGCGGCAAATGCGTCCTTGGCAACGTAAGCTGCGAAATCAAGCGTGGCGAAAAGGTCGTCATAATAGGCCCGTCGGGAAGCGGAAAAAGCACGCTTATACGCTGTATGAATCTGCTGGCTACCCCCGACTTTGGCGAGGTGTGGCTCGGCGATGAGCTTATCTCGAAGCCCGATGCATATCTCTATCCCGATATCATAAGGCTCTCTAAGACCTATAAAAAACTTTGCATAGCCGCCTTCGGCGATGAGGCTGCGCTGGCAGAGGAAAAGCCTACGGATTTTGACGATTCGGATATAATCAGAGAAATCTGCGAGAAAAGGCTTCTTTGCCGCAGAGAGGGCAGGGAATTCAAGGCGGCGCTTTCACAGCTTGCAGACGAGGCGCTTGACATAAATCTTGCAAGGCGCAGAATGGGAATGGTATTCCAGCATTTCAATCTCTTTGCCAACAAGACCGTGCTTGAAAATCTCACGCTAGCCCCCGTCAAGCTCGGGCTTAAGAGCGCCGAGGAGGCAGAGGCGAGGGCTATGGAGCTGCTTACGAAAATAGGACTTGCCGACAAGTGCGACGAATATCCCTCGAAGCTTTCAGGCGGACAAAAGCAGAGAGTGGCGATAGTAAGAGCGCTTGCTATGGAACCCGAAATTCTGCTCTTTGACGAGCCGACGAGCGCACTCGACCCCGAAATGGTAGGCGAGGTGCTTGAGCTTATGAAGTCGCTTGCCGACGACGGTATGACTATGGTTATAGTCACTCACGAGATGGGCTTCGCAAGAGAGGTCGCAAGCCGAGTGCTGTTCTTGGTGGACGGCGATATCGCCGAGGAAGGAACGCCCGCCGAGGTTTTCGATACCCCGAAGCACGACAGACTTAAGGAATTTTTAAGCAAGGTGCTGTAATTATAAGTTCCTTGGCGAAGTATAAATATAAAAGGCGCAAGGCTTTTGACTATTAAAAGAGGATAATGCAACGGTTTGTTTGCATTATCCTCTTTTTTTATGTAATTTTATATGGTTCAAGAATGTAAAGAAGCCTTTTAAAATAATCGGGAAGCTCGCATTCAAAGGTCAACCTCTCGCCCGTCCTCGGGTGAGTAAGTGAAAGCTTCTTTGCGTGGAGAGTCTGTCCCGAAAGCAGCTTTGCGTGCGCCTTTTCAAATGCGCTTCGTCCGCCGCCGTAGACCTCGTCGCCGAGCAGCGGGTGATGAAGATGCGACATATGTACTCTTATCTGATGCGTTCTGCCTGTTTCAAGATTTACTTTAGCGTAGCTTATCTTGCCGCCCGTCACCGCATACGCAGAAAGCCGCTCGCAGTGAGTGATTGCTTCCTTTGCCGCAGCAGAGCCGTGGGGGTGTACTGCCATAAGCTTTCTGTCCTTCGGATGACGCCCTATCGGCAGATTTACCGTGGTACAGCCCTCGTCGAGAAGTCCCGATACTAAGGCGTGGTACTCACGGGTTATGCCGTGAACCTCAAGCTCACGGGAGAGTGCGAGATGCGAAAAATCGTTTTTAGCAACGACGAGAAGTCCCGTCGTATCCTTGTCTATTCTATGCACGATTCCCGGGCGAAGCACGCCGCCTATTCCCGAAAGCGATTCGCCGCAGTGGTAGAGCAGAGCATTTACCAGCGTTCCGTCGGGATTGCCTGCCGCAGGGTGAACGACCATTCCCTTAGGCTTATTTATTACAATAATATCCCCGTCCTCAAATACTATATCAAGAGGAATATTCTCGGCACATACCGAATATTCCTTGGCGGGAAGCTCGGTAAATTCAATATCCTCGCCTGCCGTCACCTGATATTTCTTTTCACGCCTGACGCCGTTTACAAGCACCCGCCCCTCAAGGCAGGCACGTGCCGCTGCGCTTCTTGAAATATCAAAGGCTTTTGAAAGGAGCGTGTCAAGACGGATGCCTGCATCCTCGCTCGTCGTAGTGTAAAGCATATCAGTCCTCTTTGTCCTTTTCCTGCTTTTTTGCCTTTTCACGCTTATACTCGATTACCGTGTCTCGAATTAGCGCAAATATAAGAAGTCCCGCACCGACGCAGACGAAGGAATCGGCGCCGTTAAAGGTTGCATTTATAAGTCGCAGATAAATAAAATCGTGAACGTAGCCAAGGAAAAGTCGGTCAATCATATTGCCGATGCCGCCCGAAATAACCATACTTACCGATACGGCGTAAAGCGTGTTTGAGGGCATACCGAAATAAAGGTAGAGCGACATTGCTATTATGAGCAGGCTAGATACCGTAATGAATATCCAGCGCTCGTCAGCGCCGTCAAGCATACTGAATGCCATACCCGTATTCGTGTCGTAATCGAGATGCAAAAAGCCCTCTATAATTGGGATTTTACCAATCGGCTTCAGGTACTTTACCGAAAGCCATTTCGTGATTTGGTCAAGAAAAATTCCGAGCGCTATTATGGCGCTGTATACTAAATAATACAGCGGAGTGCGCTTTCTTATTTTTAGCATTTATTCCTCCGAAAGCGGCAATTCATAGGTAATATGCAAACAAAAGCTTGCATATTCGAGATTTATCGCCGCATTTAATATCAAATTAAAGGACTGCCGCCGATAAATTACCGTATCGCAAAGCAGTCCTAATTCTGTCAGTCTGTAATGTTGACGTTCTCGGGTGTGATGACAAAGGTCTTCTGGTTTCTCTGGGTGATAGTGCCGTCGGTGACGTAGGTCACGCCGTTTAAGAAATCAAGAAGCCTGATAACGTCGCCACGTGCCATATCGGATACGTCAAGGACGACTATGTAGCCCGAAAGCAGAAATTCTGCAATCTCGCTTACCTCATCGCCGTCGTAGGACGAGGGCTTGGCAAACTTAAGATTTACGCCTGCATTTCCCGATGCTGCGCTTGCCGAAATTTCGGTAGCGGGAGCTTCCTCGGCTTCCTTAACGCCTCTTTCCTCGGCGACTACCTCCTCGAAATTTCTGAACTTGATTTCCTCCTCGGATTGCTTTACTCTTTCGTTTACCTTGTTGGCAAATTTCTCAAAAAACGACATTTTATTCTCCTTACCTTACAAAAAGTCTTCTGCCGACTCTGACGAGGGAAGAGCCCTCCTCGATTGCGATACGGTAGCTGTCTGACATTCCCATAGACAGCACCGCTCCGTCGCCAAAGCCGTATTTATCATTCATTTTATCAAATAGTGCCTTCGTGCTTCTGAAATATTTTCTTATATCCTCGGGATTATCACATACCGGGCCCATAGTCATAAGACCCTTGACCGAAATTCCCTCAAGTCCCGCTACGCTCTCGTAAAAGCGCTCGGCGTCCTTTGGCATAATTCCGCCCTTGCTTTGCTCCTCGGCGCTGTTAATCTCGATAAGCACGGGAATTTTGCGTCCTATTTTTCTTGCCTGCTTGTCTATTTCCTCGGCTAGGGCAAGTCTGTCGAGCGAATGAATAAGCGTGACACCCTCGGCTATCATTTTAACCTTATTGGTCTGAAGCGAGCCTATTTCGTGAAGCTCGGGGAAAAGTCCGTTTGCCCGAAGAAGCTCGCCTCTGCGCTTTAATTCCTGAGGACGGTTTTCTCCGCAGGCGGATGCGCCGATTGAGAAAAGTGCAAGAAGCTCCTCGTCAGTGCCGCTCTTGGTGACCGAAACCAGCTTTGGCGTCGGCACTCCGAGTGCGTCCGAGTATTCCTTAAGCTCCGATATCAGGCTGTCGTAATTTCTTTTGATATATTCGTATCCGTTCATACCGATGCTCCGATAGCGTTATATCAATTATTGTAGCATAAATGCAAAGCTAAATCAACCCCAAATTTGCAAAATATTTTCTTTACGTTTTTGAAAATTCTTTTTCGGTTTTTGCTTTTAAACTATTGACAAAGATAAGAATATTTTGTATGATAAAACAAAAAGCATTTTTTGGAGGTCTTATGAAATACGATTTGAAAAAATTTACATTAGAAGAAAAGGTTCGCCTTGTTGCAGGTAAGGATACCTGGCATATCGATGACCTTGACGGTAAGGTTTATAAGGTAAAGGTTTCCGACGGTCCTATAGGACTCAGAACGCCTAATCTTGGAGGCGAGTGGGCAGGAAAAACTATACCGGCTACCGCTTTCGCTTCAACTCAGGTGCTTTCACAGACGTGGTCAACATCACTTGCTTACCGTACAGGTGAGCTTCTCGCCGACGAGTGTATAGAGCGGGAGGTTGACGTGTTGCTTGCTCCGGGTGTAAATGTTAAGCGTTTGCCGCAGTGCGGAAGAAACTTTGAATATTTCTCCGAAGACCCTTACCTTTCGGGAATCTTAGGCAGAGAATACATAAAAGGTGTTCAGGACCACCACGTCGGTACGTCGTTAAAGCACTACTGCGTGAATAACCAGGAAAATTCACGTTATTCTCAGTCCTCGGAGCTTGACGAGAGAACGCTAAGAGAAATTTATACCTATAACTTCAAAATCGCACTTGAGGCTGAGCCTTGGACCGTTATGTCGTCTTACAATGCGGTAAACGGCGTTAAGGTCTCTCAGCATAAGAAGCTTAACGATATGCTGAAAGATGACCTCGGCTTCGAGGGACTTCTTATGTCAGACTGGGGCGCTGTCGATGACCATGTCGCCTCGGTAAAGAGCGGTCTTGACCTTGAAATGCCCTACAAAAAAGAAGACTATGAAGCGCTTCTTGCAGCGGTGCAGAGCGGAGAGGTTACCGAAGAGGAGCTTGATGCAAGGTGCGAGAAGGTTTTGTGGCTTGCGGATAAATGCGAAAACGAGAAAAAGCTCCGTAAGATAGAAACTAAAGTCGAAGAGCGCAGAGAAGAAGCGCAGCGTGTTGCCGAGGAGGGAATAGTCCTTCTTAAAAACAACGGAGTTTTACCTATTGCAAACGGAGCAAGCGTTTCTATTATGGGCGATGCTGCCGTAAAAAATATTTCCGGCGGCGGTTCGTCAAGAGTTCAGCTTGACCACGACGTATCAAACCTTGCCGACGAGCTTCAGGCAGAGCTGCCCGCGTCGGATATTTCCTGTTCACGGTATCCCGGCGGCAAGATTTCAAAGAACATTATAAACGCCTATGGCAAGGACGTAGCTATCGTGTGCGTGAGCCAGGTTGACGGAGAGGGATGGGACCGTCCTTGCATCCGTCTTGACAAATCCGCCGAGGCGCAGATTATCGAGACCGCAAGACTTAATCCCAACACCGTGGTTATTCTTTACTGCGGCTCGGTCGTTGACGTAACCGCCTGGGAGGATAAGGTTGCTGCGATTGTTGCTGCAGGTTACCCCGGCGAGAGAGGAAACGCTGCCGTTGCAAGAATTCTCTCGGGCAAGGTAAATCCCTCGGGTAAGACCACCGAGACCTATCCTATGACGTTGGAAGATTGCCTTGCAAATCATTGCCTCAGAAATTTCTGTCACAGCGTATATTCCGACGGACTTCTCGTTGGCTACCGTTGGTATGATACAGCGAAGTATATGGGCAAGGAGAATGAGGCTAGGGTAAGATATCCCTTTGGTTTTGGACTTTCGTATTCCTCATTTGAGTATTCGGGCTTAAAGCTGACAGATGATGGAGATAATGTACTCGTTGAGTTTGACGTAAAGAATGCTTCTGAAGTAGACGGCAAGGAGTGTGCGCAGGTCTATTACAGAAAGCCTGTTTCATCTGTATTCCGTCCTTACAAGGAGCTTTGCGGCTTTGAAAAGAAGCTCGTTAAGGCGGGAGAGAGCGAGCATTACACTGTAACTGTTCCTAAAGAGTACCTTGCGTACTATTCTACCGCTACCGATAATTGGGAAATAGAAAAGGGTGACTATGAAATCATCATAGGCGCATCCTGCGAGGATATTCGATTGACAGGTAAAATAAATATTTGAAAACAGTACGAAGGGGATACTGCATTTAGTATTTACTGAGTAAAACAAATATAGCAGAGGCAAGAACAAAGCGCCTCTGCCAAAAATACAAAGCTCATAAGAGAAAATCAAAGGTCAAGCCTGCGGTTTTCTCTTTTTTATAGGCGCTCTGTTTTGTTGCCGTTTCCTCGCTCGGCGTACCCTCGTATATCTCTCGCTCGCCAATGGGCAATTTCTGCGGAATTTTGGGGCGGATTGACAGGACTTGAGCTTGTGGCATCGCCACAAACAGCTATAAACAAATGTTTTAGATTGTAAATCTTAAATCTTAATTTAGATATATCTCTTGATTTTAGGATAAAGCTTTGATATAATTATATAGTCGAATGAGCGTCGGGGGTAACCGACGACTTTTATGGGGGATTTGATGGCAGATATAATCAATCAGGCGTCCTTGCCGCCGGTTTTGGCGCTGGCGTATATAGGCGATGCAAGACATTCGCTTTTCGTGCGTAAGCTTCTGCTCTCTTACGGAGCGGTGCGCTCGGGTGAGCTTAATAGACTTTCGCTTGATTTCGTCACGGCAGAGGCTCAGGCAAGAGCCTATCTTCGCATTGAAAATATGCTTACCGAGAGTGAGCGTGAGGTATATAGACGAGCCTTTAATTCCACCCACTTAAATAAGCCAAAGCACGCATCGGGCAAGGATTACAGAGTGGCTACGGGCTTTGAGGCGATTATTGGAATGCTTGAATATCTTGGCGACGAGGGACGGATTGAGGAATTGCTTTCGGTCGCATGTGAAAATAAGGGAGATAAAGAAGATGATACAGAAAATTAGAGGCACTATGGATATACTTCCCGACGAGACTCCGCTTTTTCGTTATATTGAGGGAGTTATGCGTGAGGAGGCGGAGAAATACGGCTACGGCGAGATAAGGACTCCTACCTTTGAGAGCACCGATCTTTTCGTAAGAGGCGTTGGCGACACCACCGACGTCGTGCAAAAGGAAATGTATACCTTCGTTGACAAGGAGGAGGACCGCTCGATTTCTTTGCGCCCCGAGGGTACGGCGTCGGTAGCGAGAGCTATTATTGAGAACGGTAAGTGCTCCGACACTATGCCGCTTAAGTTTTATTATATAATTTCCTGCTTCCGCCACGAGAAACCTCAGGCGGGCAGAAGCCGTGAGTTCTTCCAGTTCGGCACGGAGATGTTCGGCTCGAAAAGCCCCGCTGCTGATGCAACGGCGATAGCGCTTGCGAATTCGGTGCTTAAGAGACTTGGACTTAAGAACGTTAAGCTTCACATAAATTCAATAGGCTGCAAGGAATGCAGACCGCAGTACCGCTCGGCACTCGTTTCTTATTTTGACGGACGTAAGGACAAGCTTTGCGACAACTGCAAGAGCCGTCTTTTAAAGAACCCTCTGCGTCTTCTTGACTGCAAGAATCCCGACTGTCATAATATTGCCAAGGATGCGCCGAGGACGGTTTCGCACCTTTGCGACGCCTGCGCTAAGGACTTTGAAATGCTTAAGGCATCTCTTGATTCTATGGGCATTGAGTACGAGGTTGATTCCTCGATAGTAAGAGGACTTGACTATTATACGGGTGCGGTGTTTGAATTTATTGCCGAGGGTATCGGCGCTCAGTCCACCGTATGCGGCGGTGGAAGATATGACGGTCTCGTTGAGGGACTTGGCGGTCCTGCGCTTCCCGGAATCGGCTTCGGTATGGGCATTACCAGAGTAATTCTCGCTATGAAGGAGGCAGGCGTTGCCGAGGTCGAGAGGGCGCTTCCCGAGCTTTACGTAGCGGCGCTTGGCGAGAGGGCGCAGATAAAGGCGCTCGGTATCGTAGAAAGACTGCGAGCCTCGGGTATGATTTGCGAGTGCGATATCGTATCAAGAAGCCTTAAGGCGCAGATGAAATACGCCAACAAAATCGGCGCAAAGCGCACGCTTATCATAGGCGACAGCGAGATAGATTCGGGACGTGCTATGCTACGTGATATGACCACGGGTGAGCAGACCGAGGTGGAAATAGACGGTTTTACGCTTTGATTTTTGGAGGAGCTAATGACTAGAGAAGACTTTTTGCCTGTATGCAAAGAGGACCTGCGTGCTCGGGGATTTGATTCCTGCGATTTCGTATACGTGACGGGTGATGCCTACGTGGACCACCCGTCTTTTGGTACTGCCATAATTTCAAGAGTGCTTGAGGCTGAGGGCTATCGCATCGGTATACTTTCCCAGCCGGATTATCGCAGCTGCGACGCCTTCCGTGAGTTCGGAAGACCGAGGCTCGGCTTCCTTGTGAGTGCGGGAAATATAGATTCAATGGTGGCTCACTACACCGTTTCAAAGAAGAAGCGCTCCTACGATTATTACAGCCCGGGCGGCAAGGCGGGACTTCGTCCTGACCGTGCGGTTATAGTATATTGCAACAGAATAAGAGAGGCGTTCGGCGACGTGCCGATTATAATAGGCGGACTTGAGGCGTCGCTTCGCCGCTTTGCGCATTACGACTATTGGGACGATAAGGTGAGACGCAGCATTTTGGTCGATTCAAGAGCAGATTTGCTAACCTACGGTATGGGTGAGAACATTTTAAGGCGTATAGCGGCACTGCTTGATAAGGGTGTACCAATCCGCAAAATACGTGACGTCAGGGGTACGGTATATCTTGCGCCCCGAGGCGAGAAGCTTCATTACGAGGCGGTCGAGGTCGGAGATTACGACAGGCTTAAATCCGATAAGGAGGCTTACGCCAACGCCTTCGCCGTGCAGTATAAGAACACCGATTCGATAAGCGGTAAGGCGATAGTAGAGAGCTACGGAGATAAGCTTTTAGTGCAGAATCCGCCTATGCCGCCGCTTACGAGGGAGGAGCTGGATTTCGTATATTCCTTGCCCTACGCAAGGACCTATCACCCCGATTACGAGCCTCTTGGCGGCGTACCGGCTATAACCGAGGTCAGATTTTCCATCACGCATAACAGAGGCTGCTTCGGCGCTTGCAACTTCTGCGCTCTTGCCTTTCATCAGGGCAGAGCCGTGCGCTCAAGAAGCGAGGAAAGCGTGCTTCGTGAAGCCGAGCTTGTTGCGGCAATGCCGGATTTCAAGGGGTACATAAACGACGTCGGCGGACCTACCGCCAACTTTCGTGCGCCTGCTTGCGATAAGCAGCTGAAATCGGGAGTGTGCGCATCAAGAAAGTGCCTTGCGCCAACCCCCTGCAAAAATTTGAAGGTTGACCACACCGAGTATATGAATATGCTCGAAAAAATAGAGAAAATCAAGGGCGTCAAAAAGGTGTTTATCCGCTCGGGTATAAGGTTTGACTATCTTATGCTTGATAAGGACGACAGCTTTTTCCGCCGTCTTGTAACGCACCACACCTCAGGACAGCTTAAGGTCGCACCCGAGCATTGCGCCGCAAATGCCCTCAATATGATGGGCAAGCCGCCCGTCGAGGTCTTTGAAGCCTTCCGCAAAAAGTATTTCAAGCTCTGCCGTGAGGCAAATCTTGAGCAGTATTTAGTACCTTATCTTATGTCAAGCCACCCGGGCACAACGCTAAGCGATGCGGTTGAGATGGCGGTATGGCTTAAGAAGTGGGGCTATTCGCCCGAGCAGGTGCAGGACTTCTATCCTACGCCCGGCACTATTTCTACCGTAATGTATTATACCGGCATTCACCCGCTTACGAAAAGAAAGGTTTACACCTCGACGGATTATCACGAAAAGCAGCTCCAGCGTGCGCTGCTTCAGTTTGGTAAGCCCGAGAATGCAAATCTCGTAAGAGAGGCGCTTCGTCTGGCGGGCCGTGAGGACCTGATAGGAAATTCACCCGACTGCCTCGTGCGTCAGGGCTTCGGTGAAGGCAAAAGCAACGAATACAAGCCGAGAGCCAAGGGCAAGAATTCTTCCCGAGGGACAGGCGGCACACGCTCGCAAAAATCCAATGGATATACAAAGGGCGGAAAGGGTAACGGAGGAAGCTCGGCAAGGCGGACCTCCTCTGCGCTCTCACGGATATTCGGCGAGGATGCGTCAAGAATTATGCGTGAGGCTGATGCAATGTCGAAGCGCAGAAGCTCTGTCAAAAAATCAGCTCCAAAGTCAAAAAAACGCAAATAAGGACAAAGTTAAGCGTATTTTTTACGAACAAATATGCTTAAAATTACAGGCAGAATTCCAAACGGCGAAAAAAGTCGAGCCTTGTCGCACAAATGCATTTTTATCGGTCAAAAAGCGGAAAATGGTGGTTTCTTCCCAAAATGAGTTTTCCACAGCGTAAATAGAAGAAACGGTGGATAACCGTGGGAAAACTACCAACAAATTTCCAACATAGCCTGAAAGTCGGCTTTTTCGGCTTTTGGTTTTCCACCTTTTCCACCTGCAAAACCGTGGAAAACCCGATTTTATCAAGTTCGACGTAAGCACCGAAAAAGGCTGAAAACGGAAGAAAAAATCTTGCTTTTAAATTTACCGACGGCGGATTTTGCGAGGGCGGTAAAATCAGGATTCAATTTTCACAGTCGTAAAAAATACGAAAAAATCAACGAATTGTAAAAAACATATAAGGACGGCGGATTTTATGCCCGATTTATCTACGAAATACACAAAAATTAAAAGAGCGTTATTTGATAAGGTATATTCTCAATACTTAAACCCTGAGCAGATGCGTGCAGTCTTTTGCGCAAGAGGTCCTCTGCTCGTGCTTGCGGGTGCGGGAAGCGGCAAGACCACGGTGCTTGTCAACCGCATTGCATACCTTATCAAGTACGGTAACGCTTATAATTCCGAATATATTGCCAACACCGTCACCGAGGATACCGTAGCGGCTCTTGAGGCGCTTTTGCCTCTTTCGCCTACCGATATTGAGCCCGTGCTTTCGGGCTTCGCCACGGGCGCTTGCAAGCCACACTCGGTGCTTGCTATCACCTTTACCAATAAGGCGGCAAAGGAAATCAAGGACCGTCTTGACAGAACCTTCAACGACAGAGCGGTATCAGACGCTATCTGGGCTGGCACGTTTCACTCGGTATGCGTCAGAATTTTAAGAAAATTCGGCTCAAGGCTTGGCTATATCGACGGCTTTTCTATATACGATACCGACGACAAAAGGCGAATGATTGTAAGCTGTATGAAGGAGCTCGGAATAGACGAGAAGCGGCTTAACCCAAGAGTGTGCGCCAACGCAATCAGTATGAGCAAGGATAAGCTCGTCGGCGCTTCGGATTTTGAGATTACGAGCGACCCGAGAAGCAAGGATATCAAGCGGGTATTCGAGCTTTACGAGAAGAAAATGATGGATAGCGCCGCACTTGACTTTGACGACCTTATAATGAAGACCGTCGACCTTTTACAGCGTGACGTCGAGGTAAGAGATTATTATCAGAATAAGTTTTTCCACGTTTTAGTGGACGAATATCAGGATACCAACTACGCTCAGTTTGTCCTCACCGAGTTACTTTGCGAAAAGTACAGAAATATAATGGTTGTAGGCGACGACGACCAGAGCATTTACCGCTTCAGAGGTGCTACGGTCGAGAATATACTCGGCTTTGACACTACCTATCCCGACGCTACCGTAATAAAGCTCGAGCAGAACTACCGCTCGACCGAGAATATTCTTTCGGCGGCGAATTCGGTGATAAGCCATAATCAAATCCGTCACGATAAAAGGCTCTGGTGCGAGAGAGGCGAGGGCGAAAAAATAACCCTGAGAGAGTGCGAGGACGCTATCTCCGAGGGTAAATATATAATTGATACTATTACGAAAAGCGTAAGGAACGATGGCGCAAAATATTCGGATTTTGCTATCCTCTACCGCATAAACGAGCTTGCAAGGTCGCTTGAGACGGTCTTCGCAAAAAGCGGCGTGCCATACCGTATCCTGGGCGGTCAGCGCTTCTACGACCGCAAGGAAATCAAGGATATGGTGGCTTACCTTTCGCTTATAAATTCAAAGCAGGACAACCTCAGGCTGAAAAGAATTATCAACGAGCCGAAAAGAAAAATCGGAGACGCTACGGTAGAGGCGGTCGAACGCATAGCTCTATCCGAGGGCGTGTGTATGTACGATATTCTCGGCAGAGCGGAGCAGTATACGGCGCTTGCAAAGAGTGCGCCGAAGCTTCGTGCGTTTTACGAGCTTATAGAGGGCTTAAAGCCGCTCGTTCATTCGCCCGCACAGCTTATAGGCGACCTCTTTGAGCGCTCGGGTTACCGAGAAATGCTAAAGAACGAGGGCTTCGAGGGCGAGGGCAAGATTGATAATATCAACGAGCTTATAGCGGGCGCTATCGAGTACGAGGTAAGAATGGAGGACGTCGACGACGGCAGAGGAGCTACGCTAGCAGGCTTCCTTGAGGAAATTTCGCTCGTCAGCGATATAGATAAATACGACGAGAAAGCCGACGCCGTGGTTATGATGACTATCCACTCGGCAAAGGGACTTGAATTCCCGACGGTGTTTATTGCGGGTATGGAGGACGGAATTTTCCCCTCCGAGCAGAATATTATGAGCGAGGTGGAGATGGGCGAGGAGCGCAGGCTCTGCTACGTCGCCATAACCCGTGCCAAAAATAAGCTTTATATCACCTACACGAAGAACCGTACTATGTACGGAAGAACCAGCTACAATATGCTTTCCTCCTTTATAAGAAAGGAAGTCCCTGAGAAGCTGCTTGTCAAAGAGGGCGGTTACCGCACCTCGTCTTCGGGATATCAGAGAAGCTACGGCAGTGGCGGATATAATAGCGGCTATAACAAATCGGGCGGATATAACGGAGGCTTCGGATACGGCAATAATTATAAAAAAAGTGAGCTTTCCCGTTCCCCCGCAGGCATAGGCGCATCAAAGCCCAAGAACGCCACGGCGTCGAGCTTCGGCGTAAAGAAATTTGAGGCGGGCACGAGAGTGCGCCATACCGCTTTTGGCGAGGGAGTAATTCTCTCGGCAAGAGATTTGGGCGGTGACGTGCTTTACGAGGTTAAATTTGCGAGCGTGGGCGTGAAGAAGCTTATGGCTACCTATGCTAGACTTACTAAGATTTAAATTCGGAGAATATTATGATAAAGGCTTGTATATTCGACCTTGACGGCACACTCCTTGATACCCTAGGCTCGATAGAGGCGAGGCTTTGCGAGGTGCTTTCCTTCTACGGCGTGCGCCGTGTGACGAGGGAGGAGACGAGAAGCTTCGTCGGAGACGGCGCAAAAATGCTCGTCAAGCGTGCGCTTGACGCCGACGGCGGCTTTTCCTACGGCGATGCATTACTTGGCGAAATCACTAAGACTTACGTCGACGGCTACAACTCAAATCCCTACGAGCTTACAGTACCCTACGGTGGAATTACCGAGGCGCTTCTTGCGCTTAAGGCTCGGGGAATTAAGCTTGCGGTGCTTTCGAATAAGCCCGACGCTACCGTAAAGCAGCTTTGCGACAAATTCTTTCCCGATACCTTCGATTTGGTATTCGGCGCAAGAGAGGGTGTAGCGCTTAAGCCGAGTGTCGATGCAGTAAACGAAATTTTGAGCATACTCGGAGTCAGTGCGAGTGAGAGCGCATATTTCGGTGATACCGCCGTCGACGCCGCCACTGCTAAAAATTACGGAGCAGGACTTAACGTCGGTGTCCTCTGGGGCTTCCGTGATGGGGAGGAGCTTTCCTCGGCGGGAGCTTCCGTACTGATAGCCCATCCCTCAGAAATTATAAATCTCTTATAAAAAAGGCATTTTTGAAGCGAATGCCAAAGAAGCGACCTAAAATAAGTAAAAGGCAGAAAACTCTATTGTTTTCTGCTTTTTTTCTTTGATAAATACCATTTTTAGCCGAGCTTACCGAACGACCAGCTTTTTTGTAAATGAAGTCTTTAAAACGGTTCGTTATTTGAAATATTATATTAAACAAGGCTTATTTTGCCAAAAACGGCACGAAAACTACCATTTTTGAAAAAATAAGCCTTTTAGCTCGATTCTATATATAAAGGTCTATATCTATATTCAGCTTGCCCTTTCTTGAGAGCGATTCGTAGCCGCAGTATATGAATCTTCCATAGCCTCTCACAGACACAATATCCGAGGGACGTAGCGTCTTTGATACCGACAGGCACTCAGTGCCGTTTATAAATATAAGTCCACGCTTGAAGAGCAGTGACGAATCCTCTCTTGAGAGCGAGAATACTTTTGCCACTACGGCGTCAACTCTTTCGCCGTTTGCCTGAATTTTTATACGCTTAGTCCTGAAAAGCTCGCCTTCGGGAAGCTCGGTTACTTCCTTAAGGATGACCTCGGTGTGCCTTATTCTCGTAAGTGAGTCTATCACGAAGTCAAGCATATCCTCTTTTATAAATAGGTAAGCCTTGTATTCACGAATGATAATGTCTCCGAGAATATCCCTTTCAATACCGAGATTGAGTATTGCGCCGAGATAATCACGGTGTGTCAGCCGCTCTGCGAATTTTTCGCTCTTCGGTGATATTTCTATGATTCTTATCGGGAAATTTTCCTCATATCCAAGCTCTTTTTGCGAGCCGAAGCGTGCCATAACACGCTCACAGCCCAAAGCGCCGCCGAAAAGCGTGTAGCTCTGAGAAAAATCCGAAAGCGCCGATTTTAATACCGATTGCTCGCTAAGACCGAGAAAGTCGGTGAAGGTGAAATAATTTTCCCCTTTATTAGCCAGCTCACGGAAGCGCTTTGCAAGAGGCTCCGTATCCGTCATTAAAGCGTGTAGTCAACGGGGTAGAGGATTTTAAGCTGATTGAGCTTGGAATCGAGCGCGCGGCGCTTTTTGTCCTCGCTAAGCATATTCTTAACGCCCTCCTTTATCTCGTCAAAGGCAACTACGGTGCTTTCGGTCTTTGAGTTAAGCTTGATTAAGTGGTAGCCGAACTGTGTCTTGACGGGGCTCTCGCTGATTGTACCTGCCTCCATAGAGAATGCTGCCGCATCAAATTCAGGCACCATCTGTCCTCTTGTGAAATCGCCGAGCGAGCCGCCGTTTTCCTTGGAGGGGCAGGTCGAATATTCCTTCGCAGCATCCTCGAATGAAATTTTACCAGCCTTGATTTCTTCAAGAATTTTAATTGCTGTATCCTCGGTGTCTACGAGAATGTGGCTTGCGTTTACGCTCTCGCCACTCTTGAACTGCTCGGGGTTCTCGTCGTAATATTTGCGAGCCTCGCTCTCGGTAGCTGCGGGCGCGCCGGCAAGCACTTTTTCCGCAGCGTAGCTTACCAATAGATTCTCCTTAGCCTTATTAAGTCTTGCCTTGAATTCTGCCTCTGCCTCAATAAGATTGCGTCTTGCATCAAGCAGAAGAAGCCTTGAGGAAACGAGCTGCTCAAGGACCATCTTTCTTCCCTCGGGGGAATTATACCCCTGTCCTCTCTGACCTAAGCCGATAATAAATTCGTTGACCTCTGCCTCGGTGATTGCGATACCGCCTACGGTAGCTAAAATTTTGTTTTCCATTGTATATATCTCCTGTATTTTGTAATCAATTGTAGACAATTACGCAATAAAACTTGCGTAAATTTAGGTTTAAATTATCTCTTTATTCTTAAAAACTTTGGGTAATGATTTTTGATTTTTCCGCTTGAAGCCTTGCCTCCGCCAAGCGTGCTGCCGTGATATTTTACGGCAATATACCCCGAGCCCTCCGACTTTTGCGTAAGCTCCTCGCCCCGAAGATATTTTATCGCTTCCTCCTCCGACGAAAGCTCCTCCTGCCTTAAAAAGTCGCTGCCGTACGCAGAGAAAAAGTGGTGGTGCGGAAAGAGAATTTTGCCTCTTATCTCGCCGAGCGTAACGCCGCCGGTCACTGTGACCGACGGGTCTATCGGGATTTCGTGCGCTATAATTTCAAGGTTGCCGCCTCGCTTTGCAATTCGACCTTTGGGCACAGTCTTTAAATTCGCTTTGAGAAATTCAAGGGCAATACGCTCCTCGTCCTTGGCGGGCTTCGCAGCCTTGTCACGAGTTACCTCCGTTCTTACCTCGTCGGAGCTGAGCTTAAGGAGCGCGAAAAACTGCCCCTCGCCCTTAGCTAAATGCGGATAAAATCTTCGGCAATAACTCAGCGTCTTACAGTATGCGCCCTCGGGCTGTATTCCGTCTGCGGTGCATTTTATAAGCTCGGGATTGTCGATTTCTTCCAGCGAAAAGTCTGGATTTTCTTTAAGAAATTTATCTACCTGAAGCTCGTTTTCTTCGAGCGAATAGGTGCAGGTTGAGTAGAGAAGATATCCGCCCGACTTCAGCATTTTCGAGGCGTTCTTCAGTATCTCGCTCTGCCGCTCGGCGCAAAGCCTTACGCCGTCCTCGCTCCACTCGGAAACGGCAATCTCGCCCTTTCTGAACATACCCTCTCCCGAGCAGGGAGCGTCAACCGTCACAAGGTCGAAAAATCCTTCGTAAAGCTCGGCAAGCCTTGCCGTGTCTGCTGAGGTCACGACGGCGTTTCTTATCCCCATTCTGGTAAGATTTTCGACGAGAATTACCGCTCGCTTGTGGACTATCTCGTTTGAGAGCAAAGCGCCACCTTTGCCGATAAGTGCGGCAAGCTGTGAGCTTTTTCCGCCCGGCGCTGCGCATAGGTCGGCTATCTTAGCGTCTGGGGCAAGCCTTGGCAGAGCGCATATCGCAGACATAGCGCCGCCGTCCTGAATATATATCTGCCCTGCGTGGTGCATAGGCGAATTTCCAAGCCCCTCGCCTCCCTCGGTAACGGTGTAAGCATCCTTGGCGTAGGGGATTTTCTCTACCTTTATATTTTCGGGAAGCAGTAGGTCGCTTGGCAAAGCCTTTATCGGATTTACCCTGAATGCACGCTGGGCGCTCCTGCTGAGTGCAAGCGAAAAATCCTCGAAGCTCTCGCCAAGCAAAAGCTTCATTCTGTCTAAGAATGCACCGTCAAGCATTCGCTGTTCCTCCCTCCCTGCCGAAAAGCGCTCTCAGGCTCTCTTTGTCGGCTGAAATCCTAAAATAACACAAGACATATTGTACTATAAAATCCGCCGTTAGTCAACACGAAATTGCAATTATCGCCCCGAATTTTGATAGAAGCGGAGGGATTTATCACTAATGCCTTTGTCTGCGATTTTTTTACAAAGGTGAATTACTTGACAAAATTGCCGATTTGTGCTAAAATATTTTTCGGTGTGGAATCCAAACGTGAGGTATCTTATATGCCTATTAAAAACAGAAAGAAAAATTACAAGCTTTACGAAACTACTCATTTCAGCGATTTTCGTGAAATGACCGAGAATGTAGCCGAGAAATATCCCGACAAGGTCGCCTTCAGGTGGAAGGATGCGCCAAGCGATAAGAATACGAGGACGGTTACCTTCAAGGAAAGCCGTGATACCATTCGCGCAATAGCTACCGAGTGCTACCGTATGGGACTTCCCGGTAAAAAGGTCGCTATCATAGGCGGCGCTTCTACCGATTGGTTCTTCTCCTATACCGCTCTTATGACGGTGGGAGTGGTTACCGTTCCTATCGATAAGGAGCTTCCCATAGCTGATACTGTGTCTATTATCAGCACCTCGGGCGCTGAGGCTATATTCTTCTCGGATGCGCTGTGCGACAAAATCCGTGAGATAAATGACGCCTGCGCTTCGGTGTCGCTTATCGTTTCTATGGGCAATAATCCCGTAGAGGGCGCTCGTCCGCTTTATGAGATTATTGCGGCAGGTAAGGAGAAGCTTGCGGCAGGCGACAGAGCGTATTTTGATTATGAAATCGACCGTGAGGGCTTGGCTTCGATAGTCTTTACCTCAGGTACGACAGGCAAGGGCAAGGGCGTTATGCTCTCGCTTAAGAATATTTGCTCGGATATGGAACAGGGTATGTATAATTTCAACATTACCCCGAAGACTATGTTCGTGCTTCCTCCGCATCATACATTCGGTTCGACGGTCAATTTCGTCGGTCACTTTGCGCAGGGCTGCGAGGTGTATATCTCGTCGGGTATAAGATATATACTGAACGAACTTAAGGAATTTAAGCCTACGCATCTTATCTTGGTTCCTCTTTTTGTTGAAACCTTCTATAAGAGAATTATGGCTACCGCCGAAAAGACCGGCAAGCTTGATACTCTCAAAAAAGGCATTAAAATCTCAAATATGCTAAGAAAAGTTGGCATTGACCTAAGGAAAAAACTCTTTGGAGCAAGTGTTCTTTCCAACTTTGGCGGAGAGCTTGAAATGATTATCTGCGGTGGAGCTGCGCTGAATCAAAGCATCATAGACTTCTTTGAATCTATCGGCGTCGTAATTCTTAACGGCTACGGAATCACCGAGTGCGCACCCCTTATTTCCTGCAACCGCAACGAGTGCAGAAGACAGGGCTCTGTCGGTATGCCTATCATAGGCGGTAAGGTAAAAATCGCCAATCCCAACGAGGCCGGCGAGGGCGAAATCTGCTACGCAGGACCTAACGTAATGCTTGGCTACTTCGGCGAGGAGGAGGCTACCCGTGCCGTTATCGACGAGGAGGGCTACTTCCACACGGGCGACCTTGGAAGAGTGGAGCTTATCGACGGCGACCAGTGGATTTATATCACGGGCAGAAGCAAGAATCTTATTATCCTTTCTAACGGCAAGAACGTCTACCCCGAGGAGCTTGAGACCGACATTCAGGGCATCTACGGAGTAAATGAGGTCGTAGTATACGAGGGACTTTCCGCCAATATGCATTCGACCGACGTAATAGTCGCCGAAATCTTCCCCGATTCCGATGCGCTGAAGCTTCACAATATAGAGGACGCTCAGAAATATTTTGAGGACGAAATTAAGAAGATAAACGCAAAGAACGCACCCTACAAGGCAATAGGTAGGGTGAAAATCAGACAGGAGGAATTCCCGAAGAACACCTCCCGTAAAATCACGAGATTTAAGCTTGATAAGACTATAGACTAGGATTACATTTGTAGCTCAGTGGCAGCCACCGCAGCGATGCGGCGGCTGCCGCCTTTTTTCTTTTGCTTTGCTTTTCGGTTATTCCCCCGAGCTTTCTTGAATATGATTGTTACTGCGATAAGCGCACAAACTATAAGAAATGTTCCATTAAAAATATTTTTATTATATAAAAATAGAAAAAGCGTTGACTTATCGGATTTGCGGTGGTAGAATGAAATTGTTTCCTTATAATGAATAGTATATGAACAAAGGGAATACTGAATTTCGATACTCAAATAAATAATATAAAACGGAGGCGTTGAAAATGAAAGCAAAAGGAAAGATTTTAGCAAGCCTGCTTTGTCTTCTCTTAGTTGTCGTTTGCATCTTAGGCTTATCTGCCTGCGATCTGAACTACTGCACCCACGAATGGGGCGAATGGGAAACGACGAAGGACGCAACCTGCACGACAGCAGGAGTGAAGGAGCGCAAATGCGTAAAGTGCTCCACACCCGAGACCGGCACGGTGGAGGCACTCGGCCACGATTGGGGCGAGGCAACCTGCACTTCACCCAAATCCTGTAAAAACTGTTCGGCTAAGGACGGAGCTGCTCTGCCTCACAGTTACACAGTAGAGGCTGTAAAGACACAGACACTGAAATCCGCTGCAACCTGTGCGAGTGCGGCTGTATACTATAAGTCCTGCCCCTGCGGAGCTATCAGCACGAGCGCAGAGGACACCTTCTTAAGCGGCCTTGTACTCGAGCATATTGACGAAAATAAGGACCATACCTGCGACCGAGACTGCAGCGCTCCCGTCGGTAATCACACCGATGCGGATAAGGACCACGCCTGCGACTACGGCTGTACCACCGCAATCGGCGTATGCGCCGACGCAGATAAGGACCACGATTGTGACTACGGATGTGACGAGGTACTTGGTGAGCATACCGACGGCGACGACGCCAACCACCTTTGCGATTACGGCTGCGGCAGAAGCGCCGACAGCGGCTGCTACGACACGGTAGTAAACGGCAAGTGCGACGAGTGCGACGCTGACATAGAGCACGATTGCGTAGACGAAAATAAGAATCACGCCTGCGATATCTGCTCTGACGATATGGGCGACCACGAAGACGCAAACAAGGACCACGTCTGCGACTACGGCTGCACAAATGCGATAGGCAATCACGTCGACGTAAACTACGACCACGCCTGTGACTACGGCTGTTCCACTGTAATAGGTGACCACGAAGACGCAAATACCGATCACGTCTGCGACTATGGCTGTACCGTTGCAATCGGTAAGTGCGAGGACGCAGATAAGGATCACGACTGCGACCACGGCTGCGACGAGGTGTTCGGTGAGCATGGCGACGGCGACGACGCTAACCACCTTTGCGACTACGGCTGCGGCAGGAGCGCAGACGGTGGCTGCTACGACACGGTCGTAGACGGCAAGTGCGACGAGTGCAATGAGAAAATAGCGCACGATTGCACAGACGCAAATAGGAATCACGCCTGCGATATCTGCTCTGATGATATGGGCGACCACGAAGACGTAAACAAGGACCATGGCTGTGACTACGGCTGCTCGGTTTCAATCGGCGACCATACCGATATAGGCAAGGACCACGTCTGTGACTACGGCTGTAACACAGCAATAGGCGACCACGAAGACGCAAATACAGACCACGTCTGCGACTATGGCTGTACTGTTGCAATCGGTAAGTGCGAGGACGCAGATAAGGACCACGCCTGTGACCACGGCTGCGACGAGGTCTTTGGCACCTGCGCCGACGGTAATTATGACCACGCTTGCGATTACGGCTGCTCCGTGAGCTTCGGTAACCACGCCGATTCCGAGGATGATACCGATCACGTCTGCGACTACGGCTGTCAGGCGGTGCTTGAGAGCTGCTCCGACGAGGAGGACGACGGCGATCACGATTGCGACGTATGCGGAAGCGCGGATATAACCGAATGTAGCTTCAGCAGCGCAACCTGCGCCGCTCCCGCAACCTGCTCTGAGTGCGGAGCTACTACGGGTAGCACCTTAAGCCACGAGGACAAGGACTTTAACCACCTTTGCGATAACGGCTGCGGAAAGAACGATATGGGTAACTGCTCAGACTCGGATACCGACGGCGACCACGTCTGCGACTACGGCTGTCAGGCGGTGCTTGAGAATTGCTCCGACGTTGATACCGACGGCGACCACGCCTGCGACGTATGTGCGAAGACCGACGTAAGCTCACACGTCTACGTTCTTGATTCTGAAAATTCCACGGCTGCAACCTGCGAGAGCGCAGCTGTTAATTCCTACGTATGTAACTGCGGCGATTCCTATACCGACGAGGATAAGGATGCGCTGGGACACGATATTACGGGTGTAACCCCGACCGAAAGACACGTCAGCGGCTGCAAGTACGAGCTTGTATACGTTTGCCAGCGCAGCGGCTGCGGCGAAGAGGTCGTAGGCGACGAGCCTGTATATAAGCACGATTACGTTGCTACTATAACGACACCCGCAACCTGCGTTACGGACGGTGTAAAGACCTTCACGTGCAGCAAGTGCGGCGACACGGGAAAGACTCCCGAGACCATTTACGCAAACGCAACGGGACACAGCTGGACTAAGGGCGAGGCAGCAGACGGCGTAAGAACCGATACCTGCTCGGTATGCTCTGCAACCAAGACCGTAACGGTATACACGGGTACGACCACCGATAGCGTAAACGCAAGCGACCTCGCAAATAAGGAAATCGAGCTTAAGGATGCGAATATAAGCCTTGACAGTGGCGTTATAGACACTATCGGCGATAAGAACGTTACCGTTTCTGCCGATAAGCTTGAGGGCGACGACCGCACCGATCTCGGACTTACCGAAGAACAGCTTGAAAATCAGGTCGGAGATAACCCGATTTACAATTTCACCATAAGCGACGGAACTTCTAATATTTCCAAGTTTGGCGAGGACAACTGGGTAACCATAACCCTTCCTTACAAGCTTGATGAGGGCGAGGACGTAGACAGCATCGCTATCTGGTTTATCAGCGGCGAGTGCGCCCTTGAGGAATGCGAAATTGAAAACTGTGAGGATAGCACTCACAGGCTTGTCTCAATCGAGGCGACCTACAATAACGGCTACGTCACCTTTAAGACCAACCACTTCTCTTACTACACCGTAACGAGATTGACACCCGAGGAAAGATGCGCTCTTTACGGACACGGATATCTTCCTCAGCACGTAGAGGGCAGCTGCACCAAGGACGCTTACGACCTTTACGTATGCGTACGCTGCCACGATAAGTACGTAGACGAGGATAGCCTCGTAATAGCAGACGGTCACGATTACGCCTCCGTAACTCACGAAGCAAGCTGCACGGAAAGCGGATATATCGTACATACCTGCGGCGATTGCGGACACAGCTACTCCACTAAGCTTGCCGCTATCGGCCACGTATACAGCGTCACAGAGTCGCAGGAGGCAGACTGCGCTGCTGACGGATTTACGAAATACGACTGCCAAAATTGCGACGCAGAGTATACGATAATTTATAAGAAGCTTGCGCACGATTACGAAAGCACCGTAGTCCCCGCCACCTGCACGGCTGACGGCTACACCCTTCACGACTGTAAGAATTGCGATTACAGCTATACCGACGCCTTTGTAGAGGCTCTCGGTCACGCATACCAGCCTACCGTATGGAGCTGGGCTGTCGATTACAGCTCGGCTACCCTTACCTTCACCTGTGAAAACGAGGCTTCTCACACGGTAGTTATCAGCGCCACCGTAGACAAGGACGTCGTAAACGGCACCTGCTCGGATTTCACGAGAACCACCTACACGGCATATCTTACCTACGGTAGTGAGGATTACAGCGACGTAAAGGTTGTTGAAATAGGCACTCCCGGTCACGTATTCTCCACCGAGTGGAGCAGCGACGGCGAGGAGCATTGGCACGCATGTATTTGCGGCGAGAGGGCAGACGTTGCCGAGCACAGCTTTGAAAACGCTACGGTAACGAAAATTCCTACCTGCGGTGAGTCAGGCGAAAGCACCTCCTACTGCGAATGCGGTAAGACCGAGGTGACGACCGTTCCTGCAACGGCAGAGCATACCTACGTTGACGGCGTATGCAGCAAGTGCGGCGGCGAGGAGGCAGACACCTATTACTTCAACCTCGTAAATTCCTGGAAGAATATAAACGGAGTTGCCATCAAGCTTGAAAATCTTTCCTTTGAAATGAGCGAAAAGGACAAGGGACTCCTTAATTCCCTTAAGCTTATAGGAAGCGTAAAGAAGCTTGACGTAACCGAGCTTTACTTCTCGGTAGAGGACGGTGAAATCAAGGGAGCCGCTACGGGTAAGCTTGTAGTATATAACGGTCCTTTCTACCAGGCTGACGCTATATACGAATTCAAGGCTGTTATTCACGACGGCGTTATCTATCTTTCCACCTATTTAGGCAAGGAGGAGGCAGATTGGGAATCAAGCACGAAGATTCCGCTCGACTCCGTATTTGGCTCTATGGGCACACCGACAGGAGTCGTTGCCGCTGTAATGAGCGCGCTTGAGTTCGTCGGAGATACGGTAATTCCAGCTATCGATACTATCGTTGAGCTGAACTTTGCTACCGCAAACGAAATCTTTGAGGACGCCTTCAATATGCTCTTTACCTTTGAGGAGCAGGAGGACGGCTCGGTAGTTGCGGTGCTTGATTTTGAAAAGTTTTTGGCGCTTAACGAAAATCTTGCAACCAAGACTATTTCCGAGGTTATAGATATCTACTTTGGCGAGGGAGCATTCGACAAGGTATACGACCTCGTGCTTGAGATTCTTGCTCTCGAGCTTCCCGAGATTCCCGAATATATAGATGCGATAGGACTTAATTACGAGGCGCTCGTCGAGCAAATCAACGCATTTGCTTCGCAGGTAGGCGCACCCGAGGGCTTTGACCTTGACGCTATGCTTACCGATTCCTCTATGAATGGCGTTACTCTTGGAATGTTAATCTTCGGCAGCGAGGATGATTCCTACGTCGATGAGATTGACGGCTTTGCCGATATGCTCAGAGGCAGCTCGCTTTACAGCCTTATCGCTCCCTCCGCAGAGGACGCTAAGGATATGGTAGCAGATACTATCAATATGATATCCGAATTCCTTACCGTATCCTTTGCTACTGACAGCGAGGGTATGCTTACCGATATAAACCTCGGCGTTTCGGGCTTCGTTTATGAGGACGAAAATCAGAAGGTAACCCTTGATTTTGGCATCAGCTTTGCAATCAATGCTACGATAGAGGTAACCTGGGGCGATATCATTGAGGAAATCGAGGAGAGCATCGTGCTTCCCACCGACGAAATGATAGAAGCTACCGAGCGCAGATATTTCTATAATGCGAGCGGATACGTAGAGTACAAGGGCGAAATATACGAGTATCAGGGAATGCAGATTCTCGTAGACAAGACATTAAAGGATAATCTTCAAGAGATAAGCATTTATTCCGATTGCACGGGCTTTATGAGATATTACGCAACCTTCTCTGCGAATTGTTACAGGTTCACGCTTGCATCGATTACGGTTGACGGAAATTCGGTTATGCTGTTTATCGACGAGCTTGCTCCAGAGGAGTATCACTCGGACGGCAAAATTATAGGTGTCCGTGAAATGGTAGAGCTTGTTCCCACCGAGACAGGCTTCGTTGCGGTATACGAGGACGGAAGCACAAAGGAAATTGAGGTTGATACCCAGAATCAGCCTTCGGATATGGTTAAGTTCTATTACGATATGTACCTTGCTATATTCGATAATCCCGAGGGCTACGCAACTACCGTTGATATACAGTACTTCTATAACGCAGCGCTTGAGGAATACGCAAACGACTCACAGCATTCGTTTGAATACGAATACAAGCTTGAGGGCGACTCCTGCTATGACGGCTGTGTTGAAATATCTACCTGCCTTACCTGTGGCAAGGTAGAGCAGTATCAGTACTCGGGTCACAGAGAATACACGCACTTTACAAGCGATGGCTACGACGTCTGCGAGTATCACTGCGTTAACTTTTCAAGCTGTCTGTGCGGTGAGTATTGCGGCTATGAATTTAATCAGGACAGCTTCTTGTACGACGAAGCTAGTGAAGCCTTCTACTGTGAGGAGTGCGGTCTTATGCTCGTCTTTACCTATGAAGTAGCAGAGAACGGCTGCCTTGCAACCTATACCAACTCAATCTCGGTAAAGCTTCTCGATATAACTCTTTACAGCGATACCGAGTCCAGCACCGTGGCTAACCACAATTTCACCGATACCGCCGTGACCGAGGCTGACGGAGTAGTATCCGTCAAGTCAAGCTGCGATAAGTGCGGTGCGGAAAGCGATACCGAGGTATTCTCGGTTACTGCGCCGAGCGAGCTTACCTCGGAAGGATTCAGCGCCGATTATACCTTCGTTCCCGATAAATCTGCCGTATATACGCTTGCAACGCAGTCTATGTACGGTATGATACTTGATGGAATAGCAAAACCGATTGTAGACAGCAAAATGATGATATTGTCTCCTATCGTTCCAAGCTCCATATATCTTTATAGGCTTGTAGATGGCGAGCTTGTGCTCGTTCAGGAGGGCTTTAACGCCAAGGGCGATAACAATCAGCTTCTTATGAGCGCCGAGCTTACTGAGGGAGCTACCTACGTTTACCGCATTGAATATAGACAATCTGTTTCTCCGAACGCTAAATTCTGCTTCTCTATCGCACTCGGCGAGGGCGAAGCGGAATGCAATCACCAATCGAGCGAAACCTTCAATATTCGTCCCGACGGCGCTACCTCCTGCGAGGATGGCGTAATGCGCATAAGCTTCTGTAATAATTGCGGAACTGTAAGAAACGCTTATTTCACCTACGGTCATACGACCGAGGAGAAGGAAATCAAGCTTAGCGAGCTTGGTCTTTGCGACGGTTGGATTAGCCAGCGTCAGTGTACCGTTTGCGGTAAGGTAACTCATTCGGAGATTAACGACTACGGCTGCGATTGGAACTTTGTAGAAATCACCGAAGACGGCTATCAGGTATTTAATTGCCTGCGCTGCGGAGCAACCAAGCTCAATTTTTCCGAAAGCAGCGAGAAGGATGAAAGCTGTAATTTCGTTACTACCGAGATTTCGGTATATATGAAAGACGGCGAGGAGATTTACCGTTACGAAACGACCTACTCCTCCACCTCTCACAGATACGAGTACCGCTTTGAGCTTACGGGTGACTCCTGCAACGACGGCTACACGGTATTTGAATCCTGCAAGGATTGCGACCACTACGACGAATGGGACACGAGCGGTCACAGCACCTATACCGTATTCTGGTATGGCGAGCCTTGTTGCGACGATCACGGCGCTGTGGTTGAGAGGTGCGCCTGCGGCGAGAACGTCTACGTTAAATTTAATGAGGACAGCTTTAGATTTGACGAGGAAAGCAAGACCTACGTTTGCGACGAGTGCGGTCTTACAATCCTTGACAGTATCACTACCGAAAAGGTTGGCTGCGCCGAAACCAGAAGCATTAACGTTCAGATAACCCTATTTGGCGAGACTCTTTACAGCTACACCGACGAGGTCGTAGTCGAGATGCATAACTTCACAGGCAAGCAATTTACGCTTGTCGACGGCAAGATAGTCCTTACCGCAACCTGTGAGGGCTGCTCAGCCGAGACGGTTACCGAATTTGTAGTAGCAGAGCTTGAATATCACGACGGCGAATATTACGGCGATTACACCTTTACACCGAGCGAGTCTTCTATATATACGTATAGGTTAGACAGTAGCGTTTGCTACCGTGCCGATGTGTATATACTTTTAGACGGCGAGCTTAAATGGATACCACAGGAGGGAATGGACGCAGTAAGACTTGAGGCAGGAAATACGTACGTATTCCGTATGTACGGCGATTCGGCGGATACTGCGGTTCTTGCTCTTGCTAAGGGCGATTACTCCTTCACCTCGCACAGCGGTCACAGATGCGGTGCGCTTCTTCCCGATTCGGAGTCCTGCACTGACGGCGCACTTACGGTATATCTTTGCACCGAATGCGGATTCGTATTCTCTCCCGAAATTAACTATGAGCACTGGGATAATCTTACCGATTACGTAGACCTTAGCGAACAGGGCGCTTGCTAC
Source organism: Eubacteriales bacterium (assembly GCA_045659905.1). GTDB lineage: Bacteria > Bacillota > Clostridia > Oscillospirales > CAG-272 > UBA1740. Next base: position 32,155 of record JAZRCT010000003.1, on the reverse strand, counting down.
GGCGGTGTCTGGTATTACTCCTGCGTTTGCGGCGAGTTAGAAAGCCTTGAAATCAACGGCTGTATGAGGCATAGCTCCGAAAACGAGTACTACGACGGCGAGGGCAGGCTCGTGCACGTTGACGTTTACACCTGCGACAGCTGCAATATCCGCTATACCCGCTCCTATTATACCGAAAAGAGCGGTTGCGAATTAATTAAGCATTTTACAGTGCTGATTAATACCGAGGATGCAACCGTCTTTGAAAAAGAATATACGGAGATTGACGAAGACCATAACTGCACCGTGAGCGGCACGCTTATAGGCGGTACGGATTGCAGCGGCGGTGTAAGAGTGACCTACATCTGCAAGGATTGCGATTACGAATATAGCTACGACACCTATTGGCACGAAAGCTTCCAGCTTGAGCGCATAGACCTCTCCGAATACGGAAGCGTTTGCGGCGGATATGCAACCCTTAACAGCTGCGCCTGCGGACTTAATAGCTCGCTTTCGCTTGAGCATAGCCTTTGCGACTTTGGCGAGGAATGGTGCGAGCTTTGGATTGACGACGCTATTATCGGAATTCATTATACCATTAACGGCGAGACCTACTTCGGCTATAATGCAGGTATTAAAATCTGCGCCGTAACCGACCCCGCCGAAGCGGCTTGCGGATTCAAGATAAGATATGCAAGCTATTGGCTTAAGTCCGGCGACGGCTGCTACGCCGACGAGTACGTGACCTATCAGTTCGGATACGATAAGGAAAGCGGCGAGTGCGAATACGAGCTTACCTTTAAAACGGGCGGCAGGAGAGTATATCATAATTACGTAGACTCAAGCGCCGACGGCAACGTGAAGCTCGATTGCCCCGATTGCGGCAGCTACTATTACGAGACCTACTACGTTGACGGCGAGGGCAATAGCAATAAGTACGAAAAGCACGTAAAGAATACCTTAGACGACGGCAGCAACCGTGAATATATAAGAATTCTTGAAAACAACTATGAAGCAGAGGACTGCACCGTTTACGACAATAGCGAGTACGAAAAGTTCGTTTACTGCGACGGCAGCGAGTATTGGTACAGAAGCCTTGAAAATACCGAGGATTACACCTATACGCTTGACGGTGTTGAATGTCCGGGATATAAGGTAACTAAGGTTCGCATCGACTCTCAGGATTACTCCTACGAAGAGGAATATGCGTTCGTCAACTATCAGGGATATGAATTCAGAATTTACGAAGAAAGAACCCAGGGCGACTTCTGGTGCAGAAGCGATTATTCCTATACCTTTGACGGTCCTTGCGTAAAGACTACCGTATATGCCGACAGCGACGATTATACCGATACGTTCAGCGAGAAAATTTGCAGATTCGACAGACACGTGACGGTAAAAGAGCCTACCTGCACTCAGGATGGCGAGACGTGCTGGGAATGCATATTCTGCGGCAACCGTTCCGAAAGCTACTTCAATTCACCTCACGGCCACAACTGGGTACAGGTATCCGGCAACTGGTATTACTGCTACACCTGCGGACTTGAAAACGCAAACGGCGTAAGCGGCGAGATAGTTATGGAGGATTTGACTGCGCAGTACGGCAACGGTGAATATTACGTCGTCGGCTATTGCGTATACAACAGCGTAGAGTTCGTAGAGTTCGACAAGTACGTAAGCCTCATTCTTTCCGATAATACCGAGGTTGTAGTACTTATGGATATCGAATTTATTACGGTTGACGGCGTACGTGCGTTTGCGTTCAGCAAGGCGGCTATTGACGCCTGGGCAAGTGAGAACGGCTATGCCGACTACGACGTAAGATTCTCATTTGTGCCTTACGGAGCAGACGGAAGCTTTGATTACGGCTTAACCTTTGCCGAGTCTACGGTTGACACCGAGAATATCGTAGGTAACGTATCCTTCGTTGATTATATTGCCGAGGGCGAGGTTAAAATCTATACCATAGCTCCCACCGAGGACGCTAATTGGATTTTCACCTCCTTCGTGAATTACGGTGATTGCAGCACCGTGGCTTATCTTTGCGACGAAAACGGCGCAGAGCTTGCCTCCGACTCCTATGGCGGTGTAAACGGCAATTTCAGAATCGTTTACGAGCTTAAGGCAGGCGAGGTATATACCCTTAAGGTAAGCCACATAAATGAAAATCACGCAGGCGAAGTACCGTTGCTTTTCGGTATTGAGAGATAATACGCCTACCCCCTGATTTATTAAAGTAAAAGCAAAGAAAAATTAAAAAACAAAAATACGCATAATTTTAGAGCGAAGATACCTATCTTAAAAGTATCTTCGCTCTTTTTGCTCGGTTACGCCTGAAGGACGCAGACCTATATTTTAGCTTTCGCTTGCAAATATTTAATTCTTGTGCTACAATAATAAAAAAAGAGGGGAGGCGATAAAAGTGGAGAAAAGCCGTAAACTAAAAAACGGTATGTCGCTATATAGCTATACGAATCCAAGCCAGCACGGATTTTTTATCTCGCTTTTTATTAAGTCGGGCAATATGCACGAGCTTGAAACCGAAGCGGGAATTACGCATTTTTTCGAGCACGCAGCGATAAGAAACGTAAATAAGCTTTACTCCTACAAGCTTTATTCCGAGCTTGATAAGCTTGGACTTGAATTTAACGCCTCGACCTTCTCGGAGGCTATTCAGTTTTACGTAAGCGGAGCTAAGGAGCATACCGTAGCGGGGGCTGAGTATCTTCGTAAAATTCTGGAGCCGTTTTTCCTTACGAAGTCGGATATCGACAGCGAGCGAATGAGAATCAAGGCGGAAATCCGTGAATGCGACGATAAAAGCTCGCTATCCGGTTTTGCTCAAAGCAAGGTTTATTCGGGCACGCCGCTTATGAATTCTATTCTCGGCAAAAATTCGACGCTTGATAAAATTACCTTAAAATCGCTCGCAGACTACCGAAGACGTATTCTTCACCCCGACAACGTTTTTATTTACGTCACGGGTAACGTTGACGAAATTGACCTTGACAGAATTTCCGGGATTTTCTCGGACGCAGAGCTTTTCTCTGACGGTGAGCGCTATCCTGCCGAGGCTATCTTGCCGCAGGACTTCTTCAAGCGTGAAAACGCAATCCATATAAAGCGTGCCGACTATACTATGGCTCGCTTCAGCTTCGACGTTGACCTCTCGCATAGCTCGGTTGAGTGCCTTGACCTTATATACGATATCCTGCTCGGCGGCTACAATTCCAAGCTTTTTGTGGAGCTTAGCGAGAAGCGGGGACTTTTTTACGACACCTTTGGCGGCGTAGACCATTTCCTTAATATAGGAAGCTTTTATTTCAGCTTCGAGGTTGCGGGCAATAAGCTTTACGAGGCGGTAGAGGTTGCTCTGGGACTTATAGCCGACTTAAAGCGTGACCTGCTTTCCCCCGACGAATGTATGCGTGCAGGCTTTGTTGACAACGCTATGATGCTGTACGATGACAAAAGCGAGCTGAATTTCACCTTCGCCTACGACAACCATATCCTGAACCGAGGCTATAAGACGATAGAGGAGCGCCGAGCGCTCTACGCATCGCTTGCCCCCGAAGCCATAAGAGAGGCGGCAAGAGAAATATTCATAAGGGAAAATCTTACTCTTGCGATTAAAGGAAATCCTAAAAAAATAGATACTCAAAAGCTAGCCGAAATTGTATCAAAAACGCTTTGATTCGGGTAAGATGCAAACAATTATAGACAAAACAGCGACTTTAAGGTGTTATCCTCGTCGGATAAGCACGTTAAAGCCGCTGTTTTTATTGAAGTAGCTGATTTTGAATAGCGAACGGATAATCCTATAAATGCTTTTTTGTGTGAAGGTGCGCTTTTTAGTAAAATAGCACCTCATTAATATTACTGCTCGCCTGCCGAAATGTGCTTAAGGTAGGCGTTTATAAAGCCGTCGATTTCGCCGTCCATCACGGCGTCGATATTTCCGTCCTCAAAGCCTGTTCTTGTATCCTTGGCAAGCGTGTAGGGCATAAATACGTAGCTTCGTATCTGGCTTCCCCATTCGATGTTTGCCTTATTTCCCTGAATGTCCTCGATGCGGTCAAGCTTCTCGCGGATTTTTATTTCCATAAGCTTTGCCTTAAGCATCTTAAGGGCGGTTTCCTTATTTTGAAGCTGGCTGCGCTCGGTCTGACAGCCTACTACGATACCCGTCGGCTTATGCACGATACGGATAGCCGAGTCGGTCTTGTTGATATGCTGACCGCCTGCGCCGCTTGAACGGTGCGCCGTAACGTCTATATCCTCGTCACGGATAACGATAGAATCGTCGTCGTCAAACTCGGGCATAACCTCTACCGAAGCAAAGGAGGTGTGGCGTCTTCCCGAGGAATCAAAGGGTGAGACACGCACGAGACGGTGAACGCCGTTTTCGCTCTTTAAATATCCGTAGGCGTTAAGTCCCTCAATCATAATCGTAGCCGACTTAAGACCGGCCTCGTCGCCGTCAAGATAATCTATGAGCTTTACGTTGTAGCCGTGCTTCTCGCCCCATCTGGTGTAAAGGCGGTAGAGCATAGATGCCCAGTCCTGAGCTTCGGTGCCGCCTGCTCCGGGGTGGAATGAAAGGATAGCGTTATTTTTGTCGTACTGACCTGAAAGCAGCACCTCGATGCGCTTCTTTTCTGCCTCGCTCTCGATATAATCGGTCTCGGATACGACCTCGTCAACCGAATCCTCGTCACCTGCCTCAATAGCCATCTCGCAGAGCATAAGTGCGTCCTCAAGCCTGCCGAGCAGCTCCTCGTAGCTTTCAGCCTTGAACTTAAGCTGCTTTATCTCCTGAAGCTTCTTCGAGGATTTTTCGGCATCGTCCCAGAAGTTCGGCGCAAGCGTCTCACGCTCAAGGTCGTTTGCACGCTCCTTAGCCTCGTCTATTCTCAGCTGGTTCTTCAGCTCGCCGAGGACGTCCTCGAGCGCTACCAGCCTTCTTTTTGCATCTTCAAGTGCAATAATCATTGAAATTCTCCGTTTTCGTGGCGCATCTTTTTGCGCAAATTAACAAAATACCGCATAAATTTTACCATATCGCACCGTCTTTGTCAATAAGGAATATTTCTCTTTGATAAAATATATTACGAATATATTAAATACTCACGCAAACTGTTGACAATTCTATCTTTTATGTGCTATACTTTATCAGTAAAAATATGAAAGGATAAGTAAAAAATGAAGGTTACAAAAGACACACTTATAGGAGATATACTTGATTTTAACGTAGAGACTGCACGCTTCTTCTTCGAAATCGGAATGCACTGCTTAGGCTGCCCCCATTCGAGAGGCGAGTCCATCGAGGACGCTTGCGCAGTACACGGCACCGACGCCGACGCATTGGTTAAGAAGATTAACGATTTTCTCGAAGCTAAATAATGACGGGCGTTGATTTATCGGCAAGGCTTTTTGCCTGCGGTGAGCTTGTGCCAAAGGGCGCATATCTTGCTGATGTCGGCACGGACCACGCATATCTTGTGATAAGCCTTCTCAAAAGGGGCAAAATCAGACGTGCCGTCTGCTCGGATATCAATGAAGGACCGCTTAAGCGTGCCAGAGAAAACGTCGATGCGGCAGGGCTTACCGATAAGGTGGATTTCTGCCTTGCCGACGGTGCGTATCCTATCGCAAAATTCAAGCCCAACGCCTACTCCGTATGCGGTATGGGCGGCGAGCTTATTGCCGATATAATATCAAAAGCCCCCGCTATGAAAAGCGAGGGTGTCACCTTAGTGCTTCAGCCTATGACACGTCCCGAGGCGCTTCGTGAGTATCTTATGCGTGAGGGCTTCAGGATAAACGAGGAGCGCTACGTCCTTGACGCTGGCCGCTATTACGCAGTAATTTCTGCGTCCTACGACGGCGTCGTACGTGATTTTTCACGTGCGGAGCTTTATTTCGGCAGGCTTCCTGCGGCGAGCGAAGACGTTTCCCCCGAGAGGCTCGGCTATCTTCGCCAAAGAGCCAAGGCTCTTTCGTCTAAAGCTGCGGGGAAAAGGCGTGGTGGCGAATCGGTAAAAGAGGAAGAGGAGCTTATCGGCTTCGTTTCGGAATATATTTAAGCTTTACGAAATAAGGCAAGAAAGGGTAGTCTATGACGGTAAGAGAATTATACGAAAGGCTCACAGAGCGAATTCCCGAGGAGCTTTCCGAGGAATGGGACAACGACGGTCTTATGTGCTCGGCAAACGATTCCTGTGAGGTCACGAGGGTATTGGTTTCGCTCGACGTTACCGACGAGATAGTCGATTACGCTATAAAGAACGGCTTTGATACTATAATATCTCACCATCCGCTGATATTCCGTCCCTTAAAGCGAGTATCCTCGGATTGCCACGTGGCAAGAAAGGTTATCAGGCTTATCGGCGAGGGAATTTCGGTTATGTCGTTCCACACGAGGCTCGATAAGGTCAAGGGCGGTGTCAACGACTGTCTGGCAAGGCTTCTGGGACTTACCGACGTTCAGCCGCTGGGCGACGATTGCCTCGGCAGAATAGGCAGGCTCGATTGCGATATGATGGGCTTTGACGAATTTTCCGCCAGAGTGAAAAGCGTCCTCGGCGCTGAGCATATCGTAATCAGCGATTCCTACAATCCCGTCTATACTGTTGCGGTAGTTGGCGGCGACGGCAAGGATTATCTTAAGGATGCGATTGACGCAGGCGCTGATACCTTCGTATCGGGCAGAATAAGCTACAATATAATGGAGGAGGCGGCCGAGATGGGTATAAATCTTATCGAGGCAGGTCACTACGCTACCGAGTTTCCCGTTACGGCGTTTTTGGCGCATCTCGTAAGAAGATACGACCAGCGCATCTACTGCGAGGTTGTTCCGTCAAACGTGCTTAGAATTATTTGATTTTATATATTTGCTTGGGTTTTGTACACTATTGATTACAAAACCCAAGTTTTAATTGACTAGAGGTTTTAGAAAATGACTAAGCTTAAGCGCACTAAAATTGATTTTAATATGATAAAAGTAATACTTGCGCTGGCTTGGCCCACGATGCTGGAGCAGCTTCTCGGCACGGCGGTGCAGTACATAGATACCGCAATGGTAGGCTCGCTCGGCACTCAGGCGACCGCCGCCGTTGGAGCTACCAGCACCGTAAACTGGCTCGTCGGAAGCACCGTGTCGGCATTCGGCATAGGATTCCTCGCTTTTATTTCAAAGGCGCTCGGCGCAGGTGACGGAGCGCTGGCTCGGCGTGCCTCGGGACAGGTTTTGTCCGTAACGCTTGTCGTCGGTACGCTTTTTACGGTCATTACGCTTTCGCTATCGGGCGTAATACCGGTGCTTATGCAGGTGGAGGAGGGCACACGCCAGCTTGCATCTACATACTTTTTCATTCTTTATATACCTATGCTGCCAAGATGCGCCTCGGGCATATTCGGCTCGGTGCTTCGTGCGGCAGGAGATACACGCTCGCCTATGAAAATAGCGGTGCTTGTAAACGTCATAAACGTAGTCTTGAACTTCCTTTTTATCTACCCGACGAGGACTGTCGCACTCTTTGGCGGCGAGGTCACTCTTATAGGACTTGGAATGGGAGTTATCGGTGCGGCGGTTGCGAGTGCGATTGCCTATACCGTCGGCGGTATCGTGATTACGGTGGTGCTTTTCTGCCACCCGGAAATTTCCCCAAGGGGACAGCGGGTAAAGCCCGATAGGGAAATCCTTGCGCCTTGTATGAAGGTAGCGCTTCCCAATATGCTTCAGCGCTTCGGCACGTCCTTTGGCTACGTTGCGTTCGCCTCTATGATAAATGCTCTCGGAGACGTTGCAACTGCGGCGCATACTATTGCAAATACGGTAGAATCGGCATTCTATATTCCCGGCTACGGAATGCAGACCGCCGCCGCAACTCTTGCGGGAAACGCCTACGGCGCAAAGGATAAGGAGCGCTTGAGGAGGCTTTGCCGAATGTTTATTCCGATAGAGCTTTGCCTTATGGTGATATCGGGCGCAGCGCTTTTTCTGTCAGCGCCTGCTCTTGTCGGCATCTTTACCGAGAGCGCCGAGGTATCGCAGCTTGCGGTGACGGTGCTTCGTATGGTTGCGGTGTCCGAGCCGTTTTACGGATTTTCTATCATAGTCGAGGGCTTTATGCAGGGAGTCGGACGCACCAAAGCGCCCTTCGTATATAACGTAGTCGGTATGTGGGGAATAAGGATAGTCGGTACGTTTATCGCTACCGTGCTTTTCCATCTCGGACTTGTCGCCGCCTGGGGCTGTATGATAATGCATAATCTATTCCTTTTCGTATTCTTCCTTATATCTTTTATAAGAAATTCCTGGAATCCCCTTGCGGAAAGTAAGCAAGACCGTAGCAAGGCTCAGATTTAGTGGATAAAAATAAATAGAGGCTGTCGCACACCCTCGTTGATACTCTTGACGGTGAAGAACCTGAATTCTTCCCTGAGAGCATCACCGTTTTTGCGGCAGCCTCTGATTTTTACATAAAGCTACGAAAGCTCGGGATAGTCCTGCTTATATCTTTCGTACGCCCCCTCTACAACCCTTGCGACAGTGCTGTCCGGGATAGATAGCGGAAGCCTGAGCTCCGGCGTGCAAAGTCCCGAAAGGCTCATACAGTATTTTATTGGTACTGGATTTACCTCGCAAAAGAGCGCCTGAATCATTGACACTAGAGAGTGCTGTATTTTTCTTGCCTCACCGATATCCTGAGCGAAAAAGCTCTCGCATAGCCTATGCATAGCAAGCGGCAGTATGTTTGACACTACCGATATGACGCCTAGGCCGCCGAGTGAAAGTGCTGGGAGCGTCATAGAATCGTTGCCTGCGTAAAGGCTGATTTTGTCCGACATAGCTGAGAGTATAGCGAGCCTCTCTACTGAATCCGACGCCTCCTTTATGCCGACTATGCTTTCACATTCTGCTAATTCTTCTATCAGAGAAATCGGCAGGTTTACGCCTGTTCTTTGAGGTACGTTGTAAATAATAGTAGGCAAATCCGCCGCTTCTGCGATAGATAAGTAATGCCTTTTAATCCCCTCGCGAGTGCCTTTGTTGTAGTAAGGCGTTACCGAAAGTATGCCGTCGGCAGAAAGTCCTCTTACTGCCCGAGCAAAAGCCTTTGCCCGCTCAGTACAGTTCGTGCCGCAGCCGACTATTACGGGTATACGTCCTCCAACCTCGCTTATTACGAAATCGTAAAGCCGTAGCTTTTCCTCGTCTGAAAGCGTGGACGCCTCGCCCGTCGTGCCGCCTACTACAACTGCGTCGATTCCCGAAGCAATCTGTGTGCTTATTATTTTCTTTAGGGAATCAAAATCTATTTCCCCACACCGAAATGGGGTAACGAGAGCGCTTGCCGCCCCCCTGAAAAGTATTTTATCAGTCATATTAAAATCCGCTCTTGAAAAAAGTATAAACGTGGTGTATAATCTTTATAGCATTTTATGAAATAAATATTTTTTTGATATAGGACGGCAAAATGAATAACGAATCGAATTTAATCGTCAACGAAAGAATAAAGACCACCCTCCGCACCTCGGATTTTTATTACGAGCTCCCCGAGGACAGAATAGCGCAATCCCCCTCTGCAAGACGTGACGAGTGCCGCCTTATGGTGCTTGACAGAAAATCAGCTACCGTTGAAGACAAAATCTTCAAGGATATAATAGACTATCTTAACCCTGAGGATATGCTCGTGATAAATTCCTCAAAGGTTATCCCCGCAAGGCTTCTCGGCGTTACCGAAAAGAGCGGCGGTGCAATGGAGCTTCTCTTGCTCCGTATGCTTGATTCAGGCGAGTGGGAGACGCTTGTCCGCCCGGGTAAAAGAGCTAAGGTAGGCTCGGTATTTTTCTTTGGCGAGGGAATTCTCCGTGCCGAGGTCACATCTATCGTCGAGGGCGGTAACCGTACCGTGCGCTTTACCTACGATACCGATAGCTTCGGCAGTATATACGAGGTGCTTGACCTTATAGGAAATATGCCGCTTCCGCCCTATATCACGAAGAAGCTTGAAAATAAAAGTGATTACCAGACCGTCTATGCCAAAAAGGAAGGCTCTGCCGCAGCTCCTACGGCGGGACTTCATTTCACAACTGAGCTTCTCGACAAAATAAAGGAAAAGGGCGTCGCCGTCGGCGAGGTTACCCTTCACGTAGGACTTGGTACGTTTCGTCCGGTAAAGGTCGAGAGCATTGAGGAACATCTTATGCACGGCGAATACTTTTCAATTGATAAAAGCGTGGCGGACGAAATCAATAAAAGGCGTGCGGCAGGTGGCAGAATAATAGCCGTAGGCACGACCTCCTGCCGAGTGCTTGAAAGCGCCTCCGACGAAAACGGAATTCTTCACCCAATGTCCGCAGAAACGGGTATCTTTATCTACCCCGGCTATAAATTCAAGGCGACCGACGCCCTGATAACCAATTTTCACCTCCCCGAAAGCACCCTCCTTATGCTGGTAAGCGCTCTTGCGGGCAAGGAGCTTGTTATGGGAGCGTATGAGCGAGCGGTAGAGGGGGGGGAGTATCGTTTCTTCTCCTTCGGCGACGCGATGCTGATACGATAAATGATTTATCGTATCAGCAGAGAAGAGATAAAAGAGAAAAGATAAGAGAAAATGAAGCTTTTTGCTTTGGCAAAAAGCAACCATTTCTTTTCACTCTTCACTTTTCTCTTTTCACTCGTCGAAGTTTCGTGTCTTATATCCCATACAATTCGGAGACGCGATGTTGATTGTATAAATTGCCGAATACTTCGTTGTCGGTCGACTCAAATCCCTCGACATAGGTAACTATGCCGTCGGGATTTTCGCACCCTTACGCCTCGTCTACGACAATTTCTCCTAATCAGCGAGCTGACTGTATAAATTGTGTGATACTGCGTTAAAACTTCGACTTGTCGCCCTCGACGTAGGTAACTATGCCGTCGGGCTTTGCGCTAGTTTTGCCTTGTCTCACGCAATTTCTCCTAATCAGCGAGCTGATTGTATAAATTGCCGTATACTTCGTTGTCGGGCGACTCGCTCAAATCGCCGTAGGTAACTACGGCTTCATCTCGCTCGCACCCTTACGCCTTGTCTACGACAATTTTTCCTAATCAGCGAGCTGAATGTACCAATTCCGCAATCCTGTGACCCTTAAACATTGCCGGGACGCAATTTTGGTGTTGGATGAGAAAATACTTCTTCAAAAAGCATTGACAATTATCACGGTATCGTGATATAATATAGTTGAAGCTAAAAGCAAAAGGAGAATAACAATGCCTGTATTATCCAGATTTTACGGAATTATTATAAGAATGTATTTTTTACAGAGTGAGCACAATCCACCTCATATCCACGCAATTTATAATGAAGACGTTGCGGCGATAGATTTTATGACGGGCGAGCTGCTCGAAGGGCATCTCCCGAGTAAGGCAATGAATATGGTGCAGGAATGGATTGCTATGCATAAGGATACCTTGTTGGAAATATGGAAAACACAGGAGTTTAAGAAGATTCCACCGCTTGAATAATTGGAGGTAGAGATATGTTTCATAAGATTAAAAATGTTGCGGCTCTTCCCGAATACAAGTTAAGCGTTCAATTTTCAGAGGGTGTAACAAAAATTTATGATGTAAAGCCTTTGTTTGAAAAAATACCTTTGTTTGGTGAATTGGAAAAAAATCAAGCAGAGTTTTCTTGTGTTTCTGTCGATGTCGGTGGCTACGGTGTTGTATGGAATGACGAGCTTGACCTTTCCTGCGACGAGCTTTGGGACAACGGAGTGCGGGTTGATACCCCCTTTGACGGACTTATGGCGTTTAGCGACGCCACCGAGCTTTGGGGACTTAATGAAAGCACGCTCCGCAAGGCAATCTCTTACGGAAAGCTTGTCAACGGTGTTGACGTTTGCAAATTCGGTAAGCAATGGGTTGTTTCCGTCGACGCAATGAAAAGGGAGTATGGAAACGGTCACAAAAGGGTATAAGGTTTATTTACCGAATGATTTTCGCACCCTTACGCCTTGTCTCACGCAATTTCTCCTAATCAGCAAGCTGACTGTATAAATCGCCAATACTGCGACCCGTAAACATTGCAGATTGTATGTTAATGCGATTAATTGCAACGCACCGTTCTCTTGCGGCTCGCAAAATTATCTTAGAGGTTTTATTATGCTATTCGTTTGTCCAAAATGCAAAAGAGTGCTTTATCGGGACGGCGTGCGTGCCGTTTGCGAGTCGGGGCATAGCTTTGATGTAAGCAAGGAGGGCTACGTCAATCTGCTTATCGGCAGAGGCGGACTTCACGGCGATAACGCCGAAATGGTGATTGCCAGAAAAAATTTCCTAGAGGGCGGATACTACGAGCCCTTGGCAAGACGCATAAGCGAGCTTGTAGCCGAGCTTGCGAGGTCGGGGCTTGCGGTGGTAGATGCCGGCTGCGGCGAGGGATATTACACCGAGCTTGTAAATAAGCGCCTTAACGAAAGCCGTTTGCTGAGCGGCGGGAGCGTGCCGCTTTTTGGCTTCGATATATCAAAGGATGCGGTGAAGCGTGCGGCTAAGCGCCGCTCCGGTGAGGGCTTTGCCGTGGCAAGCTCCTACGATATGCCGTTTTCGGACGGCAGCGTCGGCTTGATTTACAATATCTTTTCACCGCTTGCCACAGACGAGGTTCGCCGTACCCTGGCGCAAGGGGGCATCTTTATTATGGTGATAGCGGGCGAGGAGCATCTCTTTTCGCTTAAGGCTGCGATATACGATACGCCCTATAAGAATAAGCTCGACAGCAAGGAGCTTTCAGGCTTTTCCTTGCTTTCCGAGGAGCAAATCCGAATACCGATAGAGCTTAAGCGCAGCGAGGATATAAAAAATCTCTTTATGATGACTCCCTACGCCTACCGCACCTCAAGGGAGGGTAGAGAGCGCGTTTCCTCTCTTAATGCCCTTAGCACCGAGGCGCATTTCTACATATTAGTATATCGGAAAAATTAACGAAATTTATTAATTATACCCCAAAAATGACTATAACTATTTACAATTACGGAGCGTAATATGAACTATAACCACGGAAAATATCTTGGAGTTGACTACGGCGACGTGCGCACAGGACTTGCCGAATGTGATATGTCAGGACAGCTTGCGTCTGGCATCTGCACCGTAAAGGAAGGCGGAATGAGAAGAACCGCCGAGCGTGTGGCAGCCGAGGCAAGCGCCCGCTCCTGCGTCAAGATAATAGTCGGGCTTCCTCGGAATATGGACGGAAGCGAGGGCGACCGAGCAAGGACGGTGCGTGCCTTTGCGGACATACTTGCCGAAATTACGGATTTGCCGATAGACTTCTCCGACGAGCGTATGAGCACTATGGTGGCCTACAGATATCTCGGCGAGACAGGTACGTTTGGCAAAAAGAGGCGTGATGCGGTAGACACACTCTCTGCCGAGATAATTCTCCAAAGCTATATAGACAAGGAAAGAGGCTGATGAAAAGCCTTTTTTTCTGCGCCGCACCTCTAATATATGCAGGTGTTTTTTTGCGCTCGGCTTATAATAACGAACGGTAATTCTTTATCCGTGCGTTTCATATAATTCCTTATCAGCTCATTTGGGAGGAAATATGAAGCGCACGGTTTTTATATTCACAAGCCTTGTTTTGATTTTCACACTTACGCTGTCGTCCTGCGATAGAAAAAGCATCGATTGCTACGCCGCACTAAGCGAGGTTAAGGCGAAGCTTTCGGTTGATTTTCCCATATATTCTCCGAAGGTAAGAGTAGGTGATAACGGCTACTGCAAAGAGGGCTTTCTCTTTGAGCTTTACAAAATTGAGGAGGGGTACGTCAGCGACTTTGCGGTAATTCATGCTTCGACTCTAGATAGCTACGGTGAGATAGCAGTGCTTTTATGCTATACGGAATACGACGCCGTAATCTGCTACGATATGCTGAGAGGGCGTCTTCGTGAGGTAATAATGAATTCAGGCTCGCTTGACGTGAGTGCGGCAAGGGACGCCGAACTTTGCCGTGAGGGAAGATGCGTAATACTTTGTGCTGTGCGTGAGTGCGAGCGTGCTATGCGCATTATACGTGCGAGCATTCGCTGAATTCACACCCAAGCCCACGCTTTTTTTGGCATCTCACAACCGACCTAGAAAGAATCCGCTTGACTTTTCCGGGGATAAAATATATAATATATATAGAATATACAGAAAAATGTTTCAAGAGGTCGAAAAATGGCAAGATTTATTAAAAAATCGACGGCGTTTACCCTGCTTTTGTGTACCGTAGCGTTGCTAATCTTAAATCTTGGAATAATTATGGGAGTGGATATCGCCTCAGCTGCAGGCTTCGCTAAGGAGCTTTGGTTAAAGGAGGACTACGATTACGTAGCCATCGGTACGGCGGCAACTGACGCCGATAACAGAACCTGGGAGCGAAAGAGAATTCACGCTACTAAGACGGGAGTCACACCTTGGATATTTACCAATTCCAAGGGCGAGACCGACGCATATATACCCGTTGCGGCGCTGACGGGGCAGACCGAGGATTTCGATTGTGACTACGAGGTCGTCGGCAATACGATTAAAATTACGAATTTTAATAATAAGCTTTTCGTAATGACTGCGGGCAGCGGCGAATACACCAAGGTCGGCGTAGCGCAGACGCCCCTCTCAGAGCCGCCGCTTCTTGTGGACGGCGAGCCGTATCTTAATATAGAGGGTATAAGAGCGGCGGTGCAGGGCTCGGTTAAGGCGTATATCAACCCCGAGATGGGCACGGTAATACTCTCAAAGACCAGCTTTGATACGTCGGTTTACAACGATTCCTACGCCTCGCTTAAGACTCAGGTAAAGGAGCTTTCAAGTCTGCTTTACGACCTGCCGACGGCAGAGGAGCTTTACTCGGATATAGAGAATAATATCGGCGTAGCAACTCACCCGAAGCTTCTTGTAAACCAGACGAAATTCAACGAGCTTAAAGCAGCATACGAGAAGCCGGGCGCTCTCACCGAGGACGAGCTTAAATTCCAGAATTACATAAGAGGCGTAATCAGCGATGCGAATTATTATTTCGCAAAGGCGTTTGAGGAGACCGAGACTGGCGCAAAGCTCAAAGCAGGCGAGGAGGATTTCTTCCGTCAGCCCTACTATCTTTACGACGAGAACGGAAATCGCCTTTACGGCGTATCCGAATACGAAATGCCCGACGGCACGGTAATCAAGCTTACCGAGTATTGGCAGCAGGCGGAGCAGTGGCCCTGGCAGCAAAGCTCGCCAAACGGCGACGGATACGACCTCGGCGACCGCTCAAATCTCGACCTCGTATCAAAATTTCTGAGGTTTTTCGCATTTGCATGGCAGATTACCGGCGAGAATAAATGGGTTGACGCATTCTATATTGCGGCAATGGAATTCAGTAAGTGGGAGCACTGGGGCGAGGGACATTACCTCGACTGTGCTGACGGCGCAGTAGAATTTGCGCTCGGCTTTGACTGGATTTATCCTGCGTTTGAAGCAAAGGGAGCCGAGGGCGAAGCTCAGCTTCGCGAGATGGCAGAGGCGCTTTTCGTGCTTGGCGTTGAGGTTGGCTACGAGGCGGCAACCAGACAAAAGAATACCGGCGCTGGCGTCAACGTCACTTACACCTCCCGCCTTACCAACGTCACGAATGAGAATCTTTTAAATAGGCTTAATAACGTAGGCGACAGCTTCTCGGGACTTCACGCAAGAGTAGGCTCGGGCGGCAATTGGCATTTTAGATGGACGAACAACTGGCAGTCAGTCTGCCTTTCGGGTATGATTATCTCGGCGCTTGCTATAATGGAATACGACGATATGACCGACGTCTGTGCGGGACTTATCGAGATGCTGCTTCCAAGAGTAGAATTATCGGTTCACCACTATGCGCCGGACGGCTCTTATTCCGAGTCGCCGAGCTATTGGGAGTACTCGACGAGGACGTTTATGCTATACCTTGCAGCGCTTGAAAGTGCGGCAGGCACATCCTACGGAATTCTTGACACGGTAGGTCTTCACGAGAGCTACTATTTCGTGCTTAATATCTGCGATAACAATTTCTACCCCTGGAATTTCCACGACGGTAGCCGCAGCCGCATCAACTGCGCTACCTTCTATATGGCGGCAAAGTTCTTTGATGACCCTAATCTTGCCAAGGCGAGAGCCAATATGATAAAGGATTTCGGCATCGGCGTTGAAATGTACGACCTTCTCTTTTACGACGAGGCTATGCTGGAGGGCGAGGACACCGAGCTGCCGCTTGATTACTACGGAAAAAATATTGAGACCGTCACTATGCGCTCAAGCTGGGATAAGAACGGCATCTTTGCGGGGCTTCACGCAGGAGCGAATAACGTAGTACACGGCGATATAGACTCGGGTAATTTCTATCTCGCCACGGGCGGATATCTGTGGTTTGGCGACAGAGGTAGCGAGAATTACAATATAAGCAACTTTAAGCATGGCGACTATTTCACTAATAAGTACCGTTACCTCTATTACAATAAATCGATAGCTTCTCACAATAGCCTTTATCTTCTGGACGACCAGCGAGTCCCCTACGGTCAGGCGTTTAACAGCGTAGAGAAGCAGCAATATTCGAAATTTACGGGAGGCATTCATTCCGAGGAGAACGGTGCGTATGCAATAGCAGACCTTACCCCCTCGTTTAACCCAGCCGTGAATACGGGAGTTACGCTTACGGACGACAAGGTTGTCACCACCTCGGGAAGGCGTGGCTTACTGTTTACCAATTCAAGACGTACGATAGTAGTTCAGGACGAGTTTAAGTTTAAGGAGGCAGCCGACCTTATTTGGAGCGCCGAATGTGACAATCTCCTGACGGATTCTATATCCGAGGACGGAAGAACGGTGTACATAGTAGGCGTAGTAGACGGTAAGCGCACTACCTTAAGAGCGACGCTTCTTTCAGACAATGAAGACCTTAAATTCAAGATTATCACAGCGAGAAAAGAGCCGTATCTTAAGTACAGTGACGATACAAGCAAGAAGATTAACGGCGGCGAAATCGTCACCAAGACGGGCAGCGGCAACGAAAAGGCGTCCGACCCCTACAACAGACTTATAATAGAAGCCTTCGGCGTTACCGAATTCAACGTAGCCGTAGTGCTTGAATTTATAGAGGATAAGCGTGAGGCTGTCGGATACAAATACACCGATATGGATAGCTGGAGCATCCGCTCGGGAGAGTGGCTTGACGAGGCGAACAAGTGGATTGAGGACGAGAAGCCTCCGGAGTATAAATACAAAAGGTCAGACATTATCAAGGCTATGGGACAGTACGATGCGGCTACCACGGCAGCCGAGCGCCTTGAGGTTGTGACGAAGCTTTACAAGATAATAAACGATATCAACCCAACCCTTTCGGGAGTTGCTGATATGATAGAGTCCTGCAAGGGCTATATCAGGGAAATGAACTTGAAGATAGCAAAGGTCAACGCAGCGTATAAGGCGGATTTCTTTGGATTTATATCCACCAAGAAGGATTAAGGAAAAACGGCTTGATTTGTAAAGTGAAATTTGCAAATCAAGCCTTATTGGAGCAAAAATGATAGACGAAGTAATTTTATGTAAATACGGTGAAATCGTATTGAAGGGACAGAATAGACGCAATTTTGAATCAATGCTCGTAAAGGAGCTGCGCCGCCGTGCCTCACCCTATGGCACGTTCAAAATTTACTATAAGCAGTCGACGATATATGTCGAGCCACAGAGTGACGAATGCGATATGGACGGTATGTACGAGGCGGCGAGGCGTGTCTTCGGTATCGTTGGCGTCAACCGAGCCAAGGCGTGCGAGAAAAACATTGAGGATATCCTTAAGACGGCAGGCGAGTATCTGCCGAGAAAGCTCGTCGGCAAGAGAACCTTTAAGGTAGAGGCGAAGCGCTCGGATAAGAATTTTCCGCTTACCTCGCCCGAAATAATGAAGGCTGTCGGCGGCAAAATTCTTGAATGTGTAAGAGGAATAAAGGTCGACGTGCATAGCCCCGAGGTCGTAGTCACCGTCGAGGTGCGTGACGATTTTGCCTATATAAGAGCAGGTCAGGAGGCAGGCGCAGGCGGACTTCCGCTTCGCACTGCGGGCAAGGGACTTCTTCTGCTTTCGGGAGGCATTGATTCGCCCGTAGCGGGACTTATGATGGCGAAGCGAGGACTTGAAATAGAGGCGCTTCATTTTGAGTCGTTCCCGTACACCTCGGTAAGAGCGAGAGAAAAGGTATTCAAGCTTGCGAAGGAAATGTGCGAATATTGCTCTAAAATCCGAATCAACGTGATTTCACTCACCCACGTGCAGGAGGAAATCCGTGACAATTGCGACGAGGATTATTTTACGCTTATTCTGCGCATATTTATGATGAAGCTTTCCGAGCGTGTAGCTAGGGAGCGTGAGTGCGGAGCGCTTATCACGGGTGAGAGCTTGGGGCAGGTTGCCTCGCAGACGCTCTCGGCAATAGGCGTTACCGACAGCGTGGTGAATATCCCCGTGCTTCGTCCCTGCATCGGAATGGACAAGGTAGAGATAATCAGGGAGGCTATGAAATACGGCACATACGACACCTCGATATTGCCGTTCGAGGACTGCTGTACGGTATTTACCCCAAGACACCCCAAGACCAAGCCGAGAATTGAGGACTGTATGCGTGAAATCGCTAAAATTGACTTTGATAATCTGCTTGAGGAGGCGTTTCAGACTCTGACCTGCGAGACGCTTCTCATATTCGACTCGTATAGGTAATCGGCGAGGATAAATTTTGCAGAGCAGAGGGGAATGCGGAGGACGCTTTTTTGAAATTTGCTTCCCTACTTGACATTAAAAGATTTATATGGTAAAATACAACATAGCGTAGAAATACGCCCAAGGGAGGAGTAGCTTTTTCTCGCTTTCAGAGAGAGGACGGTTGGTGTGAGTCCTTAAGACGAGACTTAGCGAAGGTAGCCCTTGCGTACCCGAAAAGAACGGCGTGCCGAGATTAGGAATAAGACGAATTTCCCCACGGCTTTGCTTATTAGAATTCGGCGTCCAATCCACGTTAAGGATATACGAGGGCCGTATGCATATTTTGTGTCGGCCGAAGTCGGGTGGTACCGCGATTTATTCGCCCCGATGCCCTTTTGGCATCGGGGCTTTTTGTATGCTAAATAAATTCTTGAATAAGGAAAAGAAAATGAGAAAAGAACTTGCTAAAAATTATCAGCCCCTTGAATTTGAGGACAGAATTTACAAGGATTGGTGCGACAAAGGCTATTTCAAGCCCGATACCGACAAGAAGAAGCCGCCCTTTTCAATAGTAATTCCTCCGCCAAACGTCACAGGTCAGCTGCATATGGGACACGCCCTTGACGAAACGCTCCAGGACATACTTATAAGGACTAAGCGTATGCAGGGCTATTCTACGCTCTGGGTGCCCGGCACCGACCACGCCGGCATAGCTACGCAGATTAAGGTTGAGGAGAATCTCCGTATCAACGAGGGACTTACGAGATACGACCTCGGCAGAGAGAAATTCCTTGAGAGAGTGTGGGACTGGAAGAATCAGTACGGCTCAAGAATTATAAATCAGCTAAAGAAGCTTGGCTCGTCGTGCGACTGGTCACGTGAGCGCTTTACTATGGACGAGGGCTGCTCAAGAGCGGTAAGAGAGGTATTCGTCAATCTTTATAATAAGGGACTTATCTACCGTGGTTTCCGCATTATCAACTGGTGTCCTAACTGTATTACGGCGCTCTCCGACGCCGAGGTTGAATACAGCGAGCAGCAGGGCAGCTTTTGGCATATTCGCTATCCCGTAAAGGATTCCGACGAGTTCGTTACGGTAGCCACCACACGCCCCGAGACTATGCTTGGCGATACCGCCGTTGCGGTACACCCCGAGGACGAAAGATATTCGCATCTCGTAGGCAAGACGCTCCTGCTTCCGCTTGTCGGCAGAGAGATTCCGATTATTGCCGACGAGTACGTCGAGCGTGACTTTGGTACGGGTTGCGTTAAGATTACGCCTGCCCACGACCCCAACGACTTTGAGGTCGGTAAGCGCCACTCGCTTGAGGTTATCAAGGTTATGAACGACGACGCTACCATAAGCGCTGAGTGGGGCGGAAAGTACGCAGGACTTGACAGATACGAAGCAAGAAAGCAAATCGTCAGCGACCTTGAAGCGGGCGGCTTCCTCGTGAAGATTGAGCCTTGCTCGCACAACGTCGGCACCTGCTACCGCTGCAAGACCACCGTTGAGCCTATGACGAGCGACCAATGGTTCGTTAAAATGGCGCCGCTTGCAAAGCCTGCGCTTGAGGCGGTTACCTCGGGCGATATCCGCTTCCAGCCCGAAAGATTTACCAAGATTTACACCAACTGGATGGAGAATTGTCACGACTGGTGCATCTCACGCCAGCTCTGGTGGGGACACAGAATCCCTGCGTTCTATTGCGACGAATGCGGCACTATGGAGGTCTCTAAGACCGACCTTACGGTATGCAAAAAGTGCGGCGGCGCATTAAGGCAGGAGGAGGACGTGCTTGATACCTGGTTTTCTTCTGCGCTCTGGCCCTTCTCAACGCTTGGCTGGCCTGACAAGACCGAGGATTTGGAAAGATACTATCCGACGAGCGTGCTCGTTACGGGCTACGATATAATATTCTTCTGGGTGTCGAGAATGATTTTCTCGGGACTTGAGCATATGGGCAAAAAGCCCTTCTCGACGGTATTCATTCACGGCCTCGTGCGAGATGCCAAGGGCAGAAAAATGTCGAAATCGCTCGGCAACGGTATAGACCCGCTTAAGATTATCGACGAGTACGGAGCAGACGCTCTCAGATTTGCGCTTGCTACGGGTAACGCCCCCGGCAACGATATGCGCTTCTCGGACGAGAAGATTGAATCGGCAAGGAATTTCGCAAATAAGCTTTGGAATGCCTCCCGTTTCGTGCTTATGAATCTTACCGAGGAGGACGGAGAGCTTCTTACTATGCCGAAGCAGTCCGAGCTTCTTCCCGAGGACAAATGGGTGCTTTCGCGCTTCAATAAGCTTTCTAAGACGGTATGCGACAATATCGACAGCTACGAGCTTGGCGTGGCGCTTGCCGAGATTTATTCCTTCACCTGGGATATCCTTTGCGACTGGTATATCGAAATGGTAAAGAGCCGTATATTCGATAAGGAAAGTCAATCGGGACTTACCGCAAAGCGTGTGCTTGTGTTTGTGCTTACGGGCGTTTTGAAGCTTCTGCACCCCTATATGCCCTTTATCACCGAGGAAATTTATCAGGCGCTTCCTCACACCGACGATAGCATTATGATTTCGGAGTATCCGAAATACGACAGCGCCTACGATTTTTCGGGCGAGGAGGAGAGCATTGAGAGAATTATCACCTGTATTACCGCTATCCGTCAGCGCAGAGCCGAAATGAATATAGCGCCCTCTAAGCGCGCTAAGCTTTTCGTCGTTACCAAGTATAAGGAGAGCTTTGAGCTTGCCCGTGGAATTTTAGAGAAGCTTGCCTCGGCGTCCGAGGTTATACTTGCCGATTCCTACGAGGGTGACGACGCAGTAAGCATCGCTACTGATGCCGGTACTATGTATATTCCGCTTGCCGAGGTTATTGACTTTGAAAAGGAAAGAGCAAGACTTGAAGCGGAGACCAAGAAGAACGAGGACGAAATTACGAGGCTTGAAAAGAAGCTTTCAAACGAGGGCTTTATAGCTAAAGCGCCCGAGGCGGTGGTTGCTCAGGAAAGAGCGAAGCTGAGTAAGTACCTTGACACGAGAAAGGCGCTTGCAGAGGCGCTTTCCAAGCTGAAATAATTATGAAATTTAATTTTGACGTAGAAAACGAAGGCGAGCTTCGCCGCATTATCGACGAGCGTGTCGTATATAGCGGTCTTTACGAGGACACCGAGGAGAATTGTGAGATAGTAATTCCCGAGGGCATCGAGGAGATAGCCGAGGACGCCTTCCGTGAATTTAAATGCCTTCGTGCGATAGTGCTGCCTAAGAGCTTAAAGCGCATTTCGGCGGCTGCCTTTTCGGGCTGCTCCGCCTTGGCTAAGGTAGAATTTCGAGAGGGAATTACCGAAATTCTCGACGAAGCCTTTGCCTATTGCCCGAGCCTTACCTCGGTAAATCTGCCAAGCTCGGTAAAGCGCATCGGCGAGGGTGCGTTCGAGGGCTGCGCCTCGCTTACCAGACTTAAGCTTGGCGAGTGCCTTGAGGTGATTTGCTCGGGAGCGTTTTCATTCTGCTTTAACCTTAAATATCTCGAAATCCCCGATAGCGTAGGGCTTATCGAGTTTGGCGCTTTTTCCTCCTGCTTTGCGCTTGAGGGCGTTAAGCTTTCAAATTCGCTCAAGCTTATAGACGAAAGCACCTTCGAGGGATGCCGCTCGTTAAAAACCGTAGATTTGCCAACAAATCTTGTCAAAATCGGCAGAAGAGCCTTCCGTGGCTGCTCGTCGCTTGACTCGATTATTCTGCCGCTTACGCTGAGAGAGCTTGGCTTCGACGCCTTTGCCGATTGCACCGCTCTTAAGAGAATAGCGCTCCCCAAGGGACTTCGTGAGATAGAGGACTACGACGCCTTTGACGGTTGCTCTGCGCTCGCCGAGGTTGCCTTTGGCGGTAGCGAATCGGAGTGGCAATATCTTATGCAGAGAAGACCTCTCGTAAAGGGGGCAGAGGATAGGATAAAAATCGCCTTCCTCGATTTGAAGAAATGAAATATAAATGTCTGATACTCGACCACGACGATACCGTGGTGGACAGCACGGCGACGGTGCATTTTCCGTCGTTCATTGAATATCTCAAAATTTACAGACCTAACCTTGCCGATAAATATACCCTCACCGAGTATTTTGAAAAGAATTTTTACCCGGGCGTCGAGTGGCTCTTTCTTACCGACGTCGGACTTAGCGAGGAGGAATTTTTAGTCGAGCAGGATTTCTGGGCAGAGTACGTCAAAAGCCATACCCCAAAAGCCTTTTCGGGAATCAAGGAAATCTTAGAAAAGCATAAGGCTCGGGGCGGTATAATAGCCGTCGTAAGTCATTCCTACACCGATTATATAAGGCGTGATTGGCAAGCAAGCGAGCTGCCCAAGCCTGATATTATCTTCGGCTGGGATATGCCTAAAGAGCTTAGAAAGCCGCACCCATATTCTGTCCTTGAGATAATGAAGAAATTTGAGCTTCGTCCCGAGGAAATCCTCGTAGTCGACGACCTAAAGCCCGGCTACGATATGGCAAGAGCGTCAGGCGTCGCCTTCGCCGCCGCAGGCTGGGCGTACGACGTCCCGACAATCGAGGACTTTATGCGTAAAAATTGCGATTTCTATCTTAAATCCGTAAGCGACCTTGGTGCGATTTTGTAAAAATACAGACTAGCTTGTGTTTGCTCGAGTGAAGTCCATCTTGTGATGGGTTATATTGTCGCTTAGGCGACAGTGATATTCCTCACCACGGTGAGGAGTGATATTGCTTCGCAACGATATTCTTTGCTCTCGCAAAGAGTGATATTGCCATATGGCAATAAATATAACCCCAAAAATGCTTTCGGGGTTGAAAAGGGGGACTTTGGCTGCAAAGTCCCCCTTAAATATTATGACTATCATTTTCCGCCTAGTCGAAGAAGCCGCGGCTTTCACGGTCGAGGTAGCGGAGCAGAGTGTGCTTTGTGAAGATAAGCCAGCTTCCCACCTGCTCGCCCGTGAAGGCTACTTTTATCGAGGTTCGCTCCTTAGTGACGTAGGTAAGCTCGGCAGGCTCCGGCGAGAATACGAGCAACGGTATAGCTTCGCTCTCCTTGATTTCGGGAAGAAGCCTTACCTTGCTTCTGCTGACGCCCGAGGGCAGATTTATAATAACACGCTTAGAAGTGCCGAGCGTCCTTGAAGCGCTGCGCAGCGTCTTGCCGCCGAGCTTTGAGAATACGACGGTGTATCTGTCACTTGCAATATGCACGTAGCGCCACCTACCTCCGCCGTGATATAGATAAATAGAAAACAGCTTCTTTCGCACCCTGACTCTTGCGAGCGGCTTTTTTGCCGTGAAGGGAAGAAAAAGCGAAATCGGCGATACGAGCCGCACCTCAATGTCCTCCGACTTTCTCAGCGCAAGCAGGGAAAAGAGAAGCGCCATACGCCTTATAAAAAATATAAGGAGGATAAATGCGAGGACGAGCCCCAGGGATATCAGCAGAAATTCAATAAGCTCTACCATACGATTTCCCCCTCCTTATCTTGCAAAACCCGTAAGCCAAGCTGCACGCCAGCGTGACATAGCAGGGAATACGGCTATAATATGTAAACCAAAGGTTACCAAAGCGGAAGCAATTGCACCTGATATAAGCCCGAACGTATCGTAAATTATCTTTTGAAACGTGAAGAAAAAAGAGTAGTCCTTGGTAAAAAACGCATCGGGTATAAATCTTATGGGAAGCAGGAAAATCAGGGCTGTAAACGCCGAGGCAATAAGGTCGAAAGGTAGGAAGCTTCGAGCGTAAATCCCGAAGCCCTCGCCGAGAGTGAAGAAGCCCTCAGTCCTTGATATCAGGTGCTCGTTTTGGCGATTTGATAAAAGAATAGAGAGGTACACCGAGAAAAAGAGCGCAAGCGTATAGGAAATAAGGCTTATTACCACCCTTGAAAGCTCGTACTTTTCCTTTCCCTCGCCAATCGGAGAATAAAGTGGGAACGTGTCGCCAAACCACTTGTGAAGCGCAGAGTAGCAGGCGTCGGCGAGATAGACCGCCAGGTGCGAAAGAAGCTGGCAGAGCGCAATAAATACGAAAAGCATAAGGCATCTTGATAAAATCAGCTTGATTTTTTTCATTTTTTCGTCGCTCCTTTCTTCCGTTTTCGTTAATTTTAACATATATACACGCATCTGTGCAAGCGTTTTAACTAAAAAAGCTTTAAAATATAATTTATTTTTATTTTAGGTTGATTTATCGGGAAAAATATGGTATCATTAAAGCTAAGAGTGATTTTATTTAATGCTCTGTGACTACTATCAAGTAAAGGAGTGAAAGCTATTCTTAACCTTAAGCTTATCAATGCAAGCGGCGAGGTAAAGTTCAAGTCGTACGGTGAGGAAATCGACGAGCGCTACAACGGCGTCTATGAGGAAGGCGACAAGTGGCGTGTTGAAATCGAGTATACCGATTTTATCAAAATCAGTCTTGACGAGACTCTTGCGCCGTCAATAATCTACGTTCCCGACGGAACGTTTGAGTTCGCAGTACCCTTCGGCTACGAGCGCAGAGCCTGCTACGGCACGGTGGCGTTCGAGGGCGACAGCCACAGAATTTGGGTGTCAGAGCCTACCGACGCTGAAATTTACGCTGAGCGTAAAATCTCGCTCAACTCGCACGACAGGCACAACGTGCCTAAGTATTTCCCGCATGCGGTAGCTAATTTCGTTACCCGTGAGGACCCCTGCTTCTTCGAGCGCAACGCTATCGACGGAGTAATCGACAATTCAAATCACGGTACGTTCCCCTACCATTCGTGGGGCGGCGGACTCAGAGAGGACCTTGAATATGAGGTGCATTTCGGCACTGAGGTCGAGGTAAGCTCGGTGACGATATTCATTCGCGCGGATTTCCCGCACGACACCTATTGGAAGGAAATGGATATCGAATTCTCGGACAAGACGAGCGTTCATATGAATCTTCAGGGAATAGCAGAGGGACAGACCGTCACGCTTGATGCGCCAAAGACCACAGAGTACGTCAAGCTTACGGGATTCAAGCAGCAGCGCCTTGAGGACGGCTCGCTTTCGTTTGCTGCGCTTACACAGATAGAAATCAATGGAAAATATATTAAAAAGGAGAATGAGGGAATGGAAGTCAGAGATGCTGCCAACGCCAAAGACGTCAGATATTACACTACTGACAGATTAAGAGAGGAGTTCCACATCGGAAATCTTTTCACTAAGGACAATATAAGAATGGTATATAGCCATACCGACAGAATTATAGTAATCGGTATGATGCCGATAAAGCTTGAACTTAAGCTTGAGGCAGGCAAGGAGCTTGCCGCAGATTACTTCCTAGAGCGCCGTGAGCTTGGATGCATCAATATCGGCGGTAAGGGAATTATCACCGTGGACGGTGAAGAATTCGAAATGAATCCGAGAGACGGTATTTACGTAGGTAAGGGACATAAGGATTTGAAGTTCAGGAGCGTAGACGAGAAGTGCCCCGCTAAGTTCTATATTACCTCCTGCCCTGCGCACACCGAGTATCCCACCGTTAAAATTGATATCACCAAGGCAAGAAAAGTCCCCTGCGGCAGCGTAGAGGATTGCAACAAGAGAGTAATCAATCAGTATATCCACCCCGAGGTTATGAAGTCCTGCCAGCTTGCAATGGGACTTACCGAGCTTGAGGTTGGCTCTAACTGGAATACGATGCCCTGCCATACTCACGACAGACGTATGGAGGTTTATCTCTATCTTGATATGGGACCTAACGACGCAGTATTCCATATGATGGGCGAGCCTAAGGAAACCCGCCATATCATTATGCACAACGAGGAGGCGGTTATCTCCCCCAGCTGGTCTATCCATTCGGGCGTAGGTACTAAGAATTATTCGTTTATCTGGGCTATGTGCGGCGAGAACCAGGAGTTCACCGATATGGACCATATCGAAACTAAGGAATTAAGATAGTTTAATCAATTACATAAAAGGAGAAATAAAAATGGCTAACAATTTTGACCTTACCGGAAAGGTAGCCCTTATCACGGGCGCATCCTACGGCATCGGCTACGCAATCGCAAAGGGACTTGCGGCAGCAGGCGCTAAGATAGTATTCAACGATATCAAGCAGGAGTTCGTAGACAAGGGACTTGCATCCTACGCCAAAGACGGCATCGACGCTAAGGGTTACGTTTGCGACGTTACCGACGAGGACGCAGTCAACGCAATGGTTGCTACGATTGAGAAGGAGGTCGGAGTTATCGACATTCTTGTCAACAATGCGGGAATTATCAAGAGAATTCCTATGATAGATATGAAGGCGTCCGAGTTCAGACAGGTTATCGACGTAGACCTCAACGCTCCCTTTATCGTGTCGAAGGCAGTTCTTCCTTCTATGATTAAGCAGAAGAGCGGTAAGATTATCAATATCTGCTCTATGATGAGTGAGTTCGGCAGAGAGACCGTATCGGCATACGCTTCGGCTAAGGGCGGACTTAAGATGCTCACCAGAAATATCGCATCCGAGTACGGTATGTACAACATTCAGTGCAACGGTATCGGCCCCGGCTATATCGCTACTCCCCAGACCGCACCCCTGAGAGAAACTCAGCCCGACGGCTCGAAGCATCCCTTTGACGTGTTCATTACCGAGACCAAGACTCCCGCAGGCAGATGGGGCGACCCTGAGGACCTCGCAGGCCCCGCGGTATTCCTTGCATCCTCTGCTTCTGATTTCGTCAACGGTCAGATTCTCTACGTAGACGGCGGAATTCAGGCTTACTTCGGCAAGCAGCCGTAAGATAAGGTAAAAGGTAATAGGTAATAGTGAAGAGGTAAGTCCTCGACACGTCACCTGACGATACAACATACAACCGAAAGGACAACAAAATGAGTTCTCTTAATTTACCTAAAGAATATCTCGATTTTGCTGAAGCTACCTTCAAGAAAATCGATAAGAAGATGTCGAAGATGACTCTTCGCTCAAGAAATAAAATTCCCGACGGCACCGACGAAAACGGCGTACATATGGACCGTTTTGAGGAGGGAAAGCCTTGGTTCAATAAGAATTGGTGGTGCAACGGATTCTGGGGCGGACTTAACTATATGCTCTACGCCTACACCAAGAATGAGGAGTACCTCAAGACAGGCAGACGCTCCGAGGAGCTTATGGACGAGGCGCTTGCAAATTACGACATGCTTGACCACGACCTTGGCTTCCTCTGGCATCTTCTTTCGGGCGCTTCCTACAAGATTACGGGCGATAAAAAGTCGAGAACGAGAAATTTCTATGCGGCTAACGTGCTTTCCTCCCGCTTCATTCTCAACGGAGGCTTTATCCGTGCTTGGAACTGGGAGCCTGACTGGTCTATTATAGACTGCCTTATGAATCTTCCTTTGCTTTACTGGGCATCTGAGGAAATCGGTGACGACAGATTCAAGAGAGTAGCTATGGCTCACGCCGATATGGCGCTCGTCGATCACCTGCGTCCCGATGGCTCTATCAACCATATCGTAGAGCACAACAGAGAGACGGGTGAGATGGTTCGCACCCACGCAGGTCAGGGCTGTGCAGTAGGCTCGTCCTGGTCACGCGGTCAGGCTTGGGGACTTTACGGCTTCGTGCTTTCTTATATCCACACGGGTGAGGAAAGATACCTCGACGCATCTAAGCAGGTTGCCAACTATTTTATTGCCAACTGCTGCGACGATTGGCTTCCGAGAATCGACTTCCGTGCTCCCGCAGAGCCGGTATACTACGATTCCACCGCAGGCGCTATCGCAGCGTGCGGACTTATCGAGCTTGCGAAGATAGTTCCCGAGACGCAGTCAAAGTATTACCTTGACGCTGCGCTCAACCTTCTTCGCGCTATGGAAGAAAAGTTTATGAACTGGGACGACGACAATGACTGTATGCTCGGCTACGGCTCGGTAAGATATCCTACAAACGGCGACCTCGTCAAGAGCGGCGTTCATATTTCTATCATTTACGGCGACTATTTCTACACCGAGGCAATTCTTAAGCTCCTCGGCGCAGAATTCTTCCCGTGGTGATAATGCCAACTACTGTTTACAAGAAAGGTGATTAAATATGAAAACTGCAGCTCAAATATTAAATGAAAACAAAGCTTGGGTTGAAGAAACCTTTGAGAAGCTCGATGCTAAGCTCAGAGTAGTTTCGGCACGCAACCGTGACGTAATAGCGCACGGTGACGGCGTTGACGAGAATAATAGATTTATCAACAACGACGACGGCGACCGAATCCATTGGTGGACTAACGGCTTCTGGGGCGGTCTTAACGCTCTTATGTACGAGTATACCAAAGCGCCGGTATACCTTGAGTGCGCTAAGTCAAACGAGAAGATACTCGACAGAGCGCTTACCGACTATTACGATTGTCTTCACCACGACGTAGGCTTTATGTGGCACATTCTCTCGGGCGCTCTTTACCGCATTACCGGTGACAAGGGCTCGAGAGCGAGAAATCTTTTCTGCGCATCGCTTCTTATGTCGAGATTCAATGTAGACGGCGGATATATCCGTGCGTGGAATTCGGCTAACAGATCGAAGCACACTATCATAGACACCCTTATGAATCTTCCTCAGCTCTATTGGGCGTCCGAGGAAATCGGCGACGACAGATTCAAGCAGGTAGCTATGGCTCAGGCTGATACGGCTTTGGTTGACCACCTCCGTGAGGACGGCTCGGTAAACCATATCGTCGAGCACGATGAGAATACCGGTGACTATATAAGGAATCTTGGCGGTCAGGGTATCGCCGAGGGCTCGTCCTGGTCGAGAGGCGCAAGCTGGTGCGTTTACGGTCTTACTCTTTCCTACATTCACACCAAGGAGCAGAGATATCTCGAGGGCGCAAAGGCTGCAGCAAACTACTTTATTGCCAACTGCTGCGATGATTGGCTTCCGAGAATCGACTTCCGTGCTCCCGCCGAGCCGGTATACTACGATACGACTGCGGCTATGATTACCTCCTGCGGACTTATCGAGCTTGCGAAGATTCTTCCCGAGTGTGAGGGCGGTATGTATATGAACGCCGCAATCAATCTTCTTCGTGCCTGCACCGAGAAGTTCGTCAACTTTGACCACGATAAGGATTACACCGTAGCCTACGGCTCAGGCAGATATCCCTGCGACGGTGACCTCAAGAAGGCTAACGTACACGTGCCGATTATATACGGCGATTATTTCTACGCAGAGGCGCTTCTTAAGCTTAAGGGCTCGGAATTCTTGCCTTGGTAAGATATTCTTCACTTATGTGAGGAGCGATATAGCCTTGCGGCAATAAAAAATACTCCCAAAAAATGCTTTTTCGGGAGTACGAGGGGACTTTTTGGCTTCAAAAAGTCCCCTCGTATTATTTTTATTCTTTATTCCTTAAACAACCATACTCTGAAAAGCGACTGCCTTACCGAGAATCTTTATTGTATCAAGCTCATCTCGGATATAGACGAGCGGCGCATACCTTGGATTTTCTGGGGTGAGGACGAGCTTTTTCTCGTCGGGGTAATAGTAGACACGCTTAAGGGTGGCCTCGTCGTTGATAATGACGGCGGCGATTTCGCCGTTGTCGACAATCTGCTGCTGACGGATAAAAACGATATCTCCGTCATTGATTCTTGCGCCCGACATAGAATCACCGTGAGCACGCAGGCAGAAATCGGCGTCGAGCTTACCGTCGGCGGAGGCAAAGCTTTCGTGCTCCTCGTCGGCGAAAATGGGACTTCCGCAGGCGATATCGCCGAGAATGGGAAGGCGCTTTACCGAATAGGGGAATACGTTATTATAATTAAAGGAAGAAAAGCCGTCGTCCCAGCCCATAAGCTCAGATGGTGTAACCTCAAGCGCCGCCGCTATTGCCACTACTCGCTCAGGGGGGATGTTCGTGATTATACCGTTTTCATATCGGTGTATGGTCTGCTTCGACGTTCCTGCCGCCTCAGCAAGCTCCTCGAGCGTCATTCTTCTCTTTTTTCTCAATTCCTTAAGCTTATCCTTAAGCATAAATTTCACCTCTTTGATTGCATTTGTCACCCGAAAAAAGCTTCAGGTCACTTGATTTGTAACTTTAAGTCACCTGTATTGTAACACAAAGTCACTTGATATGCAATAGGGTTTTGAAAAAATCTTGAAATTTTTTTGAAAATCACTTGACAAGTGACTTTTTCTGTGCTAATATTGTCACATAACAAGTGACTTTTGCGTGCTTTCTAATCTGCCGAGTGACAAGCGGTGAGAAAAAGCGCTAGCGTGAAGCGGAGGTGATAATATTTATAAAGGACAAGCGTTTGGGAGCGATTTTCGTCTGTACCGCTCGCCAAATGAAATAAAATCCGATATAGAGGAGGTGGCAGAAAGAATTTCCGAAATAAATGAAATGCTCAACGTAAGAAGCCTTATATCGGAGGTAATCAGCGAGCAAAGCGAGAGCGACTCTAAAAGATGCGCCGAGGCGGTAAGCGAGCTTATCGAATACGCCGATGCGGCTCTTTACGAAATGAAGGAGCTAAATGTGGTATTAAGCGAGCTTCGCTGTGAGCTAATCGACACGGTAAGGCTGCTTGGGTACGAGGGATAATTTTCTGAAGTCTGTTATTTCGGGGGTGAGTTATGGAGGGAGCTGTCTTGGAAAAATCCTTAAAGGAGCTTGTGATAGCAGAGTGCCGTGATTATTTCAGAAGAGAGGAGGAGCTTAAAGACGGAAGCCTAGCAAGGCGTGTAAGAATGGAATACGCCTATCTCGATTCCAAAATAGAGGATGCTGTGCGCTCGGTGGTGGGTGATAGGCTGTGTCCTGTCTTCATAAAGGAAATAGGCGAGGGGATAGGCTACGCCAAAAGCGAGGTGTATTGCTACTCCGAGCGCATCTACAAGGAAAAAAAGCGTGAGTGCGTGGAGAAGATAGCAAGAAAGCTTTATCTGATTTAGCGTTTTTTGCTCGGTAAAGAGATTTTTTAAAAAATTTATCGGCGTTACCTAATGCGACAATTTTTGCCGCCTGAATTTGCTAAAATTAGAAAAAAAGATAAGGAAAAGGAAAAAATGCAGGAGCTGAAAATTAAAAGGCAAAGCGCAGCCTTGCTATGCGAGCTTTCGGGAGAAATCGACCATCACACCGCAAAGCCGACGAGGCAGAAAATAGACGAGAAAATTCTTGACGGGAGACCGAAGACGGTAATTTTAGACTTTTCGTCGGTGAGCTTTATGGATTCCTCGGGAATCGGACTGATTCTCGGCAGAGTGGAAAGCTGCGAGAAAATAGGCGCAACGCTTGTAATACGAGGGCTTTCGGGCAGGGTAGGGAAGCTTATCCGTATGTCGGGCGTAGGAAAAATCAAGTGCATAAAACTAGAAGCATAGGTTAAAAAAGAGGAAATGAAATGAAGACTATTATAAATGAAATGAAGCTCAGGCTTCCTGCTATCAGCATAAACGAGGGCG
>JAZRCT010000002.1:0-13889 GCA_045659905.1 Eubacteriales bacterium | reverse complement strand
CTTTCTTCGTTTAGTAAATGTTCTTTAAATAGTCTTATATTTTCCTGTTCTATTTTCCGTTCCATTTGATTTGCCTCCGTTTATCCCTTTGTTGTAATAATTTTATTATAAACGGATTTATATACCGTAATGTAAACTTATGTTAAAAAAATAAGCGTAAAATCCACAGTGAAAAGGATTTTACGCTTAAAAAATAATTTAAATTCTTTCCTTGTTCTCTTTAACGATTTTAGCAATAAATTCGTCAATCGACATAGTAGTCGTTTCGGCGGTGTCACGGTTACGTACGGAAACGGTCTGATTCTCGGCCTCCTGCTGACCTATGATTACCATATAAGGAACTCTGCCGACGACCTGAGCTTCTCTTATCATATAGCCGATTTTCTCGTTTCTGTCGTCAAGCTCGGTACGGATACCTGCGCTCCTTAACGCCTCGTATACCTTCTTGCCGTACTCGGCGCATTTCTCGGAAACGAGAAGCACCTTTGCCTGAGTGGGAGCAAGCCAGAGCGGGAACTTACCTGCATAATGCTCGGTAAGAATACCGATAAAGCGCTCGATTGAGCCGTAGCATACTCGGTGTATCATAATAGGTCTTGTCTTTTCATTGTTCTCGTCGGTGTATTCAAGCTCGAAATTGATAGGCATCTGGAAGTCAAGCTGGATAGTACCGCACTGCCAGGTTCTTCCCAAGGTGTCTTCGAGGTGGAAGTCGATTTTCGGGCCGTAGAATGCTCCGTCACCCTCGTTGATTACGTAGGGAAGACCGAGCTTTTCAAGCGCAGCCTTAAGACCGTTGGTAGCAGCCTCCCAGTCCTCGTCGCTTCCCATACTGTTCTCAGGTCTTGTGGAAAGCTCAACCGAGTACTTGAAGCCGAACTTTGAGTAAACCTCGTTGATAAGATTTACAACTCCGACGATTTCGCTCGTAATCTGCTCTCTGCGCATAAATATGTGCGCATCGTCCTGAGTGAAGCAGCGAACACGGAAAAGTCCGTGAAGCGCACCCTTAAGCTCGTGACGGTGAACGAGGCCAAGCTCGCCTACTCTCATAGGAAGCTCACGGTAGCTGTGAGGCTGGCTTCTGTAAACCATAACTCCGCCGGGGCAGTTCATAGGCTTTATGCAGTAGGTCTCGTCGTCGATAAGAGTAGAATACATATTGTCCTTATAATGGTCCCAGTGGCCGCTGGTCTCCCAGAGCTTGCGGTTCATAATAAGGGGGGTATTGATTTCAACGTAATTCTCACGGGTGTGAAGCTCACGCCAGTACTCGATAAGCGCATTCTTGAGAAGCACGCCCTTGGGGAGGAAGAAGGGGAAGCCGGGAGCTTCGTCCTGAAGCATAAACAGTCCCATTTCCTTGCCTATTCTTCTGTGGTCACGCTTTTCAGCCTCCTCGAGGAGCTTAAGATAATCGTCAAGCTCCGCCTGAGTTTTGAAAGCCGTACCCTTAATACGGGTGAGCATCTTATTATTCTTATCGTTTTTCCAATAAGCGCCCGACTGTCCCATAATCTTAAACGCCTTAAGCGCTTTCGTGTAGGTGATATGAGGACCTGTACACATATCCACGTAGTCACCCTGCTTGAAGAAGCTGATTTCCGCATCGGCATCGAGGTCGCCTATATGCTCGACCTTGTATTTCTCGCCGAGCGACTGCATATAGCTGATAGCCTCCTCACGGGGAAGTATCGACGGTCTTATAGGAAGATTTTCCTTGACTATCTTTTTCATTTCGGCTTCGATTTTCATAAGGTCCTCGTCGGTAAGCTTGGTATCGCCGAGGTCCACGTCGTAGTAGAAGCCCTTATCGTTGGCAGGGCCGTACGCAAAATCTGCGTGAGGCCAGAGCCTCTTTATAGCCTGCGCCATAATGTGAGCGGCAGAGTGTCTTAATATATGAAGCTCCTCCTCGGGAGCGCACTCGCCGACAGTGCCGTCCTTGTAAATTACCTTCATTGCTTTGTATCTCCTGTCATATTGTATTTATTTTGGTGCGCCGACAAATAAAAAAACCCTTGCCGACAAAAACGCCGTCAAGGGTGCATACGAAAAGCTAATGCACGGTCCCACCTTGATTTTTCACTCTTTGCCCATTTACGCAGGGAAATTCGGCAGAGCTTGTTACCGCCCTGCGGCTCGGGAGTGGTCTTCGTACGCTTCTCGTGCGGGAGCTTCCAGCAAATACTCCTTCTCTGGTACACGAAAGCATCGTACTACTCTTTCCGTCAACGCCTTTATATGGATTTTATCACAAAAAATCAGGCTTGTCAAGAGCTATAAAAATATTTTAACGACTCTTGCTTATATCATTCTTGACATTTATATGCGTATGTGCTAAAATAACGGTAATAATAAATATTTTGCGAGGTAAACCGATGCTCAAGGTTGAGAGAATAAGCGTTTGCAATATGGAAAATGCTATCAGAGGAGCAAGAAATCCTATGAATAGCTGGGCGAGAATGGACAGCACCTACGACGAAAACGGCAATTTCGTATTGGGGGCTAACGACCTCGCCTTAGCTTCACGCCTTGCTGCGGCGGGAAGCGACCACAGAAAGTTTTTGCGTCAGGTGTTCGTATCTATGGACATTACCGCTCCTCTTTATTGGTGGAAGGAATTTGATACCTACAAGGTAGGCACGGTTGCAAATTCCACCTCCACTATGCACAAAGTGCATACGAAGGAGTTTTCAAGAGAGGATTTTTCCAACGACAGGCTTACTCCCGAGGGACTTAAGGTGCTTGACGGTATTATAGAATTTCTTGAAGCCGAGAGGGTAAAATTCAACGATACTCAGGACAGGGGTCATTGGCATAATATAATTCAGCTTTTGCCCTCCTCCTTCAATCAGATGCGTACTGTGAGTATGAATTACGAGGTGCTTATCAACATTTACTATGCGAGAAGACATCACAAGCTTGCCGAATGGCACACGCTTTGCGAAGCGATAGAGAAGCTTCCTTATGCTACTGAGCTTATCCTCGTTAAATCCAAAGAGGATATAGCAAACTGATAGGCGTATGGCAGATATATTTGATTTATTTAAGAAAATAAGCCAAGACAGGGGGAGCGAGGAAAAGCTCCCCATAGCATATATTGTGGCAGGACTTGGAAATATAGGCAAGGAATACGAGAGGACACGGCACAACGCAGGCTTTATGGCGCTCGACGCCTTGGCAAAGCATTATTCGGCAGAGGTAAAGACGGTGAAGTTTCATTCGCTCGTCGGCGAGTGTAAAATAGCGGGTGCGAGGGTGCTTCTTATGAAGCCTACTACCTATATGAACAATTCGGGCGTCGCAATAGCTGAGGCGGCGTCATTTTATAAGATTCCTCCCGAGCGTGTGCTGGTGCTTCACGACGAGATAAGCTTCGACGTCGGCGTGATGCGTATAAGGCGCAAGGGCTCTGCGGGCGGTCACAACGGACTTAAGAGCATAATAGCTCACTTAGGCTCCGAGGAATTTCCGAGAATCAAAATAGGCGTAGGGAAGAAGCCCTCGCCCGAATACGACCTCGTGGATTTCGTTCTTGGCAGATTCCCCGAGGCTGACCTTTCAGCGCTTAACGCTCAGCACCAAAGCATCTGCGAGGCGGCAGCGCTTATAATAGCAGGTAAAATAGAGGACGCTATGTCTAAATATTCCAGATAATCGGGATTTTAGGAGATATATGGACAGATTAAGCAGCCTGATACGGCTTGATAAGGAGTTTTTTGCCGCTTACGATACGCTGCTCCGTCAAATGAGCACAAGCGAGCCGAGACCCTGCGCCGTCAGCGGTCTTTCGGCAGGTGCGCTTCACGACTTTTTAGCCGAGATTGTATATTCGGTAGCGAAGTCGG
Source organism: Eubacteriales bacterium (assembly GCA_045659905.1). GTDB lineage: Bacteria > Bacillota > Clostridia > Oscillospirales > CAG-272 > UBA1740. The sequence continues at coordinate 10,038 of JAZRCT010000002.1, read as the reverse complement.
CGAAGAAATGCTCCTTGATAGTCGCCCCTGACGAAAAAGAGGGTGAGAGAATAGCGGCTCTTTTATCGTCGCTTGATTTGAGAGTAGCGGTCTTTAAGCCGAGAAATCTCGTGTTTTATAATATTTCAGCCTCCCACGACTGCGAGCGTGAGAGGCTTTTGGTGCTTCATAAGCTGATTTCGGGCGAGCTTGACTGCGTGGTTGCCACCGCCGACGCTATGACCTCGTTTACTATACCGAGAGCCGAGCTTGAGAGCCATTTTCTTAAGCTTAATGTCGGTGACGAAATATCGCCGTCGTTGCTCTGCGAGAGGCTTTCCGAGTCGGGCTACGCAAGGGTTGAGCTTGTAGAATCGGCAGGACAGTTTGCCGCAAGAGGCGGTATAGTGGATTTCTTTTCGGGGGATAGCACGGAGGCTGTCAGAATAGAATTTTTTGGAGACGAGATAGACAGAATTTCGGCATTCAATCCTTTGACGCAAAGAGCCGTCGGGGCGCTTGATACGGCGTTGCTGTCGCCTGCATACGAGGTGATAATATCAGAGGAGCGCAAGCCCCTAGTGCTTGCCGAAATAAAGAAGCTTTCCGCCCGTGCGGCGGACGATACGATGAAGGGCTCGTTGAGCCTTGAATACAGCTCGCTGTCCGAAAGAGGCTATCTTCTTGCGAGGGATAAATATCTTGATATCATATATCCCGAAAGAGCAACGCTGCTTTCATATTTTTCAAGTATCGGCGCATCGCCAGTAATAGTATTCGGTACGGCAGAGGGCGAGGAGCGCCAAAGGAAAATCTCCGAGGGTGTTGGCGAGGAGATACAAAAGCTTTACCAAAGGGGACTTATCGGTAAAAAGGATACCGAGTATTATCTTACGAGCCAGGAATACAAGCGTGCGCTTTCCTCGATGGCGGTTATGCATATAAATCCGTTTTCGGGTGTTGGCGGCGAGCTTTCGGGACTTTTCGGCTTCCGCACGAGAAGAACCGTCGGCTACGGAGAAAATAATTACTCGCTTTTGCTTGAGGATTTGCAGGGGTATTTAAAAAAATCGTACAGGGTTGTAATAAAATGCCCGACTAAGCAGGGAGCAGCCTCGCTTTGCGAGTCTCTAGGCGAGGAAAATATAAATGCGGTATTCGTTGCGCCCGAGGCGCTGAAGCCCGATACGCTTTCTCGTACCTCGGTCACGCTGACCGTTGGCTTTGGCGAGGGCTACGACCTGATTTCGGCGAAGGTTGCGGTGCTTTCGACCGAGCGTGACGAGGGCGCAAGGATAATGGCTGAGCGCCGCCACCGAAGAATTCTTCGCAAATATTCGGGCGCAGGCGCAAGCATAATGAGCCACAACGACCTGTCGGTCGGCGACTACGTGGTGCACGCAAGCTACGGTATAGGACTTTTTGAGGGCATACAGTCAGTAAGGGTAGACGGCGTCACCAAGGACTACGTGACTATCCGCTATGCGGGGACTGATAAGCTGTTCTTGCCCTGCGACAGGCTTGAGCTTATCAGCAGATATATAGGCGAGAGGGCGGAGAACGGCTCTGTGAAGCTTTCTAAAATGGGAGGCACGGAGTGGCACAGAACCAAGGCAAGGGCAAAGGGCGCAGCTCAGGATATAGCAAAGAAGCTGATAAGCCTTTACGCCGAGCGGCAAAACGCAAAGGGCTTTGCCTTCCCGGAGGATTCCGAGCTTGAGGAGGAATTCGCTTCCTCATTTGAATTTGAGGAGACCGATTCTCAGCGTCAGGCAATCGAGGAAATCAAGCGTGATATGACGAAAAGCGTGCCTATGAACAGGCTTTTGCTCGGTGACGTAGGCTTCGGCAAGACCGAGGTTGCGCTAAGGGCGGCGTTTAAGGCAATTCTCGGTGGAAAGCAGGTGGCAATATTAGTCCCGACGACGATACTTGCGCTTCAGCACTATACGACGGCGCTTTCAAGAATGAGGGGTTACGCCGTCAGAGTGGAAATGCTTTCACGCTTCAGGACTCCAAAGGAGCAGGCGAGGATTCTTGCCGACACCAAAAGAGGCAAGGTCGATATCCTTATAGGCACTCATAAGCTTCTTTCAAAATCGGTCGAGTTTTTGAGGCTGGGACTTCTTATAGTAGACGAGGAGCAGCGCTTTGGCGTTGCGCAAAAGGAAAAGCTTAAGGAGCTTTCGGTGGGCGTCGACGTGCTGACGCTTTCCGCCACTCCCATACCGAGAACGCTTAATATGGCGATAAACGGCATTTCGGATATGTCGGTGCTTGACGAAGCGCCGGGCGACAGGCGCCCAGTGCAGACCTACGTGCTGGAGCACGACGAGCCTGTCATATTCGACGCAATAAGGCGTGAGCTTGCCAGAGGCGGTCAGGTGTTGTATCTCTACAACAATACCTCGACCATACCCTTTGCCGCTTCGAAAATAACGAGGGAAATCCCCGAAGCAAGGGTTGCATACGCTCACGGTCAGATGGAGCGTGACGAGCTTGAGGATATATGGCAGATGATGGTGAGGGGCGAAATTGACGTTCTGGTATGCACGACGATTATAGAAACGGGTGTAGACCTGCCAAACGCCAACACCCTGATAATAGAAAACGCCGACCGAATGGGACTTTCCCAGCTGCACCAGATAAGAGGCAGAGTAGGAAGAAGCGAAAGGCAGGCGTACGCATATTTCACCTACCGCCCGGGAAAGGCGCTAAGCGAGATAGCAACGAAAAGGCTCAGCGCAATACGAGAATACGCAGAGTTCGGCGCAGGCTTCAAGGTGGCGCTGCGTGACCTTGAAATCAGAGGAGCGGGAAATCTGCTCGGAGCGGAGCAACACGGATATATAGACAGCGTAGGCTACGACCTCTACGTTAAGCTGCTCAGCGAGGCGGTAAACGAGCTTAAGGGCGAAAAGAGACCTGTGGAATTTGAAGCAACGGTAGATATAAAGGTCGATGCTCACATTCCCGAAAGATATATCCCGTCGGCAGCTATGCGTCTTGAAATGTATAAGCGCATATCCGATATAAGGACACCCGATGATAAAATGGACGTCTACGACGAGCTTGTAGACCGCTTCGGTGAGCCGCCATTGGCGACGAGAAGGCTTCTTTCGGTGGCGCTTGTAAGAAGCGTTATGGAGCTTGCCAAAATAAGCAGAGTTACGCTTTCGCAAGGCAGACTTCAGTTTTACACCGAGCGCCTTGATATGGAAATACTGGGTGAGCTTTTCTTAAAGTATAACGGCAGGCTTTACGGCTCGTCGCTTGGCGGTGCGGCGCTTATTATGAGACTTTCGGCAGGCGAGGAGGCGATAGGCGCTCTTGAGGAGCTTTTCACTCTGTATTACCGAATAAAAAATCAAAATGAAAAAGCCTAAAGGTAAATGTATGAGCAAAAGAAAAAAAACAATGACAAGCACAAATGGAATAGGGGCAAAGGGTAAAGTCGCCGCTTCCGCAAGAACAAAGCGCAATATGATAATATTTGTTTGCATTTTGCTATCTGCCGCTATTTTAGCAGGCGCTATTATCGGAATAGTAGGCGCTGTAAAAAATGCTAGGGCGAATATGTATATAGACGGCTTTTCGATAGACAAGGGCGTAGCAAGCTATCTTGCCTCCTATTACAAGGCTATATATATTGCTTCCTTGCGCAAGGAGCTTGCAGAGGAGAAAATCGAGATATACGATACGCCTGAATTCTGGAATTCCAAGGCAAATTCGGAAAACACCTACGGCTATTACCTTAAGGAATTCGTGACTAGCCTAGTAGCGCAGACCGTTGCCGCAAGCAAGCTTTTTGACGATTACACACGACTTTCGGATAGCGATAAGCAGACGGTGAAAAACGCTTGTGAGGAAAGACTTTCGTTTATAGCGGGAGGCTCTGTGGCAGAGTTTAATTCTCAGACTGCAAAATACGGCTTTGATTATTCCGATTTCAAGGCGGGCAGTGAAATACTCTTTAAGAGCTGGGCTGCAAGAATTAAAATTTTCGGCAATAACGGCGAGGGTATGACCAATTTCCCCGAATATATAGAAAAGTATTACGGCTATTACAGCCGCTCGGTATTGCTTTTCGTCCGCACCGAAAAAATTATAGCCACCGACGAGGAGGGCAATAAGCTTTACGGAGACGATAGGAACTATCTTATGAAGGAGCTTTCCGCAGAGGAGCGTGCCGAGCGTCAAAGACGCTTAGGCGAGATTCGTGCAGCCGTTGCGGGAATAAACGAGGGCAAGGTCGCTCCCGAAAGATTCTTTGAGCTTTGGGAGCTTTATGACGAGGGCTTACCCGAAAACGATAGCGGAAGCTATTACTTTATGTCGGATTCCGCCTATACCGAAAATTTCAAATATCCTAAAATCATAGAGGCAGTAAACGATATTGAGGTAGGCAAAGGCACGGAAATTTCCTGCGATATCGGTGTATGCTTTGCCTTCAAGCTCGAAAGAGAGGCGCTTGGATACGGTATGAAATCTAACGAAGCGTTCTTTAGTGATTTTTATTCGCTTGCGGCAGGAGAGCTGTATTCCGAGCTTACCACCGAGTATACAAAGCGTGTTGAAATCAGGGATAAATGGAATGAAATCAATATTATAGAAATTCCTTATAATACCGATTACGTAGCGGAGTTTTAACAAAAAAGGGATAGACGCCCAGTTCGGCATCTGTCCCTTTTTCGTTGTTTTGTATTCGAATCTTAGCTATTTGGCTCGGTTGTTATAATAAAAATTATTCGGCGGCGTCATTTTTCTTTTCGCTTGATTTTCTTACGGCTATTGCGATAGGAATTACCGCAAGTATAAGCAAGGAAATAATCGAAGCGACGAGAAATATTTCGGGGGCGGGGACGAAGCTCGTCGTCATAGCGTCAGCTCCTGCGTCGACGAGGGGCTTGCCCTTAAGCGAGTTGATAAGATTTCCGATAGCAGGCCCCAGTAGCATCGGTATAAGCACCGAGAATATCATTCTTACGCCCTGAAGCTTGCCTGCTTCCTTTTCGGGGGTATAATCTCTTACTATCGCACCCGAAAGAGCGGATATGAAAATATAGCCGACAATCATAACGAAGCCTGCAATACCAAAGAGAATCAAGGTAGGAATTTTATCCATTCCCTTCATAAGGTACATAAGAAATAGACCTACCGAGAAGATTGCGCCTGCAACGTACATACATTTCATTTTGTCAAGTCTGTCGGAAAGCTTGCCTAAGATAAGGTTAACGGCAGCGCCTAAAATAATTGCAATCGCAAAAACTGCGCTGTATTCAAGCACCGAGAAGGAAAGCTCGGTCTTCATATATATTATAAGGTATGGCATAAAGGTCTGGCAGGCAATGCCGTATATGCACACTATGATAAGAGTGATATAAAGCGACGGATTCTCCTTGACTGTCGAGGGCTTAAAGCCGTAAACGATATCCTTGAAGCTTCCGCTTTTCGTAAGAGTAGGCTTATCCTTGACGAAGAAAAGTCCAAGCACGCCGGACAGTACGATTATAATGCCGAGTATCAGGAATACTATCTTATAGGAAAGCAGGCTTACGAGGATTCCGAAGCCGCCCGCTACGATAAGCATTGAGGCGAGTGGCATTATAGACAGCACGCTCTCGATTTTGCCTCGGTAGGAGCTTTCGGTGTTGTCTGTAACCCAGGCGTTAAAGGCGGCATCGTTGGCGCAAGAGCCGAAAAGCGTCATAACGCAGTCGCCGACGATTACTACCGCAAGCGCAATGCTCACCGCTTGAGCCTCCGAAGCCCCGAAAAGGCTCTTGAAAAGTGAGGGAGAAATAAATCCGAAAAGCGCCACGGTGACTCCCCAGATTATGTAGCCTACCGAAATAAACGAGCGACGGTTGCCGAGCTTGTCGGAAAGCGTGCCCGCTACGAGCGTCACGAGCGTAGCGCATACGCCGCTTAGCTGTACCATAAGAGTAATGGCGTCAAGATTCTTTGAAATTTCGTCAAAGACGAAAAGGTTGAAATACATATTCTCAACGCTCCAGGCTATCTGACCGATAAGTCCGAAGAGAATAAGAATAAACCAGCTGCGTCTGTTAAAGGAATTCGTCAAGAGGGTATCCTCCTTAATATTTGATAGAATTATTATACAGCATAAAAGCGCTCTTGTCAAGAAAAGGGAGTTCCTTGGGACTTGACAAATTCAGGCAGCAGGTATAAAATATAAGACGAAAATTAGGTCTTACATATATAGAAAGAGGGATACGCAGGACTAAAATATATGCTTGGTGCTGCGGATTTTTGGTCGAATGAATGAAAGAATTTTTGAAGTAGAGGGTATGACCTGCGCCGCCTGCTCTGCAAGAGTGGAATCGGCGGTCAGCCGCCTCCCCGGGGTTGATTTATGCGAGGTCAATCTTTTGCTTAATCAAATGAAGGTGTCGGGTGCGGCGTCCGATAGCGAAATAGTGGCGGCTGTCGAGCGTGCGGGATACCTCGCTAAGGCGGCGGGCAAGAGCAGAGAGCCACGTCCCAACGAGGGCGCTATTAAATGCGATAAGGAAAAAAAGACGCTTAAAATACGCCTTATAAGCTCTACCCTTATACTTCTTTTGCTTATGTATATATCTATGGGGCATATAATGTGGAGCTTTCCGCTCCCCTCGGCGCTTGGCAGCAATCCCACCTCACTCGCCTTAATAGAGCTTGTGCTCTCACTTTCGGTATTGCTTATCAACCGTAGATTTTTTATAAACGGAGTGAGGGCGGTATTCAGGCTTTCGCCTAATATGGATACGCTGGTAGCGCTCGGCTCGTCGGTGTCGTTTATTTACAGCTTTGTACTTACCTTTATGATAAGCGACGCTGTACTGAATTCCAATATGGCTTTAGCGCATAATCTTTTGCACGGACTTTATTTTGAATCCGCCGCAATGATACCTGCGCTGATAACGCTCGGAAAGCTCCTCGAAGCGCACGCAAAGGGAAAGACCACGGGAGCTATAAACGAGCTTATGTCACTAGTCCCAAAGACGGTTACGCTCATAAAGGACGGCAAAGAGGTGACCGTGCCGATAAGCGAGCTTAAGGCCGGAGATATATTCGCAGTAAGGCGTGGTGAGCGTGTTGCGGCAGACGGCGTTATAGTCGACGGCTCGGGCTCGTTTGACGAGGCGTGCCTTAGCGGCGAGAGCATACCTGCCGACAAGGGGGTTGGCGATAGAGTATTCGAGGCAACCTCTCTTACCTCGGGATTTATCAAGGTAAGAGCAGAGCTTGTGGGCGAGGATACCGTAATTTCCGAGATAATAAGGACTGTAAAGGAGGCGTCGGGAAGCAAAGCTCCCGTAGCTAAGGTAGCAGATAAGGTTGCGGGGATTTTCGTGCCCTTCGTGCTGCTCGTTTCACTCGTTACGTTTATCATATGGATTTCTCTTAATCAAGGCTTTGGCTTTGCTATCGAAAGAGCCGTTGCAGTGCTTGTGGTAAGCTGTCCTTGCGCCTTGGGACTTGCCACTCCCGTGGCTATAATGGTGGGTACGGGTGTCGGCGCAAAATTCGGCGTGCTTTATAAGAATGCCTCTGCGCTTGAGGCGGCGGGAAAAATTACCGCAGTAGCGCTTGATAAGACGGGTACTATCACCGAGGGCAAGCCAGTCGTGTCGGATATTATCCCCGCCTCCTGCGACGACGATTATCTTTTGAGGCTTGCCGCTTCGCTCGAAGCCGAGAGCGAGCATCCCTTGGCAAGAGCAATCGTAGAGCATTATCAGGGCGAGCTTTACGAGTGCCGTGACTTTACGGCTTCGCTTGGCGGAGTTGAGGCTGAGCTTTTTGGTGAGCGCATTTTCGGCGGCAATCCCGCATTTATAGAGAAAAGGACTGATATTTTACTCGACGGCTTCACGAAGCAGAGGATAAGCGAGCTTTCATGCGAGGGTAAGACCTCGCTTGTGTTTGCAAGCAAGGATAAAATTCTTGGAATAATAGCGTTAAGAGATAAAATAAGAGAGGATGCAAGACAGGCCGTTGAGGCGCTCGATAGGCTCGGCGTAAAGACCGTAATGCTGACAGGCGATAATCCGGAGTGCGCCTCTGCGGTAGCTAAAAGCGTCGGAATTAAGGAATATTACGCAGGAGTATTTCCCAAGGACAAGGAAGCAAAAATTAAGGAGCTTAAGCAAAAATATCGGGTGCTTATGGTAGGCGACGGCATCAACGATGCGCCTGCGCTCGTCAGCGCAGATATTGGAGCTGCAATAGGAAAAGGGGCGAATATAGCGATAGATTCTGCCGATATAGTGCTTGCGGGAAGCCGACTTTCGGACGTTCACTTGGCGATAAGGCTTGGCCGTCGGGTGCTTAACAACATTTATCAGAATCTTGCCTTTGCATTCCTTTATAATATAATAGGGATACCGCTTGCGGCAGGCGCTTTCTTTGCGCTGGGCTTCAGCTTAAAGCCTATGTTCGGAGCTTTGGCTATGAGCGTATCAAGCTTTCTTGTGGTATCAAATGCATTAAGGCTGAATCTGTTTCGGACGAAAAAATGCGAAAGCGAATCTAAGACTAATCAATTAAAAGAAAACAAAGAGGACCTTAAAATGAAGAAAATCACTTTAAAAATTGAGGGTATGATGTGCCCTCATTGCTCGGGCAGAGTAAAGGCAGCGCTTGAAGCGATGGAGGGAGTTAGCTTGGCTGAGGTAAGTCACGAAAGCGGCGAAGCCGTCGTAAGCTGTCTTGATTCCTTAGAAAGAGAAGCGCTTGCTTCTGTCGTTAAAGAGGCAGGCTATAAGGTTATAGGCTGATAAAACAACAATCAGTAAATAGAAAGAGGAATAAGAGAAGCGCCATCGGCAAGTGCCGATGGCGCTAATTATATTGCAGCCTCTGTGGCAATATCACTCTTTGCGAAAGCAAAGAATATCACTGCGAAGCAAATAACTGCCGTAAGGCAATATCACTCTTCACTTTTCACTCTTCACTCTTATCTCCAGAGCATCTGTATCAGATGCTCTGGTTCAAGTCCCACACGCCATCGGTATTTTCTACGGCGGTGGTTTCAGTTCCGGAGGTAGTAATGATATCTGAGTTTACAAGATTTATTACCTCAAAATCGGGGTTTGTGTAAAGTTTCATTGCTATTTCCTCCTTTTATTACTGGTTGTTAAGTGAGATTATATAATCTCTGTACGCCTTAGCTGATACGCAGTAGTTGTAGAATTTAGCGGTAAGGTCGGTAAGAGTCGCCTTATCGTCGCCCTTGTAATCGTTATCGCCGCTACCCGATGCGTATGCATAGTAGCTGATAAGATTGTATTCGCCGTTATCTTCGCCCTTGGTGTAGCTGAACACCTCGGTCATTTCGTATGCATAGAGTGAGAACTCTACGTAGTTGCCGTAGGTATCGTGCGTACCCGTAGCCTCGATATCCTCTGCGGTAAGCACTCTCGTACCAACCTTGAAGGTGTAATCAGCTACTGCATTATCGCCAAGATAGAAGCATACGGAAGGCTTTGCGCCAAGCACGAAGGTTGCGCCCGTAAGTCCCTCTACGTCGCACTTAGCGTCATCTGTATTGATTTCGGCTGTCGATTCATAAGTGCCGAGAATCTCGTCAATTTCGGCAACGGTAGTGCCGCCGAAGAAAGCGTATGCGCTTCTGATATACGAGAGAACGTCTTTTACAAGAGTAACCTCTACTTCGTTTGCATTAGAATTAAGTATCTTCTTTGCATACTTAGGTATGCTCATAGTAAAGCTTCCCGTATAATCCTTATCGCCCACCGTTACGGCAGCTTCAAGAACTATATTTCTTGCCGATTCGGAAGATTCAAGCTCTACTGAAACGAGGTAATACTGCTTTCCGTCTTCGAGTGTTACGGGTGTGAGGTTTTCATAAGTCTTTCCGTCTACCGTAAAGGACTTAAGAGCGTCTATTTTGGGAACGTATACGTTGTATACAAGCTCCGAGCCGAGGGTGATGCTTGCTTTAGGAACGAAAGAACTCAGTCCTACGGGTGCAAGAGTGTACACGTACGCATCCGCATCACCGTTCACCCTGACGAATCCAAGCTCTCCGCC
>JAZRCT010000001.1:0-25370 GCA_045659905.1 Eubacteriales bacterium | reverse complement strand
CTGAACCTTGGGGCGAACGAATTTAGGTAGGAAAGCGGCGTTTGCGACCGAAGGCGTACGAGGGTACGGCGAGAGTTCAGCAAACGGCGGTAGAATAAAAAATTAATAAAAAAGAGGAAAAACAAGAGTTTTTCAACCTTATTTTCCTCAAAATTACGCTTATTATCGGGAGGGGTACTGTGTTTCTTTCACAATACCCCTCGTTTTTTATTCGGTTATGCCTAAATGCGACAGCTCCTTTTATTTTTGGTTTGAAAAGTTATAGGTTTTATAGTATAATTATTGTAGCAAGGTGAAAAGATATATAATTATGACTAAGAAGCCTAAAATCCGTTTAAGCGTTGGGGTAGATATAGAAAAAAGGTTTTGTCGCATCTTGATAAACAGCATTACGAAGTAAAGATAAAGGAGTACACTATATGATTTACGATGAGATGTCACTGAATAACGGCGCTATTTTTATGGAAGCTGCGGATATTTTATACGCACAGATGCAATTAGCGATATTATCTATAAAAACTCAAAGCAACAGACCGAACAACCGCACCAATCTTAAGGCCGCCTTGTTCGTACCGGCGATTGTAAACAGGGCTTTTGCGTGTGAACTGTTTATGAAGGCTATGTTACGGAAAAATACCCGAGGGCATAAGCTTCAGGATTTGTTTGATGCACTGGATACCGATATTCAAAACGAAATTCGAAATAAGACTGTTGGAGAAATGAAACAAATATCAAAATCATACGACGATATTGAATTTCAAAACGACATAATAACTAATGGAAACATATTTGCCGAGTGGAGATATTTTCACGAAGGAAACGTTAATTGCGTGAATCCTTCTTTTGTTTCAAAGCTCGCAAAAGCAGCGCTTGATGTTGCTCTTATAGAGAAAAATAATACATAATATATCAAATAGCATAAGCGATTTAAAATAAATTACAAAAACGAGAAGTTATAAAAGCTTCCTTTTGACTTGAAAACAAAGAGCTTTTATGCTACAATAATGATACCTAGACGTGGTAAAGTTTCATTGGAGGGGATTTTATGAAAATAACTTTTTTGGGAACGGGCGCTGCCGATTGGAGCTTGAAGGAGCATAAGGATTTTCAGGGCTTCAGGCGCAACGCCTCACTTTTGATTGACGACTGCCTGCTTATTGACCCGGGGCCTTGTGTTCCCGATGCCTTGCAGGCGTTTGGCAAGAGCGCTGACAAAATCAAGTATATAATAAATACGCATTCGCATTTCGACCATTATAACGAGGATACGGTTCGCTTTCTGTCGGGGGCAGAGTTTTATCCAATGAAGGCGGGCGAGGTGCAAAGGATTGGCGGATATACCGTTACGGCTCTTTTTGCAAATCACGCCACATGTGAGGGCGCAGTGCACTTTATAATATCCGACGGAAAGAAAAGGCTTTTCTATGGGCTTGACGGAGCTTGGCTTATGTACGACGAGGTAAGAGCTATAAAGGACGGCGGAATTGACCTCGCTGTTCTTGACGGCACTTCGGGCGATAAAATGGGTGATTTCCGCATTTTTGAACACAATAATTTACATATGGTGATAGAAATGAAGGCTTCTCTCGAAAAAGATATTAAGAGATTTTTTATCAGCCATATGGCAAGAACTCTGCACGTCTCTCACGGCGAGCTTGTCGAACGGATGAAGCCGCACGGCATTGAAGTTGCCTATGACGGCTGCGAAATTGAAATTTGACGTTGGATTTAACCGTTCTAAAAGACGAAAGGAAAATAATAGAATTTTACCTAGCGTAAGCATTGAGTTTTCCTCGCTTTGGGCATAATAACCTCAGGAAGATTTACAGGAGATAAAGAATGAAGGTTGCTTTTTTTGATGCGAAGCCTTACGATAAGCCGTCGTTTGATAGATACGGCGGGGAGTATGGGCTTGAGATAAAATATTTTGAGACGAAGCTTAACGAGGATACCGTGGAGCTTGCGGCGGGCTACGATGCGGTTTGCGTATTCGTAAACGATACGGTAAACGCTGCGGTAATAGACCGTCTGCGTGAGCTTGGAATAAATATAGTGGCGCTCCGCTGCGCAGGGTTTAACAACGTGGATATGAGCTACGCATTCGGCCGTATTCACGTGCTTCGAGTGCCGGCCTACTCGCCTTATGCGGTGGCGGAGCATACTATGGCGATGCTGCTTACCTCAATCCGCCGCATACACAAGGCGTATATACGCACGAGAGATTTCAATTTCAGCCTTGCGGGCATGACGGGCTTCGATTTGCACGGCAAGACGGTCGGCGTTATCGGTACGGGACGCATAGGCCGTGTATTTATAGACATATGCCGAGGCTTCGGTATGAGAGTGCTTGCATACGATAAGTATCACGCTGAGGGACTTGACAACGGCGATACGGTGAAATACGTTTCACTCCCCGAGCTTTTTCGGAATAGCGATATCATATCCCTGCACTGTCCGCTGACGGAGGAAACCTACCACGTGATAGACGAGGCGGCTCTTGCAAGCTGCAAGCGAGGGGTGGTTATTCTGAACACCTCACGAGGAGCGCTGGTTGATGCGGAGGCTCTGCTTGCGGGAATAAAATCAAGAAAGGTGGGCGCTGCCTGCCTTGACGTTTACGAGGAGGAGGCGGACTTCTTCTTCGAGGATTTCTCGGGGCATATTCTTGAGGACGACACGCTTGCACGGCTGATATCTATGCCGAACGTCATAGTCACCTCGCATCAGGCGTTCCTTACGGAGGATGCGCTTCTTAATATAGCGCAAACTACTGTAAAAAATATCGATTCTATCGCCAAAAACGGACAGTGCGAAAACGAGGTTTGCTTCCGTGGCGGCCGTGCTGAGGACTGCAAAAGCGGAAAATGCTTCTAGGCAAGAGAGAAAAAGAAAAACAATGAAAAATAAGGCTTTAGAGCGAGCTTGACTTATTCTTCTATTGCTTAGCTGACAATGCCGCCCCGTAGGGGCAAAAACAAAAAGGATTAAGGAGAAAATCAAATGGCAAAATTCGTAGCTTTAAATGCGAGCGGGCTAATGCCGCTTCGTAATATTGACGAGCGCTTGGTGTCCTATAATATTGAAATGACGGAGGTCACGGGCGGTACGTTCTGGAAGGCGTATACCGAGGCTCAGATTGACGGTACGGAGGAATTTCCCGAAATTAAGGATTGGTCGAATATGGGAAATCTGCAGCAGTGGTACGACCCTATCGACACTAAAAATCCCAGACTTATAAAGCTCGCAAAGGCGCTTGGCCCTGCTTGGATTCGTGTTTCCGGCACGTGGGCGAATAAGACCTATTACGATTTCGACGGCAAGTGCCAGGGTAAAGCACCCGAGGGCTTCCAGAACGTTCTCACTAAGGAGCAGTGGCTTAGCCTTCTCGATTTCGTTAAGGCGGTCGGCGGCAAGCTTTTAGTGTCTATTGCTAACTGCCCCGGAATTCACAGCGCCGACGAGCCGATGCCGTTTGAGCAGGCGGATTTGCTTTTTAGGACGTCTAAGGAGTACGGCGTTCCGATTTCTGCCGCTGAATTTACCAACGAGCCGAATCTTATAGCTATTTCGGGCTTGCCTAAGGGTTACACGGCGGAGGACCACGCCCGTGACCACGATTTGTTTGGCGCTTGGCTGAAGAAGAACTATCCCGAATGCCTTTTTGTAGGTCCTTGTACGGTTGGAGATATAGATATGTTTGGTATGGGTAACGACGGAGCGGGCGGCGGTATGGCGGCAGGCTTCAAGATGGTAACCACCGAGGAGCTTCTCGGCGAATATAAGTCCAAAATGGACGTGTTCAGCTACCACTACTACAACGGTGTCTCGGAGCGTGGAGCAGCTATGGGCGGTCATTGGCCCTACGAGGCAATTCTCAGCGAGCGCTATCTTGGCATTGCAGGTCATTGCGCCCGTCAATATACGGCGAAAAGGGATAAATACGTGCCCGACGGACAGATGTGGGTAACCGAATCGGGCGATGCTGGCTGCGGCGGAAATACCTGGGCGTCCACCTATGCTGACGTGCCACGTACACTTAACGAGCTTGGAGAATTTTGTACGGTCACCTCGGGTATAATTTTCCACAACACGCTTGCATCCTCCGACTACGGCTATCTTAAACACGGTACGTTTGAGCCTCGTCCCAACTACTTTGCCGTGCTGCTTTGGAACAGGCTGATGGGCAAAACCTGCTACGCCTTGCCAAACGAGAATACGGAGGGCGCACACGTTTACTGCCATTCACGCAAGGACGGTAAGGCAGGCTACGCCTACCTTATAATAAACAATTCCAGGGCCGACGTAACGACGGTAGCCCCAGAGGGCAGAGCCGAGGCTTACGTGCTCAGCGGAAAGAGCGGAATGCGCAGCCGTACTATGTGCTTAAACGGCAGAGAATTGCTCCTCGGAGCAAACGACGAGCTACCGAGCCTTGAGGGAATCGCCGTTACCGGCACGCTTGAAATCGAGCCGGGCGAATGCGCTTTTGTCTTGGTGTAGACTTAGGGGGATATATCGGGTTAATTCTGCGGTAAATGTAATCATTGGTGTGCATTTACTAGGTTTATTGGAGTAAATATATGAGCGAATCATTATACGAGCAAGCGAGACTCGCAGTGTGCGAAATTATAGAAAGGGCAAAGCTTAAGCGGGGTGATATTCTCGTCGTCGGCTGCTCGACGAGTGAAATTGTCGGCGAGAGGATAGGCACGGCATCAGCGCCCGAGGTAGCGGATACGGTGTTTTCTGCGCTTTACGACAGCGCTCTGGAATACGGGATTTATCTTGGAGTGCAGTGCTGCGAGCATTTGAACCGTGCTATCGTAATTGAGCGCAGCGCCTTGCCTTTTGCAGAGGAGGTCAACGCCGTGCCTCAGCCAAAGGCAGGAGGCTCTATGGCGACTGCGGCTTACTCGGCGTTTGAAAATCCTATTCTGGTTGAGGAAATACGTGCCGACGCAGGGCTTGATATCGGACTTACTATGATTGGTATGCACCTGAAGCGGGTGGCCGTGCCCCTGCGGCTTAAGAATAATAAAATCGGCGAGGCGCTCGTGAGCGCAGCCCGCACCAGACCGAAATTTATAGGCGGTATCAGGGCGGCGTACGACGAAGAAAAGCTGTAGCTCGTGCTTGCTAATTCTCGTTTGCGTAAGGAGTGATATTGTTGCTTTGGCGACAGCGATATTCCTCACTTGTGTAAGGAGTGATATTCTTTGCTAGCGCAAAGAGTGATATTGCCACCTTTGGTGGCAGTGATATTAAAGCTTGGCGCTTTGGGTGAAGACTATCTTGCGATAGGGTAAAGCTTAAGGATTATAAATCCGAGATAAAAGCTATGGCTTTCAAAAAACATATTTGAAGATAGAACCCAAATTTATACGAAAAAGCACACTATACTTTGCAAAAACGCAGAATATGTGTGCTTTATTTTTAATTAAACGCTTTAGAATTAAATAGGCTAAGCCGTAAAGGCTTTTTGAATTAGGAAAATCACGGGCATCAATCCTTGCTTATGACCTTTTTCTGCCAGGACCTTTCGTTGCATTTCGGGCAACGGAGATACTTGGTTCTTCCAATATGCATAGCGAGTATCGACGCTTTGTAGGTTGGGACGTGCTTATGACCGCACTTTTTACATTCGTAATATCCCGCCACCTGCTCGATTTTAAAGGAGACTGCGATGCCGACGAGCGCAGGGATTATTCCCGAGAGCGACACGGCTATTCTTTGCCAGTTTTCCATCGGCAGATACGCTGCCAGGATAATCGGCAGCAGCAATACCAGCACCGAAAGAATACCCACTACCCATTCGATAGCAAGCAGCCTTCTGTCGCTTGCTTCCTTTTCCTTGATTATTTCCACAAGATTATTTTCTAATTTGCTATTGTAATTATCCACTGTAACTACCTCCCCACTTAATAAGTCGTTTACGCTGATTTTAAGAATTTCGCAAAGCTCAAGCATCAAGGACGAGTCGGGCATTGCTCTGCCACATTCCCATTTCGATACAGCACGGTCGGTAACTTGAAGTCGCTCTGCCAATTGCATTTGCGTAAGCTTTACGCTTTTTCTGCGCTCTGATATGAATTTTCCGATTTTTATCTGATTCACACGCCGCCCTCCTTTCTGCTTTCATTATAGCCGAAGCCTTATGAAAAATCCACATACCGACGGTTGAGTAGGGAGAATTCTACCGTAAGTAGAGGGATTTTTCGTTCTTCGTCTATCATTATATGCTACCGAATTTAGGCTGTCAAGCCGATTTTTATAAAAAAACGCCCGAGCCTCGCTTTTTATAGTAGGCTCGGGATATTTGATTGTTTAATTGTCCTTTTCTGAGCCGATAGGGCTTATAATACTGTATCCGACATTTACAAGGTGGTCGGCTACTCTCTCAAGACCTAATATCGCAGAGGAATAATAGGGGCTGACCTCCATACTGCAATTGCCCTCGGCAAGGCGTGAGAAGTGGCTTGCTATAAGCTCCTTTTTCATTTTGTCGGCTTCGTTTTCAAGCGAAATAAGCTCGGGGAGCTTTTCCTGACGGTGATTTTCAAAGGCGTCCTTTGAGATTACCAGCATATCGGAGATGCACTTGCTCATTTTATTTATATCGCCAAGCGCACGCTCGGAGAATTCCAGCTTCTTTTCACGCATTTCCTCGCCTATTTCAAAGAAATTCTCGGCGTGGTCGCCTATACGCTCAAGGTCGTTAAGCACGTGGAAATACGAGCCTATGATGCGCTCGTCGCTCTGCGATGCGTTCGCCGAAAGCTTGATTAAGAATTTCGTCAGAGCGCCGTTCGTGTAGTCTATAATCGCCTCGTTTTCCTTTAGCACCTCGCCTGACTCGGTGGGTGCGCCTGACATAGCAGAAAAGGAAAGCTTCATATTGGATTCGACTAGCGAAAGCATATAGTCCATTTCCTTTTTGACCTGCATGAGCGCAACGGGCGGTGTGGTGAGGAGCCTTTCGTCAACGAATTTAAGAGTGCGCTCGTCGCTCTCGCTCTTTTTGTCCTTGATAACGAGGCAGGAGTATTTGACCAGATGCTTCGTAAAGGGAAGCAGCAGGCAGGTCGTGGTGACGTTAAATATAACGTGGAAGACCGACACTCGCATCTGCAGTGACATAGCGTCGTTGCCGGGGAAGAGCGACACGAGAAGATTCACCGCAGGCTCTTTGAATATCCAGATAAGCGCAGTAAAGAGCACCGTGCCTATTACGTTAAAGGTGAAATGTATGAGAGCTACACGCTTTGAATTTGCGCTGGCGCCTATTGAAGCAAGAAGCGCAGTAACGCAGGTACCGATATTTGCGCCAAGCACTATAAACAGCGCAAGCTCCAAAGGAAGCACGCCTGCGCCAACCATCGTTATAACGACGCCGGTAGATGCAGAGGAGCTTTGTATCAGCGCTGTAAATATTACGCCAACGAGAATAAGAAGAAGCGGGAAATCTATAGCACGGAATACGTCTGTAAACATACTCTCGACGAGAGGGTTTCCGAACGCCTCCTCGCTGCTCATTACGTTAAGTCCGACGAAAATCAAGCCAAGTCCCGAGCAAAGGCAGCCTGCAATTTTCACCTTTTCGTTCTTCATAAAGCCCATCATAACTCCCGCAAAGGCGAGAAGATACATAAGCATATTGAAATAATCGTTTTTAAGCGCAACGAGCACGCCTGTAATGGTTGTGCCGATATTTGCGCCCATAATTATCGGCGTTGCCTGCATAAGCGTCATAACGCCTGCGTTAACGAGACCGATAACCATAACCGACGTCGCTGATGAGCTTTGAATGATAGCTGTAACGCCGGCTCCGATGCCGACGCCCGACAGACGGTTGTTGCTTATTTTCTCAAGCATTCTTTTCATTCCGCTGCCTGCGCTCTTTTCAAGCGCATCGCTCATAAAATTCATTCCGACGATGAAAACTCCGACGCCTGCTAAAAGCCAGATAAGGCTGCCTACGAGCTGTAATATTTCTTGTGGTGTCATATAATCTCCTGTAAATATCAAATATGGTTTTTGCTGTTTGCCACGAGTATAATAACATATATTCGGTAAAGAATCGGTAAAGAAACTTTAATTCATAGGGAACTCAGGTACGCTTACGTGAGAATTTTGCGGAGCCAAAGGCTTACCTACGCCGAGAAAAAAGCGGCATAGCGGCACTTGAGCCTTTGTCTGCTGCCGCATTTAAGAAAAGCTTATGCGCTTTGGCTTTTGGCTTCATTACTAAAAATAAGCGAGGAAAAAAGCCTCGGGCAAGGAAGGATATTGCCGAGTGCTTAGCTGTTCATTCTGTATCCTACGCCAAGCTCGTTTGAAATAAAGCTAGCTTCACCGGGCTTGACGCCGAATTTCTTGCGTATGTTAGCCATATTTACCTGAAGCTTTTTTATACTTGATTCATCGGGACATTCTCTCCATATCGCCTTTATGATTGCCGCATAGGTCATCATTTTTCCGCAATGCTCCGAAAGAAAGGCAAGAATATTGTACTCGGTCTGCGTAAGCTTAATTTCTTCGTCCGAAACAAACACACGGCGGGCATCGTAGTCGATAACCAGCCCGTCTATGATAAATTTGCCCCCGGGAAGCCTGCCCTCGTTTGCGCTGTGACGGCTGTTTCTTAATGCCGCTCTCACACGGGCGAGAAGCTCCTCCGAGCCAAAGGGCTTTGCGACGTAGTCGTTAGCGCCCATATCGAGCATTTTCACCTTGTCCCCCTCGGCGCTTCTTGCGGAAAGCACTATTACGGGGGTAATATCGTTTTTTCTGATATCGCAAAGAAGCTGACTGCCGTCCTTATCGGGAAGCCCCAGGTCAAGAATCACGAGGTCGGGAATATGCGAGAAATATAAGGTCTTTGCCATAGCGTAGCTTTTTGCCGATATCACCCGGTATTCGTTTGCTTCAAGCAGCGCAGTGACGAAATTAAGGATATGACTTTCGTCCTCGACCAAAAGAATTTTATACTTATTTTTGTTCATTCGATATCTCCTCTGCCGACAGCGAAAATCTGAATATAGCGCCGCCGTCCTTTGCGTTTTCAGCGGTGATATTTCCGCCGTGCGCTTTTATGATAGTAGAGCAAACCGAAAGCCCGATGCCTGCGTTGTGCGTTCCTGTATCGGAGGTTTCGTCGGTTTTATCGTTGTATCCCGTGAATATTCCGTCGAGCTTATCCCACGAAATGCCGCAGCCGTTGTCCGAGATTTCAAATATCGCCTTACCGCCGATTACGAATACACGGAGCTTAAGCTCGGTAAAGCCCGTTGCGTGATGGACGGCGTTTTCAAGGATATTAATTATAACCTGCTCTATGAGGATAGCGTCCATAGGAATTACTACCACCTCGTCGGGAATATCAAGCGAGACGGTTATCTTTGGGTATCTCTTTTTGAATTTCAGGATAACCGAGTCGATAAGCTCCTCGAGCACCGTCGGCGTCTTTATAAGTCTTACCGAGCCTGTGTCTATGCGTGTGACCGACAAGAGATTCTCCACCATACGGATAAGCCATTCGGAATCCTCCTTGATGCCCTCTGCCATCTGTAATTTCTGTGCGTCGTTGAGCTTTTCATAATTCGTCACGATAGAGGAGCTTGCGCCGTATATGGTGGTAAGCGGTGTGCGCAGGTCGTGGGAAACCGCCCTTAAAAGGTTGGCTCTCATTCGCTCCTTTTCGCTTTCGGATTTTATTCTCTGCCATTCCTTCATTTTTACTGTAAAGGCGCTCGTTAGAATCGAAATGACGAGCATAATCACCGCCGAAATAATGCTCTCGGGCGGTGTGAAATCCATAAGGAAATAGGGGAATGTGAAGGCGTAATTTATGATAAATACGCTAATGAGCGCCGATACGACGCCATATATAAATCCGTCGGTAATCAAGGAAATTAAAAATACCGCAAAGACGAACAGAGTGGTAATCTGCTCCCAGACGGCGAATTTCTGGAAAAGAATACTTATACCGAAGGAGGCTGCAAGAATCGCTGCGGAAAGCAAAGCGTCAAGCAGTCGCTTGGCCCTTCTTTTGTTCATTGAGAAGCTCCTTTTTTGATTATTGTACCACAGCATAGGCTAAGATGCGGCAAAGAGTGGTGCTGCCAATAGTTTTACTGTTTTGAGCCGTGCAACTTGAATTCCGAAAACGAAGAATTTTTCTCGGTATATGACAATAATTGTTTGCAAATTAACTGCGCTATTGCATTGAATTCAACGAGGCTGCACGGTATTTTTTGGGCGTCGTTGAAAATCTGGCGGTAAATATACGGTGAAAATAGCTCTTGTTGTCGTAGCCTATTGCGGTGGCTATTTCCTCTACCGAAAGCGAGGTGGTTTTCAATAAGAAAGCCGCCTGCGAAAGCCTTTTTTCCTGCAGATGCTCGGTGTAGGTCTTGCCCGTGCGCCTTTTTATCTCGTGGCTGAGCCAGAAGAAATCGTAGTGCAGAACCTGTGACGCCTCGCTGAGGCTTGCGGTCTTGTAATTTTCCTCTATGTAGCGGAAAATCTCCATTATTGCGGCGTCTTCCTTCGATTCGTAGACGAGCCTGTCGGTGTGGTTCAGGAGCTGCATAAAGAGAAGTCCCATTGTGGTTTGGTTGATATTTCTTTTATTCGAGGAATTGTTGCTGATTGTCCAAATCAGGTTTTCTACGAGATTTTGCACGGGGAGGACGTCCGAGACCTTGAAATGAAGATAGCCTCGGTTTTCTTTATCGAAAAGTGAGCTTATAAGAAAGTTTTTGATAGGCGTGTCCTCGGCGCCAAGCATTTCGAGCGTCTTATCGAAGAAGGAGGGCTGAATAATGAAATTCACCGCAATATCCTCCTCGCCTGCGGGCAGGATTTCCTGAGATGCGCTTTGCCCGAGGAAAAGAAGCTCGCCCTCTTTAAGCTTTATTTTCTTGCCGTTTATTATATGCGTGGTTGAGCCTACGCACATATACACGGCCTCTATGTAATCGTGGGTGTGCTCGGGGAAATGAATAAAGCGGGTATGCGTCCTTATACTTATGAGCTTGCCCGAATCGAGAAGCTTTTTTGCCCGAATTACGCTTCCGCCGCTTAAGGTATACAGCTGCTTGTCTACCGCATTTTTGCCTTTGAGAATGGCTTTTTCCTCGTCGGTTATCGGCATCAGCCTGTCAAGTATTTCTCGCTTTATCATTTTTTCTCCTTTATATATGTGAATACGGTGTGCTTTGTTCTTTGTTTATTGTACCACGCCGCAGAATAAAAATCAATACAAATAAGGACATTTTTTTAAGCAAACAGAGTGCTTTATTTTGAGAGAAAAATATGATAGTATTATTGTAGAAAAGTATGAAATGAGGTGTAGCTTTGACTTATTACTTGGCTATCGATATCGGCGCTTCCTCGGGAAGACATATCCTCGGCTCCGTAAGCGGAGGAAAGCTCGTCTTAGAGGAAATCTACCGATTTGACAATGGAATTAAGAATCAGGACGGCACGCTCGTCTGGGATATAGAGGGGCTTTATGCCAGCGTGCTTGCGGGCATAAAGGAGTGCTATAAGCTCGGAAAAATCCCCAAAACCGTCGCTATTGATACCTGGGGCGTTGATTACGTCCTGCTTGACGGGGAGGATAAGGAGCTATTCCCTTGCGTATCTTACCGTGACAGCCGCACCGAGGAATCAGCAGAGCGGGTTGCAAAAATCATTTCCCAAGACGAGCTTTATTCGCTTACGGGAATACAGAAGCAGGCGTTCAATACAATCTATCAGCTCTACTGTGATAAGCTCTCCGGAAAGCTTGATAAAGCAAGACGCTTTTTAATGATTCCCGACTACCTTTCTTATAAGCTTACGGGCGTGATAAGGAACGAATACACCAACGCTACCACCACGAATCTCGTGAACGCAGCCGAGAGGAGCTGGGATTTTGGCATTATAGATAGGCTCGGTATTCCAAGAGAGATTTTTTCTCCGCTTTCCTTGCCCTGCGATACGGTGGGGGCTTTCAGCGAGGAAACCGCAAAGGAGGTAGGCTTTAGCGCAAGAGTGGTGCTTTGCCCCTCGCACGATACCGCCTCAGCCGTTGCGGCGTGTCCGATTGACGGCGGCTCGGTTTACATATCGTCCGGCACTTGGAGCCTTATCGGCGCAGAGAATCTTACACCCTGTACCACCGCCGAGGCGCAGGCTGCAAACTTTACGAACGAGGGCGGAATTGAATACCGCTACCGCTTCTTAAAGAACATTATGGGAATGTGGCTTTTCCAATGCGTAAGGCGGGATATCAATAAATCGCTTAGCTACGACGAAATGATGAAGCTTGCTATGGAAAGCGACTTTACAAGGACGGTAGACCTTAACGACAAGCGCTTCGTCGCTCCCCTGAGTATGATAGACGCAGTATGCGATTATCTCGGCGAGACGTCGATTTCGCTGGGTGACGTGCTGTCCTCGCTTTACCATTCCTTAGCTCTTTCTTATAAGAGGGCGATAGAGGAAATCGAGAGGATAAGCCAAAAGGAGATTCGGGATATTCATATAGTAGGCGGCGGAAGCCGTGACGAATATCTAAATAGGCTTACCGCCCGCTACACCGGCAAAAGAGTATTTACCGGCGTAAAGGAGGGCACGGCTGCGGGAAATCTCATTTCACAGATTATGGCTGATACCGAAATTTCTCTTGACGAGGCGAGAGAGCTTATAAAAAATACCTTTGAAATCAAGGAGTTTAAATGATAATGGAAAGATACGCATTTGCAAAGGATTGCTATTCGAAATACGGAATTGACACTGAGCTTGCTCTTGCAAAGCTTAAGGATACCTGTATCAGCGTGCATTGCTGGCAGGGCGACGACGTCGTGGGCTTCGACAGTGGGGAAAGTCTTTCGGGCGGAATTCAGACGACGGGAAATTATCCCGGCAGAGCAAGAACCCCCGAGGAGCTTATGGCGGATTTTGATAAGGCGCTGTCGCTTATCGGCGGCAAAAAGAAGATAAATCTTCACGCCTGCTACGCTATATTTGAGGACGGCGAGAGCGTAGGCAGAGATAAAATAGAGCCTAAGCATTTTAAAAGATGGGTTGAATTTGCCAAGGCTCACGGCATAGGCTTGGATTTTAATCCCACCTTCTTCTCGCATCCTATGGTAAAGGATAATCTTACGCTTTCATCCCCCGACGAGAGCGTCAGAAAATATTGGATAGAGCACGGCAAGGCGTGCCTTAAAATAGCCGAGTATTTCGCTAATGAAACCGGCGTGCCCTGCGTTATGAACATCTGGATTCCCGACGGCTATAAGGATATACCTGCCGACAGACTTTCGCCAAGAGCGAGATTCAAGGCAAGCCTTGACGAGATTCTCTCCGTG
This sequence comes from Eubacteriales bacterium, assembly GCA_045659905.1. Classification (GTDB taxonomy): domain Bacteria; phylum Bacillota; class Clostridia; order Oscillospirales; family CAG-272; genus UBA1740. The sequence continues at coordinate 12,009 of JAZRCT010000001.1, read as the reverse complement.
CCTTACGATAAGTCTAAGGTTTACGTCACGCTCGAGAGCAAGGTATTCGGAATAGGAATGGAGAGCTACACGGTAGGCTCGGCGGAATTCTGCCTTTCCTACTCTGATAAAAAGGGAATAACTCCTCTTATGGACAACGGTCACTACCATCCTACCGAGGTAGTAAGCGATAAAATCCCCTCGTTGCTTCTTTTCAACGAGAAGATTGCGCTTCACGTCACCCGTGCCGTGCGCTGGGACAGCGACCACGTAGTAATATTTGACGACGAGACCAAGGAAATCGCAAAGGAAATAGTAAGAAACGACGCACTCGACCGAGTATTCATCGCTACCGACTATTTCGATGCCTCAATCAACCGTATATCCGCTTGGGTAACTGGTGTAAGAAGTGTTCAGAAGGCGCTTCTTTTCGCACTGCTTTCGCCAAACGCAAGGCTTAAGGAGCTTCAGGAGAGGAGCGACTTTACCGAGGTTATGTATCTTCAGGAGGAAATGAAGACTATGCCCTTTGGCGACGTGTGGAGAGAGTTCCTCAGCCGAGAGGGCGTTTGCGAGGATTACCTGTCAGAGGTAAAAGAATATGAAAACGAGGTTTTATCAAAGAGATGAAAAATATACTTAACGCACCCTTTGTTACCGAAATGAGAAGCACCTGCGCTAATATGTACCGCCTTGGCTGGGACGAGCGCAACGGTGGAAATATCAGCTATATGCTGAATACCGAAGAGGTTAAGGAATACCTCGATACCGACGCCGTAATAAGAGAGATTCCCCTCGGCTTTGTGGCAAGCGAGCTTAAGGGCAAAATCTTTATCGTCACGGGAACGGGCAAATATTTTAAGAACGTTGATAATGACCCCGAGACCAATCTCGGTATCATAAAGATTTTAGAGGATGGCAAGACTGCTGGACTTCTTTGGGGCTACGCCGACGGCGGCAGATTCACAAGCGAGCTTCCCGCACATCTTATGAGCCATATGGCAAGGCTTTCGGTAGACCCCGAGAACCGTGTGGTTATGCACTCTCACCCGACGAACACACTTGCTATGAACTACGTTCACGAGCTTGACGAGAAGAAGCTTACCCACACTCTCTGGGAAATGTGCACCGAGTGTATAGTAGTATTTCCCGACGGTGTTGGCGTGCTTCCCTGGATGCTTTGCGGAACTAATGAAATAGGCGAGGCTACCGCCGAAAAAATGAAGGAATTCCGCCTCGTCGTATGGGGTATGCACGGAATTTACGGCGCAGGCAAGACGCTTGACGAGACCTTCGGTCTTATAGAGACGGTAGAGAAGGCGGCTGAGATTTATATGCTCACAGCCCACCTGCCGAGAGTAAACACTATAAATGATAGCGATATGGTGAAGCTCGCCGAATTCTTCGGTGTGAATTACAGAAAGGATTTTCTTAATATCTGAGATTGATATTGTCTTTACTTTCTTCAACTTAAAAGCTTAATAAAATCAAGCGGATAGCCGGTTTCGAGCCGAGCTGTCCGCTTGATTTTTAATTTAACGAAATGATTTCGGTAATTTTCCGCTTATTTTCTTGAAAACGGTGTAAAAGTGCTTTATATCGTTATATCCGACGGCTTTAGCAACCTGCTCGACGCTTAGCTCTCCGTTCTTTAAAAGCTTGCATGCCTCCTCGACACGCAGGGATTGAAGGTAAAGACTCAGGGTTTTGCCGGTCAAGGACTTGAAAAGGCGTCTGAAATGGGAGGGGCTGAAGCTTGCGATTGCGGCAAGCTCGTCGATTTTCAGGTTCTCTTTATAATTAGAATTTATATGCTCAAGAATTGCAAGCATTTTTTGAGTAGAGCCTGAATCAACGCATAGCTTCAGACGGCAAATAATGACGAGAAGCTCAATCACGTAAGCTCGCATAATATCCCGATAGCCGATTTTCTTCGTCTTAAACTCCTGGAGCATTCTTTCGTAAATATTGAGGATATGGTTGTTTTCGCCTCCCGAGGCGGTTACGAAAATATAGTCGGCAGAAAAATTGGCGTATAGGTTGTTTAATAGAAATCGGTCGGTTATATCAAAAAAGTTTCTGCTTTCGCTGAGCGCTTGGTTGAAATATGAAGGGGTAAAAATACAGTTATATATGACGAGCGATTCGCCGCTTGACTCAAATTCGTGCGGAATATCGTAATTAATCAGAAATATGTCGCCCTTCGAAATCTGATAACCTATTCCGTTTACGATATGCGTACCCTCACCCGACGCAACGTAGGCTATTTCGACGAAGTTATGAGAATGATACGAGGTCTTTGAACTGATAACGCAACGGTTGATAAAGGCAGAGCCCGTTTGAAGAATCATTTCAATATCCGCAATTGCCATAATGAGCATATACCCCCATAAATACGATTTTATTCACCATTGATAATCATTATACCATATGTTAAAATGAATTACAAGCGAAAATATTTATTAGGGGGAAATTTTTATGACTTCACGAGAAAGAGTTATTCGAGCGATTCGGGGAGAAAAGACGGACAGAACGCCTATATACGGCTGGGTAAGCGCCAATCTTACGAATGAGATTTCGGAAAAATACGGCTCTGTCACCGAGTTCGAGGATTTGTATGAATTTGACGCCGCTCACATATTTGGAGCGCCCGAGCCTCATAAAAGCAAAGAATATCTCGATAGCCTTATTTCACGCTACGACGAGCTTACACCGGATATCCTTCTCGAGGAAGAGTTCTTTTTTCCTGCGGCAGATCAGGATTGGTCGAGATTAAAGGAATCTCTTGCGCACCACAAGGCCCGTGACAGATTTTGCTACGTGCAGACGCCAGGCTTCTTTGAGTACTTTAACAGCGTGTTCGGTATTGAAAACCATCTTATGTACCTGATACTGTACCGTGAGGAGCTTGCCGAGCTTTATTCAAAGCAGGCGGACTGGGTGATTAAATTTGCCGATTGCTGTCTTGACCTCGGCATAGATTGCATACATATTTCGGACGACTGGGGCTCACAGCGTGAGTTGATGTTCAGTCCCGCACTTTGGCGAGAGCTTATTAAGCCCAATTTCAAGCGTGTTATCGACCACGTTCACGCAAGGGGCGGACTCGTGAGCCTTCACTCTGACGGCTGCATAAAATCGGTTACCGACGACCTTGCCGAGCTTGGGCTCGATATGCTTCATCCTTGGCAGGAGAGCGCAGGTATGTCATACGACCTTTACCTTGAAAAATATACGAATAATTTTGCTATTCTCGGCGGCGTTTGCGTACAGACTGCGCTTGGTCTCGTATCACAGGAAAAGCTGGAATCCGAGATTAGACGTGTATTCGAGCTTCTTAAGGGAAAGCGCTGGATATGCTGTACTACGCATTTCGTCCAGAATCACTGTACGATGGACGATTTGAAATTTGCATTCGACCTCATTTACCGTCTTGCAAGAGAATGACGGTTTATTAAGTAGGAAAAGCCTTACTTTTTTACTTGCTTAATCGGTCGATTCTTTCGGATATCAACGAAAACAGCGTACGCTGTTTTCTAGGGTTGCAACCCTAGAAAAACTTTGTATAAGCCTTTTTTGAGAAAACAGCAAACCCAATTGGCTAAACGCCATTTATATAGATAGTAAGACCAACAAATAAACAATAAAAAAGGAGAAAACGCAAATGAAAAAAGCAAAAATCTTAAGCCTTGCTTTGGTGGTGCTTCTTATTGCGCTTGCGACGGTATTGCTCGTTTTACCCGCAGCGGCTGAAGAAACAGGCGCAGTTGAAACCGAGTATGGCACGATACCCGCTAAGTATGCAGATGCGGAAGCATATCCTTTCGTAGTATTTAGAAACGGAGAATGCGTTGTCGGCTCCAATACCCTCTACGGAGCGTTTGCTAATTCGGAGGCTGATAATTCAGTAATACTCTTAAGGCGCGACTTTTTCTTAAACACACCTACGACCGAGGGTGAATATGGCAATTTAGGCAATGCTCGCAAAAATACCTTAATTGACCTCGGAAATAACGTACTTGAATCCAAATCGCACGTATTCCAATCGTATAGAAAGAGCAATAATGAAACGAGCTTTACCGTAAAGAACGGAACCTTCCTTCTTACGGGAAATAAGGCGCTTATGCGTAACGCTACCTGGTCGGACGGCACGTATCTTGGCGGCTACGGCTATGATTTCACTTTTGAGAACGTGACCGTGAAGTTCGGAGAGGACGCAACCGCAACCTCGCTTCTCGTCGGTCAGGATACCGTTCACCAGTATGATATGTTCTTGAACGTAACCTTTACTGACTGTATCTTTGATACCACGGCAGTCACCACCGAGGGATTAACCCTCTTTGACGCTACCAACAGTCTGTATCAGGTAAATGCGGTTATTAACGGTTGCGAGATTAAGGCTTCGAGCGCTATTTCGCTTATGAACGCTACGGGCGGAAACGAAAATTCCTCGCTTACCCTTGCTAAGAATGGCAGCGGTGAATTTACTACCGTGACGCTTCCTTCCTCCGTTGCATTTGAGAACGTAACCGCAAACGACGGTTTATACGTTTTTACAGAAGAAAGCGACAATGGAACTAACGCTATCTACAAGCTTAATCTTGTGCCCGGCGCAGTTGAAACGGAGTACGGTATTATACCCCCTGACTACTGAGATGCGAACGCATATCCCTTTGTAGTATTCAGAAACGGTGAGCTCGTCCTTGCTACCGCCGACTTTGCAGTAAACGGTAAGCCGAGCGCAATTTACAGCGCAAGACCTGAGGGCTCTGTAATCCTTTTAAGACGAGATTTTTCGTATACCGCAAATGAATACGGAGAGCTGAGCGCTGAGCATCTTAACACTACCTTTGACCTTGGCGGAAACGTATTTACCTCGGCGCAGTACGTATTCCAGGCGTACAGAAAGGTTGTAGCTACGACAAACTTTACCGTCAAAAACGGTACTTTCGTGCTTACGAGTGATAAGGCGCTTTTAAGATTTGGCGCATGGGTGTCGGGCGGTCAAGCGAATGATACTTATCCCGGTGGCGGCGGCTTTACCTTCAATTTTGAGGATATAACGGTGAAGCTCGCATCAGGCGCAACGGCTACGACGCTTGTAGCGCACTCGGACGATATACACGATATAGATACGTATCTTAACGCAAGCTTTACCAATTGCACGTTTGATACGACGGCAGTGACCACGAGCGACTTATATCTCTTTACGGCGCATAAGCCCGCTTATACTGTAAACGTCACAGTAAACGGCGGTGAAATCAAGGCGTCAAGCGCAATCTCGATTATAAAGACCGAGGGTGGAAACGCAAATTCCTCGCTTACGTTTGCTAAGGCAGAGGGCGGCGAGTATACAAGAATAGTGCTTCCCGCTGCTGTAAGCGCTCCTGCTGAGGATTTTGGAGGACTTAAGTTCGTAGAGGAAAGCACCGACGGCACTACTACCACCTATATTCTCGTGCCTACGGCATCGATAGACCTTGACTTTAAGCCCAAGGCGTCTGTAACGCTTGATTCTAACCTTATCTTCAATATCTATCTTCCAAAAAACGCAGGACTAGGCGAGGCAACTCTTAACGGCGTAAAGCAAGACCTTGGAGAAGCGGTAAACGGATACTACCTTATCACAAAGGAGCTTTCAGCATACGAGGCTGCAATGGAGCTTACACTTGTAGTAAATCTTACGAAGGACGGCTCGGATATGATAGGTAGCTTCACCTTCTCTACTGTGAAGTATGCAGCTAAGCTTCTTGAAATGAATACGAGCGAAAAAGAGGTAGCGCTCGCTAAGGATATGCTTTCGTATATCAGAAGCGCATACAATTACTTTGAGAGTGTTACAGAAGCAGATAAGACCGCAGTCACCGCAGAGGTCACTGAAATCCTCGGTGACTACAATCCTACCGAGATAGACAAAGTGACCGCTCCCGAGTCTAAGGACGACGGCGATATCCTAAGCGGTGCGACGCTCGTGCTTAAATCTACTCCCGCATTCCGCTTCGTGCTTCACGCAGGTGCCAAGGCAGAGGGCTATACCTTCAAGATAGGAAACAGCGTGCTTGAATACACGACAGGATCGTTTGTAGACGACAACGATGTGACCTACTATTACTACGACGTTTCGCTTTACGCATACCAAATGCTGGGTGAAATCACAATAGAAAAGGACGGCAAGACCGCAAGCTACCATATCAACACCTATTACGACGGAGCAGTAAATACTGACGAGAACGATATCGTTACTAAGTTCTATAATTATTGCGCAAGCGCTAAGGCGTACAGAGATTATATAATCACTAATCGATAGAAGAGGGAAAGGTATGTACATACAGCTTCAAAATTTTGGTATAAGCTCTAGCATCAAGACTATAAATTACGAGGGTAAATACGAATGTATAGAGCGATTGCATCAATTCCCGGAGATAGTGTGCGTATTTGAAGGCGAGGTTTACATAACTGTTGACGGGAAGCAGGAGATTGCCAAGGGAGGAGATATGGCGGTTATAACCCCTTTTCGCACTCATTCATTCCATACTCCCGATTACGTCAAGCTTTGGATTGGCGTTATTTCTAATAATTTTATTCCGCATTTTACAGGCTCGAGCGGAATATATATGAGCGGTGAGCGGGCTGTTTTTACCCCTACCACATCGCTCTTTAATTACGTAGCGGAGCATATTCCGAGAGAGTACGAAAATCCGACGAAGATTGAAGGAAATACTGTTCTTTATAATTCTGTTATGGCTCTTTCTACCGTCATTTTTGAAGAGTACACAAGATTAGTGCCAAAAAAAGATTTAAGTCTTAATAAATCAGCTCTTTCGGATATTTTTCTATACCTTTCGGAGCATTTCCTTGAGCCGATTTCGCTAATCTCCTTAAGTGAGAAAATCGGATATACACCGACTTATATTTCTCACTGCATATCGTCAATACCAAATATGAATTTCAGAAAACTTTTAAATTCTCTCAGAGTAGACCGAGCAAAGCAGCTGCTTGCCGAGGGGAATTTAGAAATGATAGATATTGCGTTAGAGTCAGGGTTTAACTGCGAAAGAACTATGCGCAGAGCCTTTACAGAGCTTTGCGGAAAGCTTCCGTCTGAATACAAGACGTCTAAAAAAGAACCAAAATCAAAGAAAAAATAGCTACAAAAAATTTGTTCGTGCATAACAATAAGGCAGGCACAATTTTTATACAATCGCAAGTTTTGTCCCTAAAAAGCGAAGAAATGACCTGCAAGCAAGACTAAACGTGTGGTAATATAAATATATAACCAAAAGAATAAAGGAGTTTAGAATTATGGCAAACACTAAGTCAATAGTTAAAACAGTCATTACGGTTTTGCTTCTTATCCTTTCGCTTCTGCTTTCTTCGTTCATCGCTTTTTCGATGGACGCCAGAGCAGCCGAGAGCACAGAAGAAGTCAATTACGAGGGAAAGACGTTTGCTGCGGAGGATTTGTTTACTCTTAGTAAGCATATAACGCCGAGCGGCGCTATTACCTTCGAGACCGAAATCTTTATCCCCGAGGCTTACCGTTCGAAGAGAGGCATACTTATTTCGAATTACGCTGACAGCGGTATTGACAGCCAATTCGCTTTTGAGATAGGAAGCAGCGCAAGCGGTAGTGCGGGTAAGCTTAGAGTGTATGCAAGAAAATCTGGAAGCACAAACTATGCGAATGCAGTTTTTAGTAAAGTGCTGGCAAGTGAAGAATATATGGGCACCGATGAAAATCCCAAGTATCTGCACGTTGCGGTAACGGTAGATACTACCGGAAAAACCGCAACTCTTTACTTAAACGGCGGCGAGAATAACGGCGGATATACTGAAACTAAAACATTTAGTAGCTTAGTTGATGGTATATAAGATACCTCAAAAGCCGGAGATGCGGGATACCTTGTTATCGGTAACGACAGACGAGCAAGCGCTTTGCCTTTCCAAGGCTACATGAAGCAAATAGGTATGTATTCGGGTGTGCGCAGCGAAGAACAGATTGCTTCGGATAAGTCTTCGGGATTTTTTGATACGACCGACGCTAATCTTCTTTTTGCTTATGACCTCAGAGACCTAAAGGTAAAGGTTGGATATCTCGACGATTATTCGGCTAATGCGAATAACGTACAGAATACCAACTGGTCGATAGCAAACGATACTTCGGGAAGAGCGTTTACTTCGAGCGATGCGCTTTTCGTGGAAAAGGACTTAACCGAAATGCCCAATACCTTTGAGGCAGTTGCATACGCCCCCACTAATGTAGGAACACCAACTAATCCTACGGACGGCAGAGTGGGCGTTATATTCGGTAACTATCACGGAGGCGAGGCTTGCCTGAATTTCGAGATTCATAACGATGGTATAGCAACGGTACACTTGGATCCGGATTCTTCCACATCAGCATATTCTACGAAAATAGCCGACGTCAGAAATGACGACGGATGGGTCCATATTGCGGTAGTGAGAGAACTCATGTCTTCGGGAGGCGCAAAATATACGCTTTACGTTGACGGAAAAGAGAGCGCTACTACCACTCTTACCAAAGATACCGCCGACCTCGATATGGAGCTTGTTCAGGAGCTGTATAAATTTTCTTTGGGCGGAGATTCAAGAAGCGGTAACGTGCAATACTTCAAAGGAAGAATTAAAAAGGTAGCGCTTTATAAAGACTCACTTAGCGCAAATCAAATTCTATCCTCATACAAAAACGGCGGTTGCGAATCCGACGGCGATTACATATTGAAATATGATATGACCGAGCTTGAAAGCAGTAAATACGTAAGAGACCTTTCGGGCAACGGTTATAATGTTACTCAGAACGGTGTACCCTTAGAATACTTCTTGCAGGGTAGAGCTTTTGATGCAGAGGATGCTCTCTACCTTCAGAATAAGCTTACCGAGATGCCTATGACATATGAGGCGTGGATTTTGGCTCCGAGCAACGTAAGCAGAACCGGTGTTGTTTTTGGTAATTATGGCGACAGCTCAATCTCATGCCTCAATTTTGAGATTTATTCCAATCGCAAGCCTTCCATATACATCAAGGATGACGAGGGTAATACGATGGAAACGAAGTTTGATTATTCGCTTCCTGCTGACGACTGGGCTCACGTCGTTATCACTCACGAGCTTCTTGCCACGGGTGGCGCAAAATTCACCTGCTATGTAAACGGTGAAGAGGTTGCATCGTTTACTACCGCTTTGTCTTATAAGTTTACGCCAGAAATTGTTCAGGAGCAGTTCCCGCTCTCTCTCGGTCACGACTCTCGCTCCGGCAACGCACAATATTTTAAGGGCAGAATCAAGAACGTAGCGCTATATTCCGACGTTCTTACGGCGGAAGAGATTAAGGCTTCTTATGAGAACGGCATTGACACGAAAAATGAGAGCATTATGCTCTATTACGACCTAACAGAAGAAGCGAACCGTAGCGGAACCGAGGTTACCGATGGTACGGGCAACGGTTACAATCTTGGTACCGAAAGGTATTCTCCTTTCTTTGAAAGAGAAACTAAAATCGAAGATTACGATTACGCATTCGCTATTGTAGGCGATACACAGAAGCTCGTTTATAAGGACGCCAATAACGGAACGAATTATACCTCTTATATTTACGATTGGATAGTTGCCAACAAGGACTCGAAGAAGATAAAGCTTGTAATGGGAGTCGGTGATATTACCGAAAAAAACACCGCTGTTGAATACGAGTATGTTCTTCCTCTCATAAAGAAGCTTGGCGATGCAGGAATTCTGTATTCTATTACCCCCGGTAATCACGATGGTCCGGATTCTTATACGTCATACAATTATTACTTCTCCTCATTTACATCGCTTACCGATAATATTACCGGTTATTACGGCGCAGCAGGAGAAAACGGTCGTGAAGAAGATAAGACTCAGGTTGCCAATTATTATATAAAAACCGAAATAGAAGGTCAGAAATACATAATATTCAGCCTTCAGTACGGCGCTCCTGATGACATTCTTACCTGGGCGGGTGAAATTTGCGACGCAAATAAAGACTACAAGGTCATAATGACTACTCACGCATATATGTTCCGTGACGGAACCACGCTTGATTCGGGTGATGTTGTTCCTCCTAACAGTAGCAGCTCAACAACAGACGATAACAGAAACAACGGAGACATGATTTGGGATAAGTTTGTCTCCCAGCATGAAAATATCGTTATGACATTTTCAGGTCACGATCCGTGTCCCCGTATTGTAATGCGTCAAGACATAGGTGTAAACGAAAACGTAGTTTCGGAGTTCCTTGTCGACTTCCAGACTATGGATTTAAATCTTAGTTACGAAACCGGAATGGTAGCGATGCTCTACATATCCAAAAACGGCAACGTTCAGGTTGAATATGTTTCTACGTATCAAACTGCAATGGCGCGCAAGGAGAATCCGGATGCTGAAGATATGCTTTACGGTCGTCGCAATTGCTTCACGTTTGATATGAATAAATATCCCGAGGAGCTTATTACTGAATACGGAGTTATACCTTACGAATACCGCTCGGTCGAAAAGTACCCCTTCGTTATCTTTGATGAGAATAAGAACTTCAAAAACGCATACCATACTCTTCTGGATACCACGTCGAGCTATGACAATAACGGTGCAGTACATATTGCCAAGAACTACCTTGCAGGCAACGTGTGGGACGGCACAAGCTTTGGGGACTCACCTCGTGCGGCATACATACTTATGAGAGCAGATTACACGATGGCGGATAACGAAACCTACAATAATCTTGCTCAGGTTCAGGGTACTGTTACGATAGACCTCGGCGGCTTTACCTTGACGGGACCCACCGCTAAGCCTATCTTCAATTCGACTATCAAGGGTTGGGATTCGGGAAATGATAATAATAACTATCTCGCTGATACCGAGTTTAAAATAATAAACGGTAACATCAATACCCGCAATTACGCTCTTATTCAGTATGGCACGTATACATCGGACACAGTTCCCGACGTTTCCTCGAAGAAGTTTGATTATACCTTCGAAGACGTTAATTTCAAGGTAATAGGCACGGCAGGCAGAGTATTACTCTACCATAGCGGTACAAAAGTTGCAAATCCTTACTATAAACTGCACCTTCGATATCACGAATGCAAAGGACGGAATAATTCTCTTTGAGATAGGAAACGGATACGTTCATACGAATGTAAACATTACGGGAAGCAAGATAATAGCAGGCGATACGACGTACGTCTTCACCCAAAAGGCAGATGCTACCACAAGCAGCCTGACCTTCATTAAAAATTCCGATGGCGATTATCTGACGTTTGAGGGCGTGAGCGCCCCCGAAGGCACGTTCAACGGCGGAGAGCTTGAGTTTATAAAGGTAGCAGAGGACGCATATTCTCTGGTTCCGGTAGAACTCAAATCGTTCACTCCCAAGTCAAGCATCACCCTCGGCTCGGAGCTTGTATACAACGTATACGTTCCCGTAAACGATGCTCTTAAGTTGTTCACGGTAGACGGAAAGACTTATGAAAATCTTCTTCCCGTAACACTTGAAGACGGAAAGCAGTATTACCTCGTTTCGGTAGAGCTTGAATCTTCAGAAGCGGCAAGAAATATAGTTCTCAAGGTGACGCTGACCATAGACGGTAAGGACTATACGGGTACCTTTACTATGAGCATACCCAAGTATGCAAAGAAGGTACTTGATTCGAATCCCGCAGCAGAGGAGATAACTCTCGTCAAAGACGTTCTTGCTTATATCAGAAGCGCATATGCATTCTTCGGCGGCACGACCGTTGCCGAAATTGACGAGATTCTCGGTACTTACGTATCGGAGACCGAAATCAATACCGACGACGCAAAGAAGACTGTAACGGGACTTACGGGCGCAACCTTCGTGCTTGGCGCAAAGCCTTCCGTATGCTTCTATCTTGGCACCTACACCGCTGATAAATTCAGCTTTAAGATAGGCGAAAGAGTGCTCGAAATCACAGAGGACAATTACAATGCAAGTGAGAACTACGTAGAATTCTCGCTCTATGCATACGAAATGAC